>JANYGI010000190.1 GCA_025362495.1 Byssovorax sp. | reverse complement strand
TTTCCCGTCGGTGACGACCTCGACGCCGGTGACGCGGCGGCCCTCGCTGAGCACGCGGCGCACGAGCGTGCGCGGGCGGATCCTCAGGTTCTCGCGACGCCGCACTGCGGGCGTGAGGTAGCCGCGCGCCGCGCTCATCCGCTCGCCGGCGATCTTGTTCATCGGGTGCGGGCCGTAGCCGCTCGGCGTGGGGCCGTTGTGATCTTCGCAGGCCGGGAATCGCAGAGCCTTGCACGACGCGAGGAAGGCCGCTTGCCAGGCCACGAGCTCGGACGGCGGGTGGCGTCGGATCGGGATCGGCCCTGTTTTCCCGTGCCATTCGTCGTCGCGATCCTGATCGCTCTCGAGGCGCTTGAACGCCGGCAGGCAGCGCTCGTACGTCCACTCGGGGAGGCCGCGCGCCGCCCATTCGTCGTAGTCGTAGGCCTGGCCGCGCAGCGCGACGCAGGTGTTCACCGCCGACGATCCGCCGACGACCTTGCCGCGCGGGAAGGGGAACGAGACCTGTCCCGGCGTCGGCTGGTGCCGGAAGCGCCAGTCGTGGTCGCGCATGGAATTGCGCGTTCCATCGCGTAGATCCGCGGGGATGTCGCCGTCCGGGTAGTCGGGCCCGGCCTCGATCAGGAGCACGCTGCGATCCGGTCGCTCGGTCGCGCGGGACGCGATCACCGCGCCCGCCGAGCCGGCGCCGATGACGAGGGTGTCTGCATTCATCGCGCGGCCACGGTATCACGCGACGGCGAAATCCAGCGGCCACGTGGTGGCCCGCGCGACCTCGTCTGCCGTCTTTTCGCCCGGCGTGCTAGACCCCGCGCCGGCCCCAGGCATGACGTTGCGATCCACCAACATCGAAGCGCTGAGGACCGGGACGTTCGACGTCCTCATCCTCGGCGGAGGCATCAACGGCGCCGTCGCGGCCGCTTCGCTCGCTCACCGCGGCGCCCGCGTCGCCCTGATCGACCGCGGCGACTTCGCCGGCTTCACCAGCGAGCAGTCGTCCAACCTCGTCTGGGGCGGCATCAAGTACATGGAGAGCTTCGAGTTCCCGCTCGTGCGCAAGCTCTGCCTGTCGCGCAACCACCTGATCCGCATGTACCCCTCGACGGTGCAGGAGATCCGGTTCTACACCGCCCACGAGCGCACGTTCCGTCATGGCCTGTGGAAGCTCTTCCTGGGCACCTGGCTTTACTGGTTCATCGGCAGCTTCTTCACCCGGACTCCACGCCTCCTGTCGAAGGCCACCATGGCCGCGGAGGAGCCGATCATCAACCTCGACGCCTGCGACGGCGGCTTCGAGTACTCCGACGCGTACCTCCACGACAACGACGCTCGCTTCGTGTGGAACTTCGTGCGCTCCGCCCTCGACAAGGGCTGTATCGCCGCCAATTACGTCGAGTCGCTCGGCGCCGTCCGCGAGGGCGACACCTGGATCGTGCGCACGCGCGATCGGGTCACCGGCGCCGAGGGCACCGTCCGCGCCAGGGCGCTGATCAACGCCTGTGGCCCGTATGTCGACGCCCACAACGCGCTCAGCCACGAGGCGACGAAGACGCATCACATCTTCTCGAAGGGCATTCACCTCATCGTCGATCGGCTCACGCCGAGCGCCCGGGTGCTCACGTTCTTCGCCGACGACGGCCGCCTCTTCTTCGTGATCCCGATGGGCCCGCGCACCTGCATCGGCACGACCGACACCAGGGTCGAGCGCCCCGAGACGCACGTGACCGCGGAGGATCGGCGCTTCGTCCTCTCCAACATCAACAAGCGCCTTCGCCTGCCGCGCCCGCTCACCGAGGCCGACATCATCGCCGAGCGCTGCGGCGTGCGCCCGCTCGCCGTGCAGGGCTCTTCCGGCGCCACGGACTGGATGCAGCTCTCGCGCAAGCACGTGATCGAGGTCGATGCCGAGCGCGCTCACGTCAGCGTCTTCGGCGGCAAGCTCACCGACTGCCTCAACGTGGGTGAAGAGCTCTGCGCCGACGTCCGCCGCCTCGGCGTCACGCTCCCCGATCCGGAGAAGCGCTGGTACGGCGAGCCCGGCGACGACGTGAAACACCGCTTCTTCGCCGAGGCGCGCGCGATGAAGCTCGACGAGATGACCTCGCCGAGCTCGTCGGAGAAGCTCTCCACGCGCCTCTGGCGGCGCTATGGCGAGCAGGCCTTTCGCCTCCTCGACAGCATCCGTCACGACCGGCAGATGGCCGACGTGCTGATCGAGCGCGCCGAGTACCTGCGCTGCGAGATCGCCCACGCCGCCGAGCGCGAGATGGTCACCAAGCTCGACGATTTTCTCCGCCGCCGCTCCAAGATCGCCCTGGTGATCAAGCGCGAGCACCTCCGCGACGCGCCCGGCCTGCGCGAGGCTTGCCGCCTGCTCTTCGGCGACGAGGCCGACGCGCGCTACGACGAGTATTTCGCCGAGACGCCCGCCGCGCCGGCCGACGTCGCGGTCGCCGCGTCGGCCTGATCTCCTGCAAAAACAGGCTCCGAGGCCCCTCGCGACGCGCGTGCCGCCGTGGTACGCGGAGGCACCGTGCAGACCGCCAAGGCCTTTCCCGAAGAGCTCAACCTCGCTGACTATTTTCTCTTCGATCGCCTCGCCGAGGGGCTCGGCGAAAAGGTCGCGGTCCTCTTCGGCGAGCAGCGGGTGACCTACGCCGACGTGGCCGACCGCGTGCGCGCGCTCCGCGGCTTCTTCGCCGCCGGCGGCGTGGCCCGCGAGGAGCGCGTGCTCATCGCGCTCCACGACACGCCGGCCTACGTTTACGCCTTCTTCGCTACGCTCCATCACGGCGCCGTCGTCGCCATGGGCAACCCCGACTCCCCCCCGGACGACCTCGCGTACCTGGTCGAGTACACCCGCGCTTCGGTGGTGATCACCAACCCGCGCGCGGCCGCCGCCATCCGCCCCGCGCTCGCGGCCGCGGGGCTGCGCGCGCTGATCCTCGTCCCCGAGGTCGCGACCGGCGGCGACGTCGAGGCCGACTTCATCACGCCGCCCTCGCTCGCGGCGCTCTCGCCGGTCTCGCTCCGCGACGCCATCGACAACGGCCGTTACAGCCAGCCTCTGCCGCCGCGGCCCACCAAGCGCGACGACGTCGCCATCTGGCTCTTCACCTCGGGCTCGACGGGCCGCAGCAAGGCAGCGATCCACACCCACCGCGACTTCGCCTTCAACACCGAGCACTACGCGAAGAACACGGTCGGCTACCGCCCGAGCGACGTCACCGTCTCGGTGCCGCGCCTCTTCTTCGGCTACGCCACCGGCACCAACCTGATGTTCCCGTTCGCCGTCGGCGCGACGACCGCGCTCTTCGCCGAGCGACCCACGCCCGAGGCGCTCACGGCCGCGATCGAGCGCCATCGTCCCACGGTGGTCACCAACGTCCCCACGATGATGGGCAAGCTCCTCGAGCTCGACGAGTCCCGCGCAGCGGCCGGCAAACCGCGCCTCGATTTCTCCAGCGTGCGATTCCACCTCTCCGCGGGCGAGGCGCTCCCGCCCGCGCTGCTGCTGCGCTTCACGGAGCGCTTCCCGGCCGACGTCTACGACGGCATCGGATCGGCAGAAATGTTTCACATCTACTGCTCGAACCGCCCGGGTGACATCAAGCCCGGATCCCTCGGTCGGGTGGTGGAGGGATATCAGGTCAAGGTCCTCTCGGAAGGCGCGGCGGGACCGGGCGCGGCCGAGCTCCCGCCCGGGGAAACCGGCGTCATGTGGGTCAAGGGCGACTCGGTCGCCCTCGGCTATTTCCAGGATCGCGACAAGAGCTGGGCGACGTTCTTCGGCCACTGGTGCCGCACGGGCGATCTCTTCCGCCTCGACGAGGAAGGCTATCTCTGGTTCAGCGGCCGCGCCGACGATCTCCTCAAGGTGGGCGGCATCTGGGTGGCCCCGACCGAGGTCGAAGAGTGCCTGATGCGCCACCCGGCGGTGTCGCTCGCGGCGGTGATCGGCGCCGAGGACGAGGGCCTGGTGAAGCCCAAGGCCTACGTTGTGCTGCGCGACGACAAGCGCTCTCTCGCCGCGACGGACGAGGGCCGGCGCGCCCTCGCGGCCGAGCTCAAGGAGCACGTGAAGGAGCGCCTGAGCAAGCACAAGTATCCTCGCTGGGTCGTCTTCACCGACGATGTCCCCAAGAACGATCGCGGCAAGGTCGACAAGAAGACGCTGAAGGCGCAAGAGGCCTCCGGCGAGAGCCCCAGGGGGGATTGAGCGTCATGGCCCGACGGATCGCCGACCTCACCACCGAGTCGCTCGACGCCCTGCTGGGCGAGCGCGCCGTCGTCGCCCTCGTGCCGGTCGGATCGGTCGAGCCGCACGGGCCGCACCTCCCGCTCGGGACCGACACGGTGATCAGCGAGGCGGCGATCGCGCGCGCCGCGACCCTGCTCGAAGGCGACCCGTCCCGGCCTCTCTTTGCCCTCCTCGCGCCCGCGATCCCTTACGGCGTGACCTGCTTTGCAGAGGGGTTTGCGGGGGCGATCTCCGTCCCGGCGGCGGCGCTCACCGCCTTTGCCCGCGCCGTGGTCGAGGGCTATCTCGCCGCGGGATTTTCTCACGTGTGCCTCGTCAACAACCACCTCGAGCCGGCCCACGACGCCGCGGTGCGCGCCGCGGTGGCGGGCCTCGCGGCGGGGCGCGCCTCGGTCGCTTGCCCGCTCTCGCGCCGCTGGGGTCGCACCCTGTCGCCCGAGTTCAAGAGCGGCGCTTGCCACGCCGGCCGCTACGAGACGTCGCTCGTCCTCGCGGCCGCGCCCGCCACGGTGAACACCCTCGCTGCCGCCGCGCTCCCGGACCTCGACGTGAGCCTGTCGGACGGGATCAAGGCCGGAAAGCACAGCTTCCGCGCGATGGGGCTCGATCACGCGTACACCGGCGCTCCCGCTCGCGCGACCGCCGCAGAGGGCGACGAGCTGCTCGACCGACTCGGCACGATGATCGCCACCGAGGTCCTCGAGAGCCTCGCTTCGATCTAGCGAAACCATAGCGACCGCGCGCGACGGGATCGGGTCCTCCGCCCTCCAAATGGAGGAGGGACCCGACCATGCAACTCGAAGAAGAAAAGATCGACGCTCGTTACGTCGGCACGCTCGTTCAGCTGATGGAGAGCCAGGCCTACCGCGAGCTCGCGGCGGCGCGCCTCTTCGGATTCGGCCTCACGCTGGTGCCCGAGCTCAGGTGGCTCAAGTTCATCAGCTTTCACATCCAGGAAGAGACCGAGCATTACGACAACGTCGCGCGGATGTACTGCGAGCTCACCGGCGAGAGCGTCGAGCCCGCGGTGAACGAGCGGATCCGCCGCCGCCCCATCGCGTATCCTCGCTCGTGGTACGAGCTCGGCATGGCCCAGTTCCTCTACGACCGAGGCGGCTACTGGCAGCTTCGCGAGTACGAGGAGTGCAGCTACCAGCCGTACCGGAGGGTGGTCGTGAAGATCCTGAGGGAGGAGAAGGGCCATCAGTCGCTCGGCGAGCGCCTCGTCGTCGAGCTCACCCGGAGCGGACGCTTCGAGGACGTCAAGCAGGCATGCTTCGAGCAGTGGCTGCGCGAAGGCCTGCTCTCGTTCGGGCGCCCCGACACCGAGGGATCGCGTTACGCCATCAGCGTCGGGATCAAGCGCCGCGATCCCGGCCGCGTGATGCAGGACTTCCTCGACGACATCAAGCCGGCCGTGAAGGCCTGCAAGCTCGCGTTCCCTCCGCTCGAGTCGATTGGCATCGTCGGCCCGGCGACGGGACTCGACCTCTCGCTGGACGGAATCGACGAGACCAAAGCCGAAGGATACCTGTGATCCGCGTCGATCCGGCGCGTGATTCACCTGTGGCCTGGCGCCTCGTGAGGGATCCGTGCATGGACTCGGGTAGCCTCGGCCTCATGTAGGCCGCAGTGTTCTGTACCAGACGAGCACATCCGCGCGCGGCCCGCGGTTTGCTTCGGCTCGTGCCGTGTCCAGGGGCATGACGTCCCTGTCCAGCGGGGTGAAGACCAATGGAGAATGGGTCGAAACGCCTCGGGCGATATCGCCTGATCGCCGAGATTGGTCACGGCGGGATGGCGGAAGTCTACCTCGCGCTCCTCGAAGGCGATCTCGGCTTCAACAAGCTGCTCGTGCTCAAGAAGATCCGTCCGGAGCTCGCCGAAGATCCAGAGATGATGGCGATGTTCCTCGACGAGGCCCGCCTCTCGGCCCGCCTCCATCACCCCAATGTGGTCGAGACGCACGAGGTCGCGCAAGAAGACGGTCACACCTTCATGGCGATGGAATACCTGGAGGGGCAATCGCTCCACCGGATCCTCCATCGCCTGAAGCGAGAGGGTGGTTTGCCGCCCGCGATGCACCTGCAGATCCTGGCTGACGTGCTCGCGGGGCTCCACCACGCGCACGAGCTCGCCGACTGGGACGAGACGCCGCTCGGCGTCGTTCACCGCGACGTCACCCCGCAGAACGTCTTCGTCACCTACGAAGGCACGGTGAAGGTCGTCGATTTCGGGATCGCCAAGGTCAAGGGTGCCTCATCCGAGACGCGCGCCGGCGTGGTGAAGGGCAAAGTCGCCTACATGGCGCCGGAGCAGGCCCGCGGAGAGGCGGTGGATCGACGGACTGACATCTTCGCCGCCGGTGTGATGCTCTGGGAGGCGGCGACCGGGGCGCGCCCGTTCCGGGGCCTCTCCGACGTCGAGATCCTCCATCGCCTCATTCACGGCGCGATGCCGTCGGCGAAGGCGGCCAATCCCGCGATCCCCGAGGCCCTCGAGGCCATCGTGATGAAGGCCATCGCGCCGAGCCGCGCCGATCGCTACGCCACGGCCGCGGAGATGCGCGCGGCGATCGAGGGCTACCTCGAGACGATCCCGGGCAAGCCGCCGGCGCGGGAGCTCGGGCGCCTGATCACGCAGTGCTTCGCCGACGATCGCGCGCGCCTCCAGCGCCGGCTCGAGGAAGAGCTGCGCGAGAACCCGGCGGGCAGCGCGGGCGTACCGAGGTTCGTTGCCGCCGAGACGATCCAGGACGAGCGGACCTCGGATCCCGCCATCGCGGGGCAGTCCACGCGGCGCGCGCGCGGTCATCAGGGCACGGGCGCATCGCTGCCGGGGATCACGCGCCCTTCGGCGCCTCGCCCCGTCGGCCGTCGTCGCCTCGTCGTCGGGGCGGTCTTCGTCGCGGCGGTGCTCGCGGTCTCTGCGGCGGTGTGGGCGCCGTGGGGACCGCGCGGCGCTCCTCGGCCCGAGTCGATCGTCGCGACCGCAACGATTCCGCCCGCGCCCGCGCCCGCTGCCGCCGCCGCGCCGCGCCGCGTGGTCCTCCGCGTGCGCGCGGTGCCGGCGGAGGCGCGGATCTCGCTCGATGGCGCGGCGCTCGACGGCAACCCGTTCGCGGGCGTGCTCCCCGCCGACGGCGAGCCGCACGAGCTGCGAATCGAGGCGCCGGGCCACGTCGCGCGCGTGGCGCCGCTGTCGCTGGATCAAGACTCGACGCTGGAGATCGTGCTCGCGGCGGAGCCCTCGGCGACCTCGCCGCTCGTGACCGCGCCGCGCGTCGCCGCGCCCGCCGCGAAGACCACGCCGCGGTCCGTCGCGCCGTCGAAGAGCGAACACGGCAAACGCAGCCTCGACGGCGCCAATCCCTACGAGCGCTGAGGCTCCGGGCGCGCCGGTTTCCCGCGGCGAACGACTGCAATCCAGCGCCCATTCACGCCGCGGATCCCTCGATTTCGCCCCGTCGCGCGCGGACCGGATATAGTGCGCGCCGCATGAACTCGGCCCCTCCCGACGACGACGCGCTCGAGGGTCTCATCGGCGCGATCGTGCCCTCCGAGGTGGTCGCGGGGGTCGGCTATCGCATCGTGTGGCGCGTCGGCGAAGGCGCGATGAGCGTCGTCTTCTACGCCATCCGCGTCACGCCACAGGGCGAGGCGCCGGTGGTGGTGAAGGTGCTCCGCCCGTCGTTCGTGCAGCGCGCCGGCCCGACGGCCGCGCTGATCATCAAGAAAGAATCGATCGCCCTCGGGCGCCTGAACGAGCGCGTCCCGCCGACGCCGTTCGTCGTGCGCTTCATCGACACGGGGACGTTCGGCATCACCGTCCGCGATCGTCGCGTGGATCTCCCCTGGGTCGTCGTCGAGTACGTGCACGGCGGGGCCGAGGGCACGACGCTGTCGGAGCGCGTCGAGCACAGCCTCCGCGCCACCGGCTCGGGGTTCGATCCCACCCGCGCCGCGCACGCGGTCGAATGCCTCGCGAGCGGCCTCGTCGCCGTGCACGAGGTCGGCGTGATCCACCGCGATCTGAAGCCCGACAACGTCCTCTGCTGCGGCTTCGGCGCCGAGGAGATCTTCAAGATCGCCGACTTCGGCGTGGCGCGCCCGACGGGGATCGCCACCTTCAGCGGCGCCGTCGTCGGCACCCCCGGCTTCGTCGCGCCCGAGCTGACGGCAGGCGATTCCAGGGCGATCGGCCCCTGGAGCGACATCTTCAGCCTCGCCGCCGTGATCTTCTACATGCTCACCGGCGAAGAGTATTTCGTCGCCAGGAGCCCGGCCGAAGCCATCATGCAGGCCGTCAGCCCCAAGCGTCGCAGCATCCGCGACACGCAGGGTCTATCGCCCGAGCTCCGCGCCAACGCCGAGGCCTGCCGCGCGATCGATTTCGCGCTCGGCTGCGCCAGCTCCGCGAAGATGGACGCGCGCCCGCACCGCGCCGACGCGCTCGCCGCGATGCTCTCGCCGTGGCTCCGCGTCGAGGCGCCGCGCCCGAGCATCATGGCGCGTCGCCTCGATCAGATCCGCGAGGACGACGATCCCACGCAGGTGCAGCGCTGGACCTGGACGACGCTGCGCAACGCCGTGCAAGGCATGGTCGTGCGCAGCGTGGCCTGGGACGCCGACGGCCGCGCCATGGCGGCGACCGGCCACGGCATCGCGTTCTGGAACGGCGACGCGTGGCGCGACGTGAGCCTCCAGGGCTTCCCGAGCCCGGGCGGGATCCGCTTCGTGCAGCGCGTCGCCGCGGGCGAGTGGCTGATCGGCGGCGACAACGCGACGTTCGCCACCGTCGGCGCCGAGGGCGTCACCGGCGTGCGCATGCTCCAGCCCGGCAACATCACGCGCTTCGATCGCATCAACGGCGACTTCGACGATCTCGCAGTCCTGGTCGGCTCGGCGTCGAGCGGCCCGCCACACCTCTGCGCGCGCAGCGGCAAGCGCTGGCTCAAGCCGTTTGCGCTCCCCAACGTCGCCGTCGTCACCTCGCTCGCGCGCATCGAGGACGCGAGGTGGATCTTCGCGGGCCGCCACGCCGACGGGAACGGCTTCGCCGCGGTGTACTCGCCGCTCGACGCCGAGATCGAGCGGCTCCCGGGCCCGAACGTGCGCGCGTTTCTCTCGTGCGCCGGCCTCTGGGATCGCGCGACGGGCGTGGCGACCGGCGCCGACGGCGCGGTGATCTGGCGGCAGGGTTTGCTCGTCACCAACGAGACAGTGTCCGGTGGACACGATCTCTCGGCCTCGGGCATCGACGCCGTCGGCCGCGGCTGGGCGGCGAGCGCCGGCAAGATCTGGCACCGCCGCACCGCGACGCTCTCGGCGCGCGCGATGACGACGGCGCGCTGGGACTGCATCTGGGACGAGCCGCGCTGGACGATGCCGATCGTGTCGCTCTTCGCCGATCTCGGCGTGGTGATCGGGATGACGGCCGAGGGCGGCGTGATCGAGGGCCGCGTGCTCAAGGCCACGCTCCTCGACGACGTCGACGTCGTCGACTCGATCTGATCGCCGCTCGTCGCTGAACTTGGCCCCGCTTTGCGGGAACGGATACCGCCGTTCCCATGCGCGCGCGGTTCGTCCTCTTCCTCTCGGCCTTCGCGACGAGCACCCTCAGCGCGGGCTGCCCGCGTAACGACGACGCGCCCGTGAAGGCCGTGGCGCTCGCGGCGCCGAGCCCGGCGCCGCCGTCGCTGCCGCTCGTCGCGCCGCCGCTGCCCGCGCAGGCGACGCCCGCGATCGCGCCGCCTGCGCCCGCGCCCGCGACGATCCCGAGTGATCCGACCGATGTCGCCGCGCTGCCGCCGGATCTCGTCGACGACGGCTCCGACGACGTCGTCGAGCCCGAGGCCGCGCCGTCTCCCGCGCACGGCAACGTCGACGAGCTCGCCAGCACCGCGAAGGAGACCTGGGTCTTCGCGGAACCCAGCTGGAAGGCCCGCCGGATTGGCTATCTGCGCGCCGGCGCCGTCGTCGAGCGCCGCAGCGAGCCCGCGGCGAGGAACAGCAACTGCGTCGAGGGGTGGTATCGAATCGAGCCGCGCGGCTACGTCTGCGTCGGCGCCACGGCCACGCTCAACGTCTTCGATCCCGTCGTCGAAGCCTCTTCAAAGCGCCCTCGTCGCGACGGGCTCCCGTACACTTACGTGATGTCGCGCTCGCCGCCGCCGCCCTTCTACGCGCGGCTCCCCAGCGCCGAAGAGGCCCTCTCCGTCGAGACGGATCTCGGCAGCCATCTGCGCAAGGCCGCTCGCTCCGCGCTCGAGCCCGGCTACGTCGCGCCGCCTCCGGCCGAGTCGGTCCCGGGCTTCCTGCTCTACGGCCGCAACGCGCCGGGCCTCTCCGGCACGCATCGATCCTCGACGGCCCTCGAGCTCGGCCACGCTCACGCGCGCTCCGGCTTCGCGCTGCTCTCGACGTTCGACTACGAAGGTCGCCGCTACGGCCTCACCACCGAGCTCGCCGTCCTGCCGCTCGATCGCACCCGGGTGATCAAACCGAGCTCGTTTTCAGGCAAGAAGCTCGACGACGAGGTCACTCTCCCGGTCGCCTTCGTCCGCAGCCATCACGCCTCGCACTACCTCCCCGGCCCGGGCGGCGCGCTCACGCAAGGAGACGCGATTGGCTACCGCGAGGCGATCCCGATCACCGGGGTCAGCCGACGATCCAGTGGAGTGACCTACCTCGAGACCCGCGACGGCTCGCTCATCCGCGACGAGCAGACGGTGCGCGTCGACAACATCCATCGTCCGCCCGCGTGGGCCACCGGCAAGCGCCGCTGGATCGATGTCTCGATCCTCAAGCAAACCCTCGTCGCGTACGAGGGAGCGAAGCCCGTCTACACCACGCTCGTCTCCACGGGCGCCGACGGCCTCGGCGATCCGAAGAAGACCCACTCGACGATCCAGGGCGCGTTCCTCATCCACACCAAGCACCTCTCGGTGACGATGGATGACGATCGCATCGGCGACGAGTTCGACTTCCGCGACGTGCCCTTCGTCCAGTACTTCACCGAGGGCTTCGCCTTCCACGCGGCCTACTGGCACGACGAGTTCGGCACCCCCCGCAGCCACGGCTGCGTCAACCTCTCGCCTCTCGACGCGGCCTGGCTCTTCAACTGGACCTTACCCGAGGTGCCCGCCGCGTGGCACGCCGCGCTCTCGCTGAAGAAGGGCACGCTCGTCTTCATCCACCCTTGATCCCGCCCATCTGATCACTTTCCGGCGGCGCGCGGGCGCGGTAGATGCGATCGCATGGCCACCACCCCCGAGCCGCTCTCGCTCGATTCGCTCATCTCCATCGACGCGCTCCTCACCGACGAAGAGCGGATGATCCGCGACACCGTCCGCCGCTTCGTGCGCGAGCGCTACCTGCCGCGCGCGGCGGAGCTCTTCGCGAAGGAGCAGTTCGCGACCGACCTCATCCCCGAGCTCGCGGCGATGGGCCTGCTCGGCGGATCGCTCACGGGCTACGGCTGCGCGGGGATGAACTCGGTCGCCTACGGCCTCGCCGTGCAGGAGCTCGAGTACGGCGACAGCGGCCTCCGCAGCTTCGTCAGCGTCCAGGGCTCGCTCGCGATGTGGCCGATCTGGAAGTACGGATCGGAGGAGCAGAAGCAGCGCTTCCTCCCGAAGATGGCCGCCGCGGAGATCATCGGCTGCTTCGGCCTGACCGAGCCCGACAGCGGCTCCGACCCCGGCTCGATGACGACGCGCGCGCGCACCGACGGCGACCACTACGTGCTCAACGGCACCAAGATGTGGATCACCAGCGCGCCGGTCGCGCACCTCGCGGTGGTGTGGGCCAAGGTCGACGACGGCGGCCCCGAGTCGATCCGCGGCTTCATCGTCGAGCGCGGAATGCCCGGCTTCGAGACGCCGACGATCCACGGGAAAATGAGCCTCCGCGCCAGCCCCACCGGCGAGATCGTCCTCACCGACGTGCGCGTCCCCAAGGCCAGCATGCTCCCGAACGTGATGGGCCTGAAGGGCCCGCTCGGCTGCCTCACGCAGGCTCGCTTCGGCATCTCGTGGGGCGCGCTCGGCGCCGCGCGCGCCTGCTACGACGCGGCTCTCGCGTACGCGCGCACGCGCGTGCAGTTCGACAAGCCGATCGCCTCGAAGCAGCTCATCCAGGAGCAGCTCGTCGAGATGGCCATGGAGATCGCCAAGGGCCAGATCATGGCGCTCCACTACGGCCGATTGAAGGACACGAGCGGCATCAGCCCGATCCAGGTCTCCCTCTGCAAGAAGAACAACGTGGCCTGGGCGCTGAAGATCGCCCGCACGGCCCGCGGGATCCTCGGCGGAAACGGCATCCTCCTCGATTACCCGGTCGTCCGTCACATGCTGAACCTGGAGAGCGTCTACACCTACGAGGGCACCAACGAGGTCCACACGCTGATCCTCGGGAACGCCCTGACCGGACACAACGCCTTCTAGGACTCTCTCTAAATGGTTGAAAGAACAGCCAAAATCAGGCTGATTTCACCATAACGTCCGGGCAGGCGACCCGGACGCGAGAAAATAAAGACGCGAGCCGGAAACTTTTTCCTTGCTTGGTCCGTCGAAGGCCCGTATTAATCACTCACCAAGGATTCGCCATGACGCCCCGCCTAGCCAACGACCAACACCCGAACGCGATACCCACGATGTGGGATAATCTCGTTCAGGTGGCGTCCTTGGCCGGACGCGTCGACAGCGGATATTCTTTTGCCCATGCCTTCGGTTACGCCCCCTGTTCGCGAATTGCGCGCAGGCTCGGTACCCCGGAGGATGGCTCCTAGAGCGGCACCAACACCCGTCATTTCGTGACGATTGTGAAGGCCGCCCAGGGAAACCCAGGCGGCCTTCGGCGTTTCAGGATCCCGATCTTCATCTGGATCCCGACGCTGGCAGCTACCTCGGCTCTCGGGGCCATCAACACCATGGGCCGGTCGAACAGGCCAGCGATTCATCTGTGCGTCCGGGGTGCGAACCCCGGGTGTGCAACAGGGGAGTAGTGCGCCCAGCAGGGGTGAGATGGGGAGTCTCATCTGGCCTGCCGGGCTACGTGACAACCATCATGAAGTGTCGGACAACCATTAACATGGCAGTGATCGCGAGCGATTTCAATCGTTTGCGCCATTGCGAATGTAATGGTGGAGCTCCGTCACGACCAATCCAGGGCCGGTATTCACCGGCCACCTCCAGCGCCGCGCAAACGCGCCTGTTCGGCCTCGCCGGACAGCTGGAGGATCGCTCCTAGGGCACCATTCGCTCGTCACTCGTGACGCGCGGAGGGCCGCCCCGGGACACCGAGGCGGCCCTCGCCGTCTCAGCGCGCTCGAAAATCATGTCGCTTCGTGCCTGAACCAGACGCGAAGCCGCCAGTGATTTTCGTCGAGGTGGGTGTGCGGCGAAGGCGGAGGAGGAGCCGTACGCAAGTACGGTGACGACGACAACGCCGGCCGCGCGCCCGCATCGGCGAAAAGCACCAGGCTTCCATGTGGATGCTGGGCATTGGTGCGCCCAAGCGGCTGTAAACCGCCCGCCTTCGGGCCTGGAGGTTCAACTCCTCCCTTCCACACCGCGGAAAACGCTCGTCGTGACGAGCGACCGCAGAGTTGCGTTCGGAGATGAAGGTTCGACTCCACTCGAGCTCTCCTCTCCTATGCAGGTATTTGCCGGGATCGTCCAGTCGGCAGGACAGCGGTCTCTGACTCCGCCAATGCAGGTTCGAGCCCTGCTCCCGGTTCCAAGCATGGATCTCCATGCCTCGTTCTCTGACAACCGATCGTTCGATAGTATGCAGGGGGACGCCCGTGTGCGTCCCCGTGTTCAAGTGTCCTCGTCCATCTCTGTCTGGCGTGATTTGCGCGCGTCGATAGAGTGACACTCTCGAAAATAGAAAAAGATGTGAGCTTGAAAATTTCCCTTGCGAGCTTCGTCGAAGCATCGTAGTAACCACCCACCGAGGATTCGCCATGATGCTCTGTCTGACCAACGACCAACCGCTGAACGAGAAGCCCACGATGTGGGATGCTCTCGCCCGGCTGGCGTCCTTGGCTGGACGAATCGACAGCGTACATCCCTTTACCCATTCCCCCCGTTGCCACGGCACCTCGCGGATCGCGCGCGGGCTCGGTAACCTGAAGAATGGCCCCTGAAGCGGCACCAACACCCGTCATTCGTGACGATCGTGAAGGCCGCCCAGGGAAACCTCGGCGGCCTTCGTCGTCTCCGGGGTGCTGCTCGCAGGACATGGACTCGCAGCTCGATGGTCGAGCAGCTGTCTCTTAAGCAGCCATGAGAGGGTTCGATTCCCTCCGGGTCCACCCATGCCGCCGAGCCCGTAGCTCAAAGGTAGAGCGGCCGCCTTTTAAGCGGCTTTGTGGAGGTTCGATTCCTCTCGGGCTCACGAATCGCAGGCTGAACCCTGCGCCCGATTCAACACGCGGGATAGCCGCGCCTCGTCCTCTGACAACCGATCGTTCGATAGTATGCGAGGGGACGCCCGTGTGCGTCCCCCTCGTTCCGCCGTAGCTAAATGGTAAAGCGCTCGCCTGTTAAGCGAGTCATCTGGGGGTTCGATTCCCTCCGGCGGAGCTCTAGCCTGGCTCCGGCGGTGGTTCCAGGGATACCGCTGCCATCCGTATAGTGCCCTCGAAGCTCGAGCGGTAGAGCACCTGTTTCGTAAGCAGGAGGATCCGGTTCGACTCCGGACGAGGGCTCCGCGGTCCGTTCTTCCAGTGGCAGGATCCCGGTCTTTCAAACCGGGTACGGGGGTTCGATTCCCCCACGGATCACGACGTATTTACAGGGATCGCTAGCAAATCCGGTGATTGCGCGGAGTTGAAGCCTCCGATAGCTCGGTTCGACCCCGAGGTGATCCACTCTCCACGCAGTATCACGTGGGCGTTTCTCATCTGGTGAAGGGAGTGGACTGTGAATCCACAAAGGCGGGTTCGATTCCCGTACGCCCACCCGAGACGGGTCGCATTTCGTTCGGTTATCCTTGCAAACGACACTCCGAGCGAGTCCGCTCTTCATCCGTCCTCGATTCTCGATCGCTTCTTATTGCTTGTTTCACGGATCACGTGGGCGTTTCTCATCTGGGAAGGGAGTGGATTGTGAATCCACAAAGGCGGGTTCGATTCCCGTACGCCCAACCAGGACGGGTCGCTCTTTGCTCGGTTATCAAGTGGGTTGAATCTCCGGGCGAGCAGTTCTTCATCCGTCCTATCAATTCAATTTTGCCTGGGTTTCCGGGCCGGAGGGATCGTCATGACCAGTTACTTGAAGCATTTCACGGCGCTCTTCACTCCGCAGATGGAGAAGGCGCGCTCCGATCAGGTGGTGAACAGCGCCGGCGGGTTCGTGTTCGAGCTCGACAGGTGGGCTCGTCTCGATCGCTGGCTCGTCCTCGGCGTCGAGGGCGCGACGTATTATGCGTCGGAGCAGAAGCTCACCCGCGAGAACGCGCTCTCGCTCCTCGAGTGCCTGAGCGCGGATGGCCCGCGCACCGTCGCTCGGATCACCGAGATCAGCGTCGCGGGGCGCGCGCCGAAGAACGATCCTGCCATCTTCGCGCTGGCGATCGCCGCCGGCGCCGAGGATCCGGCCACGCGCCGGGCCGCGCTCGACGCGTTGCCCAGGGTCTGCCGCTTCGGTACGGATCTCTTCCATTTCGTGCGCGACGTGGAGGGTTTCCGCAAGTGGGGTCGGGGTCTGCGTCGGGCCGTCGCGGCCTGGTACAACGATAAGCCGGCGGACAAGGTCGCCTACCAGGCGATCAAGTACCAGCAGCGGGATGGATGGAGTCACAAGGATCTCTTGCGGCTCTCTCACCCGACGGCGCCCACGCCCGAGCACGACGCTCTCTACCGCTGGATCACCGGTGGGCTCGAGGGCCTCGCGCGCGAGAGCGCCCGGGGCAAGGCGATCGCGGAGGCGGAGCTCCCGAAGATGATTCGAGGCTTCGAGTCGCTCCGGGCGTCCACGAACCGGAAGCAGGTCGTCGCGTTGATCCGGGAGCACCGGTTCACGCACGAGATGCTCCTGTCCGAGTGGAAGAACGATCCAGAGGTGTGGGAGGCTCTGCTGGAGGACATGCCGCAGACCGCCCTGATCCGCAACCTCGGCAAGATGACGGCGATTGGCCTCCTGGCGCCGATGAGCGAAGCGTCCCGCAAGGTGGCGCAGAAGCTCACCGACGCGGGGCGCCTCGAGCGGGCGCGCGTCCATCCGATCGCTCTCCTCTCGGCCCTCAGGGTCTATGAGCAGGGGCACGGTGAGCGCGCCCAGAAGAGGACCAATGCGCTGAAGTGGACTCCGGATCTTCAGATCGTGGATGCCTTGAACGACGCGTTCTACCTGGCCTTCAAGGCCGTGAAGCCGACCGGGAAGAATCATTTGCTCGCGCTCGACGTCTCGGGCTCGATGGCCTCGGGCGCGATCGCCGGTATCCCCGGCCTCACGCCCCGGGTCGCGAGCGCGGCGATGGCGATGGCGACGGCGCGGATCGAGCCGGAGTTTGCCGTGGTGGGCTTCACCGCGGCAGCGAAGGGCTACGGCGGTCAGTGGGGCGGCGGCGACGTCGGCCTCACCCCGCTCCCGATCTCGCCCAAGCAGCGCCTCGACGACGTGCTCAAGCTGGTCTCGGGTCTGCCGATGGGCGGCACCGACTGCTCGATGCCGATGCTCTGGGCCACGAAGAACAAGATCGTGGTCGACACGTTCGTCATCTACACGGACAACGAGACGTGGGCTGGCGCCGTTCACCCGTTCCAGGCGCTGCGCGATTACCGGCAGACGATGGGGCGGCCCGCGAAGCTCATCGTCGTCGGCATGACGGCAACGGGCTTCTCGATCGCCGAGCCGAAGGATCCCGGCATGCTCGATGTCGTGGGTTTCGACTCGGCCGCACCGCAGGTGATGGCGGACTTCACCCGTGGTCGTTGATCGCTGAAATACCCCGAGAGACGAGCTCCGCCGGCTCGTCTCGCGCTCACGCCCCCGAACCCGAGAGGATCAGGGACCGGTTTCCTGAACCGTGCCGTGCGGGTTCGAATCCCACCGGGGGCACGCAGTCTTGCAGATGTAGCTCAACCAGGTCAGAGCACCCGAAGTAGTCCATCTCGACTCTCTCTTTGCCCTTCCCGTCAGGGTCGGGCCGTCCAGAGATGGTTATCATTTTAATCAGGCTGTTGCGGGTTCAAATCCCGTCATCTGCGCCATGACCACAAGAGTGCTGGAGGGAAAGAAGATGAGATGGTGAATCAGAAGAGTGCTTGACGAGTCCAAGATAGGGTGTACAGTCGGAGAGACGGTCGAGTCTCCAAAACTCGCGCGGGAGGGTGCAGCTCCCTCACACCCTGCCAGGCGGGCCGTTGCCGGTGGGTTAACGCCTTGATAACGTGACCCTCCCACCGGTCACCTTTGCCCGCCGCAGTTTCCACCGCAGAGGCGGATCGGAGCACCGTGATCGACCCCAACCTCGATCGGCGGCTCTCGGGTCCGCCTCGTTCCTGGGATCGTAGCTCATCCGGGAGAGCGCCTGGCTGGCAGTCAGGAGGTGGTCGGTTCGACTCCGGCCGGTTCCACCACGTTTCGTCGGTTCATCACCGCAAGTTCATTTGCCCTTGTACGCATCTGGTGAGGCGGCCTGATTGTCGATCAGGTGAGGGGAGTTCGATCCTCCTCTGGGGCGCCGGCGGGCCGGAGATCTGGGTTATCTGGCAAAGATTCGACTGTAAGTCGACATCGACGGGGTTCAAATCCTCGGCCGCAGGCGGGATCACCCCCGCCGGCGACAAATCCCAGATCATCCTTTGCCTGTCCGAATGGGACGATAGTTCAATGGGAGAACACTGCTCTCGCATGGCAGAAATCGGGGTTCGATTCCCCGGCGCTCCACCGTTCGTTTGATGTCGGAATAGAGGGGTCGTAGCTCACCCAGGAGAGCATCGCCCACCTGGAGGAGCACCCGGAAGAGGCTGGTTCGAGGAAAGGAGACTCCACGAATGCTGCTGAGGCCCAGATAGCGGGGCACCTGCCTGGTATGCAGGAGACGGCGCGTGCAATTCGCGCGAGCAGCTCGAAGGTAGAAAGGTAGAAGAAGAACAACAGGCTGGAGCAATATCTCGCGGGCATCGTCCAACGGTAGGGCCACGGTCTTCCAAACCGTCGATGCGGGTTCGATTCCCGCTGCTCGCTTCTCGTATTTGCGGTGGTAGCTCAGTGGCAGAGTCCGAGCGTGCCAAGCTCGGGACGGGAGTTCGATTCTCCTCCACCGCTCTCGGTGTTTCGTGTTCATGAGCCGGATCTCTGGCGAGGAACGTGGTCTGCAAAACCGCGGTCCCGGGTTCGATTCCCGGTCGGCTCTCCGTCTCTATTCGATTGCCATGTCCCCATCTTGCTAGATGGCCCAGGCAGCCAGATTCTCATTCTGGAAACGCGGGTTCGAATCCCGCTGGGGACACCGGGCTGATTCGCCGACCTGTGTGCTTCTTCGGGGGCCCGCGCCTCGGTGGTCGAGCCTGCCAACGTAGCGTCACTCTGCTTGCTCCGGATTCCCGGGCGGCGCGTTTCGCCGGGCCTCTGGTCCCGGCGGAGATCCTGCGCGCAAACTTTCGCATGGTTCTTGCGCTGTCCAGCGGACGGCACGATGACGCTCGCGAGCTGCGGCGAGCTCCGCATCTCTGTTCTCTCTGTCCCGGCGGCCGGGCATCGGGCTACGAACTCGATTGGCGAGGTTCGACTCCTCGCAGAGAGGCCAACTCATCAGCGCCGCGCTCTCACGCGCGGCGCCCTGCCCCTGTTCTCGTGGCACGAGACACAAGCCTCCGAAGCTTGTTGCCCAGGTTCGATTCCTGGCAGGGGCGCCGCAGGAAGGGACGGTCCCAACCGAGGCTCATAATCTCGACTCTGCCGGTTCAATTCCGGCTCCTGCATCCGCGGCGCCTCGAGGCGAGCGGCGGCTCTCATAAGGCTGTCCGTGGAGGTTCGACTCCTCTCGTCGCGACGAAGAACCCTCATTTTCGTGGGGATTCTCGACTCATCTGGGTGTGGCTCAATCTGGCAGAGCTCCGGTTCCGGGCACCGGCGATTGGAGGTTCGAATCCTCTCACCCAGACCATTCTCGCAGTACAAATTCATCTGGGTGTGGCTCAATCTGGTCAGAGCACCGGTTCGGGGAACCGGGGATTGGAGGTTCGAATCCTCTCACCCAGACCGCGCGGGACGAGCAAGCTGGTGAATGCGCCGGTCCCACAAACCGGGCTCGCAGGGTTCGATCCCCTGGTTCCGCATCGAAAAGGGTTCTGTCGGGGCAGGACGGTACGGTGACCTGAGCTCTCTGATAAGGAGCTCGTTCCGGGTTCGACTCCCGGCTGCCCCATCCGCGATGATCACGCAGGGCTCGTTCTCTGGGAGAGCACCGGCTCGACAAGCCGGATCAGGTGAGTTCGATCCTCACGCCCTGCACTGTTCGATTTCATGAACACATCCATGTGGCGTAACTGGCAACCGCAGCGGTCTCAGAAACCGTTTTTGGGGGTTCGACTCCCCCCATGGATATCACGGCACTGTGGCGAAATGGCAAACGCAGCGGACTGAGATTCCGTGCTCGAAAGGGCGTGTGGGTTCGATCCCCACCAGTGCTACCGGTCTGTAGAAAATGCTCGGGTGACGTAACTGGCAAACGTGGCCGCCTCAAAAACGGTCTTGTGCGGGTTCGAGTCCCGCCCCGAGCACCGAGTGGAAATCTCTGGACGATGGTCGTCCAGGGGTCGCTCATCTCCCGTTCGGCGCGAGAGCGCCTGGAGAGCTGCGATGAGGATGAGGCGAAGGTAGGGGACGAGGTGGACCATGACTGCGCTGACGCTGTTGCTCACTCCGTGGATGAGGCCCCACAAGATCATCTCATGGCAAGTCGCCGTGACGATGAGCTTCCTGGGAAAGGTCGAGGTCATCGAAGAGTACGACGAGGAGATCGCCTCTCCGTCGCTCTCCATCCGCGCGCCCGCCGTGGTCCGCCTGAAGCGGCCCCTCGGCGGGATGAAGCGCGGAGTGAAGTTCTCGCGCAACAACGTCTTCGCGCGTGACGACTTCCGCTGCCAGTACTGTGGCGCGCGGAAGTCGGCGCGGGAGCTCAACTACGACCACGTCGTCCCCCGCGTTCAGGGCGGGAAGACGGTGTGGGAGAACATCGTCGCTTCCTGCTACGACTGCAACGGCATGAAGAGGGGTCGGACGCCGGAGCAGGCCGGAATGAAGCTGCTCCGCGCGCCGGTCAAGCCCCGCTCGCTGCCGATGACCACGGTCGTCTCGCGGGAGGGAAATCACCCCGAGTCGTGGCTCCACTACTGCTGACCACGCTCGCCCCCCTCTCTCCGTTCGCGGCGAGAGGGGGTGAGGCCTCTCTTGCTTCGATGGAAGATGAGCCGGCCGGGGGCCGGGCCTGCCTGGAAAGCAGCGTGCACCTCCACGCGGGGTGTGGGGGTCGGGACCTCCGTCTTCCGCTCTCGCACGACACATGGAAGCTGAACCGGCATGGTGCCGGGCCCGGTTGCTACCCGGAGCGTGCCCGTCAGGGCATGGTGTTCGACTCACCCGACTTCCGCCGACGGGCCGTGATGATCGCGTTATCGTCTCCACCAGCAATAAGAGCGCCGAACAAAACCGGACCGAGCCGGCGAAAGAGACGCAAGCTCGCCAAGGCGCGAGGATGAAGGCGTGCGAATGCACGCCGAATCCGAGCAACGCAGGCGAGAGCCGCGGCTCTGCATGACGGCGACGGGAGGTTTTGTGAGGCGCTCGAAGTCACGGGGACGTAGCTCAATGGTAGAGCGCTGTCGCAAGGCAGAGGTTGCGGGTTCGAGTCCCGTCGATTTACGCGGTCATCGATATCTTGCCCGTCTTTTATCGAGACCATGCGGGGATCGTCCAAGGGCAGGACGGGGGCCTTTGATTCCTCAGATCGTGGTTCGAGTCCACGTCCCCGTGCCACGGCAAGCTATTGTTCGCTCGGTTGTCGGGCCGCCGCTGTCCGCCGCGGGAGATCCGCTTCAGGCGTCGATCTTCTTGCGGCCCTGGCCGATGATGAAGACCTCGACGCTGCTGGCGCGCGTGCCATCGGGCTTGATCGTGCGCACGTCGCTGAAGAGGGCGCGCACGGCGTCTCGGGCCTTCGTGAAGTCTTCGCCCATGAAGATCTTGCCGACGAAGGAGCCGCCCGGCGCGCCGAGGGCCCTGGCGATCTCGACGGCGCGCATGAAGAGCTCGAAGCTGCGGGCCTGATCGGCGACCTTGCTGCCGCTCGTCGAGGGGGCCATGTCGGAGAGGACGACGTCGTAGGGCGCGAACATCGCGAGCGCGTCGCTGGCGAGCGAGAGCGCGTCGCCCTGCACGATGTGCGCGTTGGGGCCGAGGCTGCCCTGGATCTCCGAGAGATCGATCGCCAGGAGCTTGCCGCTCGGGCCGATCTTCTTCGCGGCGTACATCGACCACGAGCCCGGCGCGGCGCCGAGATCGAGCACGCGCTGGCCGCTCTTGAGCAGGCGCACGCGGTGATCGATCTCCTCGAGCTTGAAGACGCTGCGCGCCGGGTAGCCCTGCGCTTTGGCGGCCTTCGTGAACGAGTCGGCGCGCTGGTACAGGTTCTTCGACTTCGACATGGCGAGCGTCACTCCAGAAAAGACGAAGCCCCCCTCACCGCGAGGGGCGAGGGGGGCCGCGTTCAGATCAGCCTGGAAATCAGGCCTTCTTCTTGCCGGCGTTCTTCTTCTTCACGGCGCCGCGGATGACGACGAGGCCGCCGTCAGGGCCCGGGACCGCGCCCTCGATCAGGACGAGGTCGTCCTCGAGGATCAGCTTCGCCACGCGGATGTTGAGCATGCTGACCGTCTCGTTGCCGTACTGCCCGGGCATCTTGAGGCCGGGGAGCGTGCGACCAGGGGTCATGTTGGTACCGATCGAGCCGCCGTGGCGGAAGTACTCGTGGGTACCGTGCGAGCTGACGCCGCCGGCGAAGCCCCACTTGCGCACGACGCCGGTGAAGCCGCGGCCGCGCGAGGTGCCCTGCGCGTCGACGATCTGGCCGGCTTCGAAGATCCCGTCGAGGGCCACCTTCTGGCCGACCTCGTACTTCGCGGCGTGCTCGGCGGAGCAACGCATCTCCTTGATCCAGCGCTTCGGCGTCTGGCCGGCCTTCTTGATGAAGCCGAGGACGGGCTTCTTGGTGCTCTTCTCTTTGCGCTCGCCGAGGCCGAGGATCAGGGCGCTGTACTTGTCCTTCTCGAGCGTGCGCTTGCCGAGGACGACGCAGCCGCCCTGAACGACGGTCACGCGGATGACCTCGCCCTTGTCGTCGAAGATCTGCGTCATGCCGATCTTCTTGCCGATGATGCCGGGATTCTGGTTCATGATTCGGTCTGTCTCTTCGCTCCGAGGCGTGAGGCGCGTGATGCGCGGGCGTACCGCAATGTGCGGACCCTCTTTGCCTCTTCGGGAAGCCGGTTCGGAGCGGTGAACCGGGGCGCGGGAGCGCCAGGCAGGTCGGGGGCGCGCATTCTACTCACGGAGGGCCGAAGGGAAAGCGAAAGCGTGCGGGGCCGCGCAAGACCGCGGAAACCCCTGCATTCTCTGCGCTATTGCCGCGCGGAGCAGGCGGCCCAAGGTTCGGCGCGATGACTGCCGACCCCGCTCCTGATCCCGTGGAGCCCGCTCCCCCGACGAAGGTGACCGATCCGGTGTGCGGGATGAAGGTCGATCCGGCGAAGGCGCGCGGCGGCAGCTTCGAGCACGCGGGCGTCACGTATTCGTTCTGCAACCCGAAGTGCAACGCGCGCTTTCAAGCGGATCCTGAAGCCTTTTTGAAGCCGAAGAGCGAGGTCGCTCCCGTCGCTCCGGCGTCGCTCGCAAAGGTCGAGGCGCCGCTCGCCGCGGCCGCGCCGGGCAAGGGTGTGCGGTACGTGTGCCCGATGGATCCCGAGGTGGTCGCGGATCATCCGAGCGCGTGCCCGATCTGCGGGATGGCGCTCGAGCCGGAGCTGCCCTCGGTCGACGAAGGCGACAGCGCCGAGCTCGTCGACATGCGACGCCGCTTCGTCGTCAGTCTCGCGTTCACAATGCCTGTCTTCGCCATCGCGATGATCGACATGCTGCCGGGGATGCCGGCGTCGCGCGCGCTCGGCGCGGCGCTGCCTTGGATCGAGCTCGCGCTCGCGGCTCCCGTCGTGCTCTGGGGTGGGTATCCGTTCTTCGAGCGCGGCTTCGTCTCGCTGAAGACGCTGCGGTTCAACATGTTCACGCTGATCGCCGTCGGAACCGGCGCGGCGTTTCTCTACAGCCTGTTCGCGGTGCTCTTCCCCGCGGCGATCCCCGCGGGGATCCGCGGGCATCACGGCGCCCCGCCCGTGTACTTCGAATCGGCGGCGGTGATCACCACGCTGGTGCTGCTCGGGCAGGTGCTCGAGCTGCGCGCGCGTAACCGCACCGGCGGGGCGATCCGCGCCCTGCTGGGGCTCGCGCCGAAGACCGCGCGGCGTGTGCGCGACGACGGCAGCGACGAGAACGCGGCGATCGAGAGCGTGGTCGTCGGCGATCGCCTGCGGGTGCGGCCGGGCGAGAAGCTACCCGTCGACGGCGTGGTGATCGAGGGACGCAGCGCCGTCGACGAGTCGATGGTCACGGGCGAGTCGATCCCGGTCGAGAAGGGCCCCGGCGACGCCGTCGTCGGGGGAACCATGAACGGCAACGGCGCGCTGGTGATGCGCGCCGAGCGCGTCGGGCAGGGGACATTGCTCGCGCGGAT
The DNA here is from genome assembly GCA_025362495.1 of Byssovorax sp. Classification (GTDB taxonomy): domain Bacteria; phylum Myxococcota_A; class Polyangia; order Polyangiales; family Polyangiaceae; genus JANYGI01. The sequence continues at coordinate 32,234 of JANYGI010000190.1, read as the reverse complement.
CGTGGCGCTCGTGTCGGCCGCGCAGCGGAGCCGGGCGCCGATCCAGCGGCTCACCGATCGGGTCGCGAGCTTCTTCGTTCCCGCGGTGATCCTCGTGGCGATCGCCACCTTCGCGGTGTGGTGGCTGTCGAGCCCCGCGCTCGCCCTGGTGAACGCCGTTGCGGTGCTGATCATCGCCTGCCCGTGCGCGCTCGGCCTCGCCACGCCGATGTCGATCATGGTCGCCACGGGACGCGGCGCGGCGGCGGGCGTGCTCGTGAAGGACGCCGAGGCGCTCGAGGCGCTGGAGAAGGTCGACACCCTGGTGCTCGACAAGACGGGGACGCTGACCGAAGGCAAGCCGCGCGTGTCCGGCGTCGTCGCGCGCCGCGGCAGCGAGGATGAGCTGCTCGGCCTCGCCGCGAGCCTGGAGCGCGGGAGCGAGCACCCGCTCGCGGGGGCCATCGTCGCCGCCGCCGAGGCCAGGAAGCTCGCGCTCGCCGCGGCCGTGGGGTTTCGATCGATCCCGGGAAAGGGCGTGACGGGCTCGGTCGGCGATCGCGCGATCGCGCTGGGAAACAAGGCTATTTTCATCGAACTCGGCATTGACGACGAGGGCCTCGACGCCGAGGCGGAGGCGCTCCGCGGGGACGGCGCCTCGGTCGTGCTCCTCGCCGTCGATGGCAAGGCGGCGGGCCTCGTCGCCGTCGCGGATCCGATCAAGGCCGGCGCCGCGGAGGCGCTGGCGACGCTGCGCGAGGAGGGGCTGACGATGGTGATGCTGAGCGGCGACAGCCGCGCCACGGCGGAGGCGACGGCGAAGCAGCTCGGGATCACGCGGGTGTTCGCCGGCGTGTTGCCGGAGGGAAAGAGCGACGTCATCGCGCAGCTCGAGAGAGAGGGCCGCGTCGTGGCGATGGCCGGCGACGGCGTCAACGACGCGCCCGCCCTGGCCCGCGCTCGCGTCGGCATCGCGATGGGGACGGGCGCCGACGTCGCGCTCGAGAGCGCCGGCGTTACGCTGGTGAAGGGCGATCTCCAGGGCCTGGTCCGCGCCCGGCGCCTCGGCCGCGCGACGATGCGCAACATTCGCCAGAACCTGTTCTTCGCCTTCGTCTACAACGGCGTTGGCGTGCCCCTCGCAGCGGGGGCGCTCTACCCGTTCTTCGGGCTCTTGCTCTCGCCGATGATCGCCAGCGCGGCGATGAGCCTCAGCTCGGTGTCGGTGATTGGCAATGCCCTGCGGCTGCGTCGAGTGAAGCTCTGAGTTCGCCCGTCCACCGCGGGCGCAGACTGGCAATCTTGCTCGTGGACAGCCAATAAAAAAGGCCGGCGATGCCAGCCTTTTTTGGGGTTTGGGGCCGCTTGCGGCCCCATCGAAAAATCAGCTCCCTACGTTGATGGTCCCCTTCACCATGGCCATTCCGCACTGGAAGCCGACCTTGCCCTCTTTGTCGAACTTCACCGGGATCTCGACCGGGGTGTTCTGGGGCAGATCTTTCTTGATGTTGAGGTCGGGGATCACGACCTGAGCGAGGCAATCGGCCTTGGTGGTTCGGGTGAACACGAGGACGACGGCTTCCCCCTTCTTCACGTCGACGCTCGCGGGCGAGTAGCCCTCGGTCGTCGCGGTGATGGGGATGCGTCGACCGACGGCGGGCGACGTCTGCGCGATGGTGGCGGTGTTCGTCGACGCTTGCGCGCTGGCCTCGGAGGGCTTGCTGCAGGCTGCCTGGACGAACACGGCCGTGGTGGCGAAGAGGAGAGCGGCGAGGCCGCTGACCGAGTGCTGCTTACCTGGTGGCATCATGGAAACCCGGTTTTTACCCACCGCCGCGTCCGCGTCAAGGCGATCGACGACTCCGCGTTTTTCTCCGTACGCTTTGCCCGGGACGCCTGCTCCGGTAGAGGAAGCGATCATGCTTCGGCGGATCCTGGCCTCGTTCGTGATCGCGCTCGGCGCGTGCGCGAACGTGGCGCCGCCTGCGCCTCCCGTCGGCGAGCCCGCGCTGCCTTCGCCCGCCGGGACCGCGGTCGCGCCCGTCGTGCCCGCGGCGCTCTTCGTCCCGATCGCGGCGCCCTCGCAGTGCGGCGACAGCGCGGCGATCGCCGTCTTCGCTGCGCCGCACGCGCCTCGCGCCGGTGGTCCGCTGCGCGTGCTCGCCGTCGCGAGCGCCGCGCTCGACGGCGCGCTGGTGATCCACGATCCCGCGGGCGCGCCGGTCGTCGTATCCGCCGAGCGCCATGGTGCGACGCCGTTCTGGTGGTACGCCGAGATCCCCGCCGCGGCCGCGGGCGAGTACCGCGTCGTCCTCCAGCGCGCGGGCGTTGCGTCGGCGAGCGCGATCGCCGCGTGCCGCACGTTCACCGTCGAGGCCGATCCCGCGCCCGAGAAACGCTCGGCCTGGAGCGCCGCGTGGGGCGTGCGCGACGCGTGGTCCGAGGCCCACGAGAACCTCTACTCGGCGTGGATCGAGAAGCTCTTCGACGCGCCTCTCACCGAGCAGCCCGCCTGGCCCGCGCTGGAGGCCGTGCTCGACGATCGCGAGCGCAACTTCCTCCACGACGATCGCGGCGAGGGCGAGGACGACGCCGGCCGCGGCGCCCCGGTGCTCCAGCCCGACTGCGCTGATTTACCCTATTTTTTGCGGGCGTATTTCGCGTTCAAGCTCGGCCTCCCGTTCGCGTACTCCACCTGCACGCGCGGCGGCGGCGGGGTCCCGCCGACGTGCACGCACCGGCGATCGAACCTCAACCCGGTGCCGCAGCGGACGAGCGCCGTGGCCACCTTCACGGATTTCCTGCGGATCACGGTGGCCAACACCGTCCACTCCGGTACCGGTCGTGCTCCAGCGGAGAACGATGGAGGAGATTATTACCCAATCCGCCTCTCGTTCGAGGGGCTGCGGCCGGGCACCATCTACGCCGATCCGTACGGGCACATCCTCGTCGTCGCCAAGCGCATCCCGCAGACGGAGAGCTCGGGCGGGGTGCTGCTCGCGGTCGATGGACAGCCGGACGGCACCGTCGCGCGCAAGCGCTTCTGGGCGGGCAATTTCCTCTTCGCCGTCGATCCCGCGCTCGGCAGCGCCGGGTTCAAGCGCTTCCGCCCGCTGATGATGGATCGCGGGCAGGTGCGGGCGCTCTCGAACGCCGCGATCGCCACCGCGCCGGGGTACGCGGACTTCGCGCTCGATCAGTACGCCGCGGGCGCGACGGGCTTCTACGATCGGATGGACGATGTGCTCTCGCCGTCGCCGCTCGATCCCGCGGCGGCGATGCTCGAGCGCGTGCAGGCCCTCGACGAGCAGGTGCGGGCGCGGGTGCTCTCGGTGCAGAACGGGCAGAAGCATTTTGCCGGTGGCCACGGCGGGCGGATCGCGATGCCGAAGGGCGCGTCGATCTTCGAGACCGACGGCGACTGGGAAGATTTCTCCACGCCTTCACGCGATCTGAGGCTCCTGATCGCGGTCGATCTCGTGCAGGGATTTCCCGCGCTGGTCGCGCGGAGGCCGACGCGCTTCGCGATGCCGGCGGGCAAGAGCGCGGACGATCTGAAGGTCGAGCTCGACGCGCTGCTCGACGCCGAGCTCCACAAGCGCACGGTGAGCTACGAGCGGAGCGACGGCGTCCCGTTCGCGATCACGCTCGCCGACGTCGTCGCGCGCGCGCCCGATCTCGAGCTGGCCTACAACCCCAACGACTGCCCCGAGGTGCGCTGGGGCGCGCCGGCCGCGAGCGCCGAGATCGCCACGTGCAAGCGCCGCGCGCCACCGGATCAGGCCGGGCAGATGCGCGCCCACCGCGCCTGGTTTCACGAGCGAAAGCGCCCGCCACGCGAGTAGAGTGGGCCCACCGCGATGCTGATCCTGCCCTACGGCCACGATAAATCGGTCTACGGCCGGCAGTGGATCACCTGGTTCCTGATCGCGATCAACGTGGTCGTGTTCCTCGTGACGACGCTGATGGATCGCGGGGCGGACGAGCGGATCCGCGTGGCCGTCGACGCGCTCGACAGCGCCCACGAGATCTACCCCGAGGCCCGCGTGCCCTCGGCGGTGTTCGCGCCGCTCCAGCCGCGGCTGCGCGCCGTGCTCGCGTTCATCGCCTCCGACGATCCCGACGACGCCGACGCGCCGGGCTCGTTCGAGGTGCGCAAGGCGGCCAAGCGCCTCGTCGCGGCGGTGGAGGATCGGCCGAGCACCCGCTTCGGCTACCGCCCCGGGAGGCCCAGCGTGACTGGCTTCCTTGGCAGCCCATTCCTGCACGCCGACATCTGGCACCTCGCCGGCAACATGCTCTTTCTCTGGATCGTGGGCACGGTGATCGAGTGTTACTGGGAGAGCCTGCCTTTCGCGATCCTCTATGCGGTCTCGGCCGCGATAGGCACGCTCGCGCATCACCTCGCCGCGCCCACGAGCCTGATCCCGCTCATCGGCGCTTCGGGCGCCATCGCCGGGGTGATGGGCGCGTTCCTCGTCGGCCACCCGCGGACCCGGGTGAAGATGTTCCTGTTTCCATGGTTCTTCCGGCCGGGGTTCGCGACGCGCGCCGTCCCGGTGTGGCTGCTCCTGCCGGGGTGGTTCTTTCTCCAGCTCGGCTTCGGTATCCAGGCCTCCACCGGGCAAGGCGAGGGCGTGGCCTACTGGGCGCACGTGGGTGGCTTCCTCGCGGGCGTGGCGGGCGCGGTGATCATGAAGCTCGGAGGGTGGGTGGTTTACGACGCCGCCGAGGTGCTGAAGAGCGAGAGGGCTTGACGACGCCGGGACCGCCCCGGCGTCGTGGCGCCGCGCGGATCAGTGCTTGTTGGCGTGCTCGATCCCGGCCTTGACCTCGTTGATGGCCTCGTTGACGTGGTCGATGGCCCGGGCGCGGTGGCCTCCCTTGTTGTCCCTGGCCTTGACGAGGTCCTCGCGCGCTTGCTTGAGGTGCTCCAGCGCGGAGTACATCCGGGGCTGCGGATCGGCGCTGGCGCGGTTGACGGCGCCGCTTCCGATGACGAGCGCGAGGGCGCCGGCGAGGGTGACAGTCGAGATCTTCCAGAGGTTCGTGCGCATGGCGGGAGCTCCTTGGTTCGGGCCGAGGTTCGCGCGCGAACACGTCGATCGGCCGGACCTCATGGTGGGTTCGATGACGCGCGTGGCGGGCTCATCGCGGTCGTCCCGGGCCCGCGTCGCGCCGGCCGGATCGCGAATGCGGGACAAGGCGGGCGGCCACGGCGCGCGCGGATCGCCCCGCAAACCAGGTGATCTGCGCGGCCATGCTGCTAGGCTGCGGCCGATGCGAGACGGGCTCCTGGCGACGTTGGGCGTGGTTCTCTACAGCGATCTCCGAGCGCACTTGAAGCGGGACGCCGTCATCGTCGTCGGCGCGCAGCTCGACCTCGTCGACGCCGGCGCGGCGCTCGCCGAGAACGACGTAGCGCGCGTGGAACAGTGGATTCGAGCCGGCCTGCTGAGCAAGCCCGCCGCGGCCGACGTCGAGCGCTGGTCGATCGATCGCGAGGCCCGCTTCGACTCGCTGATCGTGGCGCCGTTCGTCCTGATCCGGCCGCACGAGAGGCCCGCGTCCGCGCAGAACTGACACGATCGCGAGCCCTTGTCCGCGCGGTCCATGTAGTCTCCCGCCATGCTCGATGATGCGCGACGAACGCCGCCCTCGGCAGGGAGAACGGCGATGAGCGGCTATCGGATCATGTCCTTCGACGGCGGGCCGGCGGCGCTGACCGTGCTCCCCGCCTTGATCGACATCGAGTGGAGAAACAAGGGGTTTCTCGCCGCGACGAGCCTCTTCGTCGGCGCCTCGTCCGGCGCGTGGACGGCGCTCTACCTGGCGCGGAACATGGGCCTGGTCGACTCGGGGGCGATCACCGGCGAGCAGCTCCTCGAGGCGTGCCTCGCGTTCTTGCAGAGCGCGCTCCACGCGATGAACCCCCTCGATCCGTGCCAGGCCTGGGTCGACTTCCTCTGCGGCAAAGGGCCGCTGCTCTCGTACGACGGGGTGCAGCAGGTGATGATCGAGCCGGCGAATTACGGGCGAGACACGCTCGGCGGCGTCACCGCGCGTCGCGTGGTGATCGTCGCCGGGCGGGCCGACGCGCCCTGGTCGCCGCGCGTGTACGACAGCGGCGAGCCGGCCGACGCGACCTCGCCGCTGTACGACGTCGCGCTCTGCAGCGGCTCGTTTCCGATGATCTATCCGATCCGCGAAGGCCAGGTCGACGGCGCGATGTACACCAACAACCCAGCGATGGTGGGGCTGGTGCAGGCCCTGGCTGGAACGTCGAGGATCCCCGCGGTCCCGCTCGCGCAAACGATCCTCCTGACGCTCGGCTCCGACGATGGGAGCAGCAACCTCTCGAACCTGTTCTTGCCCGGCGCGCACGCGGAGAGCACCCCACCGCCCGCGCCGGCCGGCGAGGTCGCGCGCTCACCGGATCTCGCCGAGGTCGACCGGAAGGTCCGCGCGCTCGTCGATCGATTGCCCGCGGCCGAGGCCAGGATCAAGGCGATCGTCGACGCGCTCACCCGCGGCGATGAGCCGCTGATCGAGGAGCGCACCGCCGCGGGGATGCGAGGGTTCATCGGGCACCTGCGCAGCCGGACGCTGGAGACGCAGGCGGAGATCCAGAGTCCGACACCGGGCGCGAGGCGCGTCGTTACCACGGTGGCTCCGCCGCCGGCCGAGCAGCTCTGGGGATGGCCGCAATGGACGGTGTTTCCCCTCAATTTTCTCTACCTGCTCCAGGTGATGCTCAACAGCCAGGGGAGGGGCGTGGGCGATCAGTGCACTCGATTGCTCGGTACACGAGCTCTCCGGCTGGGTCCGGTGACGGTGCTCCCGACCAACGAGGCTGCGACGATGCTGCTCCTCGGGCTCGATGATCTGGTGGGCGATTTCGGGGAGCTCACCGCCGCGCTGTGGAGGCTGTCCGAGGGAGAGGCCTTCGAGGCGTGGCTGGGGTTCAAACCCAGCTTCAAAACGGCGCGTACGTGGGTGCGCGAGGCGTGGATGCCGGGTGCGACGCCGGCGCGAGGACGCGGGATACGAGACGTGCGCTGACGGAGGGACGCACCGGCGCGAGAGCTTCAGCCCGTGGCGACGAGTCGCTGCGCGAGGCGCTGCTCTCGGAGGTTGTCGATGCTGGCGAGGCCTCCGAGGTGCGAGACGAACCGATGCTTCCTCACCGTGTGATGATGAACGACGCGTCCCGCGCCGAGATCCGTCGGCAAGACATGGCCATCGCGATCACGCCGAGCGCCCCTGGTTTGCCGGGGATTGCGCTGTCCGGTCACGCCGAAGCGGCGTCGCAACCGCGCTCCATGGCGGCATGATCGGTTCTCCGTCGCCAGAGGACACCGGCGTCGACATCTGGTGATCGGCGCCACCGGCCGACGAAATTTCGTGATCGGGAGTTCGCGCTTCGGTCATGATGGACCTCATGCGCGTTCGTTTTGCTTTGTGGTCCTTCGCGCTCGCGGCGGTCGTGCTGGGCGCTGCTTGCAGCGATCCCCTGGAGATCATCCGGCAAGGCACGGGAGGCAGCGCCAGCTCTTCCAGCGCCTCCTCCGCGATGGGCGGCTCGACGGCCGCAGGCACCCTGTTCGACGCCGGGCTCGACGACGTCCAGGAGCCTGACGCCTGCGCCGATTGCCCCGACGCCGAGGTCGCCGTGTGCGGCGATGGCATCGTCGAGACCGGGGAGACCTGCGACGACGCCAACGCGACTCCGGGTGACGGCTGCTCCGGTATCTGCCAGATCGAGCCCGGATACACCTGCCCGATGCCGGCTCAGCCCTGCGTCAGCACCGTATCGCAGACGTGCGGTGACGGCGCGATCGAGGGCAACGAGCAGTGCGACGACGGCAACACGGCGGACGGAGACGGCTGCTCGGCCGGCTGTCAGGTCGAGCCCGGCTACGTGTGTAACACGCCCGGGCAGCCGTGCTCGATGACGACGATGCCCGTCTGCGGCGACGGCGGTGTCAACAACGGCGAACAGTGTGACGACGGCAATGCCCTCAACGGTGATGGGTGCTCGTCGACCTGCCAGCTCGAGATGGGGTGGACGTGCCCGACGCCCGGCTCACCGTGCCAGCCCTTCCACTACTGCGGTGACGGCGTCCTCGACATGGGCGAGCAGTGCGACGATGGGAATGCCATCCCCGGGGACGGCTGCTCGGGCGTGTGCCACGTCGAGCCGGGGTATGTGTGCCCCGCCCCCGGGAATCCCTGCGCGAATATCTGGATCTGCGGTAACGCGCACATCGATCCCGGCGAGGCCTGCGACGATGGCAACACGGTCGGCGGGGACGGCTGCAGCGCCGATTGCAGCCTGGTCGAGCCGACGTTCACCTGCCCCAACGTCGGTGGCAACGGCGGGCCCTGCACCAAGGTCGCCGCCAACTCGTGCGGTGACGGCATCCTCGCAGGCAACGAGCAGTGCGACGATGGCAACACCGTGGCCGGCGACGGCTGCTCGGCGACCTGCGCGGGCGAGCCGGGCTACACCTGCCCGACGCCGGGAATGGCCTGCAAGAAGATCGAGTATTGCGGCGACGGCGTCGTCGATCTCGACATCGGCGAGCAGTGCGACGATGGCAATGTCACCTCGGGCGACGGCTGCACCGCGACCTGCATCTTCGAGCCGAATTTCGTGTGCCCGACGCCGGGATCGCCGTGCATCTCGACGGTGGTGTGCGGGGACGGGAAGGTCGGAGGCAGCGAGACGTGTGATGACGGCAACGCGGTCTCCGGCGACGGCTGCTCGTCGCTTTGCAAGGTCGAGCCCGGGTACACCTGCCCGACGCCCGCGGTGAAATGCATCGCCAGCGCCTGCGGCGACGGGATCCGCGCTGGCAACGAGCAGTGCGACGACGGCAACGTGGCCTCCGGCGACGGGTGCAGCAGCACCTGCACGCTGCAACCCGGATTCGCCTGCGTTCAGCAGGCCTTGCCGCCCCAGTCGGTCTGCCACGCGACCTCGTGCGGAGACGCGCTGAAGGAGGGCTTCGAGCAGTGCGACGACGGCAACCTGATCCCGTACGACGGCTGCTCGCCCACCTGCACGGTCGAGCCGCATTGCCAGGGCGGGACCTGCACCGCGGTCTGCGGCGATGGCTTGAAGTTCCCGCAGGAGCAGTGCGACGATGGCAACACCAGCGCCGGCGACGGCTGCAGCCCCACCTGCACGATCGAGACGGGCTGGACCTGCACCTCGGCGAACCAGGCGCCGGCGGCGACGCTGGTGATTCCGGTGCTCTATCGCGACATGCTCTACAAGGGGACGACGGTGCCCGGGCCGGGTCACCCTGATTTCCAGGCGTTCGGAGGGGGCCAGACGACGGGGCTCACGACGGCCCTGCTCGGCGCCGACGGCGAGCCGGTGTGGGCGTCGAACGGCCCTGTCGGCAACCCGCAGCTAACCGGGGCTGTGCCCTTCTGCTGGTGGTATCACCAGAAGGACTGCGCCGGCGTCGGGACGGTGAACCCGTATGCCAAGCTGGTCTATCTCGACGCGGCTTCGCAGCCGACCACGCTGACGCTGCTCCAGCAGGGCATGGGATCGAACGTGTACCAGTTCAACAACCAGACGTTCTTCCCGGTCGACGGCCTCGGCTGGAACGCGGGGCCGAGCCCGAAGACCGATCCGGACTGCAACGGGAACGGCGCGCACAACTTCGCGTTCACGAGCGAGCTGCACTATCCGTTCACGTACCTCGCGTCGGCCCCCGTCGCGACCTTCAACTTCACCGGCGATGACGACGTGTGGGCCTTCATCAACGGTCACATCGCGGTCGATCTCGGCGGCCTCCACAGCGCGTCGAGCGGCAGCATCACCATCACCCCCGCCGTGGCGATCTCGCTCGGCCTCGCCGACGGCGGGATGTACTCGATTGACCTCTTCCAGGCCGAGCGCCACACCTGCGCTTCGACCTACAAGCTGACGCTGAGCGGGTTCGTTCACACGGTGAGCGCCTGCCAGCCGATCTGCGGTGACGGCGTCGTCGAGGGCAACGAGGTCTGCGACGACGGCGTGAACATCGGGACCTACGGCGGGTGTCTGCCCGGCTGCACGGGGCGCGCTCCGTACTGCGGTGATGGCCTGCTCCACAACCCGCCCGAGCTCTGCGACGACGGCACCAACGCCTCGACGTACGGCGGCGCGTTCCAGGTCTGCGGGCCGGGCTGCAAGTACGCGCCGTACTGCGGTGACGGCGTGGTCTCGAACGGCGAGCAGTGCGACGAGGCGGCCCTCAACGGCAGCGGCTACGGCCACTGCGCGACGGGCTGCGTCCTCGGCCCGCGCTGCGGCGACAGCTTGCTCCAGGCCATGAGCGGCGAGCAGTGCGACGACGGGATCAACAACGGATCCAGCAACGACAAGTGCAAGGCGGACTGCACCCTCAAGTGCGGTGACGGCGTGATCGAGCCGGGCGAGGCCTGCGACAGCGGCGCCGCGAACAACACCGGTGGCTACGGCAAATGCAACCCCGACTGCACCCTCGGCCCGCGCTGCGGCGACGGCATCAAGAACGGTACCGAGCAGTGCGACGACGGGCTCAACGACGGCTCGTACGGGAGCTGCACGGCGACCTGCCAGCTCGCGGCCTACTGCGGTGACGGGGCGCTGCAGTCCCCGCCCGAGACCTGCGATCAGGGCGCCGCCAACAGCGCGACGGCGTACGGAGCCATGCTGTGCACGAACCTCTGCAAGCCGGCCCCGTACTGCGGCGACAAGGCCGTGGAGGGCCAGTTCGGCGAGACGTGCGACGACGGCATGAACACCGGCATGCCCGGCTCGTGCACCACGAACTGCAAGTCGTTCATTCCGCTCGCCACCTGCGGTAACGGGCAGATCAACGCCCCCGAGCAGTGCGATGACGGGGCCAACAACGGCTCGGTCGGTAGCAACTGCGACATCCACTGTCACATCAAGTGCGGCAACGGCGTCAAGGACAGCGGCGAGCAGTGCGACGACGGCGTCAACAGCGGCGTCTACGGCACCTGCAACCCCAACTGCACGCTCCCCGCGTACTGCGGTGACGGCATCAAGAACGGTCCCGAGACCTGCGACAACGGGTCTGCCGACGTGCCCGTGGCGACGGCGTACGGCCCCGGGATCTGCACGACCGCGTGCAAGTTCGCGCCTCGCTGCGGCGATGGAAAGACCGACGCGCAGTTCGGTGAGCAGTGCGACGGGCAGGCGAACTGCGCGGCGAACTGCCAGCTCATGGGCCCGCAGTGACGACGAGCCCGGCGTCCCCCGCGCCGGGCTGATCTCTTTCAATCCAGACGCTACTTGCCCAGCGCGGTCTTCATCGCCGCCTCGTCGTCGAGCAGCATCTGGAGCAGGTCGGGGCTCCCGTTCGAGCCATCCATCACGTGCGGATCGTCGCCGGCCTTGTTGATCCGGTACTCGCCACCGTAGGTGACAGCCCAGATGGACGGGCGGTCCGCAGCGATGCTCGGCAGCATGCCTTTGAAGAGGTCGGGCCAGGACGTGGGATCCTTGGAGAGCGGCTTCCCATTGGGCGTGTCGTCCCAGTAGCCCGCGCCCGCTTCACCGCAGATCGTCGGGCGACCCCCGCTGGCGGCGCGCCACGCCGCGAGCTTGGCCTCTTCATCCTTCCAGCCGCCGGCGTCGAGCGTGCTGTACTCGTGCCACTCGTAGATGACGCGGAGATCGCTGAACGGCGCGAATGCCTTGCTGGCGTCGTAGATCCAGTCACGGCTCTTCCAGTCGCCGGGGCCGGTCGTGAGCACGTAGCCCGGGAGCTTTGCGCGGAGCACGTCGTGGTAATGCTGCCGGTAATCGTTGTAGGTGGTGTTGTCGTCGCCGCCGGCCCACTCGTTGACGGCGCCGACCGCCAGCATGCTCGGATCGAGGTTCCGGCTCGCGGTCCACGCCGCGCAATTGCCGATGTGCGCCTCGGTGGCGACGCCGTTGTCGCCGGTGAAATCCTCCACGCCCATCACGTCGGTGCAGTCGAGGAACACCTTCAATCCGGCCTTGATCGCCTGGTCGGCCGCGTCGAGGATGCGATTGAAGCCGCCCTGATCCGGGGGCGAATTGCCCGGGCCGCCGCCGCCCATCGCGATGCTCGGGCGCCAGGGGTAGAAGAGGCGAACGTGGGTTATCCCGGCGGTGTTCTTCAGGTAGGACCAGTATTCGGTGCTGCCCGCGGAGTCGACGCCAGGCATGCTCCAGGCCCAGCCACGCTCGATGTTGAGGCCGAGCACCAGCGGCTCGACGAACGCCTGCGCCGCCGCGAGATCGCCTTGCGGGAGCGCGCCGCCCGGGCCCGCGCCGGTGCTCGAGCCAGCGGGCGCGGCGCCGCCGCTGTGCATCGCTCCGCCCGTCGCTGCCGTGCTCGCCGCGCCGCCTACGCCGCCGACACCGCTCGATAGCGAGCCAGTCCCGGTCGTCGCGTCCGTGCTCCCGGAGGTAGTCTGTTGCTCTCCCGGGGAAGATCCGCTGCTACAGCCCACCGCCGCGAGGGAGGCCACGAGGAACGGGAGGTACGCCCAGCTCGATTGAGGTCGCTTCATGGACCGTCGCTACAGCACGCGACATGCCCGCCGCACGGGCCGAGAAATCGCCTCGAAATGAGGGCTTTCAGGGGCCGTTGTGGGGGCGCCCCCGCAGCGGTCGCGGGGGCGCGCCAGCAAGCGATCGCGCGCGCGTGGTACGGTCTCCGCGCCTCACCGCAAGCGAGGGAGAGATGGACCCCGACTCGAACGACGACCGCCAGGATCACCAGGATCTCTCCACCATCAGCCTGGCTATGCCGTCGATGTCGCCCGACGGCGCGGCGCTCTCGGTGCTCTCCGGGAGCGCGAAGGGACGCGTGGTGCGCCTCCCGGGCAAGCTCGACGCGATGATCACGCTCGGCAAGGCGCCGGGCAACGATCTGGTCATCGACGATCCCACGGTGTCGCGCCGCCACCTCAGCATCCGCCGCACCGAGGCGGGGCTCGAGCTCTGCGATCTCGACAGCACCAACGGCGTGTTCATCGGGACGACGCGGATCCGCTCCGCGCTGGTCGAGCCCGGGACGATGCTCCGCGCCGGCGACGTGGAGCTCCTGGTCGGCGTCGAGCTTGCTCGGCGGCGCGGGTGTCGACGCCGGGGTGGCGACCACGTCGCTCCCCGGATCGCCTGGGCTCAGGGCTTCTTGACGCCGAGGATCGCCGCGATCCCCGCGTAATCACGGTCCTCCACGGCGCCCTCGATCACACAGGTTACCTGGCCGCTCGGGGCCACCAGCGCTTGCAGCGGCAACTGCGGCGGATCCTTCACGTTGAGCGCCGAGAGCCAGCCGGTGCGGCCCTCGCCTTCAGGCAGCCAGTACGAGGCGCGGACCCCGTTCTTCGGCTGCGATTCGATGAAGCGCTGGAGCTGACGCTCGTCGTCGTCCATCGACACGAAGGCAAAGTCGATGAGCACGCCGGAGGCAGCGAGCTTGTCTTTCCACGAGACGAGGCGCGGCATCTCCTCTTTGCAGGGGCCGCACCAGGCTGCCCAGAAGTTGATCCACACCCATTTACCGACCCCGAAAGGCACCGGGACCGGGGGCGCGTCGACGCCGGGTGAAGCGACCGCCTTCGGGTTTCCCTTCGGAGCGGGGCGCGGCGTCTGGCCCTGGCAGAGCTGACGAGGTGCGGTGTTGACCGGCGCGACCGGGTGAGCCGCCGTGGCCACGGGAGCGCCCGAGTCGCGCGCGGCGACGGCGTCCCCACCGCGGCTCGTCGGCGGCGGCGGAGGCAAGCTGCCTCTGGCGCCGCCGTCGTCGCAGCCGGCGAGCGCCAGCGCGACCGCGAAGACCGCGAGCCTCCCGGGGCTCATCAACGCTTCTCCGCGATCGCGGCGGTGGCGGCGGGCGCGAGCGGGTACGAGAGGGTATCGAACAGCCACTCTTTGTTCTTCGCGACCTCGCCCGTGAGCTTCTCGACCATGCCTTCGCGGCGCTCGAAGAGGCGGTATCCCTCGCGCGGGCGGAGATAGCCGCGGGCCTTGGGGTGCTTCTCGAACAGGGCCTCTTCGCCCATTTTCTCGGCCCAGCTCGCGTAACGAGCGCGATTCTCGAGCAGCGCCTTGACGAGGAAGGGCATGATCACCGAGAAATCGCCCTGCATGCTCTCGGTGGTGCTCTGGTAGGTGGCGCGATCGACCTTGCCCCAGGTGACGGCCTCCGACGGCGGGCACGACGACAGCGATCCATCGGTGATCGGCGCGCTGACGATCTGCACGTCGAACGAGTAGCCCTGGATGTCGGGCAGGCCGAGCACCTGCCCCAGCGCCGGCTCGGGCTGGAGGTTGTAGTTCTTGGGGACGCCGCCGCCGAGGACCAGAGTCGCGAGGGCCTGGGTCGGCTGATCGAAGAGGCCCCAGTAGTGGTAGGCGCAGGCCTCGAACACCTCGGCGTGGATGTCGAGATCGAAGTCGTAGTCCTTGATCAGGCCTGCCTTCTTCATGGCCCAGAGCTTCATCGAGTTCAGGAAGACGCTGCCATCGCCGGGGGCGCCGACGAAGATCGGAATGGCCATCTGGTGGCAGCGGGCGAGGAGCCCCGTGGCGACGCCGTTCTGCGCTTCCTGGGCCGCGTATTTCGCGCCCAGGAGATACCGCATTTCGGTGCCCGTCATCCGCTTCTGGAACTCGGGGCGCTGCAGGCAAGCGCTGATGAAGCGGTCCTGATGCAGCAGCACGTCCTCGTCGAAGGCCATGTCGGTGACACGGATCGTCTTCTCGTCGCGGAGGGCGCCGTCGTCGCCGAAGATGGGTACCTCGTGGATCGGGCCTTCTTTGTAGGCGTCGAGGCTGCGGTGCCCGTCGTGGTAGCAGATGGCGTCCGTCATGCTGAGGTACGCGACCCAGCCAGTCTCGATCAGCGGGTTCAACCACACCTGGTGCTGACCGGAGACGGTGATCGGCCCCGACACGGCGACGGTGAGCGGGCAGCCCGAGCCGATGGCCTCGTCGAGGATCCCGTAAATCCGGCGGAGAAAGGCGCCGCCGAAGGCCGGCAGACAGTGGGTGAGGAGATCGCCCGTCGTGGTGGTCTCGTCGATACGGCGAACGACGACGGGGCGGCGGGGACCGCCTTGACCGGCAGGCTGTGCGCCCGGTTCCTGACAGGGATGCTTGGCACTCATGATGGGCGCGACTATGCCCAACATGCGCGCGCACTGCAATCCGTACCGCGACCGAGACGGAGCGGTCGCGCGCGCCGTGGATGAATGACCGCTCCCTCTCGGTCGCGGTACGGTTTCAGAGCTGGCAGTCGACCCAGGAGACGAAGGCGCTGCGGTTGATCGCTTCCGCCGCGCATTTCTTGGGATCTCGGGACACGTTCCACTGGCAGTACTCCGGGCCGAGCTGGGCGAACTCGTTGCCGAGCCAGAGCATGCCTACCTGCTTGTCGAGGTCGGCGTCCTTGAACTTGTCGCCGATCTCGAACAGGACCGAGTTGGCCCGCTTGTGCGATAGGGCGCGGTTGAGGTCGGGAGTGCCCGTCTTCGAGGCGCGGGCGACGACGAAGAAGTAGCGGCCACCGCGGCGATCGACCCAGAGATCGTCGATCACCTTCTTGCCGCCGTCGTCGAGCTTCTCCGAGCCGTCGTCGAACATGATGACGGCTCCGCGGTCCTTCAGCGGGGTGAAGAGGGCGTTGAAGTCGTCGTCGCTGATCGAGGCGAGGGTCTTCACGTCGGCCGGCTGGCAGCCGTGGCGCGCGTCGGCGCCGACGAGGCCACAGGCGTTGAGGACGCGCTGGAGCACCTGCTTGAACGGCGGCGTGCAATAGGGCGCCTCCGCGTCGTTGGCGATGGCGACCTGCGATTTCGGCTCCTCGGTCGCGCCCGTCTTGAGGCGCTCGCCGGCGGCCGAGACCTGGCCCTGGAGCGCGAAGACGGAGGCCACGAGCGCGATGCAGCCGGCGGAGAGAGCGACGATGCCTGAACCCTTCATGTCACTTGACCTCCAGCGCGGGCGCGAGCTTGCGCATGGTGTAGGCGAGGCCCATGTCGGCGTCCTCGTCGCAGAGCCTGGTGTCGCCGATGAAGATCTGCGGGGTGGTGACCTGGAGCTTGTTGTTGACGATGAACCGCAGCACCTTGTCGAGGCGGAGCTTGGTCTCCTTGCTGTCGATGCAGGCGTCGAGGCCCGGGAAGCGCGCGCTGATCATCGCCCGCACCGAGGCCTGGCCGGCCGGCAGCTTGGCCGTCGCGAGGATGTCTTCCTGGTTGTCGTACGCCCACTCGAGCACCTGCATGGCCCGGTGATCGCTGCAGAGGATGGCCTTCGACACCGCGCACGAGCCCGGGTGGAACGGCCGCTCGACCATCCAGTTGCACTCGTTGTCGAGGGGGAAGAGCACGAGCGTGATATCGAGTTTGTCGAGGAACCCCTCGGAGACAAGGCGCTGGTGGACGGCCTTGCACGTGGGGCAGAGCGGATCGACGAACATCGTCACCGGCTGGACCGCGCCGGGAGAGGCGATGTGGATCAGCGGATCGGCGGGCGTCGCCGGCTTGTCGAGCTTGCCACACGAGGTGATGTAGCTCGAGTAGCTGGGCAGCGCGCTCACGTAGAGGAGCGCGGGAGTGATGGTGAAGAGCCCGAGCGCCGCGAACCAGAGCGGGAGGAGCCAGGTGCCGTCGGGGCGCAGCTCGTTTTGCCGGGCCTCGGCCGAGAGGCCATAAGGCTCGTCGTCGATCAATGTCCTGTCGGCGGCGCCCGTCGGCGGCACGATCCGCGGGGTGCGCGCGGGCGGCGGCGGCGCGCGTCGATCGAGGACGAAGAGCGCGATCGCGGCGACGGCCAGGACCGCGGAGGACACGTAAATCCCGACGCAAACCTTGCAGAAATGGCCGAGGCGGAGCGCGGAGATCGTCCCCATCACGATGGACGCGAGGAGCGGCGTGAAGCCGACGACCGCGAAGAACAGCGGCGCGCGGCGCGGCGACGTGCGCCCGGCGAGGAGCAGGTAGAGCGCGAAGGCCGCGAAGAAGCAGAACGAGCCCACGGCGAAGAGCGCGATGGGGACACCGCCCCAGTACCTGTCGCGGAACAGCGCCGCAAAGGGGCTGTACATCGCGACGCGGCAGGCGTTGTCGGCGCTGGCCTCGGCGCCGAGGCCGGGCACGTAGCTGCAGTGGACGTCGTGGACCTGGCGATCGAGGTGCTTCGTGTAGTCGACCGACGAGAGCGCGGCGAACGTGAGGCCGAGGAGCGAAGCCGCCAGCGCCACTGCGGCCGGCAAGCGGGGGGAGGCGCCGGACATGGAGCAGGCCTTACGCGCCTTTCCGGGCACCGTCAAATTGCGAAAATCAGCCTCGAATGCGAGGGGAATTTCGCTCTCATCCCTTCGTCGTCTTCACCTCGATGTGGAAGGCGGGCGGCGCGATGCGCGGGCTCTGGCACTCCGGGCAGCGCCCCGGGGCCGTGAAGCGGCTGCGATCCTTGAAGACGAAGCTGCACGCGAGGCACTCGGCCGGCTTGACGACGAGGCGCTCACCCTTCGCTTTGAGGGATTTCTCGAGGTGCTCGAGGTGCTTCGGGATCTCTTTCTCGCTCAGGCCGGCGCGCGCGGAGAGGTCTTTCGAGGTCTTCGGGGCGCCGAGGAGGGCCTCGTGGAGGGCGGCCCGGGGCGTGGCGCTGCGCTCGGGGGCCGGCGCGGGAGGCTTGTTCGGCATGGTCGCGAGCCTGGCCGATCAGAGCGCGCTGAAGGTGAGCGCGCCGGCCGGCGCGGGATCGAGAAGGTAGCTCGCGTGCTCGAGGACCAGCAGGCAGAGAGGGGCGTCGCTGGCCGGGCGCGCGGTGCGCACGCCCGACGGCGACGCGGCGTGGACGGCGCCGTCGATCGAGCGAATGGCCCAGTCGCGGCGGCGTCCACCGCCTTCGCGACGGCAGTGACCGACGCGCGCCGAGGCGGCGGGGTAGGGGAGATCGATGGGCGTGATGGCCTCGATCGACGCCGCCTCGTAGCGCGGCGCGAAGTGGAGATCGACGAGCCGGCAGCGGGCGCGATCGCCGGCCGCGGTGACGATCAGAGCGACGTGGAGGGCGCCGGAGGGTTCGGCGAAGAGCGAGGGGACGGCGTCGGCGAGCGCGTCGGCGTCGTCGATCGTCAGCGCCTCGAAGCGCCGCGGCGGGCCCCGTCCATCGACGAGGGCATGGTGGATGTGGACGCGCCCCCGGGCGGCCTCGACGAGGACGACGTGGCCGAGGCGCGAGCCGGTGCCGGGCTGCGCGGCGACGGCGCCGCCGGCCGCGACGAAGGGGATCGTGAGCGTCCACATCACGCGCCCCGCGGCGTCGGCCGCGAAATCGCCGTCGCCGAAGCGGACGAGCGCGAGGAGGCCGCCCGCCGGATCGCGCCCGGTGACGAAGAGATCGAGATCGTGCCCGGGGTGCTGGATCGCGGGCGAGAGGACCGCGTCGGGCGTGAAATCGAGGTCGAGGCGCGCCGGGGGATCGCCGTTCGTTGGAGCTGCAACGATCGTTCGCCCCTCGCAGAACGCGGTCCAGCCGAACCAGTCCTCGCGGAGTGACTGCTCGGCGGCGGGGCACACGAGGCCGGCGGCCGACGGCGCGGTCGCGGCGAGGCGCGTGACGCCGAGCCTGCCCATGCCGGTGAACGGAGCGTTTCGCGGCTCGAACGCCGCGAAGAACACCGCGCTCTCGTCGCCGTCGCGGTGCAGCCACGCGGCGGCGATCTCCGGCGCGTCGCTCGCGGTGGCGCCGAGGCTGACGACGGCGCTGACGGCGCGGAGCGGGACCACGGTGACCTCGACGGGATCGGCGTCGATCACCATCCCGCCCCACGCGAGCCGCGATCGGATCACGTAGCGCCCCGGCGATCCGAAGCGCGCGAGCTCGCCCAGGTGGATGCGCCCGCGCCACGCGCCGCCCGGCGGGACGCTCACGAGGATGGCGGCGCTGTCGGGGAGCGGACGGCTGGGGCGACCGCGGGCGATCCCCAGGCGATCGAAGGTGACGCGATCGTCGAGCCCGGGGCCGGCGACGCTGAACGTCGGCTGCCAGTTCAGCGGCGACTCGGGATCGGGCAGCTCGATCGCGCGGGCGCCGTGGTTCTTCAGCGCGAGCTCGAGGAAGAGATCTTCGCCCGCGACGACGCGCGGAGAGGCGACGCGGAGCTCGTAGGCGACGGCCAGCGCGGGGTGATCTTCGGAGCCTCGGAATCGCATGTCTCGCTGGCGCGGGGCGGCGTCGCCCCTGCGACCTGGCCCCAGAATTCCCCTTTCTTTACCGCGATCTGACCGATGCACCGACGCAAATGGATCCCGCGCACGAACGCGCCGTGTGTTGACTCACGGCCGGGCCGCAGTAGACGCTCGCCTCGTGCCTCTCGTCCCGCGGCGTTCGCCCGATCAGTCGCTGACCAACCGGCTCGGCTACCGCATCGATCGGTTCCTCGGCCTCCATCCGGCGGTGCAGCTCGCGGCGGTGCTCAACGTCGCCGTCGTCCTCGCTTTCCTGTTCGGGTGCACGATCTACGTCCTCGACGCGCCCGGCGCCGGCGGAGGAGGCGTCGAAGGAGGCGGAGTCCGCAGCCTCGCCGAGGGCTTCTGGTGGGCGATCACGCGGCTGCTCGACGGCGGCACGGTGGCCAGCGACGGCCGCACCGGCTTCGTGCGGCAGAGCTTCGGCATCGGCGTGACGCTGCTCGGCCTCGTCGCCGTGACGGTGCTCACGGGAGCGTTCGCGTCGAGCTTCTCGGATCGTCTCTCGGCGATCCGGCGGGGCTCGCTCCCGGTGTTCGAGCGCGGCCACGTGCTCTTGCTCGGGTGGAACGCGCACGCGGGCGTGATCGTGCGCGAGCTCGGGCGGACGGGCAAGCGCATGCGCCTCGTCATCGTCGCCGACCGTGATCGCGAGACGATCGAGGAGAGCGTGCGCGAGCAGCTCCTCGGCTGGAAGCACCGCCTCGACGTCGTCGTCCGCCACGGCGATCCGGCGACCGTCGCGGCGGTGCGCAAGGCCGCAGCGCGCCGCGCCGCCGCCGTGGTGATCCTCCCCGACAGCGACGTCGGGCACTGCCACGATCGCGCCGCGCTGCGCTCGCTCCTCGCGCTCGAGCGCGTCCTCGGCGACCGCGTCGATCGGCCCCACATCATCGTCGAGGTCGCGAGCCAGAGCGGCCGCGAGATGGTCCGCCTCTGCGAGGGCGCGGGGCGCGACGTCGTCGTCGTCGAGGCCCACGGCGTCAACGCCCGCGTGCTCGCGCAGTCGGTGCGGCAGCGCGGGGCGTTCGGCGTGGCGCGGGCGATCCTCTCGCTCGACTCGCTCTCGATTTACCACTACCCGCCCGCTCTCTTCACGGGGCTGACGTTCGACGACGCCCACGCCTCGATCCGCAGCGGCATCCTCGTCGGCCTGCTCCGCGACGGCGCCGCGGTGCTCTCGCCGCCGGGAGGCGAGGTGATCGGCCCCGACGATCAGCTCCTCGTGTTCAGCGATCAGGACGTGCGGCCGCGGATCGCCGGCGTGCCCGATCGTCGCTCGCGCCCGCCCGTGGCGCCGATCGTCGTCGCGCCGCCGGCGCTGCTGCGCCTCTTGATCTTGCGGGTGCGCCCGGGATTGACGGAGATCCTCGAGCTCATCGACGCGCGCGGCGCGGTGCAGGCCACGCTGCTCGCGCCCGCCGAGGAGATCGCGCGGGCCCACGAGGCGGTGCGGCTGGCGACGCTGCGCCGGACGACGATCAACTTCGTTGTCGGCGATCCGCTCGACGGGCCCACGATCGATCGCGTGCTCGCCGACCCGCACGACACGGCGCTGCTGCTCGCCCCCGACGTCGCCGCGTCGTTCTCCGCCGAGGCCGACGCCGATCAATTGATCTCGCTGCTCCAGCTCCGCCGCCGCCGCGCCGAGAAGGGCGCGCCGTCGCACGCCGTGGTCGAGGTGCGGAGCCCCGAGGCGCGGTTGCCGCGCGACGGGAATCACCACCATGTCGACGATTTCATTCTCTCGCGCGAGGTGGTGGGGATGCTGCTCGCCCGCGAGATCTACGGCATCGGCGTGCGCGGGAGCTCGATTTATCACGCGGTCCTCGACGCCGTGAACCCCAGCGTCGAGCTGCGTCCGCTCACGCTCTACGCGTCGGGCGACGGCGAGCCGACGTTCGCCGAGCTGGCCCTCGCCGCGCGTCGTCGCGGCGAGGTGGCGATCGGCGTCGCCGACGACAAGGGACAGCCGCGCTTGCTCCCCGACTTCGGCGACCGCTTCAACACGCACAAGGCCCACCTCGTGGTGCTGAGCAGCGCGCCCGACTTCGGGCCCGCGCCGCCGGCCTGATCACTTGGCGACGAACAGCGTCATCGCGAAGTGCGCCTCGCGATCGAGCCACTGCGCCTCGCGCTCGAGGCCCGCTTCGCGCCCCAGCGCCGCGATGGACTCGGGCGTGTACTTGTACGAGCTCTCGGTCCAGATCGTCTCGCCCGCGGCGAAATTTACCTCGATTTCCGCGGCGGGGACGCGCACGCGCTGGCTCGTCCGGCTGACGAGGTGCATCTCGACGCGCGAGGCCTCGGCGTTCCAGATCGCGCGATGATCCCAGGCGTCGAGCCGGAAGTCGGCGCCGAGCTCCGCGTTCATGCGCAGGAGCACGTTCTTGTTGAAGGCCGCCGTCACGCCGAGAGGATCGTCGTACGCGACGCGCAGATCGGCCTCGGCGCGCACGAGGTCGGCGCCGAGGAGCAGGCCGTCGCCGGGGCGCAGCGTCGCGCGGATCTCGGCGAGCAGCCGCCGCGCGCCTGCGGGATCGAAGTTGCCGATGTTGGAGCCGAGGAAGAGCACCAGCGTCGCCCCGCGCGCGCCGGCCTCGCCGAGCGGCTCCATCGCGGCGCGGAGCCCCGCTTCGTACGTCGCGCAGTGGCTCACGGCGGTGACGCTCGGCAGCCGCGCCAGCGCGCTCTCCGAGAGCTCGAGCGCCTGGGCCGACACGTCGACGAGGTGGACCTCGTACGA
The DNA here is from genome assembly GCA_025362495.1 of Byssovorax sp. Lineage (GTDB taxonomy): Bacteria > Myxococcota_A > Polyangia > Polyangiales > Polyangiaceae > JANYGI01. Next base: position 10,258 of record JANYGI010000190.1, on the reverse strand, counting down.
TCGCTTGCGCGCGGGGAGCGCCGCGGCGAGCCGCGCGACCTTGTCGCCGCTGCCGCAGCCCAGCTCGACCAGACGATCGAGCCCGCGCACCCGGCTCACCATCTCGCCGGCGAAGCGATCGAGCAGCCCGCTCTCGGCGCGGGTGATCGGATACCAGGGCAGCCGGCAGATCGCCTCGAAGAGCAGCGATCCCAGCGCGTCGTAGAAGTAGCGCGGCGGCAGCGAGCGAGGCGATCGCGAGAGGCCCTGTCGCACGTCGATCGCGAAACCATTTCGCGCGTCTTCTCCAGCGTTTTTCGGCGCGGTCATGGGCCTCGGTTCTAGCTGAGCCATCCGCGGCGCGTGAATCCAAATCGTGCGCCAACGGGCCGGAAATTCGTGCTCGCGCCCCGCCCCGCGCTCGCCGCGGCCGAGGTCGTTGCTCACGCGATCGGGCGCTGCTACGAGGCCGCTCCCGCCTCGTTTCGCGGCCTCTCCCGATCTTCATTTCTATGCCGACCCTCCCTCGAGTCCCGCTCGCGCTCCTCGACGACGCCGAGCTCATCGCCGATCTGCCCTACGGGCCGGAGGTGCTCTTCTTCGACGAGCTCACCGAGATCGACGCTGAAAAGAGCATGATCCGCTGCCGCATGCCGACGGACGTGCCCATGCCGATCGTCAGCGCCCAGCGCAACCACCCGGTGCGGCACCCCCGCCACGTCGCCGGCGCGGTCATGGTCCATGCGACCGGGATGATGGGCTTTCTCCACGCCTACTACCTGCTCGGCCTCCGCCATCACGAGGGCTGGATCGGGTACGGCACGCACATCCACAAGGTCGTGTTCCGCAAGCTCGTGCCGCCGGGCACGCCCATCGACGCGACGTGCACGGCCACGAAGAAGCGCCTAGGCCGGACGCGCCACATGATCCGATACTCCTTTGAATTCCGGCACGAGGGCGCGATCTGTTACGAGGGTGATCAGACCGCCGTGTGGATGCGCGTCGACGAGTCCAACCCGCTCGCCGGCCTCGATGCGGGCGGCGACGCGGCCGCGCGTTGACCTTCGCGCGCGGGTCGTCTACGGCCTCGCGCATGCAGCACGTCGACGCCGGCTCCATCGTCCCCTCCACGCGTGATCTCCTGCAGGTGCTGGCGACGAAGCGGCGCAGCATGGCCCTCGTCGGCGTGATCGGGGCGGACAGCCCGGCCGAGGAGGCCGCGCGGCTCCACGACCTCAACGTCTCGGCGCTCGCCGCCGCGGAGCCCGGCCCGGCGATGGCGCTCGCGGCCCGCGGCACGAAGACGGTGCCGATGCTCTCGCTGCCGGCCGCCGGCTCGCGCGAGGCCTTCCTCGCCGCGCGCTTCTTCGGCGCCGACGGCGTCTGCATCGACGCGTCGCTCCCGCTCGACGCCTGGGACGCGCTCGCGAAGAGCGCGCGCACGACCCGCATGCTCCCGATCGCCCTGGCCTGCGACGAGGCCTCGATCGACGCCGCCGTGAAGTCGGGCGCCCGCGCCATCCTGGTGCGCGCGGCGTCAGCCGAGGCGGCGATCGCCCTCGCGGCGAAGGCCCCGCGCACCGTCACCGTCGTCGCCGAGATCGAGGGCGGCGACGGCGACGCCCTCCGCGCGCTCCGCGGCCACGTCGACGCCGCGGTGGTGCCGGCGAGCATCCATCGCGCCGCGGGGTTCGCCGCGCTCGTGGCCGAGCTCGATCCGTAGGCGACGCCAGGCTCGACACCTCCGCGCGAGGGGGCCACGATGCCCGCCATGACGACGTTCGAGCTGCAGCGGCGCGCCGCCGACGAGGCCGCGCTGATCCACGCGAGGCCGGATCTGGCCGCCCTGATCGTCACCGGAAAAGATCGGCAGACCTGGCTCAACGGCCTGGTGACCTGCGAGCTCGCGGGGAAAAAATCCGGCGAGGGCATCTACGGTCTCGCCGTCGGGAAAACAGGGAAAATCGCGGCTGAAGTCGTCGTGTTGCTCGCCGATGATCACCTCGCGCTCGCGCTCCCGAGCGACCGCGTCCCGTCGATGCGAGAGCACCTCGAGCGGCACCTGATCATGGAAGACGCCGAGCTCGCCGCGGCGGATGGGTGCGCGCTCTTCGCCGTCCATGGGCCGCGCGCGGCCGAGCTCGTCGCGTTCGCCCGCGCCGAGGGCGCCGACGCGGCGATGGTCGACTTCACCGGCCGCGGCGACGCGGCGATGATCCTCGCGCCCGCCGGCGCCGCTTCGTTCGCCGACGCGCTGCTCGCGAGCGCGGGCGAGGGCGCCGCGATGGCCACGCCCGAGGGCTGGGAGGCCCTCCGCATCGCGTGGGGCGTGCCGCGCTTCGGCGTCGATTTCGACGATCAAACCCTCCCGCAGGAGGCGAGCCTCGAGCGCCTCGCCGTCTCGTTCACCAAGGGCTGCTATCTCGGGCAAGAGACGGTGTTCATGCTCGAGAAGCGCGGCCACGCGAAGAAGCGCCTGATGCGCCTCGCCCTCGACGCGACCGACGCCACACCGGGCGTCGAGATCGTGCTCCCCGACGACGGCGCGCCGATAGGGACGCTCACCAGCGTCACGAGCGGGCCCTCCGGCGGGGCGATCGGCCTTGGATACCTGAAGTTCAAGCACGCGACCGAGGGCGCTGCGCTGGTGGTCGGCGGTCACCCCGCGCGTGCTCTCGGCCTCGCGGCGTCGCCACGCGGCCGCGAAGTCTGATATCAACGGAGCATGCGAATAGCTTCGATTCTGGGTGTGGGCGCGGCGGCTTCGTTCTTCCTCGCGAGCGGCTCGGCCCTCGCGGATCCGCCGCCCGCGGGTGGAGCCCCGGTGATCGTCCAGCCCGGGGCCACCGTGGTGATCCAGCCGAACGGCGCCGTGACGCAGGGTTACCCGCAGCCCGGCCCCGGCCAGCCGCCTCCCGGCTACGGCCAGCCGCCTCCCGGCTATGGCCAGCCGCCTCCCGGTTACGGCCAGCCGCCTCCCGGGTACGGGCAGCCGCCTCCCGGTTATGGCCCTCCGCCTGCCGGCTACGGCCAGCCGCCTGCCGGCTATGGCTACTACCCGCCTCCGGGATACGGCTACGCGCCGCCTCCTCCCGGGTACATGTACGCTCCGCAGCAGGCGATGGAGCCCCCGGTGCCGAAGCAGCGCCGCAGCGCTGGCATGATGACGGGTGGCATCGTGTTGATCTCCGCCGGAGGCCTGGCGACGGTCATTGGCGCCATCGTCGCGCTCAACGCCAGCTCCCAGTGCACCTTCGATTTCACCGGCACGTGCACCCGGAACACCGGCGCAGAGACCGGCGGCTATGGCCTGATGATTGGCGGCCTCGTCGGCGTCGCGATCGGCATTCCGCTGCTGGTTTACGGCTCCAAGAAGGTGCCGATCAAGGCCGATGGCGCGCCCGAGGCCGCTCTCGCCATCCCGAAGTGGGTCGGCGCCCCCGGCGGCGCTGGCTGGCAGTGGAAGTTCTGATTCTGCGCTTCGACTGAGCGCGACGGAGAGCGGAGCGCAGGCCCCGCTCTCCTTCGTTCCTGATCAGGCCGCGGGCGTCGCGTGGAGCGCCTTCAGGCGGGCTCCGAGCAGCGTCTCCAGGGCCACGAGGGCCTTGCTGAAGCCGGCGATCCCCTCGGCGAGCTTGTCGGTCGCCATCCGATCCGCGGCGTGCATCACGCGGAACGAGGCCTCGTCGACGTGGATCTTCTCGACATCTGCGCCGACTGCCGCGTTCGGATCGAGCTTGCGCACCAGGGTGCCTTCGGTCTTCGCGAGCTCCGTCAGGTAGTTCGGAGCGATGGTGAGCAAGTCGCAGCCGGCGAGTTCGATGATCTCGCCCAGGTTGCGGAAGCTGGCGCCCATGACCTCGGTCTTGTGGCCGAACTTCTTGTAGTACGCGTAGATGCGCTTCACGCTCACCACGCCCGGATCCTCGGCTGCCGGGTAGCTCTCACGGCCGGTGTCCTTCTTGTACCAGTCGAGGATCCGCCCCACGAACGGGGAGATCAGCGTCGCTCCGGCCTCGGCGCAGGCCACGGCCTGGTGGATGCCGAAGAGCAGCGTGAGGTTGCAGTGAATGCCCTCCTTCTGGAGCACCTCCGCCGCGCGGATGCCCTCCCAGGTCGAGGCGATCTTGATCAGGATCCGGTCGCGCGAGACGCCGGCGGCCTCGTAGAGGCCAATCAGGTAACGGCCCTTGGCGATGGTCGCCTCGGTGTCGAACGAGAGCCGCGCGTCGACCTCGGTGGAGACGCGGCCCTTGACGATCTTCAGGATCCGCAGGCCGAACTCGACCGCGAGGCGATCGACGGCGAGCTTGACGACGGCGTCTTCGCCCCCACCCTTGGCCTCTTTCTCGGCCCACTGCAGGGCCCCGTCGACGACGTCGGCGTACTCGGGCATCTGCGCCGCAGCGGTGATGAGCGAGGGGTTGGTGGTGGCGTCGCGAGGCCGGATCTTCTCGATAGAGTGGATATCGCCGGTGTCGGCCACCGTGACGGTCATCGTGTTGAGCTGGTCGAGCAACGTTTGCGACATGAGGGCCTCCGGGCCGGAGAGAACGGATGGAGAGTGACAGTCAGCGCGCGGGCCGTCGATTGGCCGCGAGCCAGGTGAAATACGATTGATAGGCGCCATCCCACGCGGCGCGGGTCTCGGCGCTCGCCGCGACCTTCCGGCGGTAGTGAGCGTCGAGCTCGGCCCGCGCCTCGGGGGTGAGACGATAGCGCGCGAGCGTCTCGGCCGCCGCCTCGGGCGACGCGGCGAGCTCGACCGTGAGCGACGCGTGCTGCTCCAGGGTGAGCGGGGGCGCGTAGGCCGATCGCGCGGGAGGCAGGTTTTTCGGTATATCCATCCCGAGCTTCAGATCGCCGAGCTTCTTCTTTGGCGGCGCGACGCTCTTCGCGAAGGGGAGCGCGGCGCCGCGCGGGACGTCGAGGGCGAGCGCCGTCCCGCCGAGGCCGGCCGGCGCTCGCGGCGCTGCGGGCTCGGTCGTCGTGGTCGTCGCGATCGCCGGATCGGGCGAGGCCGACGCATCGAACGGGAGCGCTGGGGCCCGCGGGGCGTCGACGACGAGCGCCGTCCCGGCGAGCTTCGAGCGGGCCGCCCGCGGCGCTGCTGCCGCCGGATCAGCCTTGTTTTCAGCCGTGAACGGCGTCGCCGGGCCGCGCGGGACGTCGACCGCGAGCGCCGTCCCGCCGAGCGCGGATCGCTTCGGTCGCGGCTCCCCGGGCGCGCCCTCGGCGATCTCCTTCGGCGCCAGCCCCTTCGCGAACGGCAGCGCCGGACCGCGCGGGACGTCGACCGCCATCGCCGTCTCCGCGAGCTTCGGGCGCGCGCGCGGAGGCGGAGGAGCCGCCTCGATCGTCGCGATCGGGAGCAGATCCGGGTGCGCCGCGAACGCCGCCGCGGGCGCGCGCGCCGCGACGCGCGGCAGATCCTGGCCGCTGCGCGCCGCCGATTCGAACCGCGCGCGGTGGTGCGCGAGCAGCCGCCGGTAGTCCTGCGCCAGCGCCGGATCGGCCGCGAGCTGCGCGACCCATCGGGCCTGGAGCGCGGCCAGCGCGGCGCGCGTGAGATCGTGACGCCGGCTCACGCGCTCGCGCTCGAGCGGTGTCTTCGCGAGCGCCAGCTCGGCCTCGAGCGCCGCGTACGCTGCGAGATCGAGATCGCCTTCGTTTCCCGGGGTTTCCGTGATGCGATCCGGCGCTCTCGCCGGGGCCGCCGCGCCGAGCTTCGACCACGGAAATGGCCGGAGCACGCCCTTCGCGGCCGACACCTTCGGCACCGCGCTCGGCCTCTGCTTCGCGAGCTCGGCGGCCTGCTTCGCGAGCTCGGCGTCGCCGTCGAGCCGCCTCTGCCAGCGGCGCTGGAGGCGCCCGAGATCGCTCATCCCGAGGCCCAGCCCCGAGAGCAGATCGAACGGCGCCGCGTGGGCGGCATAGGCCCCGAGGAAGCCCATCCAGGCCGCGAGATCATCGTCGAGCGGCGTCACCGCGCGACCGAGCCAGTCCTCCGCTTCGCCGAGCCTGGCGCGGAAGGAATCGAACGTCGCGGGATCGCCGACGAGCTTCAGCTTCCACGTCGTATCCGCTCCCGGCCAGGCCCCGGGCGCGAACCCCTCGTTTGCGAGGATCGCGTCGAGCGGATGGCCCTCGGCGATCGCCGCGGCGATGCCGGCGTACTGCGCGACGGTGAGGCCAGCGGCCGAGGCGTCTCCGGCGGGGGACATCGGCGCGGAGTATGGACGCGGTGCGCTGGAGATGAAAGCCCCGCTCCGCCTCGCGGCCGGCGGCGAGCCCGGTCACCGGAGCCACGCGCCGTCGGCGATCGCCGGGGAGTCCGGCGTGGCGCTGCGTTCCGGGAAATCGAGCGGATCGAAGCCGGCTTTTTCGCTACGCTCGCGCCGATGCGGACTCGTAGCGCGGCGGTTCTGATCGTCACCGGGGTGCTCGCGGGAGGCTGCGGGATTTGGCCTCGACGACTGGGTGGGGACGGCGCTGGGCACGACCATTCACGTCGTCCGCCGCCTCGGCGACACCTTCGAGCACCGCGTGTCCGCCGGCGTCAACGGCTGGATCGACGGGGCGCCCATCCCGGCCGAGACCACGCTCGCCGACTCGGGGCTGTTCCTCGCACCCCATGGAGATGGGTTGATCCTGGTCGCCCTCGGCGGGAATGACGGGAGCAAGATCCGTTATACGGCCTTCGACGGCACCACGTGGTCCGACTGGACGTCGCTCACCGTGGCCGCAGCCAGCCGGCGCTCGCTCAGCGGGTTTGCCCCGCCGCCGCCGGCCAGGTCCGCGCTGATCTGGACCGAGCAGAACGGCGGCGCCACCGGCATCGTCGGGGCGCTCTTGCCCTGATTGGCGTCATCAGAAGCTGCCGCGGAATCCCGCGTTGAGCGGGCCAATCCAGGGCTCGACGCGCGCCGCGGCGGGCGCCGATGGGGGCGGTGACGCGGGCCGTAGCACCAGCAGGAGCACGCCGGCGCCGAGCCCCAGGCCACCACCGATGAAGCCAATCGTCGAGAGGGTGCTCATGGTATGCAGACGATCGATGTCGGGCTGCGCGGCCGCGGGGCAGGTGCTCTTCGTGGCGCACTCGCCGTCGAGCGTGGACTTCGCGCCGACGGCGAGGGCGCCCGTCACGGCGCCGAGCCCGACGCCCGCCGCGCCGACGCCGAACGCCGCGAAGACTGGCCATCTCGTCGGAGCCGGCGGAGCGATGGTAGCGACGGGGGGCGCGATCGCGGCGCGCTCGCCCTTCGGTGCGAGCGGCGGCGGCGCGGCCTCGAGCGCGCGAAAGGCCGGCTCGAGGCGGCGATTCTGCTCGCCCGCGTGGACGATGACGTCCTCCTCGATCGACGCCGCGCCGTCGAGCTCGTAGCGCAGGTGGTGCTTGCCGGGATCGACGGCGATCGGGCGGCCGTCGAGCTTCGGGGCGGCCACCGTCCCGTCGATGAAGACCTTCACGGCCTCGGTCTCGGCGCCGCTCGGCCCGCGCGCCACGATCACCACGGAGGGCAGGCTGGCGTCGATCTCGCGGAGCCACTGCACGCAGAACGGGATGAGCACGGCAGGGCATTTCGCGCTCCCGCACGTCACCAGCTCTTGCCGAGCGTCCTTGAGCTTGCCGTCGCGGCGGAGCTTCTGGGCGTTCTCGTAGGAGCTGGCGCAGACCTCCTTGTCGTCGGCCCGAGCCGCGGGCGCGCCGAGCGAGGCCGCCAGGAGCGCAATCCCCGCGGCGGCGAGCCGCCGAGTCGTCGTCATCAGAGACACTCCCGCTTCACGTGGGTATCGCCGTTCGCGTCGACTACGAACGGGTTGGCGCAACTGGCACTCTTCGCCGCCGGCTTGCATGGTGATCGCGTCCCAGCCCGGCGACAGGCCCGGCGTGCAGGTGCTCGGCGGATCGACGGTGCCGAGGAGGATCTTGGTGAGCACGGCGCCCTCGCTCTCGCCGTGAAACAGGCGTTTCCCCGCGAGGAGCTCCCACAGCACCACGCCGACGGCGTACACGTCGGCGCGATGATCGACGGGCTCGGAGCGGAGCTGCTCGGGCGCCATGTAGGCGATTCTGCCTTTGATCTGGCCTTCGCGCGTGGTCTGCAGGCGGCCCACGGCCTTGGCCACGCCGAAGTCGAGCACGCGCGCGATGCCGTCGACGCTGACGAGCACGTTCTGCGGCGACACGTCGCGATGCACGATCTGGAGCGGCTCGCCGCGCTCGCTCGTGGCGATGTGCGCCGCGTGCAGGCCCTCGAGGAGGCCGATGACGAAGCTCGCGGCGATGCGGGTGGGGACGCGCTCGCGCCGCTTGCCCGCGGCCCGGATCAGGCTCGAGAGCGACTCGCCCTGCACGTACTCCATCACCAGAAACAGCTCGCCTTCGAGCGACACGAAGTCGAGCAGCGAGACCACGTTGGGGTGGTGGATCCGCGAGGCGAGGCGACCCTCGTCGAGGAACATCGTCACGAACTCGGGATCCTTGGCGAACTGCGCGTGCAGCCGCTTGATGGCCACGAGCCGGTGCACGCCGCCGGATCCGAGGAGGCGCCCGAGGTGCACCGTGGCCATCCCGCCCGCCGCGATCTCGCCGTACATGGCGTACCGGCCGATGATCCGCGGTACAGGCATCGCGCCGGAACGTAGCAGAGTTCAACGCGCGGCGGAAACGCGCGCTGCGGTGGCTCGCGCTCGCGAGCCGCGTGGCAATCCACCACGTCAACGAGGCCTCGTACGAGGCCCCGATTCGCGGTCAGGCCCGCTTCCAGCGGATGCCCTGCGCGGTGTCCTCGATCAGCACGCCGTGCTGCTTGAGGTGTTCGCGGATGGCGTCGCCGAACCCGTAGTCCTTCGCGCCGCGCGCGGCCTTCCGCGCGGCGGCGAGCGTCGTTATCGCGTCGGGCCCGAGCTCGATCACCGCGGCGAGCTCCTCGCTCCGCGGCAGGCCACCGAGCGCGACGCGCGCGTCGAGCGCCGGGCCGGTGATCAGGCCCGAGCGCGGCCGTCGATCGAGCACGTCGAGGATGGCGTCGACGCCCTCGAAGAACGCGAGCGCCGCCGTCGCATCGGCCGGCGAGAGCTCTTGCTGGTTGAGCTCGCCCACGGCGTCGAACAGCGCCGCGAGCGCGTTGGGCGTGTTGAGGTTGTCGGCGAGCGCGCCCTCGAACCCCTCGCGTCCCGTGGCCAGGATCGCGCGCACCTTCTCGCCCGGCGCGCCCGCGTCGCCCTCGCTGCCAGCAGCGGCCGTCTCGCGCAGCCGGTCGTAGCGCGATTGCAGCCGCTCCAGGCTCGCCTTCGACTGCACCAGGAGATCGAACGTGAAGTTCATCGGCTGGGTGTACGAGTTGGACATCAGCGCATACCGCAGTACGCTCGCCGGCACGGTACCGCCGGGAAAACCCATGGATTCAAGCTTCTCGGCGATGTCGTCGCGGCCGCTCCCCCGCGGATCGAGGAAGTTCGCGACGGTGAAGAACGTCCCGTCGCTCTTGGCCATCTTGCGCCCGTTGACGAGCAGGAAGCGCGCGTGAACCCAGGTGTGGGCAAAGGCCTTTGGAGCATTGCTGTCGACGGCGGCGCCGTAGCTCTGGGCGATCTCGCACTCGTGGTGGGGAAACACGTTGTCTTCGCCGCCGGTGTGGAGATCGATGAGGGCGCCGAGGTGGGCCCGCGCCATGGCCGAGCACTCGATGTGCCAGCCCGGGAATCCAGGCTTGATCCGCGCGTCGATGCCTTGCGGCGCGAGGGCCTGGAGGCGCTCCCACCCGCCCGCCGCAAAGCCCGTGGGCCCGTGCGGATCCCACTGCATCAAGTGCTTTTCGTCGGCCTTCCAGAGCGCGAAATCGCGGGGATCCTTCTTCTCTTCGCGGATCTCGACGCGGGCGCCGCTCTCCAGATCATCCATGACCTTGCCCGAGAGGGCGCCGTACTCGGGGAACTTCGCCACCTCGAAGTAGACCTGTCCGCGGCCGTCGACGTAGGCATACCCGCGCTGGATCAGCACCTCGATCATCGCCAGCATCTCGGGCACGTGATCGGTGGCACGCGGGTGGAGCGCGGGGTCGGCCCCCTCGGCGCCGAGGTAGTTCTTGAGGCGGAGCGTCTTCGCGTCCGCTACGAAGGCCTGCTCGAAATGGGCGGCCACCTGATAGGGATCCTGCCCGAGCTCGCGCGCGACCTTGGCCAGCTTGTCCTCGCCCTGGGCGTCGGCGAGGTGGTCGACCGTCATGTGCCCGACGTCGGTGATGTTCATGACGTGGCGAACGGCGAACCCCTG
>JANYGI010000167.1 GCA_025362495.1 Byssovorax sp. | reverse complement strand
TGGACCGACGGAGAGGTCGCCCGTCCGCTCGATGCCCCTTTGTTCGCGTGCGGGACTCTGGCCCGCTTGCCGACGCACGGGGCGCTATCTCGAGTCAGACGCCGCGGACTCCCACCGAAAAGGGCGAAACACGAGTCTGAGGACAATCCGCCCCGGAAATCCTGGAGAGAATCACGAGCCTGGCATCCTGGTGAGGTCGACTGCCACGCTGAGGCGCAGAGGGCACGATGTCTGCATTCTCGCTCTTCACGATGACTCCCCGCGCTCTCCTCCTCGACGTCGACGGCACCCTCGTCGACACCAACGAAGCTCACGTGAACGCCTGGCTGGTCGCCTTTGCGGCGTTCGATTACCGCGTCGGCCACGATCGGATCGCCGACGAGATCGGCAAAGGCGGTGACCACCTCGTACCCGACGTGCTCGGCCGCGACGTCGAGCGCCGTCACGGCGACGCCCTCCGCCGCGCCCGCGCCGAGGCGTTCCGCACCCACGTCGAGAAGAACGGCGTCGCCTTGTTTCCAGGGGTGATGGCCCTGCTCGACGCGCTCCGAGCGCGCGGGGTCCGCACCGCGCTCGCCACCTCGTCGTCGCGCGATGATCTCGCGCTGCTGGAGCGGGCACTCGGGCGCTCGTTCGCCTCGATGGTCGACGAGATCGCCACAGGCGACGACGCGGCGTCGAGCAAGCCCGCCCCACCTGTGGTGGAGGCGGCCTGTGCGCGGCTCGGGGAAGATCCGCTCGCCTGCGCGCTCCTCGGCGATTCGGTCCACGACGCTGCCGCCGCCCGCGCCGCCGGCGTCGCGTTCCTCGGCGTCACCAGCGGGTTCGCCTCCAGGGAGGACTTCCTCGCGGCGGGCGCTCGCTTCGTCGCGCCTGATCTCGGCGATCTTCGCGACTCGCTCCCTGCCGCCCTCACCGCCGCTTCACCGGGCCACGTCGCCTTCAATCGGGCCGTGATCGAGGCGCTGATGAGCCAGGCGATCGAGGCGGCGCGCGCCGGGATGGCAAAGGGCGAAGTCCCCATCGGCGCGGCGTTGTTCGACGGCAACGGCACCTTGATGGCGACCGGCCACAACCGCGCTTGCGAGACCGGCGATGTCACCGCTCATGCGGAGATCGACGCGTTCCGCCGGCTGGCCGCCACGGGGCGCGATCTCGGCGACGGCGCCGTCCTCGTCTCCACCCTGGAGCCTTGCGTGATGTGCCTCGGCGCCGCGATGGAGGTCGGCATCGACGTGGTGATTCACGGCCTCGAGGCCCCCGCCGACGGCGGCACGACGCGGATCTACGCGCCCCGGAGCCTGGAGAACGTGCTCCCGCGCATCCGCGGCGGGGCTTGCCGGAACGAGACACGCAATCTCTTCCTGGAGTGGCTCAACGGCTCTCCCAGGGCGTCGCAGCGCCCCTACGTCGAGCAGCTGCTCACCGAGACCCGCCGCGGCGCGAGCTGAGCCACGCAGCGCGCCGGCAGGCCATCTCTACCGCGCACGAAAGCGCTGGAGGCGCTCGTCGGCGACCGGCGTGCATCCGTACACGCCGGGCGTGCCAGTGCGCCCGAGCACGCCTGTCTTGAGCCAGTACTGCACCGTCGACGCAGGCACGCCCAGCAGCAGTAGCTCCGCCCCGGTGAGCGTCCTTGGCGCCGCAGCAGGAGCAGGAGCAGGAGCAGGCATTGCCCGTTTCGCCCGCCGAGGCGGCGGAGCCGCCTCGACCACGGCGGGGGTGGAGTCGACGTCGAGGTCGATCCCGAACAGGCTCGCCAGATCGGCGTCGAGCGCCTTCCCCTTTGCCACGGCCTGTTTCCCCGCGGTCACGCCGGCTGTCGCCGTGGTGACGAGCTCCGCCGGATCCACCCAGCGAAGGCCAAAGAGCAGCTCCGGCTCCCGATCGAGCCGCGCGCCCACGCCATAGAGCGCGGCCGCGACGTGCTTGCACATCGTGGCGGAGTCAGGGCAACTGCAGCGTAACCCGATCTGCTTTTGCGAAGGGAAGAGCCCCTTCGCCTGGCGGGTGATGATCTCCATCACCGCCGTCGACAGCTTGCCCCGGAGCAGCTCGACCACCGAGTCGATCTTCCCCGTGCACTCGCCCACGATCTCCTTCCACAGCGCAGGAGCGACGGGAGCGATGGTGATCGTGACGGTGTAGAGCTCGCTGCCGCGAACCCGCGCCGCGATCTTGCCGGGGGTGATCTGGAGATCGACGACGGCGCCGCTCCGCACGTAGCTCCGGCCCCGCGGCAAGCGGCTCTCGTAGTCGCTGTAGCGCTCCAGGTTGGTACACCAGGCCTTGCCCCAGAACGTCGCCGCGATGGTCTTGCCCTCCAGCACGACGGGCGAGACCTTCCGGCCCTTCTTGACGAGCCTGGCGATCTCTTGCGCTGCGAGCTCCTTGCGCTCGCTGACGGAGACGTACGGGGGATATCCGCCGTAGCCGCCGTCGTATCCGTAGTAGCTGCCGCTGCTCCTCCGCGCCATGGGCTCTTCTCCAGCTCTCCGGTTCAACCTTCTTCGAGGGCGGCGCGCAGATCGAGCGACACCAGGCGGATCAGCTCGTCGCTCTTCAGCTCCGTCAACCAGGCTTCGCCCCCGCCGGCGCCGCCGAGGATCTCCGCCGAGAGTCCCTTCTTGGCCTCGACGAGGGCGTCAATCCGTTCTTCGATGGTGCCGCGGCAGACGAGCTTGTGGACGAGCACGTTCTTCTTCTGACCGATCCGATAGGCCCGGTCGGTGGCCTGCGCCTCGACGGCCGGGTTCCACCAGCGATCGAAATGGATGACGTGGGACGCCTCGGTGAGGTTGAGCCCGGTGCCACCTGCCTTGAGGGAGAGCACGAAGAACGGCGGCCCGTCCTCGCGCTGGAACTCACGCACCAGCGCAGCGCGGCGTCCGACCGGCGTCCCGCCGTGGAGCACGAGCCCGGCGCGGCCGAAGATCCCTGCCAGGAAGTCGGCGAGCGGAGCCGTCATCTCGCGGAACTGGGTGAAGATCAGCGCCTTCTCCTGCCGCGCTGCCAGGGGCTCGCACAGCTCGCCGAGCCGCGCCATCTTGCCGCTGTGCTCCGGTCGATAGGCCCCGTCGCCGAGCCACTGCGAGGGGTGATTGCAGAGCTGCTTGAAGCGGAGCAGATACGCGAGGACGAGGCCTTTGCGCTGGATGCCCTCCACGTCGTCAATCGCGCGCTCGAGCTCCTTCACGGCCTTCGCATACAGCGTCGCTTGCACCCGGGTGAGCCCGCAGTAGGCGAACAGCTCGGTCTTGTCGGGCAGATCGGGCACGATGCTCCGATCGCTCTTGAGCCGACGCAGGATGTACGGCTTCACGAGCCGACGGAGCGGGGCATATCCATGGCCGCCGTCCGCGTCGAGGCGCTTCGTGAAATCGCGGAAAGCGCGGGCGGATCCGAGCAACCCGGGGCAGACGAAATCGAAGATCGACCACAGATCCGAGGGTCGGTTCTCCACCGGCGTGCCGGTGAGGGCGAGCCGCGTGTCGCTCTTCAGCTTCTTGACGGCGCGAGTCTGCAAGGCGTCGGGGTTCTTGATCGCCTGGGCCTCGTCGAGGACCACGAGGCCCCACGCGCGCTCGGCGAACCAGGGGACGCGCGTCGCGGTGCCGTAGGTGGTGAGCACCACGTCGGCGTCGGCGAGGGCGTCGGAGGGCGCGGCGGCGATCTCCGCGGCCGTCATCGCCGACGGGTGGACGACGACGAGGCGCAGGCTCGGTGCGAAGCGCTCGGCCTCGGCGCGCCAGTTGCCGAGGAGCGAAGCGGGCACCACCAGCAGGTGCGGCGTGCGCGCGCCGCCGCGCTGGAGCAGCAGCAGCAGCGCGAGCACCTGGATCGTCTTTCCGAGCCCCATGTCGTCCGCGAGGCAGCCGCCGAGCCCGAGCCGCGCGAGCAGCCACAGCCAGGCGACGCCGCTCTGCTGGTAGGGCCGGAGCGTGCCCTTCAGCGCGTCGCCGGGATCGGCCTCGCGGCTGCCTTCGGGTCGCTGCAAGTCGGCGAGCAGCCCTTCGAGCCACGGCCCCGCCGTCACCTCGGTCCACGCGGCGGCGTCGCTGCCGGCGCCGATCTCGAGCGACGGTCCGCCCGCGCCGGCGAGCAGGCGCATCCCTTCGAGGAAGGAGATCCCCTCGCTGCCCGCGCGCTCTTCGACGAGCTTCCAGTGATCGAGGACCTCGCGCAGCCGGTCGCGATCGACCTCCACCCACTTGCCCTTGATCAGCACCAGCGACTCGCTCCCGGCCAGGATCCGCCGCCACTCGTCGGGCCCGATCGCCTCGCCTTCGAGCGTCAAGATCGCCTTGAAATCGAGCATGGCGTCGAGGCCGAGGCCCGCGGCCTTCGCGGCGCCGACCGTGACCTTCACCTGCGGGCGCGGCGGCCGCTTGGCGTGCCACCAGTCGGGCACGCGCACGATGACGCCACTCGCCTCGCAGGCCGGGATCTCTTTCAGGAACGCGTGGGCCTCCCCCGGAGTCCACGCGAGCGGGTGATAGATCTCGCCCGAGTCGACGAGGGCCTTGATCACGGGGCTCTTCTCGGCGGCGCGCTGCACGGGATCGAGGAGCGCGAGGAGCTTCTGCCGATCGCGCGCGCCGGCGTACTCCTCGATCGCGCGGCCGAGCGGCGCGTGCTGGACGCGCGCCTGCTTCGAGAGGCGCGTGGCGTAGGTGGCCATGAAGGCGAAGGGCGCGCGGTCGTCGCGTTTGTTTTCGGCGAGGTGAAAATGAACGCGCCCGACCAGGTTCCAGAGCGGGCTCTTCGAGGCGAGGTACTCCGCGGCGGTGCCCTTGAAATCAGCGATTTCGCCCTGGATTTCGCCGACGATCGCCGACCAGCTCGCGGCCAGGATCTCCGGCGTGAGGTACTCGGCGCCGGTCATCGGCGGAGCGGCCGCGGCGAGCTCGGCGAGATCGGCCGCGGGCGCCGGCAGATCGAGGCGAGCGCGCTGGTCGTCGAGATCCGGCAGGCTCGCGAGGTGGGTGAAGACGAGCTTGGCGAGCTCGCGGCCGAACGCGAGCGACGGCGTGAGGTCGGCCCCGAGCTCGACCGTGCCGAGGTGCACGAGGCCGGCCGGCGACGACACCGCGAAGGCCTTCGCAATGCGCGCGGCGACCGCGGCCTGGACGCGCTCCGCGTCGGGCGGCGTCGCGTCGAGGTGGAGCACGCCGCGCGGCGAGACGGCGAGGGCGATCGCGACGCGTTCGTCGGTCGCGCGAGCGGGATGGGCAGGGGCACGCATGGTCCTGGAGGCGGTGATGAATAGCGCAAGCGCTGCGCAGAGGGGAGCGCTTCCGGCTCGTCCGCGCGTCACCGGGCGCTCCATGACCGGGCTGGCCTGCTAGCCTCGCCCGCCATGAGCGAAGGCAAAGTCACCACCGAAAAGCGCGGCCACGTTCTCCTGATTGGCCTCGATCGCGCGGCCAAGCGCAACGCGTTCGACCTGGCGATGTTCACGTCGCTCGGCCGCGCCTACGCCGAGCTGGAGCGGGATCCCGAGCTCCGCGTCGCCGTGCTCTTCGCTCACGGCGATCACTTCACGGGCGGGCTCGATCTGCCGAAGTGGACGCCGGTGTTCGAGTCCGGGAAATGGCCCCTCGACGAGAGCGGGATCGATCCGCTCGGGATCGAGGGCCGCCGCGGCAGCAAGCCGGTGATCTGCGCGATCCAGGGCATCTGCCTGACGATCGGGATCGAGCTCCTGCTCGCGACCGACATCCGGATCGCGGCGACGACGGCGCGCTTCGCCCAGATCGAGATCAAGCGCGGCATCTACCCGGTCGGCGGCGCGACGCTGCGCTTCCAGCGCGAGGTCGGCTGGGGCAACGCCATGCGCTGGCTGCTCACCGGCGACGAGTTCGGCGCCGACGAAGCGCACCGCATCGGCCTCGTGCAGGAGGTCGTCGCCCCGGATCAGCTCCTCGCGCGCGCGGTGACCATCGCCGAGACCATCGCCGCGCAGGCGCCGCTCGGCGTCGCGGCCACGCTGGTGTCGGCGCGCCTCGCGCTGCCGGGCGAGGAAGAGAGCGCCGCGAAGCGCCTGCTCCCGGATCTGAAGCCGATCCTCGCGAGCGACGACGTGCGCGAGGGCGTGGCCTCGTTCGTCGAGCGGCGGCCGGCGAAGTTCAGCGGTCGCTGACGAGGATCGAGGCAGCCCTGGGGCGATCGCGATCGCCTCATGAGGCGAGGTTGTTCGAGGTCGACGATTGAAAGCCCGCGATCCCGCCCCATGAATGGCGGTCCGGTTGGTGCTTGGGCCCGCGTCCCGAGATCCTCGCCTCCTGGAGCCTGGCCTTCTTGTCCCTTCGATCCCTCTCGCTCTCGTGCCTGCTCGCGGTGCTGTCTGCGCTCTTCGCGATCGCCTGCAGCGCCGCGCCGCCCAATCCGCCGACCTCGCCGCCGCCGCCCCCCGAGCCACCGAAGGCCATGGTGCCGGGCGATCTGCGCGAGCCTGCGTCGTTCGCCAGCATCGCCGATCCGACCGCGCGATCGCAGGCGCTGTTCCTCGAGGCGTCGCGAGTGATGCTCCACCCGCGCTGCGTGAACTGCCACCCGTCCGACGACACCCCGCGGCAGCGCGAGGCGAGCGAGCTCCACAACCCGCCGGTGCTCCGCGGCGATGATGACCAGGGTATCCCGGGGCTGCGCTGCACTTCGTGTCACCAGGACACGAACCTCGATCTCGCCCGCGTGCCCGGAGCGCCGAAGTGGCAGCTCGCGCCGCGCTCGATGGCCTGGCAAGGCCGCACGCCGGCGCAGATCTGCGCGCAGGTGAAGGACTCGAAGCGCAACGGCGGGCGCACGCTCGCGCAGATCGTCGATCACTCGGCGCACGACGCGATCGTCCACTGGGGCTGGTTCCCCGGGGCGAACCGCGAGCCGGCGCCGGGATCGCAGTCGCGCTTCGGCGCGCTGATGGCGGCGTGGGTCGAGACCGGAGCGGCGTGCCCGCAAGAGGAGGCGAGCCGATGAGCATCACGCTGCGGATCAACGGCAAGGACGAGGCGCTCGACGTCGATCCCGAGATGCCGCTCCTCTGGGCGATCCGGGATCTCGTCGGCCTGACGGGGACGAAGTACGGCTGCGGTCAGGCCCTCTGCGGAGCGTGCGTGATCCACCTCGACGGCGAGGCGGTGCGCTCGTGCGTGACGCCGGTGCGCCGCGCGGTCGGCCACGCCGTGACGACGATCGAAGGGCTCTCGCCCGACGGGAGCCACCCGCTCCAGCGCGCCTGGGTCGAGCTCTGCGTGCCCCAGTGCGGGTACTGCCAGTCAGGTCAGATCATGACCGCGGCGGCGCTCCTCGCGAAGCGCCCGAAGCCGACCGCGGCCGAGATTGATCAGTCGCTCGCGGGCAACATTTGCCGGTGCGGGACGTACACGCGCATCCGCGCCGCCGTGACGAAGGCCTCGGAAGAAGGGCCGTCCCGATGAGCGTCGTCCTCGTTCGTCGATCGTTCCTCGCGGGCCTCGGCCTCGCTCTCGGCGGCCTCGCGCTCGGCATCGCCGACGACGCGTCCGCGGCCGGGACCACGGTGCCTCCCAGCGTGGCGACCGCCGGCGCGGCGACGGGCCTCCACTCCGGCGTGTGGGTGCACATCGCGCCCGATGGCCTCGTGTCGATCGTCTGCGCGCGCTCCGAGATGGGGCAGGGCGTCCGCAGCACGTTGCCGGTCGTGATCGCCGACGAGCTCGGCGCCGACATGGCGAAGGTGAAGATCCTCCAGGCCGACGGCGACAAGGCCTACGGCGATCAGAACACCGACGGCTCGTCGAGCGTGCGCAAGGGCCTCGACGATCTGCGCAAGGCCGGCGCCGCCGCGCGGATGATGCTGATCGCCGTCGCGGCGAAGCGCTGGAAGGTGAAGCCCGAGGCCTGCACCGCGCACGATCACCAGGTGTTCCACGCCGCGAGCTCGCGCTCGTTCAAGTTCGGCGAGCTGGTCGAAGAGGCCTCGGATCTGCCGGTCCCCTCGGGCAAGGACGTGAAGCTCCGGCCGATGTCGGAGCTCCGTCACGTCGGCACCGAGCTGCCGCTCCTCGACGCGCCCGGGATCGTGAAGGGCGCGGCGATCTTCGGCGCCGACGTGCGCTTGCCGGGGATGCTGATCGCCGTCATGGCGCGGCCGCCCATCGTCGGCGCGAAGATGGCGCGGTTCGACGCCAAGCGCGCGCTGGCGGTCCCCGGCGTCAAGCGCGTGGTGGAGATCGCCGCGCCCGCCGCGCCGTACGGCTTCAAATCGCTCGGCGGGCTCGCCGTGGTCGCGACCAGCACCTGGGCCGCGATGCTCGGGCGCGCCGCGCTCGACATCGAGTGGGCCAGATCGGACAACGCGACCTACGACTCGACAGCCTTTCGCGAAGAGCTGCGCGCCGCGGTCAACAAGCCCGGCAAGGTCGTCCGCCACGTGGGCGACGTCGACGCGGCCCTCGCCGCTGCCGTGACGAAGGTCGAGGCCGAGTACCACGTGCCCCACCTGGCGCACGCGCCGATGGAGCCGCCGGCCGCCGTCGCCCGCGTCGACGGAGACCACTGCGAGGTGTGGGCCTCGACGCAGAACCCGCAGGCCGCGAAGGACGAGCTGGTCAAGACGCTGGGCCTCGACGCGAAGAACGTGACCGTGCACGTCACCCTCGTCGGCGGCGGCTTTGGCCGTAAATCCAAGCCTGATTACGTCGTCGAGGCCGCCCTCGTGTCGCGCGCGGTCGGCGCCCCGGTGCGGATGCAGTGGACCCGCGAGGACGACGTCCAGCACGACTACCTCCACACCGTGAGCGCGCAGCGGCTCACGGCCAGCCTCGACGCGAGCGGCAAGGTAACCGGGTGGCTCCATCGCACCGCGTTCCCGTCGATCGGATCGCTGTTCGCGCCCGGGGTGACCCACGCCGACGAGGGCCAGCTCCAGCAAGGCGTGCTCGATTTCCCGCTGGCGATCCCGAGCGTGCGCGCCGAAAACGGCGAGGCCGTGGCTCACGCGCGCATCGGGTGGATGCGCTCGGTCTGCAACATCCAGCACGCCTTCGCGATCGGGAGCTTCATCGACGAGATCGCCGCGGCGAAGAAGGCCGATCCTCGCGATACGCTCCTCGAGATCATCGGGCCGCCGCGGATCGTGTCGACCGCCGAGCTCGGCGTCGACAAGCTCTCGAACTACGGGGCGCCGCTCGACAAGCACCCCGTCGACACCGCGCGCCTCCGCCGCGTGATCGAGCGGGTGACCGATCTCTCGCGCTGGTCCGAGCAGCGCAAGCAGGGCCGCGCGCTCGGCCTCGCGGCTCACCGCAGCTTCCTCTCGTACGCCGCCGTCGTCGCCGCGGTGAGCCTCGACGCGAAGGGCAAGGTCCACGTCGACGAGGCGTGGATCGTCCTCGATGCCGGGCAGATACTCAACAGGGAGCGGGTACGATCCCAGCTCGAGGGCGCGGTGATCTTCGGCGTCAGCATCGCGCTGCACGGGGCGATAACCTTTCGCAACGGCGCCGTCGAGCAGAGCAACTTCCGCGACTACCAGGTGGCGCGGATCGGCGAGGCGCCGCGCGAGATCCACGTGGAGATAATCGCCAGCGACGGGCCGTCGGGGGGCGTGGGCGAGCCCGGGGTCCCGCCCGTCGCGCCGGCGATCCTCAACGCGGTCTTCGCCCTCACGGGCAAGCGGATCCGCGATCTGCCGCTCGACCGCGCGGGGCTCGCGTGACGCGGATCCGCCGGGCGGTGTAGGCTGCTCGGCGGATGAACAAGCTCCGCCGTCTCGCTCTCCTCGGCCTCGTGGGAGCCCCGATCGCGCTCGCCGCGGTCTCCGGCTGCACTGACAAAGCCTCCCCGGGCGCGGACGCGGCGGCGCCTCCGTCGAGCGCGTCGGCGGCCGCGGCAACATCGTCAACGTCGTCTCCCGGTGTGGCCCCCGGGGCTCACGCGAAGCCGCCGGTGCGGGGAGGCGGCGCCCTGGTGCGCGCTGCGGGCGAGGCCGCGCTGTGGATCGCCGACGAGGATCACCGCGTGCTCCGCAAGATCCCGCTGCCGGTGCCGGCCGAGGGCGCGGCGCTCCCGGCGCCGATCGCGCTCCCGGGCGCGCCCGCGCAGGTGCTCGCGCTCGCCGATCGCGTGCTCGTGACCATCCGCAGCGTGCCGGAGGATCTCGCCAAGCCGAACCCGATCACCCATCCGCCGGGGCTCTTGCTGATCATGAAGCCCGACGCGGCGAAGGGGCTCGTCGAGGTCGCGCGCGTCGATCTCCCCGCGGACGCGTGGGGGATCGCCGTCAGCCCCGACGAGTCGACGGTGCTCGTGACCTCGGCGTGGACGCACAAGGTCTCGGCCATCGATCTCGCGACGGCGAAGCTGCGCTGGACGATCGACGTGCCGCGCGAGCCGCGCGCCGTGGTGATCCGGCCCGACGGCGCCTCGGCGTACGTCACCCACCTCGTCGGCAGCGCCGTCACGCGCATCGACGATCTCGCGAGCGCGACGCCGAAGATCCACGCGGTCGACCTCCCGCCGGCGCCCGCGCGCGCGCCGTCGGGCAAGACGCTCGACGCGTCGCTCGGCTACTCGGCGGTGCTGAGCGACGACGGGAGCCGCCTCTTCGTCGCGCGCCACGCGCTCGGCGCGCTCGGTCAAGGCTCGTGGTTCGGGGCGATGACGCTCGACGTGCTCGCGACCCGCAGCGACACGCCGGTGCTGCAGAAGCGGCTCCCGGGGCTGCCTGCGACGAAGAATCCGCTCCTCGCCAAGCTCACCGACGCCGGCCTCGTGACGCCGCTGGAGATCGCCGCGGGCGAGCTCACGCCGGTGACGCAGCCGCGGGCGTCGGCCTACCGCAAGAGCGCGAAGACGGTGGTGGTGATCGGCGAGGGCGACGATCGCCTGGCCGAGCTCGACGCGCTCTCGGCGGCCCCGGCGATCAAGCCCGTCGTGATCTACAAGGTCGGCAGCAAGTACGACGTGCACCTCAACATCGCGAGCGTGTGCGGCGCGCCGACGGGGCTCGCGCTGTCGGAAGACGACAAGCTGGCCTACGTGTTCTGCCGATCGACCTACGATCTGGCGACGGTGACGCTCTCGGATCCCGAGAGCCCGCCGCCGCTCCCGCGCGTGAAGCCCGGGGAAGATCGCTCGCGCGAGACGCCGACCGAGGTGACCACGATCCACCTCGCCGATGATCCCGGCGACAAGGAGGTGATGCTCGGCCGCCGCCTCTTCCACAACGCGACCGACGCGCTCACGAGCGGCGGGCTCGCCTGCTCGGGCTGCCACCCCGAGGGCCGCGACGACGCCCACGTGTGGCACGAGGCCAGGGTCGCCTCGAACAACGAGAGCGAGCGGGTGATCTTCATCGCCGAACCCGAGCTCGCGCCCAACGAGAAGGACGGCAAGATCGGGTATGCCATGCAGACTCCGATGCTCGCCGGCCGGATTGGCACCGACGGCCCCTACGGCTGGCACGCCCAGAACAAGGATCTCGTGGCCCGCCTCAAAGAGGGCTTTGGCCTCCATCGCTGGTCTTCCGTGTACCGCAAGGGCGAGGGCGAGCAGCTCGCGCGGATCCAGTACCTCCGCGCCTTCGCCCGCTCTGGCCTGGTGAACCCGCCGAAGGAGAAGCGCGAGCTCACCGAGGACGAGACGAAGGGTCAGGCCGTGTTCCTGAGCGCCGCCGCCCAGTGCGGCAAATGCCATGTCCCCGATCCCGAGTACACCGATCGCATGGCGTACCCGCTCTCGCCGAAGCTGCCTCCGCTGCCCGGCTTCGAGGAGGATCCGAAGGCCGAGTTCAAGACGCCTTCGCTGCGCTTCGTCGGCGGCACAGCGCCGTATTTTCACGACGGGCGCTACTCGACGCTCGAAGCCCTCATCGATCAGAACAACGACCGCATGGGCAAGACCCGCCAGCTGACGAAGGACGAGCGCGCGTCGCTCGTGGCCTTCCTGAGGACGCTATGAACAAGCGCTGGATGCTCACGATCGCCGGCGCCGCGGCGCTGCTCACGCCCGCCGCGAGCGCGCCTGCGGTCCCGGCGGCGCCTTCGGCCAACCCCTCTGCGTCAGCCGCGATGGCGCCGGCTCCCCACGTGGAAGGCAAAACGCTCGACGCCGATCCGCCGAGCGCCGAGATCAGCAAGGCGCCGAAGGCCGAGGAGTGGAGCGCCGCGCCGGCGGTGAAGCTCGCCCGCAACGTGCCTGGCTGCAACGCCTACCGGGTGCGCGAGTGGTTGAAGATCCACTGCTCCGGCTTCCCGGGCGCGGGCGCCTCGCTCGTGAGCGGATCGCGCGACGGCGTGCTGGTGTGGGTCGATCCTGCCGGCGGGGAAGGCCCGGACGCGATGTCCAGGCCCCGCGACGCAGAGCTGGTGTTTCCGCTGCGCCGCGGGGATGGACGCCTGTTCCAGATTGCCCAGTTCGGTGAGGGGTACGACGGCCCGATCGGCTGGAACAATGCCTATGCCGTCTCGGAGTACTGGGTCGACGGCGAGCCGGCGCCCATCGTCACCATCCGCTGAGAGGGCCTCAGTCCCTCAGCAGCATGGCTATCGCGCTGTCGATGCGTCGCTGCCGCGTCTCGGCGGCCTTCGCCGCCTCGATCGCCAGCACGTGCCGCAGCTGGTGGCTATAGGCCAGCGCCTCGAAGCGCTGCTTCGCCTCCGGGCTCTTCGCGAGCGCGGCGGCGAAGTCGGGCGGCGCCGTCACCTCGCGAGGAGCAGCGTCGTTCTCGACGACGATCTCCACCGTGTCACCAGCGGCGACGCCCGCGCTCTTGCGGACATCGGCGCTGATCGGCAGCATGAATTTGCCACCCATCATCGCGATGCTCGTGCGGTAGCTGAAGCCCTTGATCGTGGCCGTGACCTTGGGCTTCTTGCTCGTGCCCAGTCCCTCGACGATCGCGACGGGGACCTCGACTCCGGTCGCCGTCTTGCCGGCCTGGAGGATGGTGGCGCTGAATTTCATCCGACAGATCCCTCTCGAGGCGTGAAGAACTCGACCAGCACGGGCGCGAGGACCTTGGCGTTGATCATGTGAGTCTGGCCGGCGAGCGTGCGGTGCTTGGCAGCGGGGAGGACACCGGCGAGCGCGCTCATCGCGTTACGCATCCAGGCCGGGCTCTTGCTGCCGTCGATCACCAGCGTCGGCATCGTGACCGACGTCCAGCGATCGGCCGGCAGCGGCTGGCCGCGCTCGTGCTCGGAGACGATCGCCGCGTCGTAGGCCACCGTGTGGGCCACCTTCTTCATCGTCGACCACGAGGGCATCATCCGCATCAGGAGCACGAGAATGCTGGAGAGCCCCACGCCCTTGGTCATGAAGAGCTTGATCACGTCGCCCCGGCGATCCGCGGCGATGGCCTCGGCGATCTTCGCCTCGTAGTCGGCGGGGAGCGGCGCGCGCGTGGCGTCGACGATGAACGGCGCTTCGTAGAGCGCGAGCTTGGCGATGGCGAGGCCGTGATTCGCCGCCTCGAGCGCCAGGCCCGCGCCCGACGAGATGCCGCACACGAGGGCCGATCCGCCGGCCGCGGTGATCAGCGCGCCGAGGTCCTCGATCTCGCGCGCGACGGCATACGGAGCCGTATCCCCGCTCTCGCCGCGACCGCGTCGATCGTAGATGAACACCGTGAAATGCCGCGCGAGCTGGTCGGCGAGGGCCACGCTCGGGCCCATCGTGCGGCTGCAGAACGCGCCGTCGACGAGGATGAGCGCGGGGCCGGAGCCCGCGCGCTCGAAGGCGATCGTCGTCCCGTCGCTGGAGCGAACCGTCTCGGTCGCGCTGCGCTTCGCGGGGCTCATCGGGCCCCGCCCGGCGCGAAGTCCGACATTTCGAAGAGCTTCCGCACCTCGATCTCGGCGCCCTCGGGGGCCTCGTCGGCGACGATGAGCTCGAGGATCCGCGAGGCCCAAGCGACCGCCTCGTCCTTCGACGCCACCTCGACCATCGTGAAGCCGGCGATCAGCTCTTTCGACTCCGTGAACGGCCCATCGACGACCGTGCGCTTGCCGTGCGCGAGCGAGACGCGGGCTCCCTTCGAGCTGGCCTGGAGCCCCTCGGCCCCGAGCAGCACGCCCGCCGCCGCCATCTCGGCGTTGAGGGCGCCCATCTTCGCGAGGAGCGCGCTGCTCGGCAGAACGCCGGCCTCGGTGCTCTTGCTCGCCTTCACCACAATCATGAATCGCATCGTTCCTGTCCTCCGCGGTGCCGACGAACGATGGTCCACGAGATCGACAGAGCGATAGATTTATTTTCGTCGACCCCGCTGGAGCGCCCGGCGCGCGAGGTAGATCACGATCCCGAGGTTGATGACGAAGATCAGCACCCGGCCGACCCGGAGGTGGCGCGTCAGCTCGTAGAGCTCGTACGGCAGCAGCGATCCGCTGGCGACGACGACCAGCCACTCGGCCCACCAGCGCCGCGTGTGCAGCGCCCAGCCCTCGACGCCGCTGAGCCCGGCGTCGAGGAACAGCGCCACCGCCGTCAGCTCGACGTGGCGCGGCGTCGCCATGTTCATCAGGTAGGTTGCCAGCCGCAGCGCCCACGCCTGCGAGAGATCGTGGCGCAGCAGCTCGGCGACGCTCTGGAGCACATCGGCGTGGCCGGCGAGGACCACGATCACGAGCACGATCCCGAGCAGGAGCTGCACGGCCGCCTTCACCAGCTTGTAGCCGACGAGCGCGCGCATCGCGGCGTCGTTGGTGTCGCGTTCGGGAGAGGGCGGGAGGGTCGTCAACGCGGGCAAGATACCGCAATTCCGAGGGGTGGCCCGGGATCCGTCGGCCCGGAGCACGGGTGGCGCGCGCCGCGGCTCAGGGCAAGCGAAGCACGTCCCAGCGCACGCGACGCGCGGGGCCACCGGAGACCGTGAGCTTCACGTCCTCGATCGTCAACGACGCGGTCGCGGCGAGCGCGCCGTTCGCGCGCAGGCGCTTCACGCCTCCGTCGGCGCCCGAGTTGAAGCACGTGGAGCACGCGGCGATCGCGTCCGCGGCGACCTGGGCGAGCGCGCCGGGGTTGCCCTGGTCGCTGGCGACGCGCGTGGCGTCGAGCACGGTCCCATCGGCGAGCGTGAGGTGCGCGTGCCCGCCGGGCGAGAGCGCGACGACGGCGTCGAGGCGATCGCCCACCTGCGCGAGCGTGACGACCGAAGGATCGGTGGCCTTCACCAGCGTATCGAGGCTCGCGTCCCAGAGCGGGAGGATGTTATCGGCGACGAGCAGCAAAGGCAGCTTGCCGAGCGGCGCCGGCAGATCGACCGTCTGACCACCCTCGTAGACGGAGTGATCGTCGAAGTCGACGTAACGCCCCTTCGGCAGCCAGGTGTGCTTGACGGTCGCGGCCCGCGCCACGACGGGAGCCGCGTAGAGCGACGGCCCGAGGTAATAGGCCCCGTCGACCGCCCAGGCCTCCGGCTCGGTCGGGTGGAGCAGGAACGGGTGCATCGTGATCGGGCGCCCGGAGCGGCTGGCCTCGGCAGAGAGCGCGAGGAAGTACGGTTGAAGGCGGGTGTGGAGCCGGAAGTAATGGGCGGCGATCTCGGTCGTCTCCGCGTCGCTCCACAGCGTCCACTTCGTCTTCTTCATCAGCGGGTTGGAGCACGCGTCCTGCTCCATCATCATCGGCGAAACGGCGCCAAACTCGACCCAG
This sequence comes from Byssovorax sp., assembly GCA_025362495.1. GTDB lineage: Bacteria > Myxococcota_A > Polyangia > Polyangiales > Polyangiaceae > JANYGI01. The sequence continues at coordinate 92,818 of JANYGI010000167.1, read as the reverse complement.
CGGAGGAACACGTCCTTGTCGTTGGCGTCGGAGGTGATGCACTTGAACCCGGTCATGTCGCTGCCCCAGGTGGGCACGCCCGACATCGACAGGTTGAGCCCGGCGCGCAGCGTGGAAGGCAGCCCCTGGCTCTCGTCGAAGGTGGCCTCGGCGTCGCCGCCCCACACCGCGGGAGCGTATTTTTGCGTGCCGCTGTAGCCCGAGCGGACGAAGAACAGGTAGTCTCCGGGGCGCTCTTTCTCGAGCATGTCGTGGGCGGCCTTGGCCGAGAGCACCGGATACTGGTTGTGCACCTCGTCGCCGCGGCGGCCATCGGCGAGCCGGGCGTCGCGCGTCGTGTACTCGCCGAAATCGTGCATCCAGCCGTCGTAGCCGAGCTCGAGCGTCCGGTGGAGGAGGCTTTGAAACCAGATCACGGCGTCAGGATTGGTGAGATCGACGGCGGCGACGCGGAGCAGCTTCCCGGAGATGAACTCCGTGAGGATCGGGTCGCCCGCGGCGTCCTTGACGAAGAATCCATGGTCCTTGCCAAAGGCATAATCGACGGCGGCGCTCGGCACCGACTCGGCCACGTAGGGGTTGTTGTAGGCCATGGCCTTGTAGCCGAGATCGTGGAGCGACTGCGTCCAGGCCAGGACCTCGGGCTCGATGCCGACCTGCGAGGAGGCCGGGAGAAAGTGCAGCGCGTCGTCGAGGCCAGTCACCGCGATACCGTGCTTGCGCATCGCCACCGGCTCCGGGACGCCCTCGACCATGGCGCCGTGATTGACGCGCCGCCGCGGGCCGAACACCCACGGCGCGGGCTTCATCGGCCGGCCCGTGTCCTCGGTGTAGTCGGCGATCGACGCCAGCGGATCCGCCTCGACATAGACCGTCGCCTCGAACGAAGGCGCGTTGACGGCCATTCTCCAGGCGTCTTTGCGCTCGCTCCCGAGGTGGAGCTCGGTGCGGTACGTCGTCTCCAGGTGGACCGCGTAACCGTGGCTCGAGAGGAAGAACGGGACGGGGAAGTACGTCATCGAGGGGCCGTTGGGGAGCGGCGCGTTCACGCCCGCGGGCTGCCCCTCCCCGAGCGCCAGCCCGCCTTCTTCGGCCCACGAATAGAGCGAGAGCCCCCGGTGGTCGATGGTGGTGAAGCGCTCTCCCAGGCCGAAGAAATGCTCGTCGTCGCCGAGGTGAAACCCGAAGGTGGTCTTGTCGAGCGCGTTTGCCGCGCCCTTCTGCGCGCTCTCGCGGGCGGCGACCGCGAGGTGGACGCGCGGGCCGGTCACGTCGACGGTGAAGGTGAGCGCGAGCGGCGGATCGGCCGCATCGAGCGCGAACGTCGCCGACCTGGGCCCCGAGCTCACCACGACGGCCTTGCCCCCGCGGCGCCACGGCGCCTCGTTGGCCTGGTATCCATCCCACCCTGGCAGCGACTGCGCGACAAAGTAAGGCTTGTCGACCGTGGCTGCGGGGCCGCCATACGCGTCACCCGCGCTGCCCGAGAAGCTCGTCAGGACCTCGTGCCCCGACGCGTCGAGGATGTGCAACACGAAGGGATCGAGATCGATGACGACCCTGGCCTCCTTCGAGGCGAGGCTGACCGGGATCGGCGGCACAGGCAGGAGCGACTCGTCGTCGCAGCCCCACGCGCCCGCGAGCGAGAGCGCCATGGCGAGGGTGAGGATCCGGTGGGCCGAGGCGTGACGAGGTCGCATCGGGCAACGGTACGTTCCGGAGCCGAGGCCCGTCAACGGCCGCCGCTCCGAGGTCGACGAGCGCGAAGCTCGTCGACACGTTCTCGGTGCCGCTCACATTCACGGCGACGGCCTCATCCAGGTCGAAGAGTTCGTCGCGGTCGTGAAGCGGCTCGTCCTCGGGACCGATCGCGACAAGCCCGCCTTCGCGTTCCGCGTCCACGATCTCGACGGCGACGGCTTCGTCGATCAGGCCGAATTCTACCCATGAGTCCCGAATTCGACAAGGAAAACGCCTGGAACCCCGCTCACCTGAGGAACGGTATCGCCTGCGGCGAATGCCATGCTCCGAACGGCTGGAAGCCCGCGCATGGCCGCTCGCCGCCGCCCTCGCCGAGGACGGTGCCGCGCCCCGACATCACGACGGGGCCGAGCGCGCGGCGCTGATCGATCAGAAGAAGTAATTCCCGTCGTAGCTGCGGCCGTGCCACGTGAGGAACAGCGACGCGATCTGGCTCCCGTGATCGAGCAGGTTCCGCCCGTACGTTCCGCTCACCGTCATCCACGGGGTGACCCACAGATCCACGGCCGCGCGCGGCACGATCGCCCACGCGGCGGCGCCCACGTCGACGCCGTCGCTGGCTCGCGCGCCCTTCGCCACCGACTGAAACAGGTTCACGGACTCCCCGCCGAGGGAGATCTCCGCGCGGGCAGACAGGAGCCCCAGCGGGAGCCGCAATCCGGCGAGCGCGCCTCCACCGAAGCTCGCCGTGTCGATGAGCTTCGGTGTCGACTGGAACGACGCGCCGCCGGCGCTGAACGAGGCCCGCTCGTTGCGGCCCATCGCGAAGCCGTACTCGATCCCGACGTACAGCCCGGGCAGCAGGTAGCCTGTCGCGCGGAACCCGATACCGCCGGCTCCGAGGGGCACGTCGCCGAGCGAAGACCCGTTGTACTCGAAGCTCGTCAGATCCGGTTTCTTGCCGAGGGTGCCCCGGAAAACGTGGCCCGCCGGCGCGAAGGTGAGGTAGCGCGCGCCGACCCCGAACGTGATCGGAATGGCATCCTCGGTGGACCACAGCGAGCCATAGTGGCTGCACTTCTGGCGACCGACGATGTCACTCACCTCCTGGCAGCTGTGCGACGCCAGGGCCGCTGGAGCGACCGAGAGGCCCGCGAGCACCACCGCGGCGACGACAGCGCCCCTCACGGTGCCCACCCTTCCTCGCTGCGCCGAAGGCAGAGCGGCTCGGGCGGAGGGCCGGGATCATCGGGCACAATCGCTCGCAAATCGAAGCAGATCTCGACGAGGCGGTCGGCCGGCACGTCGCCGCCGAGGGCGATGCTCTCCTTCGCGAGCACGGAAGCGTCGAGGTGCTTGGGCCCGATCTCGCGCCGCGGATCGACGAAATCGAGCCGCACGCTCTCGCCCGCCACCGTCTGCGCGACGATCCGGATCGCCGACGCATCGAACGCCGCGGGCTCGGTGCATCGATTGCCGACGCGCAGCGACAGCAGCAGCTCGTCGCGCGGGATGCGAGGATCCGGCGCGACGGCGGCGCCGAGATCGAGGCATCCCACCGAACGAATCGCCGCAGCGTGAACCCCGATCGGTACGTGAGGATCGTACTCTTGCGGCCCGCAGCCCCCGAGCGCCGCGACCAGCACGAGCAACGATCGCCCGGGGCGATGCATCCAGTTCATGATCATCGGCGGTGGGCTCCTCGCTGCAACCGTGCTTCGTCGATTATCAAGCAAGCCTCGTTCCACGGCGCAGATCCCCACGCGAAGCGGCGTCGCGTTGGCGACAAACGCGGCTCCTGGAGGATCGTTGCAGGTCCAATGTCATTTCGCTGCAGGCCCCCGCGGACCCGGGCGCGCGCTCACCGGCCGAGGTTGCCGCCCCCCGCCGCCGTTGGTACATGGTTCGCCATGGGGTGCGCACGTCTCTTCGCCCGCGGCGCCGCGGTCATTGCCTTCGTCCTCGTCGCGACGCCGCTCGTATCCGTCGCGGCCGATCCCGCGCTGCCTCCGAAGGGTGAAGTCGAGCTCAAGTCCTACAGCGTCCCTGGCAGCACCATTCCAAAGCTCGTCCTCCGCACGGTGATGGATTCGTCGCCGAAGAAGATCTGGCAAATCGTCTCCGACTGCGCCCATTACAAGGAGCACCTCCCCAGCATCGCCGCGTCGGAGCTGCTGAAGAAGGCCGGCAACGTCGACACCTGCAAGGTCACGTACTCGATGCCATTCCCCTTCTCGAACCTCACCGGCGTCACCGAGTCGGTCGACGAGATCAGCGACAAGGGCATGATCCGCCGCTGGAAGCACGTGAGCGGCGACTACAAGCTCAACAACGGCAGCTGGGAAATCCGCCCCATCGACGCCGCGGGCACGTCGAGCCTCGTCATCTACACCCTCCAGGTCGATCCCAACATCACCGTGCCCGACTTCCTCCGCAACAGCGCCCAGAAGAAGACCCTCCCCGCGATCCTGGAGCGGATCCGGGCCGAGGCTGCCAAGCTCCCCTGAGGTTGGCGCAGGCACGACATCCCGGCTCGCCCCGCGTTCCACACTCCCCATCTCGAACGCTCGCGGCGGGCCGGCTCTACCGGCGAACGTGGATGCGTGGGGCTCCGCTCGGCGCGGCGAGAGTGCCAATCCGGGCGGCGAGCGCGCACCCCTCGTCGCGCAGCCGCTGCACCGCGCGGGCGGCGTTGCTCTCGGGCACGCACAGCAAGAGGCCGCCCGAGGTCTGCGCGTCGGCGAGCAAGAGCCGGGTCGTCTCGTCCACGTCGTCAACGAACGTGACCACCGTCGACGCGTAGGCCAGGTTGCGCTTGCTCCCGCCGGGGATCGTCCCTGTCGCCGCGAGATCGAAGACCCCGTTAAGCAGCGGTACGCTCGCGGCGTCGATCACCGCGTCGAGTTTCGAGGCCTCGATCAGATTCTTGAGGTGACCGAGCAGCCCGAAGCCGGTCACGTCGGTGCCCGACGTCGCCCCGAGATCGAGCCCGACGGCGCACGCCACGTCGTTGAGCTGGAGCATCTGGGCCGTCGCCGCGCGGATCAGCGCCTCGCTGGCGGTGCCGGCGCGGATCGCCTGGCCGGTGATCCCCGTGCCGATCGCCTTGGTCAGGATCAGCGCCTGGCCCTCCTTCGCGTGGCGATGCGACCAGATCCGCGCGGGATCGACGCTGCCGACCACCGAGAGGCCGGCCTTGGGCTCGGCGTCGGAGATCGTATGACCTCCAACTATCGCCACGCCCGCGCGCGCGCAGACCGCCTGCATCCCCGCGAGCACCTCGGCGAGGACGTCGAGCGAGAGCTTGTCGGTCGGGAACCCGACGAACGAGAGCGCGACCTCGGGCCGCCCGCCCATCGCGTACACGTCGCTGAGGGAGTTGGCCGCCGCGATGCCGCCAAAATCCCGCGGATCATCGACGATCGGCGTGACGACATCCACCGTGAGGACCATCGATCGGCCGCCGGGGAATGGACGCACCACCGCGGCGTCGTCGAGCGGACCCGGGCTCGGGTCGACCGACGCGTGCGTGAACGTGGGGATGTTCTTCAGAACCTGGACCAGGCTCTCAGCGGGAAGCTTGCGGGCTCACCCACCGCCCTGAACGAGGGTCGTCAAGCGCGGCGTCGTCATCGGCAGTCTCCTTTCCGGGAGGAGTCATGCCGGATCCGGCCGCGCGCGTCACGCCTCGAGCGTCACCCGTCGAGCGCGCGGGCGAGCGCGTCGACGTGGGGATCGTCGACCGCGAGCTCGCGCAGCGCGAGGGCGAGGCGGAGGACGTACTCGACGTTGGCGCCGCTCGTCCCGGTCGCGGCGCGGATTTGCGCGACCATGTGCTCGAGCGGCTCGGGGCCGAGGTGATAGGGGTTGTCGGGCGTCGCGATCCACGTCGTCGCCGTGACCGCTTCGCCGCTTTCGCCGAGCGGCAGCGCGTCGATCGTCAGTCGCTCGTAGCCGCCTTGCTCGCGGTGATCGAGCTGCGCGAGGACGCTCGCCTCGTCACGCTCGGCGACGCGGTACACGGCGCCGCCCACCCACGCGCCCTCGGCGCGCACCAGCGTCGCGACGCGACCGAGGCGCTCGGGCGTGCCGCGGTGATCGGGCGAGCCCTGATCGAGGCGCCGCTGAAAGCCCTGGATCCGCGCGGGTCGCCGCTCTTCGAAGGGGAAGTCGGGGCGAAAAAGGAGCGAGCCGTAGCCGAAGATCCAGAGCACGGCCGCGCATCCTGCCACGCGACGAAGGCGTCGTCGCGTGGCAGCGCGTGGAGGCCCGATCAGACCGCGGAGCCGGCGGTCTCGTTCGCGGTCTCGGTCTCGGTCACGGCGTCGCCGGGGCGCGGCATCAGGAGCGATTGCTCGATCGTCACGGCGCCGAAGGCCTGGAGCGTGAGGCACGCGGCGTAGCCGAGATCGATCTCGTGAGCGCGGTACGAGAAGCGCGCCGACGCGGGGTACCGATGGTGGTTGTTCTGGAACCCCTCGCCGAGGATCAGCCACGCCGCGAGGTGGTTGTTGCGCGAGTTGTCGGGGAGGTCGAAGTTGCGGCTGCCGACGGCGTGGCCGAGCGCGTTCACCATCCCGCCCTGCACGGGGTGGCTCATCATCCCGGCGAAGTACGCGACGCCGAGCAGCCAGCCGACCGAGACGCCGAGCGCGAGGCCGATGGCCAGGTGGGTGAGGTAAGGCACGAACCACAGGCCGCTCGTGTTCAAGCGGTTGAGCGGGAAGTCGAGATCCTCGGCGTAGCGCGTGTACTTCGGCTTGCCCTTGGCCAGGCCACCGATGACGCGCTTGTAGCTGCGGAGCTGCTCGCCGCCGATGCCGAAGATGCCGACGTTCACCGGGGAGTGCGGGTCCTCCGGGGTGTCGGAGTGATCGTGGTGGAGGCGGTGCATGACCACCCAGGCCTTGGGATCGAGGCCGGTCACCCAGTTGCCACAGGCGATGAGGGCGCGTCGGGTACGCGGCCCGAGGCGGACTGCGCGGTGCGCCAGGCCACGGTGATAGCCCACCGTGATGGTGACGATGTTGAGCAGGTAGGCCGTGAAAAAGACGGCGACGCACAGCGCGATGTACATGAGTGTCTCCACGAGGTTGGAGTGTGTGTTACGACGGAGTAACTTACCGAGACGTAGGTTACCCGATCGTAACTTACGGGCCAAGGATGAAATTGAAGAAGCGTCTCTCCGCGCCGGAACGGCGACAGCAGTTGATGGAGGTGGGTCGCGCGGTCTTCGCCGCCAGCGGCTACGAGTCGGCGTCGATCGAGGAGATCGCACGGCAGGCCGGCGTCTCCAAGCCCATCGTGTACGAGCACTTCGGGAGCAAGGAGGGCCTGCACGCCGCGGTCGTCGATCGCGAGCTCGACACCCTGGTCGCCCGGGTGCTCAAGCCGATCTCCGAGGGCGCGCCGCGCGAGCGCTTCGAGGGCGCGGTACTGGCGTTTCTCTCGTACGTGAAGGACGAGCCCGAGGGCTTCGCGGTGCTCACGCGCGACCCGCCGTCGGCGCAGGCGCGGCGCGGGCTCACGCGCGTCATCGGCGACACGGCGGAGCGCGTCGGCGACGTGTTCGCGGCCTCGTTCAAGAGCGCGGGCTTCAACCCCAGGGCGGCGCCGATCTACGCCAACGCGCTCGTGGGGATGGTGACGCAGGTCGGGCAGTGGTGGGCCGCGGGCGGCCATGGCGTCTCGATCGAGCTCGTGGCCAAGCACGTCGCGGCGCTCGGGTGGATGGGCATGCGCCACCTGCCGAAGGACCCGGAGATGCTGCCGACGAAGAAGCCGAAGGCCGCGCGCACGACGCCTCGCTGAGCGATCGCGCGCGTCGGGATCCTCACCGGAGCGGGGCGAATTTGCGTATCCTGCTCCGATGAAACGAGCCTTTGTCCCGCTCCTCGTCGGCCTCCTCGTCACGGCGTGCAGCTCGGATCCCGCCGCGCCCACCGGCAGCGGAGGATCGACGACGACGGGCAGCGGCGGCGGCGCGGGTGTGGGCGGCGGCGCGAGCGGCACCGGCGGCGCGGGCGGCGGCGCCGGGCCGACGGGGCCGATCGCCGGCGCGGTGAAGCGCTACGTCTACGCCTTCGATCTCGCCACGCGCCACGCGACGGCGAAGCTCGAGCTCGACGTCGCGGCGCCCGGCGACTGCTTCGCGGTCAGCTCGGAGATCGCGACGGTGACGAACGCGAGCTGGAACGGGGCGCCCGCGAAGAGCGCCGCGGTCACCGGCAAGAAGCTCGACGTGTGTGGCGAGGGCGTCACCGCGGCCGAGTCGCTCACCGTCAGCGCCGAGGTCGACGTGCCGCTGAAGAAGTTCTTCGGCCTCGACGTGGGCTTCTCGACGAAGAAGGACCTCGCCGGCGGCGACTTCACCTACCTGCTGAGCTGGGTCGGCGGCTGCGACAGGTTCGGCCCGTGCGACGATGATCCCTCGCGCCTCGCCGCGTTTCACTTCGACATCACCCACCCGGCCGGCGGCGTGGTGCTCTGTCCCGGGACGTTGACGCCCGGGGACACCGTGACCTCGTGTGACCTCTCGGGGACGCTGGCGCCCACGTACTCGGGCTTCGGCTTCGCGTCGGATCCGCTCTGGAAGCGGACGCCGTTCACCACCGCGGCGGGGCTCGACGTGGCGATCTTCGAGGTGCCCGGCGGGATGATCGGGCAGACGCTGGAGAAGGCCAGCGTCGACGCGTACCTGACGTGGATAACCGGGCTGCTCGGCCCGTTCCCGTACGGGAAAGAGCTGCGGCTCGCGGGCGGGCCGACCGCGTGGCTCGGCTTCGAGCACCCCGCGAACATCATCCTCCAGGAGAGCCTGCCGGAGCTCGCGCAGGCCTACGCCGACGCGACGATGCACGTGTTCATGCACGAGACGGCGCACCAGTGGGCGGGCGATCGATCGACCATCGCCACCACCTCGGACTTCGCCTGGAAGGAGGCGACGGCCGAGTACCTCGCCTACGTGTTCGAGGACGAGCAGCGCCCGCCGGCCGAGGCCGCCGCGTCGCTCGCGTACTGGGCGAGCATCTCGCTCCAGTCGACGTACTACCCGCGCCCCACCGACGATCCTCCGCCCGCGGTGCAGGACTTCTACGGCGACGTGTACGGCCCGGGGCCGATGGTGTTCTACGTGCAGCTCGAGACGCTGCTGGGTCGCGAGGTCGTGCTGGGCGGCATCAAGACCTTCCTGGCCAAGCCAGGCGCGCTCGCCGTCGCCGATCTGGAGAAGGCGATGGAAGCGAGCTCGGGCCTGGATCTGAAGCCTTATTTCGATGTGTGGGCCTTCGGCAAGGGCAAGCCCGAGTGGCCGACGATCGCGGTGAGCACCGCGCAGACGGGCAACACGGTGACGGTCACGGTGACGCAGCAGAACGCATCGAAGAAGCTCTACGGCTGCAAGGTCGAGGTGCTGGTCGTCGGCGCGACCACGAGCGCGACGGCGCTGGTCGACTTCGGGGTGACGCCGACGAGCGCGACCGCGGCGGCGACGGTGACGCTGGCGGAGCCGGTGGTGAGCACGACGGTGGAGCCGCGCCATCGCCTCGTCACGCGCGTCGCGAAGGCCGGTGTTCCCGCCGTCGCCGAGCCGCTGCTCCCGATCTGGCCGCTCTGATCTGATCTGATCTGATCTGATCTGATCTGATGTGGGGCGGGCCTCCGTGCCCGCCGCATGGAGCCTCCACAGCAACCCAGACCCTCGGGATCTCGGCTACATCGGCTGGTGCTCCGGCGCTCGCGCATTGTACGGCGCGAGCCCCGGCGGCACCGGCGCCGCGGCGTTCTTCTCGATCGCCCGCGCGAGCACGCCGGCGAGGCGATCGCCGTGCTCGGGCAAGGCCCGCCGCACCGAGTAGAAAATCGCGTACCGACCCGCCGTCGCCGGAGGCGGTGCGCCGTCGTCGCTGCTCGCGCTGACGAACAGATCGACGACGCCGCGGCCCTTCTCCTCGACGAACCTCACGGTGATCGCGCCCTCGTGGACCGCCGAGATCGCCTCGATTTTCCAGCCTTTCGAGGTGCTGCCGACGACGATCGGCGCCAGGATCGCGAGCTCGACCGGGCCGGCAGGAGGCGCCTTTGCCGCGGCCGAGGCGCTCGGGCTCGGGGCGCCGACGAGCGCGGTGGACGCGGCAGGATCGGCGCCGGGTTCGTGCTTCGAGCAGCCCCCGAGGAGCGCCGCGAGCAGCGCCGCCGCGACGAGGCCGCGCGGCGTCGATTCGTCGTCCTGGGCCATGCGCGCGCGAGTGTATCACCCGCCGCAACCGAGTACGCTCGACCCGATGGCGTCACCGCTCCCGCTCCCCCGGGACCTGACGATCCCCGAGCCGGGATCGACCACCGCGCGCGAGGTGCTCTCGCGATCGCTGGGGCGTCTGCTCCCCGATGTCGCGGCGATCCCGCGCACGCTGCCCTCGTCGTCGCGGGGGCGCGCCGAGCTCGAGGCCACGCTCGCGGCCGTGGCGCGCGCCGCGAAGGATCGCGCCGGCGCCGCGACGATCCTCGGCGCGCTGCGATCGCCGACCGTTGGTGCCCTGGTGCGATCGCTGCGGAACGAGCTGCTGCGGCGCGCGACGTTCGATCGCGAGCGCGCCGAGTCGATGCTGATCGATCTCGTCGCCACGCTCGGCCTCGAGCTCGCGCTCGGCGGCGCGCTCGGGGACGAGCTCACGCTGACGCGCTTGCCGTCGCGGATCGTCTCGCTCGGAGCCCGCGCGGCGATCGCCATCCCGGCCGGCACGAGGGCGCTGCGCCTCGCGTCGGGGCGCGCGGTGATCGAGCGCGAAGGGGAGCGGATCGAGCTTGATTTGCAGGCGATCGCGGCGGGCGAGGCCGTGGCGTCACCGGCGATCGTGACCCGGCCGTACCACCCGATCACCGCCGACATCGTCCTCGCGAACGTCGACAACAACCCGCGCGCGTCGTTCGGCGCGGAGCCGGGCGAACCGGGGAACCCCGTCGATCTCGGCGGCCACGCGCCCGACGCGTGGGCGACGGCGCTGCGCGAGGCGCTCGGGATCATCGCGGCGCACCTGCCGGATCTGGCGCGCGAGATCGATCTCTACATCCGCTGCTTCGTACCCGCGGGCTACCACGCCGAGACGCACCGATCGGCCTCGTACCGCGAGTCGATCGGCGCCATCTACCTCACGCTGCACCCTAACCCGATGACGCTGGCCGAGGCGGTGATCCACGAGCTCTCGCACAACAAGCTCCACGCGCTCTTCGAGCTCGATCCGGTGATCGAGAACGACGCCGCGGCCCGCTTCGCCTCGCCGGTGCGGCCGGACCTGCGGCCGCTCCGCGGCGTGCTCCTCGCCGTCCACGCGTTCCTCCCCGTGGCGCGCCTCTACGAGAAGATGACCGAAGCGCGCCACCCGCTCTCGCTCGGGCACTACTTCCCGGAGCGCTTCGCCCAGATCCGCGAGCTCAACCGCGCGGCGGCGAGCACCGTCCTCGCGCACGCGCGCCCCACGCCCATCGGCCGCGCGCTGCTCGACGAGACGCGGCGCTGGATCGCTCATTTCGACGCCTGATCCCGTTCATGCGCAGCCGCCCCGACATCGACGTCAAGCTCCCGAGTAGCGTGTTCCCCGGGGAGAAGCTCGTCGTCGAGCTCACCGTCACCGGCCGCTCGGTGACGCCGATTGACTTCATCTCCATCGATTTTCACGCGACCAACGGCACGCGAAATTCCATTCGAGACGAGAGGTTCGAGCAGCACGAGCTCTTTCACGCGACCGTCAACGTCGCCGAGAAGGGCGAGCTCGAGGCGCGCGCGTATCACTACCGCGCTTCGTTCGAGATCCCCTCCACGCTCCCGCCCACGTACCTCGGGACCGCGATCGAGCACCATGCGTGGATCGCCGTGCGCGTCGCGATCCCCTGGTGGTTCGACGTGCGCGAGAGCTTCGACGTGACGATCGCGCCGATCCCGATCGCGCGCCCGGCGCCGGTGCCCGTCGCCGGGACGAGCCTGCGCGCGAACGAGCCGTTCGTCGAGGTATCGCTCCAGGCGCAGAGCTTCGCGCCCGGCGACGTGATCGAGGGGGAGGTCGCGTTCGGCAACCTCGGGCGCGGCGGGGTCGAATACCTCGAGTCGGCGCTGGTGGGCTTCGAGAAATTCGTCGGCTCGGGCATGAGCTACGGCCCGCTCAAGGTCGAGACCGAGACCCACCGGCACACGGCGTTCCTCGCGGTCTCGCGCGAAGGACAGGGCCGCGCGATCCCGTTCCGCCTCGTGGTCCCGGCGTCGGCGCCGCCCTCGCTCGAGCTGCCGCGCGGGACGCTGTTCTGGATCTTCGAGGCGCGCCTCGTCGTCGACGGCGGCGCGACGGCGGCGCTGCGCACGCCGGTGACGATCGCGGCATTCGAGGGGCGGGCGCGCGCCGTCGCCGCCGCGGATCCGCCGCGGATCGGCGCGAACCGCTGGCAAGCGCTCTGGGAAGAGGCCGGCTCGCGCGTGGGCCTGGCCATCGATCGCAAGAAGCTTCGCCTCACGGGGGAGCTGTCGGGCTGCGCCGTGAGCGTGAGCGTGGGCCGCGACGACTCGAAGCGCAGCTCGCTCGTCGCGCGGATCACCTTTCGATCGCTGGGCCTCGGCCTCGCGGTCTGGAACGCCGGGCTGCTCGATCTGGGCACGTATTTCCCTGCGGACGAGCTCGGTCGGCGCTTCCGGATCAAGGGCCGCGATCCGGTGCAGATCGACGCGGCCCTCACGCCGCCGCTCCGCGTCGCGCTCCTCGCCTTCGACGAGGTGCGCCTCGTCGATGATCGGATCGACGTCCACGCCGACGCGCCCGGCTACGATCAGCCCTGGATCGGCGAGTTCCTCGCCAGGGTCGTGGCGCTCGCCGAGGCGCTCGACCGGGCCTCGCGCAAGGTCCCCGCGCCCGTGGGGATGGCGCGGTTCCTCGACGCCTGGCGGCGCTTCGCCGCGACGTGCGACGCCGAGCTCACCGTCGGCAACATGGCGATCACCGGCGGCGAGTTCGAGGGCGCCGTGTTCGAGATCCGCACCGAGCTCGAGGGCAAGGTGCCGGTGGCGACCACGATCGACGTGGTGATCGAGCCGCCGATCGAGGCGGTCGTCGACGTCGCCGGTCCCCAGGCGATCCAGCGGCTCCCGGCCCCGCTCCAGGAGATCGTCAGCGCGATCGACGCGCTCTGCCGCGCGCTCGTCGGCACCGCGACGCCGCCGCAGCGCGCTCTGCCGCTCGATCTGCGCTCCGCGCTGGTGTCGGTGCGCCTCCCGATCGTGGTGGCCGATCCGGCCACGCTGCGCGATCTCATGGTCACGCTCCTGATGCTGGCGGCGGCGCTGCGCGGCGACCGTCGCGCCGGTCCCTACCGTTGACGATGGATGACGACGTCGGCCATGGCAGGATCGCCGCCGTGAACCTCCTCGATGTCCTGCTGTCGACCGACGCCGCCGTCGCGCCAATGCCGTCGCTCGCCGCCTGGTGGGAGCGCCACCAGGCCATGGTCGCGCTCGGCGGCGCGCCGTTCGATCACGCGGTGCTCGGCGGGTTCGCGGCGGATCGCGTCGCCTACGCGTTCGCCTCGGGCTACCAGGCCGCGCTCCGGGCGCTGGCGCCGGACCTGCCGGCAGATCGCCTCGCGTCGCTCTGCGTGACGGAGCGCGGGGGAGGGCACCCGCGGGCGATCGAGGCCCGCCTGACGCCGATCGAAGGAGGCTTCATTTTAAGGGGTAACAAGCGCTGGGCCACGCTCTCGGACGTCGCCGGCGTGCTCCTCGTCGCCGCCGTCGTGGGCGCGCCGGACGCGCTCGGACGCCCGCAGATCCGCGTCGCGCGCGTCGCCACCGACGCGCCCGGCGTGACGGTCACGCCGATGCCGTCGACGCCGTTCACGCCGGAGATCCTCCACGGCGAGGTGCGCCTCGATGACGTGTCGGTGGCGGCCGACGCGCTGCTCCCGGGCGACGGCTACACCGGCACGATCAAGCCGTTTCGCACCATCGAGGATCTCCACGTGCAAGGCGCGCTCCACGGCTACCTGCTCGGCGAGGCGCGTCGCGGCGGCTTCCCGCGCGCGATCGTCGAGCGCCTCGCGGCGCAGATCGTGGCGCTGCGCGGGCTCGCGGCGAGCGATCCGAGCGACGCCGGCGTCCACGTCGCGCTCGCGGGCACGCTCCGCAACGGCGCGCCGCTGCTGGCCGATCTGGAGGCGAGCTGGGCCGCCGTCGGGGGCGCATCGTTCACGCTCTGGCAGCGCGATCGCCTGCTGCTCGGCATCGCCGAGAGCGCCCGCGCGAAGCGCCTGGAGAGGGCGTGGGCGCGCCTCGCCGAGGGGGGGCGGGGGGCGGAGTGAAGGCGATTACGAGCTGAGGTCGGTGCCGCCGCGCAGGGCCGCCGCGCACGACTCGGCGAGGATCTGGCGCGTGACGAGCTCGTCGTTGACGACGTGGCGCACCATCCGCTGCGCTCCCAGCACTCGAGCGTCACCACGCCCTCGCTGAGGCGCGCGACGGCGACGAAGCCCATGTCTTCCAGGGTCTGCGCGGCCTGGCCCGCGACTTTGAGGCGCTCGCTCGAGTTCATGTGGTGGCCTTGCGGTAGCGCAGATTGCTGAAGGCGAGGAGCGGGAAGAACAGCGGGCCGAGGAAGAAGAGCCCGAGCCCGAACATCCGGCCGCGGTCGAAGCGCTTCGCGAGGGCGATGCCGAGGCGCGCGCCGAGGACGATGTTGACGACCGGAACCGGCGTGAACAGCACCCACCACGCGGGCCGATCGGCGATCTGGAGCAGCACCACCAGGTTGTAGAAGGGCACGAACGCCGCCCACCCCGAGCGCCCGGCCTTGCGGAACACCCGCGCCATCGACGCCAGGATGATCAGGCCGAAGACGGCCACGAAGAACAGGAGAATCAGCTTGGAAATCAGGACGATCATGCGACCCCCTCCGGGCTTCGAGCCCCGCTCGCGCGGCGGCTCACGGGCTGAAGAACTCGGCCAGGCTCGTAGCATTCTGCGCGGCGCCGAGCTTGTCGGTGATGCCGAAAATGTCCTCGATGGTGCGCAGGTAGCTGGCGTGGGACAGCGGGGTCGCGACCTTCATTCCCGCCGACTTGAGCTTGGTCGAGACCACGATCATCGCCACGTGGTCGCCGGTGCTGAACGTGCCAGTGCCCTCGTCCCAGGTGATGAAGAGCACGCCGTTGTTCTGGTACGCGGTGCTCGCCAGGATCTTGGGCACCTCGGTGGAGAGCCAGAGATCGGTCTGCTTGATCGACGCCACGGTATCGCCCGTCGGGTTGTGCCCGTTGTGCGTCATGTTGGGCGTGATCCACATGTACTGGTACGTGCCCGCCGCGAGGTCGGCGGGGAACTGCGAGTAATCGACGCTGCGCGCGTCGCAGACGGCCGCGTTCTTCTGGATGTTGTTGAAGTAGAGGAAGGGATCGTGCTTGGGCTCGTAGAGCCCATTGCCGTCGAGGTTGCACGGCGTCCCGCTGTCCTCCTGGTAAGAGCGCCAGTGGATGCCTGCGAGCTCGAGCTGATTGCCCAGGTTGTCGGCGTCGACCGGGAACACCCCGTTGCCGCTGGGATCGAGATCGATGAAGCCGGGGTACAGCTTGGCCCCGGTGATCAGGTAAAGATAGTTGGGCAGCGACGGGTGCAACATCGAGTCTTGATAGTCCGTCGCGAGGCCGTACTTGCCGATGAGCGAGTTGATGTACGGCGTGTTCGCCGAGCCGACGACCTGATCGTAGTCGTGGTTCTCGAGGAGGATGGTGAAGATGGTGCCGAATCCCCCGGAGCCGCCCGTGCCGCTGGAGCCGCTCGCGCCGGTGGACGCAGCGCTGCCCGTCGTCGCGGGATCGCCGCCGACACCCGCGCTCGCGCTCGACGTGGAGACCGACGCCTCGCCGCCCGTGGCCCCGCTCGCCGTCCCGCCCGCGCCGCCGGATCCCGGGGCGCCGCCTGCGCCGGTGGTGGCGCCGACGCTGTTCGATCCGCTGCCGGTCGTCGATGCGCTGGAGCCGCACGCGCTGACGAGGAGCGCCGCGAGGGCGCCGAGGACCAGGGAGCACGAGTGTGTTTTCACCCGTCGAGGCTACGTCTGCCGGCGTCGCGGGCGCAACCGGGTACGGCGCCGTGGCGCGCATCGAGTCGGTCGCACCAGCCGAACCGCTCTGCGTTCGGTAGGCTGGTATGCTGCGTGCTCCCGCGCGGAGAGCGTCGCGTAGAGATCGGGGCCGCGCGCCTCGTGGCTTTGGCGTCGCCCGCGTCCTCGAGCGTGATCCGACACAGGGCGTAGGACGGCGATTTGCTATTCACATGCGCCGATTTTGCTTGCACCGACTTGGACACATGCGGTCATCTCCCCGTGAGCGCGCGCGCCGCGCGCAGGGAGGTTCCTACATGGCGAAGGCGGGAAAGACGAAGGCGACTCGAGGCAAGGATTCGTTGCTGAAGAGCCTGGCGCTGGCGGTGGCGAAGGCGCGCCAGTCGGTGGCTACTGCGGAGGCCGCGCTCGAAGCATACGAGCTCGAGGCCTATACCTCCGAGGAGCGGGCGCACAGCGCGGGCAAGCTGCGCGACGGCGAAGAGCTCGCCCTCGAAGGCATCCTCGACACCGTCGACGCTCACCCGGAGCACTTCATCTCGCTCGCGCCCCACGATCACGGGACCGACGATCGCAAGGTGGAGACGGAGCCGGCGCGAAACGCGCTGGCCCGGCGAGCCCTCCTCGTCCCGCTTCAGGTCGAGCTCGCGGCGCTCACGCAGCGCGTGAGCGATGATGTCATGTCGTCGGGTGCGTTCGCGCGAGACGTCACGACGCCGGCCTACGCGATCATCAAGGCCAACGCGCCGATCAACCCCGCGCTGCGGAAGTCTGCGGCGGGATCGCTGAACTTCTATGTGAAGCAGGCCCAGCCCAAGGGGCCCAAGAAGTCCGCGAAGGCGTCCGCGCCGAAGGCGTGATCCGGCGAAATCGTCGGGTTTGAATCCTCTTTGTGAGTCTGGAGGTCATCGCGGTGACCTCCAGGCTCTCGATTGAGATTCTGGGATTCATCCGAGCGACCAGGCGACTCATCCGGCAGGCCTGGCGCCTCATCCGAAAGGCCTGGCAACTCATCGGCGAGAAGGAGGGAATACGGTCATGACCAAAAACAACATCACCGTGCGAAACGATGCGGCCGAATTTTTGCCCCGCGAAGACGCGCCCATCTGGAACCTCCGGCCGATCCGTGGTTCATAGAGGTCCCCGATGTCCCTCGCGCCCGTCCCTGCGCCCGCGCCCGTGAAGTCGTCGCCCGCTCGCGCTCGCTGGTCGGCGGGGCTCGCGGCGCTGCTGCTCGTCGCGATGGCGTTCTCCGGGCCCGCGGGCGCGCAATCGCCGCCGCCCACCACGCAGCAGGGGCAGGTGCTGCACGAGTTCGTCCCGCCCGATCCGGGGGAAGACGTCTCGTTCGCGGCGACGACGCTCGAGGGCGATCTCCCCGCCGCGGTGCAGACGCCGAGCGGCATCGCCACGGCGCCGGATCCCCGCAAGCCGCCGGCCGGCGATCACGTGTACAGCGGCGGCACGACCGACGACAGCCCCGACTCGACCTACGAGCCGGACCGCGACACGCGGCGGCCCAACGTCGAGAACTACGACGATCCGTTCTCGCCCGCGACAGCGCCCTTCAAGCGGCTCCGCGCCTACGACTGGGTCGATCCCGACTACTCGCTCCGCGTCCGCGACAAGTCGCTGAAGCCGATGATCGTCGGCGGCACCGCGTCGCAGAGCGATGAGCCGTTCTACGGCGATCTCTCGGTCGATCTCCTTCCCGATCAGCCGGTGCGGATCCCCACGGTCGGGCCGGGCGCGCGCGTCCTTCGCTTCCACGCCAACCCCGAGGTCGCCGTCGATGTCTTCCGCGACGGCGCCGACAACTGGTTCGTCCGCGGCACCACGCGGACGCGCGTGCGTCTGGTGCTCGAGATCGCCATCCCCCGCGCCTCGTTCGGCAGCGATTTCGCTGACGTCGACTGGAGCGCGCTCGACATCGGCCAGGCCATCCCGCACCTCCATGACGCCGCGTTCCAGCAGGTCGCGGCCGCCGTGGGGATCTCGCGGGGAATGCGTCCCCGCGAGGTGATCCGCAAGATGGTCGCCTACTTTCGCGCCTTCGCGCCGTCGGACGATCCGCCCTCCGACAAGAAAGACATCTACCTCGATCTCGCGCTCTCGAAGAAGGGTGTCTGTCGTCACCGAGCCTTCGCTTTCCTGGTGACTGGCCTCGAGATCGGGATCCCGACGCGCATGGTGGTGAACGAGGCCCACGCCTGGGTCGAGGTCTTCGACGGGACGCTCTGGCATCGCATCGATCTCGGCGGCGCGGCGGCCAACCTCGATCACGATCCCGATCCGCAGAAGCCGGCCTACAAGCCTCCTCCAGATCCGTACGCCTGGCCGGAGAGCCGTGATTCAGGCCAGGATCTCGCCGATCGTACCCGCGAGAAGAGCCAGAATGGCGGCGGTCAGAGCTCGGGATCCGGAGCGAGCGCAGGGCAGGGCGGCGGCTCGGCCGGCGGCGACGCGGGCGCGCCGCAGCCCTCACCGACGAGCAATGGCCTCGATCCGCTGAGCGAGCCGAGCGATCCCAGGGCGCCGCGCTCCGACGTGACGGTGGCGGCGATCGACAGCGACGTGCGCCGCGGCTTCCCGTTCCACGTGCAAGGCGTCGTCTCCACGTCGGGCGCGCCGTGCTCACACCTCCGCGTCGACGTGGTGATGACCAGCCCGCAGTTGCAACAGGGCATCGTCATCGGCTCGCTGTCGACCGATGATCAAGGGCGCTTCGACGGTGCGGTGGTGATCCCGCGCGACTTCACGCTGGGCGATTACGATCTGGTGGTGGCCACCTTCGGCGACAGCCACTGTGCCGCAGGGCGCAGCAGATAGACACTCTGCGACTGCCGCGGTGGCCGGGCGAGCCACGATGGCCTGCCCGACACCGCATCTCGCTCTACTTGCCGATCAGGGCCTTGACCTCTTCGGCCACCTTGGCCTCTTCGCCGTCCTTGAAGCCGACGTGGACGTGGCGAACGATGCCCGTCTTGTCGATGATGAAGCTCGACGGCATCGTCAGCGAGCGCATGCCGTACTTCTCGGCGGCGCTGTGATCCTTGTCCCAGACGATGGCGAACTTGGCGTGGTTCTCAACCGCGAAGGCCGTGAGCTGCTCTTTCTTGGTGGAGTCGGGCTCGTCGACGGCGACGGCGATCACGGTCACTTCACCGGGGAACTGCTCGACGATCTCCTGGTACTTGGGGAACGACTTCTTGCAGGGATCGCAGAACGTCCCCCAGAAATCGAGGATGACGACCTTGCCCTGCGCCTCCTTCAGCGTCTTCGGGCCGTCGCCGCTGACGGCTTCGGCGCCGGTTTCGGGGGCGGCGACGCCGAGGAGGGGGTGCTTCGCGCCGGACGCGTCCGCCGCGCCGCCGCCGCTGCAACCGAGCGCCGACAGGGTGAGGGCCGTGCCGGCGAGGAGAGCGGCGAAGGTGCGGACGGCCTTTGACGTGCTCGAGATCATGCGAAATTTCCCTTTGGGTTGGCTGGACCGACCCGCCGCGGCGGCCCGGACTGCGGGGCGAGCTTAGCGCAGCCGATCGACTTTGTGGCTCGTCACATGCACGATGGCGCTCCATGGCGCGGCCTCCGCAGTTCTCACGCGATCCACGAGTCGCCCGGCTTTGCCGGACCACGGTGCTCACCGCGGCGCTCGCGCTCGCGAGCCTGGGCGGTTGCAACAACGTCGGCGATGCGATCTGCCCGGTGGGCACGAACCCCGACGACACCGGCGATGGGTGCCCTTACGGCCCGCCCGGCGGCCCGCGCATCCACGAGGAAGGCTGCCCGGACATCACGCCTCTGGCCGGCGCCATGTGCACGGTCTCGTGGAGCAACGAGCTCTGGCCCCTGCTCAACGCGGGCGCGCCGATGGGCTCCGGCTGCGGCAGCGTCGGCTGCCATGGCTCGGGCGTCGGCGGTCTGACGCTGCCCGTGGACGACGCCGCGAAGAGCTTCAACGTGCTCAAGGCCTACTCGCCGCAGCAGGGGTATCCGTACCTGAACGACAGCGCGCCCGGCCACACGTGGATCCTGTGCAATCTCCACGGCGACAAGGGCGGCCGCTCGCTCATGCCACCGACGAAGATGGACGACGCCACGTTCGCGAAGGTGAAGCTCTGGGCCCAGTGCGGCGAGAAGCTCGATACGCCGAGCGCGAGCACCAGCTCGAGCACCGGCGCGGGCGGGGCCGGCGGCGCCGGCGGCGGGAAGCCCTGAGCGACGGTCCCCGGGGGTCCAGGCGATCCCGGGGTTTGGATCGTGAAGGATCCATGGTCCTCGAGACATCCATCCATCGGCAGCCCGCGGCGTCGCGAGCTCGAGGTGATTTCCGGCGTGGCGCCGCGAATCCACGCCTCGCGATCACCGGCATGGATCGTGTACGAGGGAGAGATACCATGACGACGAAGAGCCCCCGCACCCTCGCCTCCTGCGTCATCACCCTCGTCACCGTCGCGACGATGGTCGGGTCCCTTCTCGCGGCGACCGGCTGCAGCACCGTCGCTCCGTACGAGCGCGGCAAGCTCGCCCACCCGACGATGGCCGCGGCCGACATGACCGGCTTCGGCGAGGCGCACCTCCGCGCCATCTCCGAAGGCGCGACGGGCGGCAGCGGCGGCACGGGCAGCGGCTGCGGCTGCAACTGAGCGCAAACACCGAGTTTTGACCGCGTTGATCGCTGCGCGGATATAGTGCAGGGCGCGTGTCTCGACGGTTCTTCGCTCCGGCATTTCTCTTCGCTGCCGTCGTGCTCTCGGCCCTTGCCGGCGAACGCGTCGCCCGGGCGGCCTCCAACGACCAAGACGTCGACGAGCTGATCGAGAGCGTCCTTCAGTCAAACTACACGGCGGGCAATTTCAAGCAGGCGCTCGACCAGCTCGAGTTCGGCAAGCAGGCGTGTGAGGGCTCGTCGTGCAGCCCGAAGGTGCGCGCCAGGCTCTTCGTGGCGTTCGGCACGGTGTTCGTCGGGCTGAAGAAGGGGGCCGAGGCGAAGGCCTCGTTTGCCGCGGCGCTGAAGGAAGATCCGAACGCCAAGCCTTTCACGAGCTTCGACCCGCCCGAGGTGCAAGCGGCGTTCAACGAGGCGCACGGCGACGCGCCGGCGGCCGCGCCGATCGTGCCGACGCCGACGCCGACGCCACCGGCGACGGCCACGCCGCCGACGCCCACGCCGCCGCCGACAGATACCGCAAAGCCCCCGCCGGTCGCCGCGCCGCTCCAGGCCGCGCCGCGCAAGCCGAAGAAGACGTTCCCCGGCGCCGGCCGCTTCCCGCGCGGATGGCGCAGCGCCGAAGCCTATTTTTACTACAACGAGGCCACGACGTCCGAGGCCAGCCGCGACTGGCTCGACTGCGTCGATTACGCGCAGGCCTCGCTCCAGGCCGAGAACCGGGTCGCGACGCGCTTCCTCCTCGCCTCGTGCGAGGAGCGCGGCGGCCTGTGGATCGAGGCCCTCGCGGACTTCCAGAGCGTGGGCGAAGGGGCGGGGAGGGTCGGCCTGCAGAACGTCGGCAACCTCGCGAAGCAGCGCGGCCAGGCGCTGCGCGAGAAGACGCCGAAGATCGTCATCCGCAAGCCGGCGCAGGCCGACGCGCTGGTCGTGACGATGAACGGCGCGCCGCTCGCGAACGACAAGCTCGACGGCGAGCTGTGGGTCAACCCGGGGCAGCGCACGATCAAGGCCCAGGGCAAGGTCAGCGGCGCCGACGTCGAGTTCGAGCAGACGATCGACGTGGCCGAGTTCGAGACCGCGACGGTCGACATCAAGCTCGGGCCGAAGGGGGCCAGGGGCGATCAGGCGATGATGCGCTGCATGCTCGCGGCGCAGACGCGCGACGATTTCGCCAGGTGCCTCAAGTCGGACTCGGGCCCTTCGCTCGACCTCCACCTCGCGAGCGAGATGTCGGGCTACCACGACACCGATCACGTCGACGTGATCACGCCGGCCGTGCTCGTCAGCGCCGAGAACCCCACGGGCGGCTGGGGCGTCAACGGATCGTTCCTCGTCGACATGGTGACCGCGGCGTCGGCCGACATCGTCGCGACGGCCTCGCCGCGCTGGCGCGAGGTCCGCTACGTCCCGTCGATCGGCGGCCACAAGAAGCTCGGCGACGCCGACGTGAACCTCAAGGCCAACCTCTCGCACGAGCCCGACTACCTCGCGACCTCGGTGGGCGGGGGCGTCTCGATGGATCTCCGCCAGAAGACGATCACGCCGGCCCTCGGCTACGAGTTCTCGCACGACGTGTCAGGCCGCGCGGGGACGCCGTTCGCCGTGTATTCGCACGAGATCAACCGCCACGGCCTCGACGCCTCGGTGACGTTCGTGCTCGACAAGGCCACGTTCTTCGCGTCGTCGTTCACCGCGGTGATCGAGGACGGCGACACGTCGAAGCCCTACCGCTACATCCCGATGTTCCTCCCCGACGTGGCCAAGCGCGTCCCCATCGGCCTCTCGATCGACGGCGTGAACAAGAACCGCCTGCCGATCCGCGCCCTCGAGCAGCTCCCCACGAGCCGGCAGCGCTGGGCGATCGCCGGCCTCCTCGCGCACCGCTTCAGCGCCAGCACCATCCGCGCCGAAGAGCGCCTCTACGTCGACAGCTGGGGTCTCAAGGCCAGCACGACGGACCTGCAATTCCTGGTCGATCTGAACGAGCGATTGCGCATCTGGCCGGCGGCGCGCTTCAACGTGCAGAGCGCCGCGAGCTTCTGGCGGCTCGCGTACCCGGCCGCGCCCTCGAAGAAAGACGGCACGATCACCCTGCCCGCGCTGCGCACCGGCGATCGCGAGCTCGGGCCGCTCTACGGCGTCACGCTCGGCGGCGGCGTGCGCTACGCCTTCGGCGAGAAGAAGGGCTGGGCGCTCTCGGTCAACGCCGACGTGGTCTATACGCGGTTCCTGGATCACCTGTTCTTGCTCGACCGACTCGGCCTCTTCGCGGCCACCACCCTGGAGATCGATCTCGAATGAACGCGCTTCATTTCGGCTCGATCGTCGCGTTCGCGAGCGCGACTGCCGCTCTCGTCGGCTGCGGTAACCCGGTTGTCGACGTGAAGGTCGCGGCCCTCGGCGGCGAGGTCCTCGGCGTCGAGCCGAGCGAGTTTCACCGGCCGGGGCAGCCGTGCCTCGAGTGCCATGGCGTCTACGGCGGCGCCTCGCCGCAGATGTCGATCGCCGGGACGATCTTCGCCGCGCCCATCGACAAGCTCCCCACGCCCGTCGAGCACGTGAACATCGTGATCACCGACGCGTTCGGCAACAAGAACGGCAAGGGCCCCACCGAGACGCCGCCCGAGCGGAAGACGAACTGCGTCGGCAACTTCTTCTTCACGCGCGACGAGTTCGACCCGGGATTCCCGCTCGAAGCGAAGATCGAGTGCCCCACCAAGCCGGGGAGCGTCGACACGACGGGCCGCTACATGTCGTCGCGGATCAGCCGCGAGGGCTCGTGCGGCGGCTGCCACCAGGGCGCGCGCGATCAGGGCTCGCCCGGCTGGATTTACTGCGTCGAGGACCCGACGCTGAGCCCGTTCAAGCCGCCGGGGACCGAGTGCCCGGGAGTACCGAGATGAGCCGCACCGCCCTGCTGATCGTCGCCGCCGCATCGCTGATGATCGCCTCGTGCTCCGCTGTCGATCCGACCGCGGACGTGACGGTGACGGGGCCGAAGTTCGGCGCGCAAGGCGGCTCGTTCCGGCCGATCTCGGCGGTGATGGAGCGCCGCTGCGGCACCCTCGACTGCCACGGATCGGCCTACCGCCCGCTGAAGATCTACGGCCAGATCGGCCTGCGTCGCCCCGAGCCGAAGGACTCGACCAACGTCAAGAGCTTCAAGGACTACTACTCGGGCGGCCCCGAGGCGACGACCGAGGCCGAGCTCTTCGACAACTACACCAGCATGATCGGCCTCGAGCCGGAGATCCTCGGCGCCGTCGTCGCGGGCAAGGAGCTGCCCGACTCGCTGACGCTGGTGCGCAAGCCGCGGCTCCGCGAGAAGCACAAGGGCGGGCTGATCTGGACCTCCGGCGATCCCGGCGATCTGTGCCTGCTCAACTGGCTCACCGGGATCGACGACACGACGCCCTGCGATCAGGAGCTCTCGCACAAATAAGCGCGCGTCAGCGCGACGGCGCGGCGAGCACGGCGGCCGCGAGCGCGCGCACGAACGGGTCGTCGTCGTCGCCGAGCGCGGCGGCCGCGAGCGAGCGCGGGCCCTTGCGGAAGATGGCGACGAAGGCGGCCTCGAGCCTGGTGATCGAGGCCTCGGGGACGCCGCTGCGACGGAGGCCGACCTTGTTGAGCGCGCGCACGCGGGCGCGATCGCCGGCGGCGATCACGAACGGCGGGACGTCGCGCTCGACCATCGCGCCGCCCGCGAGGAACGCGCGCTCGCCCACGCGGAGGAACGGCGCGAGCGCGACGCCGCCGCCGGTGACGACGTGCGCGCCGAGGGTGACGTGGCCGCCGAGCAGCGTGGCGTTGGCGAGGATGACGGCGTCGCCGATCTGGCAGTCGTGCGCGACGTGCGCGCCCACCATGAAGAGGCCGTGGCTCCCGATCCGGGTGACGCCGCCGCCGTGCGCGGTGCCGCGGTGCACGGTGACGTGCTCGCGGAAGACGTTGCCATCCCCGATCTCGAGCGTCGTCGGCTCGCCGGCGTGGCGTCGATCCTGCGGCTCGCCCCCGAGGACCGCGAAGGGATGGACCACGTTGTCAACGCCGAGCGACGATCCGCGACGGACCATGGCGTGGGCCTCGATCCGCGTGCCGGCGCCGACGACGACGCCGTCCTCGATCACCGCGAAGGGCCCGACCTCGACGCGCTCACCGAGGCGGGCGCCCGGCGCGACCCTCGCCGCCGGATCAATCACGGCTGACGATCGACGATGGATGCGAGCAGCTCGCCCTCGGCGCAGAGGGTGCCGTCGACGCTGGCTTCACCGCGGAGCTTCCACACGTTGGAGCGATGATGAAGCACCTCGACGAAGAGGTCGAGGCGGTCGCCCGGGGTCACCGTGCGGCGAAATTTCGCCTTGTCGATGCCGAGGAAGAACATGAGATTCGTGGTCGGATCGAAGGGATCCGACGCGTACGCGAGGATCCCTCCGATCTGCGCGAGCGCCTCGAGGATGAGCACGCCCGGCATGATCGGGCGGTTGGGAAAATGCCCCGGGAACCAGGGCTCGTTGATCGAGACGCACTTGTGCCCGCGGATGCTCTTGCCCGAGATGATCTCCGTCACGCGATCGACCATCACGAACGGGAAGCGATGCGGGAGGATCGCCAGGATCTGCTGGATGTCGAGCGACACAGGTCGGTCGAGGCGTTCGCTCAAGGCAGGGCTCCTTCTCGCGGCGTAGCGTGGGCTCGGGTCGCGCGCTCAGCGCTCGTGGAGGGCGCGCGCCATGGCCCGCAGCCAGCGCGCCCGATCGACGGCAGGATAGCCTGCCACGGTCGCGCCCGCCTCGACATCCCCGATCACGCCGGACTTGGCGGCGATCTTGGCGCCCGCGCCGACGCGCACGTGATCGGCGATGCCCGCCTGCCCACCGATGAGCGAGCCCGCGCCGATCTCGACCGAGCCCGCGAACCCGCACTGCGCCGCGATGATCGCGCCCGCGCCGATGACGCCGTTGTGGCCGACATGGACGTGCGCGTCGAGCTTGGCGCCGCGTCCGATCACCGTGGGACGAAGGGTCCCCGCGTCGATCGTGGCGAGCGGGCCTATCTCCACGTCGTCCTCGATCACCACGCCGCCGAGCTGAGGCACGCGGACGATCTCGCCGGCCGGCGAGGCCGTCCATCCGAAGCCGGGCCGCCCGATCACCGCGCCGGCGCCGACGACGACGCGCGCGCCGAGCCGGGATCCGCCGTAGATCACGGCGTTGGGCTCGATCCGGCAGTCGAGGTCGATGATGGCGCCGGCGCGGATCACCACGCCGACGCCGATCACCGCGCTCGGGTGCACCTCGGCGCCGGGCGCGATCCGCGCCAGAGCGCGCTCGTCGGCCGGAGGAGGCGGAGCGAGCTCGGCGAGGAGACGCGCGAAGGCGAACCCGGCGTGCGGGTGGATCCACCGACGACCCTCGGGCACGAGCCGCGCGAGCGTCGCGTCGATGAGCAAGATCGCCGGGCTGACGCGGGCGATCTTGAGGTAGCGGCGCGCCAGCAGCGGCGCGAGATCGTCGCAGGCGCGCGCGGCGTCGACGGGAACAATGCGTGCCGCGAGCAGCGACTCCGCCCCGGCATCGACCACGCCGCCGAAGCGCTCCGCGAGGTGCGCGAGCGAGACCGGCGAGGGGAACGCGAGCCCGATCATGCGCGCTCCGCGGGCTACTTCTTCTCGTCCTTCTTTTCGCCCTCCGGCGCGGCCGCCGGCGCATCGGCCGCGGCGTCGCCGGAGTTGTACATCTGCACGACCTGCTCGGTCAGATCGAGATCGGGGCGCGCGTACGGCACCGCCTGCTTGTCGATGATCAGCTCGTAGCTGCTCTTCTTCGCGAGGTGGCTGATGACGCCGAGCATCTTCTTCAAGATCGGCCCGGTGAGCTGCCCCTGCTTCTCCTGCAGCTCTTTGTTGTTCTCGACGAACTTCGTCTGGAGCTCGACCATGCGGCGCTGCCAGTCTTCCATGCGCTTCTCGAGGGCCTGGCGCGAGAGGATGCGCGACTGCTTCTCGATGTCCTCACGCGCGCGGGCGAGCTCCTGCTGGCGGGCGTCGAGCTCTTGCTGGCGCTTGTCGAAGAGCTTCTTCAGCGTCGCCGCGGCGCGCATGCCGTCGTCGGTCTGCATGACGGCTTGCTGCACGTTGACCACCGCGATTTTGCCTTCGGCCGAGGCCACGCCTTCGGAGACGGCGAGCGTGGAGGCGGCGGCGAACGCGAGCGCGGTGATCCGGGCGAGCGCCCGGCCCAGAGAGAAGGCCATGTCGATGCGATTACTCGGCGCTCTCTGGACCGTCAAGCCACCGAGCACGAGCCGTTACTGGCACTTGTTCGAGATGCAGATCTTCCCGGCCTTGCACGGGTTGTCGATCGTGCACTCGGGCTCGACCTCTTCGGCCGTCTTGCAGATGCCCTTGTCGCAGGCGACGAAGCGCGAGTCGTGGAGCTTGCACTCCGGCACCGTGGTGCACGGATAGTGGCAGTACCCGTCGGCCGCGCACTCCTGGCCGGGGCCGGTGCATTTCACCGTGTCGCTGCAGGCCGCCGTGGGGGAAGGATCGTTGACGCAGGCGCCGGTGCCGGCGTTGCAGATCTCGCCCGCCGCGCAGTCGGTGTTGGCGGTGCAGGTCTTGGTGCAGAGGCCACCGACGCAGCTCTCGCCGGCGACGGTGCAGGGCACCGTGGTGCTGCACTCGGGGTTGTTCGGATCGAGGACGCACGCGCCCGCGGTGCACGTGAAGCCCGCGTTGCAAGGGTTCGTCGCGTCGCAGCCGGGGGTGCACTGGCCGTCGACGCAGACCTTGGCGGCGCCGCACTCGTACGTGAAGTCGCAGCCCGTGACGCAGATGCCGCCGAGGCATTGCGTCCCCATGCGGCAAGCCGTAGTCGCGTCGCAGGCGCACGTGGTCTTCGCGGGATCGCAGACCGGGGTGCCCGTCCCGGTGCTCGCCGTGCCGGCCGTACCCGCGCTCTCGCCGCCGTTGCCTCCGGTGCCGCCGGTCGCGGTCGGGTCAGCCGGGTGACAGCCGTAGCCGTCGCAGATCACGCAGTTCCGACCCTGCGCATCGCAGGCTACCGAGGCGTCGTCGCAGCCGCCGCAGCCCGCGGCGGAGACGGCGAAGATGCCGAAAGCTACGGCCGCGCTGCCGAGGCGAAACGAAAAGGGAGCAAGGAGCCCGGAGACCGCAGCAAAGGGCGAACGAAAAGACATCGAATCCTCCAGCGGCAGCCGCAGGCCGCCGCACGAGCACCTGCCCGGCCTTAACACGGGCCGTGCCAAGCGCCGCGTCGTTCCGGGCGCGACGATTGGCTCTGGCCTGTGAACCCGAGGTTACGATCGCGGGTGGGGGTCGGTTCACTCGGCGCCCCCGCCTGCAATCTGCTTTCAGATCATCCCGAACTTCTTGCCGACCTTCTCGAAGGCGTCGAGGGCCTGATCGAGGTGCTTGCGCTCGTGGGTCGCCATGTAGCTCGTGCGCAGCACCTGCTGCTTCGGGGCGACGCCCGGGGTGATGAAGGGGTTGACGTAGATCGCGTAGTCGTCGAGCAGCGACTTCCACATCATCACGGTCTTGAGATCGTCGCGGATGTAGATCGGGATCACGGCCGTCTCGGTCTTCCCGAGCTCGAAACCAAGGCGTTTCAGCTCGACGCGCATGTACGTGAAGTTCTCGCGGAGCTTCTCTTGACGCCAGGGCTCTTCCTGCATCACCTCGAGGGCGGCGATCGCGGCGGCGACCTGGGGCGGCGCGGAGCTCGCGGCGAAGAGGAAGCTCGAGGCGAAGTGCTGGATGTAATCGAGCACCTTGCGCTCGCCCACGAGCCAGCCGCCGATCGACGCCAGCGACTTCGAGAACGTCCCGCCGATGAGATCGACCTGATCGGAAATGCCGAACATGGCCGCAGTGCCCCGGCCGCCGGGCCCGATCACGCCGAGCGCGTGGGCGTCGTCCACCAGGATGCGGGCCTTGTGCTTCTTGGTCACCTCGACGATGCCAGGCAGGTTGGCGATCTCGCCCTGCGCGCTGAACACGCCGTCGGTGACGACGAGGGCGCCCTCGCTGTCCTCGAGCTCGCTCAGGGCCTGATCGAGCGCCGCGGGATCGCTGTGCTTGTAGCGCACCATCTTCGCGCCGGCGGCCTGCGCGAGGCGGACGCCGTCGTAGATCGAAGCGTGATCGTCCTTGTCGATCACGGCGACGCTCTTCTTGTTGGCGAGCAGCGCCGAGATGGTCGCGAGGTTGACCTGGTAGCCGGTGGTGAAGACCAGGCCGGCCTCCTTGCCGTGGTAGGCGGCGAGCTTGTCTTCGAGCTCCTTGTGGAGGCGCATCGTGCCGTTGACGAGGCGCGAGCCCGTCATGCTCGTGCCGTACTTGTCGATGGCTTCCTTGGCCGCTTCGCGCACGCGCGGGTGCGTCGTCAGGCCGAGGTAGTTGTTCGACCCGAGCATGATGACCTTGCGGCCCTCGAGCTGCGCCTCCGGCCCGTTGTTGAAATCGAGCGGGCGAAAGAAGGGGTAAACGCCCATCGCGCGGGCGTTGTCCGCGGTCATGAACTTGAAGCACTTCTCGAAGACGTCTTTGCCGCCGATGCGCGAGAGCGCGCCGCGC
This sequence comes from Byssovorax sp., assembly GCA_025362495.1. Taxonomy (GTDB): domain Bacteria; phylum Myxococcota_A; class Polyangia; order Polyangiales; family Polyangiaceae; genus JANYGI01. Next base: position 63,750 of record JANYGI010000167.1, on the reverse strand, counting down.
GAGGCCATCTGGCTCGCGAGCTTCTGCTCGGCGCTGCCGGTCGGGGCGCTGCTCGGCTGCGTCTTCGGAGCGGGGGCGCTCTCGGGGGACGCGGCGGGCGCGGCGGCAGCGCCGTTGGTCTTCGGCTTCGGCGCGCGGTCACCCTTCGCCTCGGTCTCGCCTTCGAGGGCCGGATCGATGTTGGGCATCGCGTGGCCGTTGAGCAGGATGTTCCAGGCCTCCGAGGCGTGCTCGGCGGCCGCCGAGAGCCGCGTTCGCGCATCCATCACCCCGGTGGCGACGCGCATCACCCCGTCGTTGCTGATGAGCCGCACCACCGGGCCCGATGACGCGAGCTTCTTTCCCTGCTCGACGAGGCGATCCTTCATGCTCATGGCCAGCTCTGCTCTCCGTGCGCGACGGCGGAGGCCGGCGCCCGCGCGAAATGACAGCCCAAAAGGCCTGCGTCAATCGCCGAAAAGCCGCGAAATCGCCGACGCACCGCGATCTCGGCGCGCTGCCACGGATGGCGACGCTGCGCTGCGCCTCGCAACTCGTTGCGGCCCCGGTGCCCCCGGGTGTAGAAAAGTTTGCGAGGAAGAAGCATGCGCCGCGTACTGGTCGTCGATGACGAAGAGAATCTCCGGCTCGTCGTTCGCACCTTCCTCAAGCGGGACGGGTACGAGGTCGAGGTAGCCGCGAGCGGCGAAGAGGCGCTGGCGCTCGTCGAGTCATTCGGCCCCGACGTGATCCTCACCGACGTGAAGATGCCGAAGATGGGAGGCATGGATTTACTGGCCACGCTCAAGGCCAAGGGGATCGACTGCACCGTCATCGTCATGAGCGCGTACGGCAACGTCGATCTCGCCCTCGAGGCGATGAAGGCCGGCGCCTACGATTACATCCAGAAGCCCTTCAAGGCCGAGGAGGTGCTGCTCACGCTGCGCAAGGCGGAAGAGCGGGAGTCGCTCCGGCGCGAAAACAGGGCCCTGCGCCAGGAGATCCGCAAAGAGAACCTCTTCGAGGACATCCTCGCCAAGAGCCCGCAGATGCAGGCCATCTTCAAGACCATCTCCAAGATCGCCGAGTACAAGACCACGGCGCTGATCACCGGCGAGAGCGGCGTCGGCAAAGAGCTTGTCGCCCGCGCGCTCCACAGCAAGAGCAGCCGGCGAGGCGGGCCGTTCGTGGCGGTGAACTGCGGGGCGATCCCCGAGCCGCTGCTGGAGAGCGAGCTGTTCGGCTACCGGCGCGGCGCCTTCACCGACGCCGTCGCCGACCGGGCGGGGCTGTTCGAGCAGGCCAATGGCGGGACTCTGCTGCTCGACGAGGTGGGCGAATTGCCGCTCTCGCTCCAGGTCAAGCTGTTGCGCGTGCTCCAGGAGGAGACGATACGAAGGCTGGGGGACAACAAGGATCTGAAGATCGATGTGCGGATCCTGGCGGCGACGCACCGGGATCTGGCGGCAGAGACCAAGGCGGGGCGCTTCCGCGAGGATCTCTATTACCGGATCAACGTGCTGCCCATCCATGTTCCGCCGCTGCGCGAGCGGCGCGAGGACATTCCCATCCTGCTCGACCATTTCCTGGCGCGGAACAACGCGCGCTTCAACACCCAGATCCGCGGGATCGACGCCGAGGCGCGCAGGTTATTGCTGGAGTATGCCTGGCCGGGCAACGTGCGCGAGATGGAGAACACCATCGAGCGAGCGATGGTGTTGACGGAGCGAGACTCGCTCTCTGCCGACGACTTGCCGGAGCGGGTGCGCGAGTCGCGGGATCCGGTGCAGATGCACCTGAAGAGCGGGGAGATGTCGATCAAGAAGACGGCGCGGATCATCGAGGAGATCTTGATCCGGCGGGCCCTGACCAAGACCAAGGGCAACCGGACGCGGGCGGCCGAGGTGCTGGAGATAAGCCACCGCGCGCTGCTCTACAAGATCAAGGATTATCACATCGAGCTTTGATTCGTGGGATCTGACATGTCGCGCTGATTCTCCCGGCCCACCGGGAATACCGTGCTAGCGTGGTGCGATGACGGCACGCATGCTGGGGTCCTTGTTCGTCGTCCTGGCGTCCACCTCGTTTGGCCTCTTCACCGGCTGCGGTGGGCTCGGTGGCGTGCCGCTCCGGGCAGCCGGCAGCGCGTGTGGACACGACTCGCAGTGCTCCAGTCAAAGCTGCAGCGTTCCGGCCGAGGGCGGTTGTGGTGTCTGCGTCGATGTCCGCGCGCTCAGCCAGCCTTGTGGTGGCGCGCTGGAGCGCTGCAGCGGCTCCGCCACGTGCGCCGGCGGCGTCTGCAAGAGCACGAAGAAGACGCTGGGCGAGGCTTGCACGCTCGGCGCCAAGGGCGAGAGCTTCGATTGCGACGACGAGCTCTATTGCGCCCGCGATTATCTCCTGCCGATCCTGGCGAGCTGCGTTGCGCGCGGCGTGCTCGGCGGGGCATGCGACAGTTTGCACGGCTGCGCTCTCGGCGACCAGTGCAGTGGTGGGGAGTGCGTCGTCGCGAGCCTGGGCACGGAGGGCGATTCATGCGATGGGCGCCAGTGTGTGGCAGGTCTATTTTGCGGCGCACAGGTGTGTCGCACGGCGACGTTGCCAATCGGCGCCAACTGCGGTGGGGATGATCGCGACCTGAACGACTGCGCGCCCGGCGGCACGTGCGCCTTCACGGGAGGTCCCCCGGTGGGCGGTTATTACCCGGTGGCGTGCTTCCCCATGCCGCAAGAAGGCGAGCCCTGCCCCGGCGGCCAGTGCGGGGAGGGGCTCTTTTGCCCCGGGCAGTTCGGCTCGAATGCGCCCGTGTGCGGGCGGCTGCGAACGCGGGGCGCCGGACAGGACTGTGGCTTTCGCGACGTGTGCAATGCGGGCCTCGAGTGCCGCAGTGGGGTCTGCGTGGAGCCGTGTTGATCGCGAGGCAGCGCGGCGACGCGCTGGTCGAGATGAGGATCATCCGGACGATCGAAGTCGCCAAAGTCCGTCGGCGTGCGGACCAGGAAGCGCCAGAGCTGCGTTCGCCAATCGATCTGCGGCGCGGCGAGCTGGCCGAGGATCCGCTCAATCCCCGCAGAGACCTGGCCCTGGCCGAGCGATCGGGCCACCACCTCGCCTGGCGGAGCGCGCTGCGCCAGTACGCCTCGATCGCCGACGAGCGCAGGAGCTCGGCGAACGAAGGCTCGCGGCTCATGGCGTCGACGAGGACGCTCAGCTGCCCGTGGGCGCGCATCTGCGCGACGAGGTTGCCGAGGTAGAGCTGCACCCACTCGGCCCCTCCGCTCGCGGAGAGCCAGCCAGGGGTCATGGGGAGGAAGGCGGGGTAGAGGGGAGCTCCGCGGCGCTCCGGGCCTTCAACGCGGCCTCTGCGGCGGCTCGATGGGGGCCTGTCGGGGAGTAGAGGAGTCGCTTCAGGAGCGAGGTCGGCGCGCGGGGATTGTCGATGATGGCCTTGCGGACCGAGAGCTCCGGCGAGAGCGAGAGTTGATCGAGGAGCTCGGGATCGCGGCCGGCCGTCGCCAGCGCCGTCACCACGAGGCGATCCGGATCGAGGCCGAGCTGGCGCTGGAGTCGTCGAGACAGGCCCGGCTGCGAGGCCACGGCAGCGCGGACCAGGGGGTCTTCGTGCGCCGCCAGGCTCTCGAAGAGGTAAGCGGGCAGGGCCGGGTTCGCGGCGACGATCGTCAGGAGACTGTCAATCTCCGCGAGGCGCTCCAGGGTGTGAACCGGCGCGGAGGGGTTGGCCGCGACGGCGCGTCGCAGCGGCGAGGCCCCCTTGCCCGGCGGGGGCTCGCGCTGCGCCAGGGCCTCCAGAAAATGCGGTAACAGCCGCGGATTCGTCGCCAGATCGAGCAGCACCCAGGGATCGGGATCGTTGGCCAGCGCGCGCTGCGCCTCGGCCGGCACGCTCGGGGCGCGGGCCGCGGCGCGACGCACCCAGGGCTGCTTGTCGCGCGCGGCGTGATGGAGCCAGTCGACGGGGACGTCGGGGTGAGCGAGCAGCCGGAGGAGGGCGTCTTTGAACACGGTCGTCAGCGCGTTCGCGTCCTCTACCAGGACGAACAGGAGCGCGGGGTTGTGGACGACCTCGGCGGTGTGCTCGATGGCCAGCCTGGCGAGGAGCGCAAGTGGCGTATTGGCGTTGGCGGCGATGGCCGCGCGTAGCTCGATCTCGTATGCCGTGCGCGGCGTCGAGGCCAGTCGGTCGATGACCGAGGCGGCGAGCCGGGCGAGAACGTCGGCGGGGGTGCGCGGGTCCCGGGCGCGGTGGAGGTCGGGGTGGTCTATCGCCATCGCATCAGCTCGAAGAAGCGGCGGTTATCCTGGTGAACGTGGGCGCCGTAGCGCTGGAGGCTCGCGATTCGCTCGGGATCGAGCGATGGATCGGCGAGGACAGGCAGGTTCTCGCGGAGCTGGTCGAGGTCGCGTGGACCGGAGATGCAGGTGGTGACGCCGGGCTGGCTCAGCGAATAGCGATAGCACTCCGCGGCCGTCGGCGGCGAGCCCCACTCGGGTCGGAGCATGCGGCCGTAACAGATGTTGCTGAAGGTGAGGACCCCGGCGCCGCGGGCCTGCGCGAGCGGAAACACCTCGGTCTCGGCGCCGCGGTGAGCGGCGTTGTGGCGCACCATCACCGACGGCCAGCCCTGCTCGATGGCCTCGGCGGCGAGGTCGCGCCGGTGGGTCGAGAGTCCATGGGTCTTGATCAGGCCGTCGTCGCGGAGCCGGGTGAGGACCTCGACGACGTCGTCGTTCATCCGCGCGGCGCTGCGCACCCAGAAGAGCACGAACACATCGATGGCGTCGACGCGGAGCAGGCGGAGAGCCTTCTCGGCGTCGCGGCGGATCTCGCGCGGATCGGCCTCGAAGCTGCCGGCGATGAGCGAGAGGGTCTGTCGTCGGTGGGCGGGGAGGTGGCGCAGATAGCGAGTCTGGCCTTCGTAGACGGGCTCCCAGAACAGCAGCTTCACGCCGCGGTCGAGCGCCTCGGCAAAAGCCTCTTCGGCGAGGCCGTAGCGGCCGGAGATGGCCATCGCGGGGAGGCGGAGCCCGGTGGCGCCGAAGGGCCGATCCGCCGCGAAATCCAGGGGTTTGGCGGGCGGATCGGGCGGCCCGTCATCGCGCGTGTCGCGGCGCGCGGCGAGGCCTCGCTCGCGCGTATCGAGGGTCGGTCGGTTGCGGAGGTAGGGTGACTCGCTGATCTCGATCCTCGCCGGTGGGCGCTTCTGGAGCTCCGTCGCGGCGGCGTCGGGCGCGATCGCGACGAGAGAGACGCCGACGAGGCGGGCCGCCGCCGCCACCACGCGGACGCTGGGCTCGCGCTCGGGATCGCGGGTGATCGCCGCGGCCAGGGCGGGGGTGAGGGCGGCCGCGCGCACGCGATCGTCGGCGTCGCGCGTGAAGGGATCGAGGGCCGCGCCGCCTCCCGCTTCCGCGATCGCCGCCGCCGCGACGGCGCGCACGCGCGCGTCGGGATCGGCCAGCGCCGCGGCGACGGTGGCCTCGATCGAGGCCTGGCTTCGATCGCGATGCGCCAGCCGATAGGTCGTCCACGCGCGCCGCACGATCGCGCTGCCGCCCGCGTCCATGCGCTCCGTCACGACGTCGAGGGGGGCGTCGCCGAGGCCGGCGAGCGCGGCGCAGCGCACCCGATCGTCGCTGTCGCGGAGCGCGTCGAGCCGCCAGGCGCGGTGGTCGGCGCTGTTCGAAGAAAGCCTTTGAATCGAGGCCTCGCGGACGCTCTCGGAGGCGTCGTAAAGGAGCTCGGCGGCGCGCTCGGAGAAGGCCGCGGGGCCGGCGGCTTCGACGGCCCACACGAGCGCGCCGCCGCGAGCCCGGCGCGCGTGGAGGACGTGATCGGCGAGCGTCGTCCGCCGCGCGCGATCGAGGTGACCGAGCAGATCCTCGACGGCGGCCCGGACGAACGGGCGGCGCGGCTCCGCGAGCAGCTCGACGACGGCGGCGAGATCGCCCTCGGATCCAAGGCGATCGAGGGCGTCGATCGCGTGGCCGCGGAGGCGCTGGGCGCACTCGTCGTAGGGGCGACCGTCCTGGAACGTGAGCAGCGAGGGCAGCGCGAAGAGCGTGGCGCCGAGCTCCGCGTCGGTCGCGTGGCGCACGTTCTCCAGCAGCACCGGGGGATCCTCGTCCCACCACGGCGCGCGTTGCGGCGCGGCGTTCGCGTTCGCGTTCGCGTGCGAAGGATCGCCGTCGCGCAGCCGCGCCCCGGTGCGCTGCTCGAGGTAGGCGATCGAGGCGCTCGCCGCGTCGTCGAGCGGGCCGAGCGCGGCGATCGCGGCGCGTAGATCGCCGAGAAATCTGGCGGTTCCGGGCGATCGCGGCGCCGACCGCGCGGTCGCGCTCGCCAGGCCGAGGCCGCGCGGCGGCGGCTCCTCGATCCGCCTCACCGCGTCGCGCCGCACGCGCCAGACCGGATCTGCGAGCGAATGAACGACGCCGAGCGATGGCGGCGCGGGCAGCCTCGCCAGCGCGTGGAGCGCCGCGTGACGGACCACCGGGGCGTCGTCGAGCCGGAGGCGCCGCGTGAGGGCGAGCGCGCTCGCGGGCTCCAGGAAGCGCTCCAGCGCCACGGCCGCCTCGAGGCGGATCGGCGCCGCGCCGGCGTCGAGGGCGTCGATCAGCGCCTCGCGCGCCCGCGGACCGTCGCGCCCCGCGAGCACGCGCGCCGCGGCGACGCCGGCCGCGATCGGCGCCGTCGCCGCGGGCGCCGACGCGCGATCGAGCAGATCGCACAGGCCCTCGACGACGCCGGGGATCGGCTCGTGGCGCAGGGCGATCGCCGACTCTTCGGCACGTGCGGCGTCGCGGAGGCGATAGAGCAGGCGGCGCGCGTGAGGCAGCATCGAGCGCGCCACGATACCTGAACCTGTTTCGCGATTGGTGAGGCGACGAGGGCGGGATACCCTCCGCGGCCCATGATCTCGATCGCGGACCTCCAGGCGCTCGATCGACGGTGCGCCACGATCGCCGCGCGCGCGGCCGAGGATCCCGCCGGCGACGAGGCGGTGAGCGATCTGCTCGCGGCGCTCCATGAGGCCGACTGGCGCGCCCGCAGCGCGGCGGTGCGGGCGCTCGTGACGCTGCTCGCGCGCGGCGACGGCGCGATCGCGGCGCGGCAGGAAGAGGTGTTCGCGGCGCTCGATCAGGTGGCGCTCTTCGACGCTCACCTCTGGGTGCGGCAGGCCGCGTCGAGCCTGGTCGCGCGCTCGCCGGCGTCGGTGAATCGCCTCGCCGGCGCGCTCGAGTACGCCGACGCGGCGGTGCGTGAGCGCGCGCTGCGAGCGCTACGCGCCGCCGGAGATCAAGCGATCGTCGCGACGGGGGCCATCCTCGCGAGGCTTGCGGATCCGGCGTTTCGCGTGCGCGCGGCCGCAGCCGAGGCGCTGGGTGCGCAGGCCGTGCCGAGCGAGACGACGCTGGCGGCGCTCGCGGCGAGCGTCACCGCCGACGGCGATCCCTCGGTGCGCGTCGCCGCGATCGACGCCCTGGTGAGCGCGCGCGCGGTCGATCGCGATGACGCGTTCGCGGCCCTCGTCAGCGCCGCCGACGACGCGGATCCAGGCGCAGCCGTCGCCGCGTTCGAAGCGCTCCGCGGCTGCCAGCGTCCCGATCGCGGCGAGCGCCTCCTCGACGTCGTCCGGCGTCGCGTGGTCGGCTCGGCGCCGCCGGTCCGCATCGCGGCGCTCCGCGTGATCGCCACCCTCGGCGAGGCGTCGGGGCCGGCGATCGACGGCGTCTTCGCGGCCGCGGCCGATCGCGGGTGGGGCGTCCGCGAAGAGGCGCTGTTCGTCTTCAACGAGCTCGCGCAGCGGACCCCTCGGCTCGCCGAAGAGCGGATCGCCGAGCTGGCGGCGTCGTCGATGCCGGGAGAGCGCTTCGTCGCGTTACGCCTTCTCCACGGCCTCGATCGCGTCCCGGCCGGCCTCGAAGCGGTGCTGTGGTCCGCCGCGATCCACGACCGCGACGCCCGGACTCGCGGCCTCGCGCGCGAGCTGATGGCCCGGCTCTCGACGGCCATCCCCGTCGATTACCTCGAGCCGCTCCTCGCCCATGGAAACCCGTCGGTCCGCAAGCGCGCCGCGGGCGCCCTCGGAGCCCTCGGCCCCGCCGCGAGCGTGGCGATTCCGAGCCTCAATCGCATCCTCCACGACGGGAGCCACAAGGTCCGACGCGCCGCCGTACAGGCCGTCTGCGCGCTCGGTCCACTGGCCTCCTCCACCGCGCCTCGGGTGCTCCGTCGCGTCTTCGAACACTACCTCCACGACCTGGCCACCGGCGCGCTCGACGCGATCAAGCCGCCGCTCTCGGCCCGGGTGCAGGCGCTGCTCACGCAGGCTGCGGCGGGCAGCGGACAGCCACAGCAGCTCTACGATCTGCTCTCGCAGGGGCTCCCGCCGGACGTGGAGGCCGAGCTCGTCCGCGTCGGCGCCGCCCGGGTTCGCTGGTTGAATTCCCTGTCTCCGCTCGCCGCCAAGGTGCCTGGCCCGGAGGAGCCTTTGCGCTCCCCCGCCGCCGTCGCAGCCGCTGTCGAGGCCGCTTCTCGGCACCTCGTGCGCCGCCCGGGGCCAGACCGGGAAGCGGTCTGGCACCTCGGGTTCCTGATCCAGACGCTCCTCGCGTCCGGCTACTGACTCAGGGCTGCTTCGGCGCCGTCACGCGCGCGGCGTGGGCGTCGACGTCGGCGTCTTCCACGCGATGGATATGCACCTTCGCGTCGGTGTGGGTGACCTCGAAGTCGATGATCGCCCCGGCCTTGCGGCTGACCTTGATCGAGGCGATCTTGCTCTTCTCTTTTTCGAGCTGGGCCAGGTGATCCTTCGCCGAGATGGCCGTCTCTTTCCAGAAGGCCTCCTGCTCGTAAGCCAGCTCGGTGAAGCGCTTGATCAGGAAATCCCGGTCGAGGATCGCCATGATCGCGCCGGCGCGCGGGCCCTGCTCGCGGTCGAACAGGGTGCGATAGATGGCCTTGAAGGCCTGCGGCAGGGCGATCGGCGTCAATCGCGCCACGTCGAACGTGGTGGCCTGGAGGGTCTCGTCGTCCCAGGTCGTCACGGCGGGGAGGGCGGCGGCGAGCTGGTGGAGGAAGGCCTTTTGCGCCTGACCGAGCTCGGCCGCGCGGGCGGGGAGCGTGTCTTGAAGGTGGAACTTCTCCTCGTCGCGGGCGAAATGATCGAGCCAGTAGCGGGCCGATCTTGCGCGGGCTTCGAGGTGCGCCTTCTCGTTGTCGGTCATGGGAGAGCCCTTGCGATTCTCCATCTCGGTCAGCAGGTTCACGTGCGGCATCTGCACGAAGGTGAGCACGAGCTGGAAGTTGGCGTCGTACGAGTCCGCGGGGTTGGTCACTTCGCAGAGGCGATAGAGCTCTTTCTCTTCCTCGTTGATCTTCGGATCGGTATAGACGCGCTTGTGGAGGCGGTCGAAGTCGTTGAAGAGCTTGACGATGAAGTCCTCGGAGAGGAAGAGTCGGCCGGGCGTCTGCGGATCCGGGACGAGCGGGAAGTCGACCGGGGACTTCGGCTGGGTGCGGAGGATGAGATACCGCAGCACCTCCGGAGCGAGGAAATCGGCCATGTCGCGCGCGGCGGTGCCGATGCCCTTGGACGAGCTCATCTTCTTTCCCTCGGCGAGGAAGAACTCGTAAGGGATGTTGAGCGGGGGCTCCTCGCCGAAGATGGCGTCGAGGCACGCCGCGGAGACGTCGCGCGAGCCGCCCTTGGTGGTGTGGTCTTTCCCGGCGCCCTCGATGGTGACGCCGAAGATCCGCCACTTGGCCACCCACTCGAGCTTCCAGGGGAGCTTGCCTTTGCCGTCGAAGGGGGAGACCTTGCCGTGGAGCTCGCAGCCCTTCACGTACTGGTCCTTGCCGTGCTTCATCATCCGAGGACGGCAGTGGTACTCGACCTCTTTGCCGTCGTACGCCACGACCTCGGTGGTGCCGACCCGGCCGCAGCGCTCGCAGATGGCCTGGAAAGGGTGCCAGTGCTCGCTCTTCTCGGAGCCGGAGACTTCCTTGTACACCCGGCGGACCACGTCGGCCTTGCTCAGGATCTGGTCGATCGACTCGTTCATCTTGCCGGAGCGGTACTGGTCGCGCATCCGGTAGTGCTCGGCCTCGACGCCGAGCTCGCGGAAGACGTCGAAGAACTCGCCGATGAAGTGCTCGGACATGTCCGTGGCCAAGGAGCCGGCCGGCGCGGGCACGTTGCAGAGCGGGGCGCCGAGGAACGGCAGGAAGAACTCGGCCTGGCCGGCGGGCAGCTCGTCGAGCGGATCGTAGTCGTCGACGCCGAAGAGGTAGCGCGCCGGGACGCCGCGGTTCTGGAGGGCGCGGAAGACGGCGTCGTGGAGGATGACACCGCGGAGGGCGCCGACGTGCACGCGGCCCGAGGGGGTCTTCGAGTCGTTGATGACTTGCGGCGTCTTGGGATCGACGCCGCCGGCGATTTCGGCGAACCAGAGCATGTCGGCAGATCCTGAGGGTTTGGGCCAAAAGTGGCCCGTCGAAGAGCGCGCACATTAGCCGCGGGGGCTCGGGCTTTCAATCGTGCCGCAGGCGGGCGTAGTCTGCGGACCGTGTCCTACGACTATGATCTGATCGTGATCGGCTCCGGGCCGGCGGGTGAAAAAGGCGCGGTCCAGGCCGCCTACTTTGGCAAGCGCGTGGCCATCCTCGAGAGGGCGCGCCAGCCGGGAGGGGCGGCGGTGCACACCGGGACGCTGCCCTCCAAGACGCTGCGCGAGACGGCGATCTACCTCTCGGGCTACCGCAACGCCGAGCTCTACGGCCTCACCGTCACGCTCGATCCGACGCTCGCGGTGCCGAAGCTGATGTCGCGCAAGGACGCGGTCGTCGTCACCGAGGTCGAGCGGATCGACTGGAACTTGAACCGCCACAACGTGACCTACCTGCACGGCACGGCGCGCCTCGTCGACGGCCACACGGTCGAGCTGTGCGAGGCCGGCGAGACGAAGAACCTCACCGCCGAGTTCATCCTCATCGCCACCGGATCGGTGCCGTTCCAGCCGGCGTCGATCCCTTTCAGCGATCCCGACATCGACGACAGCGACACCATCCTCCAGGTCGATCGGCTGCCGAAGACGATGACGGTGATCGGCGGCGGCGTCATCGGCTGCGAGTACGCCTCGATGTTCTGCGCGCTCGGCGTCAAGGTCACGCTGATCGAGCCGCGCGACGAGCTCCTGTCGTTCCTCGACGCCGAGATCAGCGAGGCCCTCCGCGTGGCGCTGGTGAACCTCGGGATCGACGTCCGCCTCAACACCGGCGCGGGCGAGGTGAAGCGCGTCGGCGATCAGATCGTGACCCAGCTCAGCCTCGCGGCGCCGATGCCGCCGTCACCGCTCCACGACGCCAAGCCCGTCGCCGCGGCCGGCGAGGTCGCGAGCGAGAAGCTCCTCTTCGCGGCGGGGCGATCGGGCGCGACGGCGAAGCTCAACCTCGAGGCCGTGGGCGTGAAGCTCTTGAAGCGTGGCTACGTCGAGGTCGACTGCGACTACCGCACGGCGGTCCCGTCGATCTACGCCGCGGGCGACGTGATCGGCTTCCCGGCGCTCGCGTCGACGTCGATGGAGCAGGCCCGCGTCGCGGTCTGTCATGCGTTCGGATTCGACTACAAACGCACCGTCAGCCAGCTCTTGCCGTACGGCATCTACACCATCCCCGAGGTGTCCTGCGTGGGCTTCTCCGAGGAGGACGCGAAGGCCAAGGGCATCGACGTCATCGTCGGCCGCGCCCTCTACAAGCACAACGCGCGCGGGCGAATCATCGGCGACAACGACGGGCTGATGAAGCTCGTGTTCGACAAGAGCAACCGCAAGCTCATCGGCGCCAACTGCATCGGCGATCGCGCGACGGAGCTGGTGCACATCGGCCAGTCGATGATCCTGCTCGGCGGCACCGTCGACACCCTGATCGAGATGGTGTTCAACTACCCGACGCTGTCCGAGTGCTACAAATACGCCGCGTACGACGCGCTTGGGCGGTGGATCAAGCCGGATCGGAACACGGCGGACGCTGACGGATCGTAGGCGGCGATCAGCGGAGCTCGATCAAAAACGCATGGTTCTCCGCCCAGCTCGCGACGGCGCCCTCGGCGAAGCGCAGCTCGATCTCCGAGGGCATCAGCTCGACCCGCGCACCGGTCCAGAGATCGATGCAGCGCACCGCGGTGCCGGGCGCGATCCCCAGCCACACCAGGGGGATCTCGATCGCGGGGCTCTTCGGGTGGCGGTGCCAGCCCGGATCGGCGCCGATGAGGACGCGCTCTTCGCCGCGGCGGCGCAGGGCGAGGACGACGTCGCTCTCGGCGCCGAGGATCATCAGCTCGGCGTCGCGGAAGATCGGGCGGCGCACGAGGCCGAGGAGGCGCTCGTAGAAGGCCATCAGCGCGGCGTTCGGGGTCTCGTGCTGGAGCGGGATCCGACGCTGCACCGGGAGCTTCTCGGCGAAGCCCTCCATCTGGCCCTGGTGCACGAACACCGCGCCCGGGATGGCGTAGCTCAGCATCGCCGAGGGGCGTGAGCGCTTGCCGAAGCGGCGCGCGGCGCGCTCCTCGTCGTGGTTCTCGAGGAAGTGCACCGAGCGCTCCAGGTAGGCCTGCGGCCAGTGCTCGAGCTGCGCGGCCGTCTCTGCCGCCGGGGCGTGGTGCGCGAGGAGATCGTAGAGCTTCTTGTTGTAGGTGTAGTCGAAGCCGAGCGACTGGAGGATGGGCTCGTTGTCCCAGTAGACCTCGGCCATGAAGACGAAATCGGGGCGGTCCGCGCGCACCGTGGTGACGGCCTCGTCCCAGAACTCGCGCGGGTACGCGGCGTCGAACGAGGCCTGATCCACGCCGGGGAACCAGTTCTTCTTCACGTGCTCGCGGAGGACGAGCATCGCCATGTCGCAGCGCACGCCGTCGACGAGCCGGGCGATGCGCTGGAGCTGGGCCACCTGGTGGGCGCGGAGCGGCGGGTACGCGTAGTCGAGCTGGACCGTGTCGTTCCAGCCCTCGAAATACGGATCCTTGCCGTGGGCGAGGCGGCCCTTCGGGTGGTCGTAGTAGTCGGTGGCGTACTCGCGGCGGATGGCCGGGTTCGAGTGGATCACCATCGCCGGATCGGCGTCGATGAGCGGCGAGTCGAGCGCGAGGTGGTTGGGGACGAAGTCGGCCATGACCTTGATCCCGAGGGCGTGGGCGCGCGCGACGAAGACCCGGAGCGCCTGCTCGCCGCCGAGGATCGGATCGACCTCGTAGGCGGCGATGGCGTAGGGCGAGCCCTCGAAGTCGGGGGCGTACTTGCGCGACATGACGACGCCCTCGGGGCCCATCGTCCAGATGCCCATCAGCCAGACCCAGTCGAAGCCGAGGGCCGCGAGGCGCGCGAGGTGCTGGTCAGCGAGCGCGTCGAGGCGCTGGTTGTGCAGGCGGGCGTTGAGCTCGAACAGGATCACGCGGGGGCTCCTTGGGAAGGGGACAGGCATAGCCCGGCGGGGCGGGGAAGCTCAAGGTTGACGCCGCGCGATCCACGAGACTACGGGGAGTGCCTGGCTGGCCGGACGTCACGCGGGGCGAGGCCTTCGGTCTCTCCCTCGACGCGCGGCGCGATGTCCGAGGCATGAGCATGCGCGAGAGTGAAAGCGTCAGCAGGACCGATCTGCGGCGCTTGCTCGCGTCGCCCAGGGCCGCCCGCATCCTCTCGGGGGCCGATCTCTTCACGCTCGCGCTCGCGCTGTCCGGGCGCTCCCTCGATTACCCGTTCTCCGTCGACGAGGCCGTCAATACGCTCCTTCTGGAGGGCCTCCCGGACGACGTCCCGCACGCCTCGCTCGCGCGCGTGATCCAGCGGGCGACCGCGGCCGACGGGGCCTTCGTTGCGTTCAACGCGAACACGTTCCTGGTCGATCGCCGCGTCGGGCTCCCTCGTCGGCTCGCCGAGGTGATCCACGATCCCACGCTGAGGGAGATCATGGGCCTGCCCGAGGCGAGGCCGGCTCCGCCTCGCCCGCGCGCGGCCGCTGCGCCTGCGCCTGCGCCTCGGCCCGGGCCAACAGCGCCCGCTGCGCGCAAGGCTCCGCCGGTCGCGGCCGTCGCGCGCAAGGCTCCGCCGGTCGTGGCCGCCGCGCGCAAGCCTCTGCCGGTCGCGCCCATCGTACCGAGCGTGCCTTCCACCCCCTCGCTTCCGCCCCCTCCTCCGCTCGCGGAGGCTCCGCTCGTGTTCGTCGGGCTCGACGCGGCGGCTCTGGCTCGCGGCCTCGACGGCGCGCTCGGCCAGCTCGGATCGGTGAGCCACACGCTCCGCGGCTACGCCCTCGCGGCGGCCGAGCAGTTCGAAGAGCTGCTCGGCCTCGCCTCGCTCGAGGGCGTCGAGCCGCACCGCTACCAGACCGAGACCGTGCGCCGGGTGCTCCGCTTCTACCGCGGCCGCGCGCTGCTCGCGGACGAGGTGGGCCTCGGCAAGACCATCGAGGCGCTGATGATCCTGCGCGAGTACCAGCTCCGCGGGATGGCCCGCCGCGCGCTGATCCTCGTGCCGCCCGCGCTGCTCGGGCAGTGGGTCGGAGAGCTCGCCGAGAAGGCGGGCCTCACCGTGCGCACCACCGAGGACGCCGCCCGCAGCGCCGATCCCGAGGCATTCTGGAAGGGCGAAGGGGTGGTGGTCGCCTCGCTCGCGCTCGCGCGCAGCGCGAAGTACGCGCCCCTCGTCCACGGGGTGCCGTGGGATCTCGTCATCGTCGACGAGGCCCACCACGTGAAGAACCGCAGCAGCGCGAGCTTCAAGCTCGTCAACGGCCTGAGCAGCCGCTTCCTGCTCCTGCTCACGGCGACGCCGATCGAGACGGATCTCGAGGAGCTCTACAACCTCGTCACGCTGCTCCGGCCCGGGCAGTTCGCCACACCGGCGGCCTTCCGCGCGCAGTTCGTCGACGCCAAGGATCCCCTGTCGCCGAAGAACCGCGAGCGCCTCCGCGCCCTTCTCGCCGAGGTGATGGTGCGCAACACCCGCGCCGACAGCGGCCTCGCGCTGCCGCCTCGCTTCGTCAGCACGGTCGTCGTCGAGCCGCTGCTCGAAGAGCGCGAGCTCTACGCCGAGGTGGTTGCGTTCCTCCGCGAGCACGGCGGGATCGAGGGCGCGCGGATGCTGGCCTCGACGCTGCTGCTCTGCGCCGGTTCGAGCCCCGCGGCGCTGCGCGGGAGCCTCGAGCGCCTGAGCGCGAGCGACAAACGCACCCCGGCCGAGCGCCGCTCGCTCGCCGCGCTCTCGAAGCGCGCGGCGCTGGTTCGCGTCTCGCGCAAGGGGCGCGCCCTCGTCGATCTCGCCCGCGCGCACCAGGAGCAGATCCTCGTGTTCACGCGCTTCCGGGACACGCTCACCGACGTCGAGGCCACGCTCCGCGAGGCCGGGATCGCCCCCGCGCTCTTTCATGGCGGCCTCTCGGCGGCGGACAAGCGCGCCTCGCTCGACGCGTTCAAGGGCGGCTCGGCGCGCGTGCTCCTCGCCACCGACGTCGGCGGCGAGGGGCAGAACCTGCACCACTGTCACGTGCTCGTGAACTTCGATCTCCCGTATAACCCCATGCTGATCGAGCAGCGCATCGGTCGCCTCCACCGCATGGGGCAGCGCGAGGAGGTACGCGTGTACAACCTCTGCGCGAGCGGCACCGCGGAGGAGCGCGTGCTCGATCTGCTCGATCGCCGGCTCCACCTCTTCGAGCTCGTCGTCGGCGAGATGGACATGGTCCTCGGCAACATGGCCGACGAGCGCGATCTGGAAGAGCGGATCGTCGCGCTCTACGCCAGCTCGCGATCGGACGAGGATCTCGCGGCCGGCTTCGACGCGATCGCGTCGGAGCTCGGCAAGGCGCGCGGGCACTACGAGCAGGTGAAGAAGCTCGACGAGAAGCTCTTCGGGAAGGACTACGAGGCATGATCGCCGACGCTGCGCGCCCCGCGATCCTGCCCGCTCCGCTCGACTTCGTGCTCGCCGCGCTCGAGGCCGAGGACGCCCTCTGCGAGCGCGGCGAGCGCGAGGGCGAGGCCATCGCGGTGCTCCCGCCCGCGCTCGCGCAGCGGCTCGACGTGCCCGAGGAGAGCCGGCTCGCGGTGTACCCCGCGCAGAAGGGCGACGTGAGCGTGGGGATCGGCTCGCCGCTGCTGGAGAAGCTCGTGGCCGAAGCCCGAGCGCGCGCGCCCGTCGCGTCGGTGCGGCTCGAGCTCGAGCCCCCGCGCCTCGGTCACGTCAAGGCGGTGGTGGCGCGGTTCGTCCTCCGCAACGGCCTCGCCGAGGTGCTGTCGGTGTCGTTTGGCAGCGCGGTGTACGCCGTCGCGAGCGTGGCTTACGTCATCGAAGCGGACGATCGGCGCGAGGGGCTGACGCGGCTCATCGTCCACGCGACGGACGGCGGCGAGCCCGACGCCGCGACGGGCGGGCACCTCGATCTGACCTGGCCCGATGCGGTGGTGCGGCCGAGCCCGACGCCGCTCTCGGCCCCCGGCGCCGCGCCCTGGTTAGCGCTGCGCACCGAGCGGGCCGTGCGCGAGGCAGCGGCCCCGGTGCTCGCCGAGGTGCGCCGCCGGCACGCGCGCGATCACGCGCGGATCACCGCTTACTTTGCGGATCTCACCGCCGAGGCGCGGGCCCCGCGGCGGCGCGCCGACGCCAAGGTGGTGGAGGCGAAGGTCGCGCATTTGCTCGCCGATCGCGACGCCAAGCTCCGGGATCTCGGAGGCCGCTTTGCCGTGAAGATCACCTGCTCTCCGGCCGCCGCGGTGGTGGCGGAGGTCCCTGCTGCGCTGGTGAGCGTGCGCTTGCGACGGCGAAAAGAGGCGCGGGAGATCGTGCTCCGCGTGCCGGCGGGGGCGCAGAGCGTGGACCGGATTTGCTGCGAGGGGTGCGGGGGGACGACGGGGAAGCCGGCGGCGTGCGACGAGCGGATGCACCTGCTCTGCGAGGGGTGCGCGCCGACGGCGCAGGGGCGGATCGCGTGCCCGGCGTGCGGGCGAAAGCGGTAGCAGCGGGGGTATCCCGGGTGGCTCCCAGGGGTATCCCGGGTGGCTCCCGGGGGTATCCCAGGTCGCTGCCGGCGCCGTTCCAGGTGGGTGTCGGTGCCGTTCCAGGCGGCTGGCCGTGCCGTCCCGGAGCGCTGGCCGTGCCATCCCTGGTGGTTGAACGTGCCGTCCCGGAGCGCTGGCCGTGCCATCCCTGGTGGTTGAACGTGCCGTCCCGGAGCGCTGGCCGTGCCGTCCCGGGTCACGCAACGTGCCGTCCCGGGTGGCGCACAGCATGGCCCGCCGCGCCCGGGCGCGGCCCCGCGGTGGTGGGTGATACGCTGCGAGCATCGGAGCACCGACGATGACGTGACGGCACGAAGGCCAGGCGGGAATCGGCTCCACCTTCTTCAGGGAGCCAGGAGCTTCGCTCTTTCCATGTCCTTCGCTCGAACCGACGAGGGGCGACGTGACGTGGCCGCGCTGAGAGACGCCGTCGACGAAGGGGAGCCGATCGAGCTCACCGGCGCGAGGCTTTCAGGGGTCGAACGCCCGGCGGAGCACGGTCGGGCCGATGGCGAGGACGTCCCGCGAGAGGCCGTCGCGCTGAGTCCCCCGGTGCAGAGCCGCTCATGGCCCGTGCGCGTCGAGGTGGAGTCGCCGGAGGGCAGGGCGGCGTATTGCCCTGTCGACTTGCCGTGGGTGAGCTCCGGCGACGGGCGCTTCGCGATGACGAACGAGCACCAGGCGCTCCCCTTGCTCGTCACGCTGGAGATGGCCGGCGGCGAGGCCACGTTGAGCCTGAGCGCTCGCCGCGTTGAACACGAGGCGATGTAGCCGATGACGAGAAGCTGGCCAGGCTCGGTGCCTTGTACCTCGGCTCTCCGGACGTTGCGCGATTGCATCGATATCGGCGTCTCTCCAGATCTCATCGAGCAAGCCATCGAGGAAGGGCTCCAGCGCGGTCTGTTCACCGAGGCTCAGATCCCTGTCACCGTTCCCGCGAAGTCGGCATGATGCCCCGGAAATACGCGAAGCCGGAAGACTTCAAGCAGGCGCTGGAGAACCAGATCAAGAAGCACGCTGCCGCGGCCGGCGTCGAGGTCAAGCAGATGCGGCAACGCTGGGTGTTCGAGCGCTTCCGATGTCGTGTTCGGAGACACGATGGCGCAGCCGGCGGAGATCATCGTCGGCAGCGACCTCTTCGCGTTCACGTCGATCCCTCCCATCCAGGTCCTCGCGTACGCCCGCGAGGTGCACCTCGCGCTCACTGGACCCTTCGACAGTCACGCTGTTCGCGCGGCGATCCAGTCGACATTCGACGCGCGCGCCACCCATACGGTGCCCGTCGCGCTACCTCTACCCCCGGAGAGCTGGCTCGCTCCTTGTGCCCGCATGGCTCTCGAGAACGGCCTTCGGTGGACGTCTCTCGACGAGATTACGCAGGTAGCGCGGGCGTTCCTCGATCCAGTGCTCCGCGGCGAAGACGGCACCTGGGATCCCCCGACGTGGACGTGGCGCCGCGGCGAGTGGCCGAGCGACACCAGGTCCGCAACCACGTCACCGCACCGGCGGGATCATGCCGTCCTGGTCTTCGCCGTCTTCGGTGATCGCTTGTACGCCGCCTCCGAGAGCAGCTGCGCGACGCGGGCGTCCTCGCGGCCCACCGACGCGAGCAATCGATAGCACGCCGTCCACACCTGCTTCTGCTCGTCGACCGCGGCGTGCAGCGCTGACGTCGCCGCCTTCTGGGAACCCTTGGTGGCGGCGCGCTCGGCGAGCTTGCCGGACAGCGACTCCGCGACCGTGATCAGCTTGGAGAGCCTGGGACCATCGACCTTGCGCTTCTCGAGGGCATTGTGAATCGAGGCGAGGTTCAGCAGGGCGCGCGCGTCCTTCGCGATCTCGGCGCGCAACGCCTCCTGACTGGCGCTCTTCCTGGCCTTCTTCTTCGCTTTGCCGTCCTTGTCGAGCACTGTCCTGATCGTCACCTCGGCCTCGTTCACGAGGATCTTGTCGACGGCCGTCATCACCTCGACCGGCGCCTTGGCCTTCTCGAGATCGTGTCGAACGGCCTGCACCGCGGCCATGATCGCCGAGTACTCCTTCTGCAGCGCGACGAAGGGGCCGAGCACCGCGAGCGTCGCCGCGCCGCCCTGCGCCTGGGCCGCGCTCTGCGCCTGACTCAACGCCTCTGCCGTCTGGCCGTGATCGCGGATGCTCTCGAGATCTTCCGGGATACCACCCCTGGCTTCGTAGGAAGCCAGGAGATCCGGGGTGCCGAGGATCTGCGCTGCGGCGCGGGTGCGGGCGGCGATCGTGGAGTCGAACGTGACGATCTTGGACATGTGATCTCCGGGCGTGGGGTGGAGCAGAGCGGAACTGTGGGCGCCCTCCGTGCAGGCGGCGAAGGGGCGATGATGCACTGGATCGCGCGGCGGTGTCTGCCGGAAAAGGGCGCGGGGCAGCGGAGGACGTGGAGCACTCACGCCTCGTGCTCGTCGTGGCGTGCCGTGGACGCGCCGCCCCGCCGAGCGCGGCCTTGGCCGGGACCACCCACCCGGATCCGGCTCCGTGGCGCTGGCCCCCGTAGGGCTGTCGTGCTTTAACGCGCAGCCGCCGTGCCTTTCACCCTGCAACAGCTCCACGCCGCCCTCGCCCAGAGGCCGGTGATCCTCGCCCCGATGGAAGACGTGTCCGACGCCGTCTTCCGTCGCCTCTGCCGCGATCACGGGGCCGATCTCTGCGTCACCGAGTTCGTCAACGTCGAGGGGCTCCTCCGCGGCTGCCAGAAGGCCAGGAAGAAGCTCACGCTCCAGGCCGACGACACGCCGACGGCGATCCAGATCTACGGATCGGATCCCGCGCGCCTCGCCGAGGCCGCCCAGGTGGCCGAGGCCGCGCAGCCCGCGTGGATCGACATCAACTGTGGCTGCTGGGTGCCGAAGATCGCCGGGCGCGGCGCCGGCGCCGGCTGGCTCCGCAACCCCGAAGCGATGGTCGCGATGGCCAAGCTCGTGGTCGATCAGTGCTCGATCCCGATCACCGTGAAGACGCGGATCGGCCTCGGCCCCGAGTCGCACATGCCGATCGTCGATCTCGCGCGCCGCCTCGAAGACGTCGGCGTCGCCGCGCTCACGATCCACTGCCGCACGGCCGCGATGGGCCACTCGGGCGCCGCCGACTGGACCTGGGCGGCCAGGGCGCGCGAGGTCGTGTCGATCCCCGTGATCGTCAACGGCGACATTCGCTCGGCCGAGAACGCCGATCGCGCGCTGCGCGAGACGGGCTGCGCGGCCGTCATGGTCGGGCGCATGGCGATCGATCACCCGTGGGTCTTCCGCGAGGCGCGCGCGCTCCTCGACACCGGCGTCGAAATCGCTCCGCCCACGCCCGAAGAGCGCATCGCTCTCTGCCAGACGCACCTCATCGCCAACGTCGCCGCCCGGGGCGAGCCGCACGGCGTCCGCGTCACCCGGCGCCACCTCTCGGGCTACCTCACCGGCCTCCGCCACGCGGCGGCGCTGCGGAAGAAGCTCCTGTTCTGCGACTCCCTCGCGGGCTGCCTCGACATCCTCTCTGGCTACGGGCAGGAGATGGCAGCCTGACGTATTCTCCTCGCGCACCCGTCAGCGGCGGGGACTCCGCCGCTCCGTCCAACTCCTCGAGAGCTCGGTCAAGAATGAAGAAAAACTACGTCCTCGATGCCAACGTTCTTCTTCATGATCCGCACGCGATCTTCAAATTCGAGGACAACGATCTGATCATCCCGATCTTCGCGATCGAGGAGATCGATCAGTTCAAGCGCGAGGGCTCGGAGCGCGGCCGCAACGCCCGCACCATCGCGCGGCTGCTCGACGATCAACGCCGCGAAGACGGCAGCACGCTCTCGAAGGGCGTCCCGCTCGAGAGCGGCGGCACCCTGCGGATCGCCATCCCCGAGCAGCGGCCGTCGGTGCTCGTCGGCCTCGAGTCGCACTCGCAGGATCTGGCGATCCTCCAGACCGCGATCGAGGTGCGCGACAGGGACCTGTCCCGCCCCACGATCTTCGTGACGATGGACACCAACCTCCGCATCCGCGCCGACGCGCTCGGCGTGAAGTCGGAGAACTACGAGAATCAAAGGGTCCAGGACCCGGACGTCGAGCACTCGGTGGTCGAGCTCGAGGTGCCCGGCCCCGACGTCGACGCCTTCTTCCAGCACGGCCACGTGACGGCGCCGACGCTCGCCGATCTGCTGCCGAACACGGCGGTGATGCTCCGCGACGCCGGCGCCAAGGCCCACACGGCGCTCGGCCGCTACGACGCCGCCCGCAATGAAATCGTCGCGCTCCGCGTGGGCCGCGAGGGCGTGATGGGCGTGCGCCCGCGCAACCGCGAGCAGGCCTTCGCCCTCGACTTGCTGCTCGACGATTCGATCCGTCTGATCACGCTGATCGGCAAGGCCGGCACCGGGAAGACGCTCCTCGCGCTCGCCGCGGGGCTCAAGCGCACGACGGAAGACAACGCCTACTCGCGCCTCCTGGTGAGCCGGCCGATCATGCCCCTCGGGCGCGATCTCGGCTTCTTGCCGGGCGACGTCGACGAGAAGCTCAACCCCTGGATGCAGCCGATCTTCGACAACCTGGAGTTCCTGTTCTCCAACGGCGGCGTGAAGGGCGGCGGGCGCGAGTCGCGCGGCTTCCTCGAGCTGCTCGAGAACGGCACCGTGCAGGTCGAGCCGCTCACGTACATCCGCGGCCGCAGCCTGCCGCACCAGTACCTGATCGTCGACGAGGCGCAGAACCTGACGCCTCACGAGGTGAAGACGATCATCACCCGCTGCGGCGAGGGCACGAAGATCATCCTCACGGGCGATCCGCAGCAGATCGACAACCCCTACGTCGACCACGCCTCGAACGGCCTCAGCGTCGCGGCCGATCGCTTCAAGCGCGAGAAGATCGCCGGCCACGTGATCCTCTCGAAGGGCGAGCGCAGCGAGCTGGCCGAGCTCGCGGCCAACCTGCTGTAGCATCGCTCTCGTGAAGCGATCCGTCGCGCCGCGAGATCCCGAGGAGCGCGCGCCCCGCGCTCCTCGCTGGACGGCGCGCGCGACGCAGGCGCTGAGCGACGCGGCTTCGCAGGTCCGGGTGATCGCGTCCAACACGCCGACCAACCTCCGCGAAGAGCTGGATCGCCTTCATTCCTGCTGGCAAACGCGCGCCGAGCTCCCTCGGTTCACCTACGCCGCGCCGCCGGATCACGCCACGCTGCGCGCTGCGCTCCACGGCCTCGCCGAAGAGCTCGACGGTCTGGGCGAGCTCGGATCGATCTACGCGGACCGCGCGCGTGAGCTCGAGATCGAGGCCGAGCTCTGCGAGCACGCCGGCCGCCCGGGGCTGTGGGAGGCGGCGCGCCGTCGCTACGCGCTGCGCGACGCCTTCGAGGCCGTGGCGGACGTGACGGCCGCCGCGTGGCTCGACGAGCCCGCGCCTGCTGCCATGCCCGCGGCGACGAGCCGCAGCGACGACGAGCAGGATCCGACCTCGCTCGTGAGCCGCCTCCGGCAGGAGCTCGGTCGTCGCCGCCTCCCGCTGCGCGTGCTCGTCAGCCGCAACCTCGCCTCGCTCGCGGCGACGGGGGAAGGCTTCGTCCAGATCGTCGCCGAGCGCGTCCTCTCGCGCACCGACGTCGAGCGCACCGTGCTCCACGAGATCGAGGGCCACGTGCTCCCGCGCCAGGCTTCGATCACCGCGCCGATCGGTATCTTCGCGCTCGGCACGGCGCGGGGCTCCGACGATCAGGAGGGCCGCGCCCTCTCGCGCGAGCGAGCCGCCGGGTTCCTCGATCACGGCCGGCGCCGCGAGATCGCCCTCCGCCACGAGGCGGCGCGATCGGTCGCCGCGCGGGCCGACTTCGTCGCCACGGCCCGGCTGCTCCTCGATCACGGCGCGCCGCTCGCCGACGCGCTCCGCATCGCCGCCCGCGTCCATCGCGGCGGCGGCCTCGGGCGCGAGGCCGTCTATCTGCCCGCGCTGCTCCGGGTCGAGGCCGCGCTCGCCGTCGACGGCGACCTCGACGCGACGCTCGGCGCGGGCCGCGTGTCGGTCGACGCGGCCCCGGCGCTGCGCGGCTGGATCCTGCGCGAGGCCGCCTCGATCTCTTGACGCGACGCGCCGGTGCGCCCTCGCGAGCGCGGCGAAAACCCTCGCGTTTTATTCGGTCCACAGCCCCGGATCCTGCGGTAGCGTGTTGCCGATTCGCTGGCCGGCGCTCTCGACCGACAGCTCGCCTGCTCCCCTCCGTGGAGGCTCTTCATCAATGCGCGTGCTCGAAAACTACATCAATGGTGCCTGGGTCAAGTCCTCCGGGACCACCCTCCTCGACGTCAAGAACCCCGCGACCGGCGAGGTCCTCGCGAAGGTCCCGCTGTCGACTGAAGGCGACGTCGACGCCGCCGTGAAGGCCGCGCAGGCCGCGTTCCCCGGCTGGGCCGCCACGCCCGTGCCCGTCCGCGCGCGCTTCCTCTTCAAGCTCAAGGCCATCTTCGACGAGCACAAGGAAGAGATCGCGGCGATCTGCACCTCCGAGCACGGAAAGACGCTGAGCGAGTCCCGCAACGACTTCGGCCGTGGCATCGAGAACGTGGAGCACGCCGCCGGCATGCCCACGCTCCAGATGGGGCAATGCCTCGAAGGCATCTCGACTGGCATCGACTCCAGCACGATTCGCCAGCCGATGGGCGTCTTCGCGGCGATCACGCCCTTCAACTTCCCTCCGATGGTGCCTCTCTGGTTCATCCCCTACGCCATCGCCTCGGGCAACACCTTCGTGCTCAAGCCCTCCGAGCAGGTCCCGCTGACGCAGCGCCGGATCTTCGAGCTGATTGACCAGATCGGCTTGCCGCCCGGGGTCATCAACCTCGTCAACGGCGGCAAAGACGTGGTCAATGCCTTCTGCTCGAACCCCGGTATCGCCGGCGTCTCGTTCGTCGGCTCGACCTCGATCGCCCGCCACGTCTACAAGGCCTGCGGCGAGAGCGGCAAGCGCGTCCAGGCCCTCGGCGGCGCCAAGAACTTCATGCTGGTGATGCCCGACGCCGAGATGGACAAGTCGGTCGCCAACATCTCCGAGTCGATCTACGGCTGCAGCGGCCAGCGCTGCCTCGCCGGCAGCGTGGTCCTCGCCGTGGGCGACGCCTACGAGAAGGTCAAGGCGGCGCTCCTCGCGGCGGCGAAGGCCATCGTCGTCGGCGACGGGATGAAGCCCGGAGTCACCATGGGCCCGGTGATCTCGGCCTCCCACAAGGACAAGGTCCTCGGCTACATCGAGAAGGGGCTCGCGGAGGGCGCGACTCTGCTCCTCGACGGCCGCCACTGCAAGGTGGAAGGTCTGCCCCACGGCAACTGGGTCGGCCCGACGATCTTCGAGAACGTCAAGCCCGGCATGGTGATCGCCACCGAGGAAATCTTCGGGCCGGTGGTCTGCCTGATGAAGGCCGACACGCTCGACGAGGCCATCGAGATTGCCAATCGCAGCGAGTACGGCAACGCCTCGTCGATCTACACCTCGAACGGGAAATCGGCCCGCACCTTCGCCAGCCGCAGCGGCGCGGGCATGGTCGGGATCAACATCGGCGTCGCGGCGCCCATGGCGTTCTTCCCCTTCGGCGGCGCCAAGCAGAGCTTCTTCGGCGACGCCAAGGCTCACGGCGCGACGGCCCTCGATTTCTACACCGAGCGCAAAGTCGTCATCACCCGCTGGTTTTGAGAGGATCGGAGAGAACCATGGCACGCAACGTACTCGGCGGTCTCATCCAGTGCAGTAACCCGCTCAACGATCCGAACGCGACCGTCGCTCAGGTCCGCGACGCGATGTTCGACAAGCACCTGCCGTTCATCGACGAAGCGGGAAAGAAGGGCGTGCAGATCCTCTGCCTGCAGGAGATCTTCAACGGCCCGTACTTCTGTCCTTCGATGGATCCGAAGTGGTGCGACATCGCCGAGGCCATCGACGGCCCCACGGTCAAGCACCTCGCCGAGTACGCGAAGAAGTACAAGATGGCGATGGTCATCCCGATCTACGAGCGGCTGATGGCCGGTGTTTACTACAACACCGCTGTCGTGGTCGACGCCGACGGCTCGACGCTCGGTATCTACCGGAAGAACCACATCCCCCAGACCAACGGCTTCTGGGAGAAGAACTTCTTCAAGCCCGGTAACCTCGGGTATCCCACGTTCCAGACGCGGTATGCCAAGATCGGTGTCTACATCTGCTACGACCGCCACTTCCCCGAGGGCGCGCGCCTCCTCGGCCTCCACGGGGCCGAGATCGTGTTCAACCCGTCGGCCACGGTCGCCGGGCTCTCGCAGTACCTCTGGAAGCTGGAGCAGCCGGCCCACGCCGTCGCCAACGGCTACTACATCGCCGCGTCGAACCGCGTCGGCACCGAGGCGCCCTGGAACATCGGCAAGTTCTACGGCACGAGCTACTTCTGCGATCCTCGCGGGAAGTTCCTCGCCACCGCGAGCGAGGATAACGACGAGCTCGTCTGCGCGACGATGGATCTCGACCTCATCGAGGAGGTCCGCCGCACGTGGCAGTTCTACCGCGACAGGCGCCCCGAGACCTACGACGACATGGTCAAGCAGCTGCCGTGATGTGCTGAGCAGAGGAGAGCAGAGGAGATTCAGAGGAATTCACAGGGAGGCGAGGAGACAGGGAGGCCGGAACAAACCGGAATTTGTCGGTCCGGAAATTCCGAGAACCAGAATTCTCCTCCGGATCCCTTCTGACCTCCCTGTCTCCTCGCCTCCCTGTAAAAACTTCTCCTCTCCTCCGAGTTCCGTCGTCCGCGTTTGGGAGGCAATCATGGGTATCCTGGTCAAGAACGGTGAGATCATCACGGCCGCCGAGCGGTTCGTGGGCGACGTGTACTGCGCTGACGGCAAGATCGTCGCCGTCGGGCCCGGGCTCGAGAAGCGGAGTAGCGATGATACGGTCATCGACGCTTCGGGGCAGATCATCCTCCCCGGTGGCGTCGATGCGCACGTCCACATGGAGCTGCCTTTCATGGGCACCGAGAGCTCCGACGACTTCGAGACCGGGACCGCCGCCGGCGTCGCCGGCGGGACGACGTCTATCATCGACTTCGTGATCCCGAACCGCAATCAGCCCCTCCTCGACGGGCTCGCCCAGTGGAACGAGAAAGCCAAGAAGGCGGTCGCCGACTACGCCTTTCACATGGCCGTCACCTGGTTTGGCGACAACACCCTCTCCGAGATGCAAACGTGCGTCCGCGAGAAGGGCATCCCCTCGTTCAAGACGTTCATGGCCTACAAGGGCGCCATCGGCGTCGACGACACCGAGCTCATCCAGGTCATGGAAGGCGCCAAGGGCCTCGGCGCCCTCGTCACCGTGCACTGCGAGCACGGCGACGCCGTCGTCTCGCTGCAAAAGAAGCTGATCCGCGAGGGCAAGACCCACCCGCGCTACCACGCCCAGAGCCGCCCTTCGATCATCGAGGGCGAGGCGACCAACCGGGCCATCGTGCTGGCGCGGTTGACGGGCGAGCCGATCTACATCGTCCACGTGACGTGCAAGGAGTCGGTCGCGGCCATCGCCGAGGCCCGCAGCCGCGGCCAAATCGTCCTCGCCGAGACGTGCCCGCAGTATCTGCTCCTCGACGACTCGGTCTACGAAAAGCCCGATTTCGAGGGCGCGGCCTACGTGATGAGCCCGCCGATCCGTCCGAAGGCCGATGGTCATCAAGAGGCCTTGTGGGCCGGCCTCGCCTCGGGCCTGATCCAGACCATCGCCACCGATCACTGCCCCTTCCACAACGTCGGCCAGAAGGACCGCGGCATCAACGACTTCACCAAGATCCCCAACGGCGCCGCCGGCATCGAGAATCGCCTCGGCCTGATGTGGACGTATGGAGTGCTCGCCGGGAAGATCGACGTCCACAAGTTCGTCGATCTCTTCGCCACGCAGCCGGCGAAGATCTTCGGTCTCTACCCGCGCAAGGGCTCGATCGTCCCCGGCGGGGACGCCGATCTCGTGGTCTTCGATCCCACGGCGACCCAGACCATCTCGGCCAAGACCCACCACCACCGCTGCGATCGCAGCATCTTCGAGGGCTTCGAGGTCAAGGGCAAGCCGAGCCACGTGATCGTCAACGGGCGGGTCCAGTTCAAGGACGGCAAGCTCGACGTCGTCCGCGGCGCAGGGCGCTACCTCCCGCGCAAGCTCGAGAAGTCGAGCCTGATGGGGGCCAGTTGATGGAAGCCAAGCACCGTTTGCCGGTGGGCCGGCTGGAGGAGCGCTTCACCGAGAAGAAGCCGCTCTACACGCCGGCCGAGGCCCTGGCCGAGGCCAACCGCTGTCTTTACTGCGTCGACGCGCCGTGCATCAAGGCCTGTCCGACCTCGATCGACATTCCCACCTTCATCCGCAAGATCGCCGCCGACAGCGTCAAGGGCGCCGCGCGGACGATCCTGACTGCCAATCTCCTGGGCGAGTCGTGCGGGCAAGTCTGCCCGGTCGAGGTGCTCTGCGCCGGCGACTGCGTCTACAACGAGTGGGGGCGCGATCCGATCAAGATCGGTCGCCTCCAGCACTACGCCGTGACCGAGACGCTGAAGCGCGATCCGGCGCTCTTCACGCGCAAGGCGCCCACTGGCAAGAAGATCGCGCTCGTGGGCGCCGGCCCGGCGTCGATCGCGGCTGCCGGGTATCTGGCGCTCGAAGGGCACGAGGCGGTGATCTTCGAGAAGAAGGCCATTCCGGGCGGCCTCAACACTCTCGGCATTGCTCCGTACAAGATGAAGGGGCACGCCGCGCTCGTCGAGATCGAGTGGGTGCTGTCGATCGGCGGGATCGAGCTGCGCACCGGCGTCGAGGTGGTCAAGGGTGAAGCCGGGGCAGGACAGGTATCCTCCGCGGATCTGCTTCGCGAGTACGACGCGGTGTTCCTCGGGCTCGGGCTCGGGCCCGACTCCAACCTCGGGATCCCCGGCGAAGACGGGGCCGGCGTCGTCGGCGCCGTGCACCTCATCGAGCGGATCAAGTCGCACCCCGGGCTCCAGCTCGAAGGGGTGAGCCGCGCGATCGTCGTCGGCGGCGGCAACACCGCGCTCGACGCCTTGCACGAGCTCTCGTTGCTCGGCGTCGCCACGTCGATGGTCTATCGCCGGACCGAGGCCCAGATGACGGGCTACGTCCACGAGCTCGCGGCGGCTCGCCTCGACGGTGGCACCCTCGTCGAGAACAGAGTGCCAGTCTCGGTCGTCCGCGACGGCGACCGGGTCATCGCGCTCCGCGTCGCCGAGTCCAGAGACGGCAAGGCGATCGCGGGCACCGAGTCGGATTTGCCGGCCGATCTCATCGTCGTCGCCATCGGCCAGAGCCGCGCGACGCAGATCGCCCTGGCCTTCGACGGCGTCGTCGTCGACCCGAAAGGCCGGGTCGTCGTCGACGCGGCCACGCACCGCACCGGCAACGCGAAGGTGTACAGCGGCGGCGACTGCGTCAACGGCGGCAAAGAGGTCGTCAACGCCGTGGCCGAGGCGAAGATCGCCGTGCGAGCAATGCATGCTCAGATGATGGGAGCTTGAGAGAGCATGGCTGATCTGTCGATTGATTTCGCTGGCATCAAGTGCCCGAACCCGTTCTGGCTCGCGTCCGCGCCGCCGACCAACACCGGCGATCAGATCATGCGCGCCTTCGACGCCGGCTGGGGCGGCGCGGTCTGGAAGACGCTCGGGAACCCCATCGTCAACGTGTCGAGCCGCTTCGGCGGGGTCGACTACGGCAACACGAAGCTGATGGGGCTCAACAACATCGAGCTCATCACCGATCGGCCGCTCGAGGTGAACCTCAGGGAGATCCGCGAGGTCAAGCACCGGTATCCGAAGCACATCGTGATTGCCTCTCTCATGGTCGAGACCAAGGAGGAGTGGCGCGAGATCATCATGAAGGCCGAGGACGCCGGGGCCGACGGGCTCGAGCTCAACTTCGGCTGCCCGCACGGCATGTGCGAGCGCGGGATGGGCTCGGCGGTCGGCAACGAGCCCCAGGTGCTGGAGGAGATCGCCCGCTGGGCCGTCGAGTTCGCGAAGACGCCGGTGATCATCAAGCTCACGCCCAACATCGGTGACATCACCGAGCCGGGCGAGGCCGTGCTCCGCTCGGGCGCTCACGCCATCTCGCTCATCAACACCATCAAGTCGATCGTCGGCGTCGATCTCGAGAAGATGGTCCCGCTCCCCCGCGTCGGCAACGCCTCCACCAACGGTGGTTACTGTGGCCCCGCGGTGAAGCCGATAGCTCTCCACCTGCTCAGCCAGCTCTCGCGTCACCCGCAGATCCGCAAGCTGCCCATCTCGGGAATTGGTGGCATATCGAACTGGCGCGACGCGGCCGAGTTCATCGCCCTCGGCTCGACCACCGTCCAGGTGTGCACGGCGGTGATGCACTACGGCTATCGGATCGTGGAGGACATGCTCGAAGGCCTCTCCGATTACCTCGATTCGCAGGGGATGAAGTCGGTGAGCGAGCTCGTCGGCCGGGCCGTGCCGGCGTACCAGGAGTGGGGCGATCTCGACCTCTCCTACCGCGTCGTCGCCGACATCAGCGTCGACAAGTGCATCGGCTGCCAGCTCTGCTATGTCGCCTGCATGGATGGCGCTCACCAGTGCATCCACCTGCCCGGAAAGACCGAGGCCGAGTCGCGCGCCGCCGGGCACATCCACATGCCGAAGCTGATCCCCGATCGGGCGGTGATCTCGCTCGCCGCCGCCGAGGGCGCCAGGGTGCCTTACGTGGACGAGGACGAGTGCATCGGTTGCAACCTGTGCGCGCTGGTGTGCCCCGTGCAAGGGTGCATCACGATGAAGGAGCTCCCCACGGGGAAGGTGCCCGAGACCTGGAACGATAGAGTCCAGAAGGGGACCAACATCGTACCGGGCGGGCTCGACGCGACCGCGGCCGCCCGGGCCGCCACCTGAAAGGAGACGAGCATGGCCAAGGCAACGTGGAACGGCGAGGTCCTCGCCGAGAGCGACAAATTCGAGGTGGTGGAAGGTAACGTGTACTTCCCGGCAGAGGCCCTGAAGCGCGAGCATTTCACCGACAGCGCCACCCACACCGAGTGCGGCTGGAAGGGCACGGCGAGCTACTTCGACGTCGTGGCGGGCGGCAAGGTCAACAAGGACGCTGCCTGGTATTACCCCGAGCCGAAGTCGGCGGCGGCGAACATCAAGGGCCACGTCGCCTTCTGGAAGGGCGTCACGGTGGAGAAGTAGGCCGGTGGGAGCGTCGGTGATCCTGGAGGCGTCGGATGGGCACCGGCTCGACGCCTACCAGGCCTCGCCGGCGGGCGAGCCCCGCGGTGGCGTGGTGATCGTCCAGGAGATCTTCGGGATAAAGCACCACGTCCGCGCCCTCGTCGACGAGTACGCGAGCCTGGGATACGCGGCGATCGCGCCGGCGCTGTTCGACCGCGTGAGGCGAGGTGTCGAGCTCGACTACACGTCGGAAGGTACGCAGGAAGGTCGCGCGCTGCGGACGCAGATCGGCTGGGACGCGCCGGTCCTCGACGTCGTGGCGGCCGCGCGCGCGCTCGCCGGGCTCACCGGCCGTGGCCCGGCTGTGATCGGGTTTTGCTGGGGTGGCTCGCTCGCCTGGCTCGTGGCCTGCCGCAGCGCCGAGGTGGCCTGTTCGGTTGCCTATTACGGCGCGCAGATCATCCAGTTCATCGCGGAGCGCCCCCGCGTTCCGGTGCTGCTCCATTTCGGCGAGCGCGACGCCCTGATTCCGCCAGGGGACGTGGAGGCGATCCGGGGCGCGCACCCGGGCGTGGCCATCTTCGCATATCCGGCCGACCACGGGTTCAACTGCGCCGATCGGGCGGCACACGATCCGGCGAGCGCGGCGCTGGCGCAGCGACGTACGCTGGCCTTCCTCGAGCAGCATATCGGCGCAATCGGGTGAGTCCAGGGTGCCGCGGTGAGCGGGTCTCCAGGGTGTCCTGAATTCAATATCAGGTAAAGCCTGATATCGTTACCAGTCTGCCGCGGATTTTCGCCCAAACGGCACGCGTCCCCCTTGTGCAGTGAGGGAGCGCATGAGTTCATTCAGAGATGCCCGTCAATCCCGAGGCGAAAATCCTCGTCGGTGCTCTCCTCCGCTCTCGTGGCGCCATCACCGAAGGCGCGCGGGCTCCAGAGCAACAGCGCCTGATCGGCCCGATCCTCGTCGAGATCGATCGGGCCGTCGCGGCGCTCGCGCCCGACGTGTCGGCCTCGTCACCGCTCACCGCGCTCGGCGACGCCGCCCCGGCGCCGAGCTCGGACGTCGAGGCGCTGCGGCGCGAGGTCGAGCGCTTGCGCGCCTTCTCGCAGAAGGAGCGCGGCCTGCTCGACGCGGTCCTCACGCAGTGCGCTCACGGCATCATCGTGAGCGACGCCCAGGGGCGGCTCATCCTGCAGAACCGGGCCTCGGAGAAGATCTGGGCCGGCAGCGCCACCGCCACCAGCGTCGAGGGGTGGGGCAGCTACCGGGCCTTCCACCCCGACGGGCGCCCGTTCGAGGGCGGCGACTGGTCGATGGCCCGCTGCCTCCGAAAGGGCGAGACCATCGACGCCGAGGAGCTCCACATCCAGCGCTTCGACGGGACCCACGGGCGCCTCGTCGGCGGCTGCGCTCCGATCCGCGGCGAGCACGGCGAGCTCGTCGGCGCCATCTCCACCTTTGCCGACATCACGCGCTTCAAGCAGCTCGAGCAGGAGCTGCGCATCGGCGAGGAGCAGCGACGCTTCATCGGCGAGGCGAGCTGGCAGCTCGCGTCGCTCGCGCTCGACTACGAGGGCACGCTGGCGAGCGTCGCCGAGACGGCCGTGCCGCGGCTCGCGGACTGGTGCTTCGTCGATCTGGTCGAAGAGGGCGGCGCCATCCGCCGCGTCGCAGCGGCGCACGTCGACCCGGACCACGCGGGCCTCGCCGCCGAGCTGCGGCGCCGTCACGCGCCCGGCGCCGCGGGGTTCGCCGCCATCGCCCGCGTGATGCAGTCCGGCGTCTCGGAGCGATCGATGGAGCCGATCGAGCAGATGATCGCGGCGACGAACGATCCGGCCATCGTGGCGGCGCTGCGCAAGGTCGGCGCGGACGCCACCATGATCGTCCCGCTCCGCGCGCGCGATCGCACGCTGGGCGCGCTGACGTTCGTCTCTGCGGAGTCGGGTCGCACCTTCGGCGAGGTCGATCTTCTCCTCGCGCGCCAGTTCAGCAACTGCGCAGCGCTGGCCGTCGACAACGCGCGCCTCTACCGCGAGGCGCAGCGGGTCAACCGCGTGAAGGACGAGTTCCTGGCGACGCTCTCGCACGAGCTGCGCACGCCGCTCAACGCCATCCTCGGCTGGTCGCGCATGGTGCGGATGGGCAAGCTCGACGAGCGCGGGCGCGAGCGGGCCCTGGAGACGATCGAGCGCAACGCCCGCTCGCAGGCGCAGCTGATCGAGGATCTGCTCGACGTGTCGCGGATCATCTCCGGCAAGTTCCGGGTCGACGCCCACGAGGTCGCGCTGCCCGCGGTCGTCGACGCCGCGATCGACTCGGTGCGCCTGGCCGCCGACGCGCGGGGCATCGAGCTCTGCGCGCGGATCGAGCCGACGCCGACGATCTTCGGCGATCCGACGCGGCTCCAGCAGGTGATCTGGAACCTGCTGTCGAACGCGATCAAGTTCACGTCGAAGGGCGGGCACGTCGTGCTGACGCTGCGGCAGCGCGACTCGCAGATCGAGATCGAGGTCACCGACGACGGGCAGGGGATCGCGCCTGATTTCCTGCCGTACGTGTTCGATCGCTTCCGCCAGGCCGACGGGACGACGACGCGCGCGCACAACGGCCTCGGCCTCGGCCTGGCGATCGTGCGGCACCTGATCGAGCTCCACGGCGGCTCGGTGCGCGCCGAGAGCGGCGGCCACGGCCACGGATCCACGTTCGTGGTGCGCTTGCCGATCTCCGCCGTCCGCCTGCGGCCCGAGGTGCCTGCGCCTCTCGACACCGGCATGAAGGGCGTCGTCTTCGACGAGCTGCCGCCGCTCAACGGCGTCACGGTGCTGGTCGTCGACGACGAGTCCGACGCCCGCGAGATCCTGACGCTGGTGCTGACCGAGCAGGGCGCGAAGGTCATCGCGGTGGGGTCGGTGACGGAGGCGATCGACGCGATCGAGCGCTCCAAGCCCGACGTCCTCGTGAGCGACATCGGCATGCCGCGCGAGGACGGCTACACCCTGATCCGGCGGGTGAAATCGATGGAGGCGCGCATCGGGAAGATCCCCGCGGCCGCGCTCACGGCCTACGCCGGCGTGCACGATCGAACGCGGGCGCTGCTCGCGGGCTACTCGTCGCATTTGCCGAAGCCGATCGAGCCGGCCGAGCTCGCCGCGGTGGTGGCGAACCTCGCGGGTCGCACCGCGCGAAACTAGAACAGATACCGCTCGCCGGAGTCGCAGAGCACGGTGACGATCGTGCCCTTGATCCGGCGCGCGACCTCGACCGCGGCGTGGACGTTGGCGCCCGAGCTCGGCCCGACGAGGAGGCCCTCTTCACGGGCGATCCGCCGCGCCATTCGCTCCGCGGCGACGTCGGTCACGGTGACGATCTCGTCGAGGAGGGAGCGGTCGAGGATCGAGGGGATGAAGCCCGCGCCGAGGCCCTGGATGCCGTGGCTGCCCGGGGAGCGTCCGGAGAGCACCGCGCTCGCGGCGGGCTCGACGGCGACGATGCGCACCGCCGCGCCGAGGCGCTCGCGGAGCACGCGGCCGCAGCCGGTGATCGTGCCGCCGGTGCCGACGCCGAGGACCAGCGCCGCGATCTCGCCGCCGGTCTGCTCGAGGATCTCGAGGCCCGTGCCGCAGGTGTGCGCGTCGGGGTTGGCGGGGTTCTCGAACTGGCGGCTCATCCAGCTCCGGGGCGTGCTGTGGGCGAGGGCGCGCGCGCGCTCGACGGCGCCCGTCATGCCGCGCTCGGCGGGCGTGAGGACGATCTCGGCGCCGTAGGCGCGGAGGATGTGGCGACGCTCGAGGCTCATGTCCTCGGGCATGACGAGGATGCAGGCATAGCCGCGGATGGCGGCGATCATCGCCAGGCTGATGCCGGTGTTGCCGCTCGTGGCCTCGACGATGGTCGAGCCGGGGGCGAGCGCGCCGTCGCGCTCCGCGACGAGGACCATGCTCAGCGCCGCGCGATCCTTGATGCTCCCGCCGGGGTTCTTGGCCTCGAGCTTGGCGTACACGACGCCGCCGCCCTCGGGCGACAGGCGCGCGAGGCGCACCAGCGGCGTCCCGCCGATCAGCGCCAGCGCATCGGCGACGACCGGGCCTCGGGGACGGGGATCGAATGCGGGAGGGGAGGCCATCGGAGCGCAGTCTACTGCGGCGCGCGGCGCTAGCGCTACGAGCCGCCTGACGGGATCTTGCCGACGGCGGGCATCGTGCCGCTCTTGCGCTTGAACTCGCGGCTCACGACCTCCAGGTTCTTCTCGAACTGGATCACCCGGCGGTGCCCGACGCCGACCTCTTTCTTCATGATCTCCAGCGCCCGCGTGATCTCGCGGAACGCGCCCGCGATGTCGCCGAGGTCGCGCAGGAGCAGGCCCAGGTTGTTGCGGCGCATGGAGACGACGTAGTGGTTCGGCCCGTAGGTCGCCTCGCCGATGGCCACGGCGCGCTCCAGCAGCCCGCGCGCCTCCACGAGCCTGGCGCGCGCGAGGTCGAAGTTCCCGGCGCGGCGCTCGCGCTCGGCGAGCTCGGGGAGCACGTCGGCGAGGTTGCCGAGGAGCGATCCGAGGTCGGGGTGATCGGCGCCCCACGCTGCCTCGCCGCGGACGAGCGCGCTCTCGAGCACCTGGCGCGCGCCGTCGAGATCGCCCTGCACGCGGCGGAGGAAGCCGAGATCGTTGAGCCTCGGGATCAGCTCGGCGTCGTCGGGCCCGTAGAGCCGCTCGTCGATGGCCAGCGCGCGCTCGACGTTGAGGATCGCGCCGGCGAGATCGCGGCGCTTGCGCAGCACCTTGGCGATGTTGTTGTAGTCGCGCGCCACCGACGAGTGGTCCTCGCCGTAGAGCGCGATGTCGATCTCGAGGGCCCGCTCCGCGTAGGTCAGCGCCTCGGGATCGTCGAGCTCGCCGAGGACGCGGCTCAGCTTGGTGTAGATCGTCGCGACGTGGGCGTGATCTGGCCCGTGGATCGCGGTGGCGATGTCGCGAGCGCGCTCGAGCAAGTCCTTCGAGGCGATGAAGGCGCCGGTCTCGAGGTGGTACTTCGCGGCGCGGATCAGGAGCTGCTCGGTGACCTCGCGCGCGACGCCGGCGGCCTCGGCGTGGTCCGCCGCGGGCAGCACGTGCGGGAGGAAGCGCCCACGATCAGGCGAGCCGGTGCCGGCCTCTTCGAGATCGGCGGAGAGGCCCTCGTAGACGACGCGCACGGCCGCCTCGGCCCAGAACGTGTACTCCTCGTCCGAGAGCCGATCGCGCACGACGGCCTGCACGAGGCGGTGCACCGAGAGCCAGCGCTCCTGGGCCTCGACGAGCGAGCAGCGGCGCAGCGCGGCGATGGCGTCGTCGAGGAGGAGCGGATCGTTGACGGCGTCCGCGAGCGCCGGCGGGAGGTACTCCGCGCCGGGGGCGAGGCCCTCGCGCGGGATGTCGTCGGCCGCGAAGAACGCCGCGAGGCGGAGGAGCTCGCCGGCCGCGGGAGATCGGCTCTGCGCCTCTTCGAATGCGATGTCCCACGTCGTGGCGACGCTGGGCGCGGTCTCGCCGAGGGCGCTGCGACGGAGCAGCTCGTGGCGGCGCTTCTCGAAGAGCTCGAGGTAGAAGTTGATCGGCGCGCCCGACTCTTCCATGTAGGCCGCGGCCTGCGCGAGCGCGAGCGGCAGATCGCCGAGGGCCTCGGCGAGCAGCTCGGCCGAGCCGTCGTCGCTGCGGCCGCTGCGCCCGAGGAGGAACGCGATCGAGTCCTGGCGCGCGAGCTCGCGCAGCTGGAGCGGGATCGCCTGGCCGCGCCAGCTGGAGTGGCGCGAGGTGATGATCACGTGCCCCGCGCCCGAGGTGCCGAGGTACGGCGCCACCGTCGCGGGATCGCGCGCGCTGTCGAAGATGAGCAACCAGTTGCCGTTCTGCGCGAGCCACTTCCGCGCGGCCTCGACGGCGAGGCGCTGATCGGGATCGGTGCGCGCTCGGAGGCGGAGCGCGAACGAGAGCTCGGCGAAGTCGGCCGCGAGCTGCGCGGGCTCCTCGGCGCGCAGCCACCAGACCACGTCGTAGTCGGCCGCGTGGCGGTACGCGTACTCGACCGCGAGCTGCGTCTTGCCGACGCCCCCGAGGCCGCTCACCGCGCGAAACGAAGCGCCGGGCAGCGCCGACCCGAGGCCGGCGTGGAGCTCCGCTAGCTCGTGATCACGGCCGGTGAACGTGGGGTTGCGCCGGTGCGGGACGTTCCACGTCGCGGGCAGCGCCGGGTGTGATCCTTCGCGCGTCGTCTGGCTCGGGCCCACCTCCCTGACGCCTGGGAGAGGTGAGCCGGGGGAGGGTTTGCCGGTGTCCTCCCGCTCTGGCCGCGTCCGCCGCGATGCAGCAGCGTGCGCAGCCCCTGCGCGACGTCGGCGAAGGCGTCGTCGTGCGACGGCCAGCTCGTCACGGGGCGGCCT
Source organism: Byssovorax sp. (assembly GCA_025362495.1). Classification (GTDB taxonomy): domain Bacteria; phylum Myxococcota_A; class Polyangia; order Polyangiales; family Polyangiaceae; genus JANYGI01. The sequence continues at coordinate 27,079 of JANYGI010000167.1, read as the reverse complement.
CCCGAGGGCAGCAGCAGATCGATCTCGTCGCGCAGCGGCGAGTCGCTGCTGGCGTAATCGCAAGGGCGGAGGACGATCGAGACCACGATCGTGCGCTCGGTCCGGTGCCGCTCGAGGGCCCGGCGCAGCTCGACGTCGTAGAGGTAATCCGACGCGAGGAAATCGGCGCTGATCAGCGCGAGGATCACGTCGGCTTCCTCGAGGTGCCGGTCGATCGCGCCGCGCCACTCCTGGCCCGCGCTGATGCGCCGCGAGCTCCAGCTCTGCACGAAGCCCTGGCGCTTCAGCAGCGCGAGGTGCGTCTCCAGCTCGCCGCGGAGCTCTTCGTCCTGAGGCGCGTAGCAGAAGAAGACGTTGACCGGAGTTCGCTCGGGCATGGTCCAGGGGTCGGGTCGAGGCGACGATCGCCTCGATGAGTCTACGCGGCGGACGACTGTCGCGCTCGCCGCGGCGGCATTGATCTACCTTGTTTTCGAGCGCCGCGGGGCGAGCTTGTTCCCGCCCGCGCCGGACGGCGCTGGCCTCCCGGGGCGCGAACCCGTCGACGCATCGCGGCCGCGTACCCGGGAGCGGCGTGGTTTCCAGAGGTCGCGGCGGCCCGGAGGCACGGCGCCTCAGCCGGCGCTGCCGAGCCGACGCGGGAGCCCCTGACCTGCCGGACGAGAGCAGCTAGAGTGCGCGGGTGGTGACCGAAGCCCTCGGCTTTGCGACGTTTCCTCCCGGGACCGTCCTGCTCGACAAGTACCGGATCATCCGGGAGCTCGGGATGGGCGGCATGGGCGTCGTCCTGTGCGCGGAGCACGTGCAGCTCGGCACCCGCGTGGCCATGAAGTTCCTGCTGCCGGAGTTCGCGGCGCTGCCCGACGCGGCGCAGCGCTTCGTGCGCGAAGCGCGCGCCGCCACGCGCATCCACAGCGAGCACGTCGCGCGCGTGATCGACGTCGGCACGCTGCCCGGCGCGCTCGCGGGCTTTCCGGCGCCGCGCGGCCCGGACGGCGAGGAGGTCGCGCAGCCCGACGGCCCGCCCGGCGTCCCGTTCATCGTCATGGAATACCTCGACGGCGTCGACCTCGGCCGGCACCTCAAGTCGACGCCGAAGCTCTCGATCCACGAGGCGATCGACCTCATCGTCCAGGCCGCCGAGGCGCTGGCGCAGGCCCACGCAGCCGGGGTGATCCACCGCGACGTCAAGCCCGCGAACCTCTTCCTCACGCGCGCCTCCGACGGGACGCCGCACGTGAAGATGCTCGACTTCGGCATCGCCAAGGTCGTCGAGGAGACGGCCCAGCAGAACCTCGAGCTCACCAAGACGCGCGCGGTGATGGGCTCGGCGCTCTACATGTCGCTCGAGCAGATGCGATCGACGAAGACCGTCGATTACCGCACCGACATCTATTCGCTCGGCATCACGCTCTACGAGCTGCTGACGCACACGCACCCGTTCATGGCCGAGTCGTTCTCCGAGCTCTGCGTGAAGGTCAGCCTCGATCCGCCCGATCCGATCAGCCGCCACCGCCCCGACGTGACCGACGAGCTCGGCGAGGTGATAGCGCGGGCCTACGCGCGCTACCCCGACGATCGCTACCCGACGGTCGCGTCGTTCGCGGCGGCGCTCGCGCCCTTCGCCGCGGCGGAGTCGCAGGCGATGATCGGCGCGATCCAGCGCATCGATCGCGCCGCGAGCGGTGAGCGGCCCATGGTGCGGCTGCTGACGCCGCTCACCAACCCGGTGGTCACGGTGCAGCGGCCGACGTCGCCTCCGCGCCCGCCGTCCACCATGCCCTGGGGCGTGATCGCCAGCGGGCTCTTCGCGGGCGCGGCGATCGCCGGCATCACCTGGGGCGTCGCCCAGCACGCGGATCCCATCGTCAACGACGTTGACGCCAGCGCCGACGCGGCGACGCGCGTGATCGACGCGACGATCGACAGCGCGCTCCCGGTGACGTCGGCGGTCCCGATCCCGATCCCGATCCCGAGCGCGTCGAGCCTGCCCATCAGCAGCGCCTCGGTCGGGCCCATCATCAAGCCGCCGGTCCTGCCGCCGCAGTGCAAGCGCGGCGAGCTCGACTACCTCCTGCCCAACGGCATGCGCAAGCTCTGCCCGCGGTGAGCGACGGCGCCTCTCAGTCGCGCGGCGAGAGCACGTCGCCGGTGTGGCTCGCGGCGAGGCAGCCCTCGTCGAGGCCTAATTTGCAGGCCTTCTCGAACAGCTCGGCGGCGCGCGCGGCGTCGAGCTTGACCCCTTCACCGGCCCGGTAAAGGCGCGCCAGCTCGAAGCACGCGCGGGCGTTTCCCCGGTCGCAGACGCGCGCGAGCAGCGTCGCGGCGTGGCCCGGATCGGCGCCGACGCCCTTGCCCGCGAGGTACACGCCCGCCGCGGCGACGCACCCGAGGTTCGCGCCGGCGTCGCAGGCGCGGCGGTACGCGTCGGCTTCCTCGGCGTCGCCGACGAGCACGCCAACGTGGTACGCGTCGCCCAGCTTGAGGCAACCGCGCGCGTTGCCTTCGCCGCACGCCGCGCGGAACCGGCCGACCGCGTGCTCGGCCTCCGCCGACGACGCGGCCGCGGCGAGCTCGATCATGCCGAGGGTGACGCAGTCCTCGACGTGATGATCGTCGCAGCCCTTCGTGCACCCCGCGACGTCGTCGGACGCGCAGGGCAGGTGGAACGGCAGCGGGGCGGGCGCCGGAGGCTCGGTCGCGGCGCTCACCATCTCGTTGCCCGGCGGCCGCGCCGCGCGGACCGCCGTCGCCTGCGCGCCGGCCGAGCACCCGAGGAGCGGCGCGACCAGCAGGACCGCGGAAGCGAGGGTCGACGCGATGCGCACCGACTTCACCATGACACATTTCAGGCCGTGAATCGTGATAAGCAGGCAGGCGTCATGAACCCTGCGTTCCGCCCCGCCCGCGCCGTCCTCGCCCTCGTCGCTGTCCTCGGCCTCGCGCTGCCGCTCTCGAGCGGCTGCTCGAGCAGCATGGAGCCGCAGCAGTGCAACCAGATCCGCGGCGACGCCTTCGATCTCATCAACAAGGCGCAGCACTGCAACGACGACAAGGACTGTCGCCAGAGCGAGTGGCCGGGCTGCGCCAAGCCCCTCAGCAACGAGACCTTCGACAAGATCAAGCCGATGCGGGCCGACTTCGAGAAGGGCAAATGCGCGGAGACCAAGTCGGAGTGCAAGCCGCCTCCGGTCGCCTACTGCAAGCAGGGCCTCTGCGTGCACCGCGAGATCGGCACGCCCGAGAACATGGGCGCTCCGGCGGGCGAGATCATCATCAAGTAGCGTGGTTTGCCGCGGCTCCGGGGATGGCGTAGCCCTGCCGGGATGAACCGCCTGCGCGTGCTCACGCTCAACATCTGGAACCGACAGGGGCCCTGGGAAGAGCGGCTCCGGATGATCCGCGAGGGCGTGCGTCGCCTCGATCCCGATCTGGTCGGCCTGCAAGAGGTCATCTCGCACGAGGGGCAGAGCCAGGCCGACGCGATCCGCGAGGGGCTCGGCTACGAGGGCGCGTTCGGCCTCGCCCACGATCTCGGCGGCGGGGTCCTCTTCGGCAACGCCGTGCTCTCGCGCTGGCCGATCGCCTCGTCGCGCGTCTACCCGCTGCCCAACGGCGGATCCGAGGAAGAGCGCTCGCTGATGTTCGCCGAGATCGACTCGCCGCACGGCCGCATCCCGTTCTTCGTGACGCACCTCAACTGGAAGCTCCACCATGGCGTGGTGCGCGAGGCGCAGGTCGAGCAGATCGCCGGGATCGTGGAGGCCGCAGCGCCGCTCGCCGGGCTCCCGCCGGTGCTCGTCGGCGACTTCAACGCCGAGCCCGAGTCCGCCGAGATCCGCTTCTTGAAGGGTTTGCAGTCGCTCGGCGGCAAGAGCCACTACTTCGCCGACAGCTTCGCGCAGGTCGGCTGGGGGCCGGGCGTGACCTTCGACGCCACGCGGAACCCGTTCGCCGCCGAGACCCACGAGCACCCTCGGCGCATCGACTACGTCTTCGTGCGCGGCCCCGATCTGAAGGCGCGCGGCAAGCCGATCGCCGCGCGGGTCGTGCTGGATGAAGTGGAGAACGGTGTCGCCGCGACCGATCACTACGGGGTTTACGCGGAGATCAGCATCTGACCCATCGCCCGCGTCGTCGCCCCGGATTGGGCTGGCGCTCGCGCTGCGTTGTCGCTCTCATACCGTTCCCCGTGACGCTTCGCCTCCGCCCGCTCGCCCTCGCTTGCGCCCTCGCGCTCGCGATCCCGCTGGCTCTGCTCGCGCCCGAGCGCGACGCGCAGGGCGTGCCGTGCGCGGCGTCGGTCGAGGAGGCGCGCCGCCACATGGACCACGGCCTCGAGCTCTACGACAAGAGCCAGTTCCGCGAGGCCGCGGCCGAGTTCGACGCCGCGTACCAGGCGCAGCCCTTCAGCGCCTCGCTCTGCAACGCGGCCATGGCCTACGAGCGCGCGCTCGATTTCCAGAGCGCGATCGCGCGCTACCGATCGTTCCTCTCCGCCGAGCCCAACCCGCCGGATCTCCTGCGGATCAAGACCGTGCTCGCCTGGCTCGAAGCGCAGCTCGCGGCGCAGCTCCGCGCGCACCCGCCCGATCTCGACGGCGGCGCGCCGGGCGACGCCTCTCTGCCCGCGCCGACCACCGACGACGCCGGTGCGCCCACCGTGCTCTTCGAGGTCACCGACGGCGGCGCCCCGACGGCGAGTGCGACGCCTCCGCCGCCTGCCGTCGAGATCCGATCGCAGGTCGTCGTCGAGAGCGATCCGCCGGGCGCGCCGCTCACCGTGTACCTGCGCAAATCGGGCGCCTCGCCCTTCGTGACGGGGACGCTCAACCCGGGCTGGCACCGGGTCGTCGAGAACGAGAAGACGCCGTACGACGTGTCGCTCGCGGCGGGCGGGTACCACATCGTCCTCGACGCCTTCCGCGATCTGAAGCGCAGCGAGACCGATCTCGAGCTCAAGCCGGGGCGGGTCTACAACTTCAAGGCGAACCTCTCGCAGGGCGCGTTCCTCGGCTTTCTCCGCGTGACGTCGCCGGTCGAGGGCGCGCGGATCCACGTCGACGATCCGCCGCCGTTCGCGAAGGGCTCGTGGGGTCGCGCGCCGCACGGCGATCTGATCGAGCCGGGCCCGCACCGCGTGTGGATCGAGGCCAGCGGCTACGAGACGCTGTTGCGCACGGTGACCGTCGAGCGCGGCGACACGTTCCAGGTCGCGGCGCCGCTCGAGCGCGTGAGCTACGGCTTCCTGCTCGTCGACGCCAACGCCGAGGAGGTCAGCGTCACCGTCGACTCCGTGCCCTACGGCGCGTACTCGGCGCTCGGCGATCCGCTGAAGATCCGCCTCCCCGCCGGGCCGCACAAGGTCGAGCTCGTCGCGAGCGGCCGCAAGCCCGTCGCCGTCGACGTCGTCGTCCCGCGCGGGCAAGAGGTCGCCGTGCACGGCCGCCTCGCGTTCAAGCCCCCGCGGAGCAACGCGGTGCTGAGCGGCACGCTCGCCGTCGGGGCCGGCGTGGGCGCCGTCGTGCTCTTCCGTCAGCCCTCGTATCAGCTCGAAAAAGGGCTTGATTTCCCGGGTCTTCCTCGCGTCGCGGCCACCGGCACCCAGCCGTGGTTCCGCATCGGCGGCTTCGTCTCGCTGGGCGTCTCGGGCCTGCTCGTCGCCGCCACCGGCTACGCGCTGCTGAGCGATCCCAACCCCGCGTCGAATGCGCAGATCGAGAGGCCGCGCGAGCTCGACGCCGCGCCCTCGTCGCGCGCGCCGCTCGCGCCAGAGCGCAAGAAGACGGGCCTCCGCCTCGACGGCGTGACGCCCGAGGTGTGCGCGCAGGGCGGTGGTCTGGAGATCCGTGGTTCTTTCTAGAGGGTGGCCCCGGCCGTAGCCCCGTTGTAGTGCTCCCGCACCATGACCTCTTCGGCCTCTCCTCCTTCGGTGCGCGCGTTCGACGAGCCCAGGCTCGAGGCGCTGATCGAGACGATGTTCCTCGCGGCGTTCGCCGACGGCGACTTCGGCGACGAGGAGCGCGCGCAGCTGATCTCCTCGGTCGAGTCGCTCACCGACCGGGCGATGTCGACCGCGACCACCGACGCGCTGCTCACGCGCATCCAGGCCGAGCTCGCGAAGTCCGGTCGGGCCGCGCGCCTCGCCTCGGTGAAAGAGCGCCTCACGACCCCGGGCGAGCGCAAGACGGCGCTGTCGCTGACGATCCGCCTCGTCGCCGCCGACGGGATCATCCGCACGACCGAGCGCGAGCTGATCCTCGACGTCGCCGAGGCGCTGGAGATCGACCGCGACGAGGCCGCCGATCTCGTGAAGGAGCTCGGCGGTTGAAGAGCCACGCCGCGCCCGGCCCGATTGCAGTAGAGTGAAGCTCCGTGTCGTCCTGGTCCACCACTGGCTCGCATCTGATCCCGTTCCCCGTCCCGGGGACGACGCTGACATCGACGCGCGGCAATTACACCGTCGGCGCGCTGATCGGAGATGGCCAGTACGGCTCGGTGTACGAGTGCGTCGGCCCGTTCGACCAGCCCTACGCGCTGAAGATGTTGCGGCCGGCCAACAAGCCCTACCAGGTGGTCAAGGAAGAGTGGTCGCGCGAGATGCAGCGGCTCGAAAGCTTCCGCCACCCAAACATCGTCTACATCCACGACGCGTTCGAGAACAACTTCCTCTTTTATCTCTCGCTCGAGCGCTGTGACACCAGCCTGCGCGGCCTGCTCGGCCGGCCGATGCCCGACGCCCTCTTCGTCGAGATCGCCCGTCAGCTCCTGATGACGCTGGCGTACCTGCACGACAACGGCGTCGTCCACTCCGATCTCCACGCCGGCAACGTGCTCATCTCGCAGATCGATCGGCAGCCGATCGTCAAGCTCACCGACTTCGGCGTCGCCCACCAGCTCGAGGGGAGCACGCGCTGGTTTCGGCCTCAGGTGGCCAACCCCAAGATCCTCACGCCCGAGCTCGTCACGGCCGGTTACACCACCGCCCAGAGCGATCTCTACCAGCTCGGACTCCTGCTCTACCAGATGCACTCGGGCCAACCGGCCATGGACGTCTCTGGCCCTTACGAGGAGATCGCCCGCCAGATCGCCGACGGGACGCCGCGCCAGAAGGCCGAAGCGCTCGGGACGCCCGTCGCCACCGTGATCGCCAAGCTCCTTCGCCGCCGCGACGCGCACCGCTACCAGTCGGCCCGGGAAGCCTGGGACGATCTCCGCCAGATACCCCGCTTCTAGGGCGCCGATCAGCTTGAAATGCCAAAAAAAAAGAAGACCGGAAATTTAACAGGGAGGCGAGGAGGACGGGGAGGTGAGAGGAAGATTGGGAAGGATTTTCCCTCGGGTCTCCCGGTCCTCCTCGCCTCCCTGTGAATTCTCCGACTTTTCAACCTGTTCGGTGCTCTAGCCCGCTTCCCCGCGTCGAGCTCGCCACCGGGCACGACGAGAAAGGCGCGAACGAGATCTCCTCGTTCGCGCCTTCTTCATTTCAGCTCTTCGTCGAGGAGCTGCGGCGCCGAGAGGCCCTCTCGCGAGAGCCCCTCGGCTACCCGATCAGCCCGCGGCGCGGGCCTGGCGACGACGCCGACCCGCGAGCAGCGCCAGGCCGAGCAGCAGCCACGGCGCCCGGCTCTCCGACGTACCCACCGTGCTGCACCCGCAGCCGCCCGCCGGGGCCACGGTGCCATCGCCGGGGTTACCGCCGCTGCCGCTCGCTCCGGTGCTCGCGCCGCCGCCGACGCCCCCGGTGCTGGTGCTGCCCGTGCCCGCGCTGCCCGTGCCCGCGCTGCCCGTGCTCGCGCTGCCCGTGCCGCCCGCGCCCGTGCCGCCGGTGCTCGCGCTGCCCGAGCTCGCGCTGCTCGTCCCCTGGCCACCGACGCAGCTCCCCGCGAGGCACTCGCCCGTGCTCTGACACGGCGTCCCGTCGGGCTTCGCCGACTTCACGCACGCGCCCGTCGCGACGTCACACGCGGTGATGATCGTCTCGCAGTCCGGATCCGCGGGGCACGCCGGCGCCAGCATCGCGCCGTCGGCGCAGGCACCCGTGGTCGGCGCGCACTTGCCCTCTGCGTGGCAACCGTTGATCGGCGCGCAGACCTTCGGGGTCCCCGCGGCGCATTTGCCGGCCTTGCACACGTCCGTCTGCGTGCAGGCGTCATTGTCGCTGCACGACGTCCCGTCGCTGACCGGCGCGTAGTCGCATTGCCCGAGCGCGTTGCAGCTGCCCACCTGACAGCCGTCCGCGGGCGGCGGGCACACCGGGCCACCCACGCATTTCCCTTGCTGGCAGGTGTCGTTCTGCGTGCAGCCGTCCTTGTCGACGCACGACGATCCATCGGCGACGACCGGGTTCGTACAGCCGCCCATCGTCGAGTCGCACACGCCCGCGCTGTGGCACATGTCGATCGCCGCGCACTGCACCGGACCGCCGGGCATGCACGCGCCGACCGAGCACGTGTCGTTCTGGGTGCAGACGTCGCCGTCGTCGCACGCGGTACCCGACAGCAGCGCGCAGACGCCGTCTTTCAGCGCGCCGGTCGCGACCGAGCACGCGTCGCACGCCCCGGCCGAGCACGCCGTGTTGCAGCAGACTCCGTCGACGCAGTTGCCGCTGTTGCACTGCCCCGCGTTCGCGCAGGCCGATCCATCGCCGAGCGGCGTCCCGCATTTGCCGCCGATGCAGAGGTTACCCGCGGTGCAGTCGGCGTCGGCGGCGCAGGTCGTCTTGCACGCGGCCCCGACGCCGCACACGTAGGGCGCGCAGGTCGTCGTCCCCGCCGAGGCACAGGCGCCCACGCCGTCGCAGGTCGAGCCGTTGTCGAGCGTGCTCCCCGTGCACGAAGGCGCGACGCACGACGTGCCCGTCACGAAGAGCTGGCAGGCGCCGACGCCGTTGCACGAGCCGTTGGTCCCGCACGTGGCCTGCGCCTGCGCCGCGCACTCGTTGTCGGGATCGGTGGCGATCGTCACGCCGCCGCAGGTGCCGTTCGGGCCGCCGGTCTTGGCCGTGCTGCACGCCTGACAGAGCCCGTTGCACGCCGATCCGCAGCAGAATCCATCGGTGCAAAATCCGCTCGAGCACTGGCTCGCCGCGGTGCACACCGAGCCCGTCGGCAGCGGCGCCACGCACTTGCCGGCGATGCAAACGTTGCCGACCGTGCAGTTCGCCGCCGTCGTGCAGCTCGTCCCGCAGACGGCGCCCGCGCACAGGTACGCGCCGCAGCTCTGCGTCCCGCCGGCGACGCACGTCCCGCCGCCGTTGCACGTCGAGGCGCTGGTGAGCGTGCTCCCGGTGCACGACGATCCGAGGCACGACGTGCCGCTCACGTAGAGCTGGCACTTGCCCGTGCCGTCGCAGAGCCCGTTGGTCCCGCAGGTCGACGTAGCCTGCGCGTTGCAATCGTTGTCGGGATCGGTCGCGATGGTGACGTTGCCGCAGGTGCCATTGGCGCCCCCGGTCTTGGCCGCGCTGCACGCCTGGCAGGATCCGGTGCAGGCCGCGTTGCAGCAGAATCCATCGACGCAGAACCCGCTCTGGCACTCTCCCGCGACGGCGCACGTCGTCGACGCCACGTAAGGCGAGTAGAGATCGCAGGCCTGGAGGTAGGTATTCGTGGACCCGCTGTAGCCGCCGGCGAGCAGGACCTTGCCGTTACCAAGCAGCGAGGCCGTGTGGTAGGTGTGCCCGACGCCGGGGAGCGGCCCCGCGTTGGTCCACGCGACGCCGAGCGGATCGAGGAAGTCCACCAGCGTCGGGAAGACGTTGCCGCCCGCGAGCAGCAGCCCGCCGTTGGCGAGGAGCGTGGCAGTCCCGTAGTCGTGATAGCCAGTCCCGCCGCCCTGCGTCCATGTCTTGGCGACCGGATCGTAAACGACGAGCGATTGCTGGCCGCCGCCGCTGGTGGGGGTGGTCCAGTTGATCCCGCCGGTGACGCCGAGCTTGCCGCTGAGCAGCAGCGTCGCGTTGTGCTCCGCGCGCGGAGAAGGCAGCGGGCCCACCGCCGTCCAGGTGTTGTTCGACACCGTGTAGACCTCGGCGCCGGCGACGCTGATGTTCGCCGTGGAGCGCCCGCCGACGACCAGCACCTCGCCGGTGCCGAGCAGCGTGGTGGTGTGCGTCGAGTGCGCGATCAGCATCGGCGCCGCGAGGGCCCACGTGCCGCCCAGCGGATCGTAGAGCTCCGTCAGGTTCGTCGGCAGGCCGCCGGAGACACCGCCCGTGACGAGCACCTTGGCGTTGCCGGGGCCGACCAGCGCCATCGACGGCGCGTCGCGCGGGAGCGTCATCGCGCCCGTGGAAGCCCAGGTGCCGAGCGTGGGATCGTAGACCTCGGCCGAGGTGAGCACGCCCGCCGTGCCGGTACCGCCGACGACCAGGACCTTGCCATTGCCGAGCAGCAGGGCGCGGTGGTTGGTGCGGGGCGTGAGCATCGACGAGACGGTCGTCCACGCGTCGGCGACCGGATCGTAGAGCTCGACGCTGCCGAGGACGCCGGCGCTGCCGTTGCCGCCGGCGGCCAGCACCTTGCCGTTGCCGAGCACCGTCGCCGAGTGGTTGTAGCGCGCGACTTTCAGCGCGCCCGCCGCGACCCAGAGCGGATCGACGAGCGCCGCCTCGCCGTTCGCATCGACCGAGAGATCGATCGTCGCGCCGTGGGCCGCGAGCGTCGCGCGCACGGCCCGACCGCCCGCCGCGAACGCCGTCGGCGCGGTCACCCGCATCCGCGGCGCCCCGGACGCGTCGTCGATGACGATCGCGTCACCGTCCTGCCGGACCGCGCCGCCCTCGATCTCCCACGAGGCCACGACCTGCCCCGCGCGCGCCACGCCGTCGTCGAGCATCAACCACTCTTCGACGCCGGCCTCGGTCGCGGCCCAGAACGACGAGCCGTTGACGCGCGCGTAGGTGACGGCGCTGCCCGCGAGGGCGCTCTCGCCCGCCGCGTCGCGCTCGCGCACCGTGATCTTGAAGCCGTTCGCAGGCACCCGGAGCGCGATCGCCTCGCTCGCGGACAGCGGCAGGGTCGCCTGGACCCGGCCGCCCGCGCCGGGCTCGCCGCTCGCGCCGCGGCTCCCGAACCCTTCGGCCACCGGGGCGAAGGCCTCGCGGCGGTCGAGCATCGCGGCGGCCTGCGCGGGGAACGATCGCCGGAGCTGCTCTGCAGCCGGCGGCTCGGGCCCGGCCCCGCACCCCGGAGCGACGGCGAAAACGAGGATGAACGCGAACAGCAACAGGCCCGGGAGCGTGCGGGAAAAGCGCATAGAAGAGGTCTCTCGCAAGTGTCTGCCAGCATCCAGCAGAGCGCCCCCGCAAAGCGCCTGTCAAGCATGCCTTGGGGCCTCACTGCTTGACCGATTCGGCGGGGCGCCCCGGCGACTCCCCGCTGACCGACGAGTCACCGTGATTTCGACGCATGTCGCCGGCCGACAGGCCGGGGATCAGCCGCTCCGAGCCGCCTTCTTCGCCGGCGTGGCCGCCTTCTTCGCCGGCGTCGGCTTCTTCGACGCAGCGGGCGCCGGCGGCGGCTGCGACGCCGCTCGCGGCGGCCCGATCCGCAGATAGCCGCCCTGCAAGAAGGCAAAGAGCTCGTTCACGATCTCCTCGCGCGGCATGGCCTTCTCGGCCGTCACGTTCTCGAAGACCAGCTCCTTCAGCGCGCCCAGCGTGAACGTCGCGAAGAGCCGCGCGTCGCCCGGCGCCACGATCCCCAGGCCCTGCCCCTCGATCAAGCTCGCTTCGAGCAGCGCCTTCGAGCCGTCGTAGAACGATCGAATCGCCGTCACGAAGGCCGGATCGAGCCCGGCCGCGTACGAGAACAGGATCTTGGTCAGCGCGGGATCGTCGAGCAGGGCCGCGACGATCGCCCGGATGTTGTGCTTGACCTGCTCTTCGATGTCGGACCGCGGATCGACCTTCAACACCGCGGCGCCGATGCGCTCGAACAGGGTGCCGACGAGCTCGACAAAAATCGAGCGTTTGTCCGCAAAATAAAGGTAAAACGTCCCCTTGGCGACCTTGGCCAGGGCCACGATGTCGTCGACCTTGGCGTCGTGGTAGCCCTTGGTCGAGAACACCTCGCGCGCCGCGCGCATCAGCTCTTTACGGCGCTCGATCTTGCCCATGGCGCGAGCCTCTTAGCATCACCCGAGCATCACCGATGGCCCTCTCGGCGGATTGATCCGAGCGTCTCGCATGCTTTCGTTCGAGAAGCCAAGATGGAACGAAATGCGCGGCACGATTTTGGTGCCGCTGGGTCACTTCCCGTTCTTGCTCTGGTCCTGGGAAGGGTGTACCCCTGGACGACTGACTGGCCAGTCAGTCGCCGACGGCAAGTTTCAGAGGAGCGCGCGCTGGAGTGAATCAGGGCGCATTTCCCCGCGAAAACACCGTCGTTCCAGTGCCGAACAAGAGGGGCCTCCCATGGGATCCGTGAGCCAGAACGAGTCGAACGGCGTCAGCACCGAGCCGAAGAAGATGACCCGGGCCGTGGTGGTCGGCGTCGACGTCGGCTCGACGACCGTCAAGGCGGTCGTCCTCGATCCGAGCACCCTCGAGATCCTCTGGAGCGACTACCAGCGCCACCAGACCAAGCAGCCCGAGAAGGTTCTCGAGCTGCTCCAGGTGATCGAGGCGGCCTTCCCCGACTCGCCCCGCGCCGAGTGGCGCATGTTCATGACGGGCTCGGGCGCCGCGCCGCTCTGCAAGCCGCTCAACGCCAAGTTCGTGCAAGAGGTCAACGCCGTCACCCTCGCCGTGGAGAACCTCCACCCCGACGTCGGCAGCGTGATCGAGCTCGGCGGCCAGGACGCGAAGATCATCATCTTCCACAAGGACGCGAAGACCGGCGACAAGACGGCCGCTCCGTCGATGAACGACAAGTGCGCCTCCGGCACCGGCGCCACCATCGACAAGTGCATGCTCAAGGTCGGCCTCCCCTCGTCCGAGGTCGTGCAGATCCACTTCGACGACACGAAGCTCCACCACGTCGCCGCGAAGTGCGGCGTGTTCGCCGAGACTGACATCGTCAACCTGATCAAGAACGGCATCCCCGCGACCGAGGTGCTCTGCTCGCTCGCCGACGCGATCGTTCTCCAGAACCTCAGCGTCCTGACCCGCGGGTCAACGCTCAAGCACAAGGTGCTGCTCCTCGGCGGGCCCAACACCTACCTGCCCTTCCTCCAGGAGTGCTGGCGCCTCCGCATCCCCCAGGTGTGGGCCGAGCGCGGCTACGACTGGCCGAAAGATCAGCCGATCGAAGAGGTGGTGTTCGTCCCCGAGAACGCCCAGTACTACGCGGCCTTCGGCGCCTGTGTGTACGGTCTACACGAAGCCCCGAACGTCGGCCTCTACGAGGGCACCAAGAACCTCGTCGAGTACATGACCAACGGCCGCAAGGCGCGCCTCGGTGAGACCGCGGGCCCCCCGCTCGCGAAGACGCAAGAAGAGATCACCGACTTCAAGAAGCTCTACGCCATCCCGAAGTTCTTCCCGAAGAAGATCGAGGCGGGCGCCGTCGTGCGCGGCGTCATCGGCCTCGACGGCGGCTCGACCTCGTCGAAGGCCGTGCTCCTCGGCGAGGACGGCGAGATCATCTGCAAGGCCTACCAGCTCTCGAAGGGCAACCCGATCCAGGACGCGAAAGAGCTGCTCGCCGAGATCCGCGGCTACGTGCAGAGCCAGGGCGCGACGCTCGACGTCATCGGCTTCGGCGGCACCGGCTACGCGGCCGACGTGCTCCAGGAGTGCATGCGCGCCGACGTGAACATCGTCGAGACCGTCGCTCACATGATGAGCGCGGTGAAGTTCTTCGGGGACGTCGACGTCATCTGCGACATCGGCGGCCAGGACATCAAGGTCCTCTTCATGAAGAACGGCGACATCGCCAACTTCCGCCTCTCGAACAGCTGCTCCGCGGGCAACGGCATGTTGCTCCAGGCCATGGCCGATCAGTTCGGCCTCAAGGTCACCGAGTACGCCGACACGGCCTTCGGCGCCGAGCTGGCCCCGAAGTTCAGCTACGGCTGCGCCGTCTTCCTCGACACCGATCGCGTCAACTTCCAGAAAGAGGGCTTCTCCAAGGAAGAGCTGCTCGCCGGCCTCGCGCAGGTGCTCCCGAAGAACGTCTGGCAGTACGTGGTGCAGATCCCCCGCCTCGCGGCGCTGGGGACTCGCTACGTCCTTCAAGGCGGCACGCAGTACAACCTCGCGGCCGTCAAGGCGCAGGTCGATTACATCAAGGAGCGCGTCCCCGGAGCCGAGGTGTTCGTGCACCCGCACACGGGCGAGGCCGGCGCCATCGGAGCGGCGTTTGAAACGCTCCGCGTGGTGAAGCGCAAGGGCAAGAGCACCTTCATCGGAATCGACGCGGCGATCGCCCTCGATTACACGACGAAGAACGACGAAGAGACGGTCTGTCACTTCTGCCCCAACGAGTGCAAGCGCACCTTCATCGACACCACCCGTCCCGACGGGTCGACGAGCCGCTATATCTCGGGCTTCTCCTGCGAGAAGGGCACCGTCGAGAGCGAGGCCGCGATGCTGGCGCTCGTCGCCGATCGCAAGAAGATCGCCAAGCAGTTCCCCAACATCGTCGACTACGAGTCGAAGCTCGCCTTCCGCCACTTCTACGAGCCCGCGCCGATGCCCGCCGAGGGCGCTCCGGTGAAGGACTACATCGTCAAGAAGGGCTTCCTCGGGATCAAGCGCATCGAGACCACCCGGCCCTTCCGCCGCAGCGGGCCTGTCGTCGCCGAGCACCTGCGCCGCGTGCGCATCGGCATCCCCCGCGTGCTCAACCTCTACTCCACGGCTCCGTACTTCCGTCACTACTTCGAGGCGCTCGGCGTCCCCAAGCAGAACGTCGTCTTCAGCGACGCCACGAACGAGGAGATGTGGGTCGAGGGTGGCAAGTACGGTTCAATCGATCCGTGCTTCCCCAGCAAGGTCGCGCAGGCGCACATCCACAACCTGCTCTTCCACCATCACTCGGACGAGAAGAAGCTCAACTACATCTTCTTCCCGATCCTCACCCACGTGCCGAGCTTCGGCGAAGGGGTGATGGACAAGACGAGCTGCCCGATCGTGGCAGGCGTGCCTGACGTGATGAAGGCGGCCTTCACCAAGGAGGTCGACTTCTTCGCCCAGCGCGGGATCGAGTACCTCGATCCGGCCCTCACCTTCTCCGAGATGACGCTGACGGCGCGCCGGATGTTCGAGACCTGGGGCCCGCGACTCGGCATCACCGAGGACGAGAGCGATCACGCCCACCGCGAGGCCGCCCGCGCGCTCGAGCAGTTCGAGGGCGATTTGCAGGAGAAGGGCCGCGCCATCCTCGAGACGGTCGAGGCCGAGAACCGCGTCGCCATCCTGATGGTGAGCCGCCCGTACCACTCGGATCCGGGCCTCAACCACGGTATCCCGGAGGAGTTCCAGGTCCTCGGGTATCCGATCCTCTCGGTGCGCTCGATCCCGCGCGACATGGCCTATCTGTCTCGCTACTTCAAGGACGAGATCGAAAGCGGGCAGCACCCGCTCAACATCAACGATGTGTGGCCCGAGAACTACTCGGCCAACAGCGCGCAGAAGGTCTGGGCCGTGAAGTTCGCGTCCCGCCACCCCAACGTCGTGCTCCTCGATCTGTCGAGCTTCAAGTGCGGCCACGACGCGCCCACGTACGGCATCGTCGAGAGCATCGTCAGCGCCAGCGCGACGCCCTACGCCGCGCTCCACGACCTCGACGCCAACAAGCCCGGCGGCTCGATCAAGATCCGCGTCAAGACCTACGCCCACAGCCTCAAGCTCCACGAAGAGGCCCTGGAAGACGCCGCCAAGAAGCGCGACCAGCTCAACGTGAGCCTCGATCGCAAGCGGCTCGAGCTCTTCGAGATCAAGAAGGCGCAGCTCAGCGCCCGACAGATCACCGATCCCAAGCTCGAAGAACAGATCGCCGCGCTCGGTGAGCGGCTGCGGAGCTACGTCGCTCCGATCTCGCCGCCCGAAGCCCCCAAGGGCCTCGTCCAGATCAAGAAGAAGCCCGTGGACGCGAACGCGTCTGTCGCCAGATAAGGGAAGGATCTCGCCATGACCATCGACCACACCATCGAGTCCAGTCACGATACCGGTCACGATACCGACCGCAAGAAGCGGAGCCTTCCGCTCATCTCCAGCAAGCCCGTCGCCGACGACATCGACGTCGAGGCCGAGCTCCTGGCCTTCGAAGAGTCGGAGCGCGCGCGCCTCGGCATCAAGGCCGAGCGTCGACAGTGGGTCGACAGCATGCTCAAGCCCGTGATGAAGAAGAGCGAGCGCGCCAACGTGACGCTCCTCATCAGCGGCCTGACGGCGGCGCAAGACTTCCTCACCGAAGGCGCGCTCCGCGGCCTTGGCTACAACGTCAACTACTTCGGCGTGAGCAACAACGAGGGCCTGCAAACGGGCAAGGAGTTCGGCAACCGCGGGCAGTGCAACCCGACGTACTTCACCGTCGGCTCGCTGGTGAAGCACCTGATCGATCTGCGCGACAAGGACGGCATCCCCGCCGCGGACATCATCAAGAACTACGTGTTCGTCACGGCCGGCGCCTGTGGTCCGTGCCGCTTCGGCATGTACGTCACCGAGTACCGCAAGGCCTTGCGCGACGCCGGCTTCGACGGCTTCCGCGTCATGCTCTTCCAGCAGACGGGCGGCCTCTCGCAGGCCACCGGCGACGACGTCGGCCTCGAGATGAACCCCGCGTTCTTCATCGCGATCATCAAGGCCATCGTCTGCGGCGACGTGCTCAACGCCCTCGCGTACCGCGTGCGCCCCTACGAGGTCACGGCCGGCGCGACCAACATCGCGGTCGAGAGCGCGAAGAAGATCCTCTACGCGTCGCTCTTCGAGAAGACCAACGTCTTCCTCGCGCTCTACAAGGCCCGCAAGGTGATCGAGGCCGTCGAGGTCGACAAGCTTCGCCCGCGGGCGAAGACGTCGATCATCGGCGAGTTCTGGGCCATGACGACCGAGGGTGACGGCAACTACGCCCTCCAGCGCTTCCTCGAGAGCGAGGGCGGCGAGAACGACATCCAGCTCACGACCGCGTGGCTCCTCTACAACATCTGGGAGAACGCCCGCGACACGCGCGAGCGCCGTGATCTCCGCGGCGCCGACGACTCGCTCTACGGCCTCGCCGGCCTCGACGAGTTCGGCGTCGCCAAGCGCCTCGCGACGATGCGCCTCGCCGAGGCGGGCCTTCGCGTCGGCTTCCAGGCCTTCGCGATCCCGCTCGGCCTCTTCGGCTACCACCTCCCCGACATGGATCAGGTCGCCGAGGTCGCGCACCAGTACTACTCGAACGATCTCCGCGGCGGCGAGGGCCACATGGAGGTCGGAAAGCTCATCGTCAACGTCGTCAACCAGAAGGCCCACGTCACCGTGAGCGTGAAGCCCTTCGGCTGCATGCCCTCGTCGGGCGTGTCCGACGGCGTGCAGTCGCTGATCACCTCGCGCTACCCGGGCACGATCTTCTGCGCGGTCGAGACGAGCGGCGACGGCGCGACGAACTTCTACTCGCGCGTGCAGATGTACATGTTCAAGGCCCGGATCGCGGCCGAGACCGAGCTCACCAAGGCCTACGAGAAGACCGGCCTCACCGAGGCGCAGGTCCGCGCGTTCATCGCGTCGCACCCGAAGTACGCGAGCCCGCTCCACCACTCGCCCCACACCGTGGCGGGCTCGGCGGCGAACCTCGTGTACGAGGTCGCCCCGCTGATCCAGCAGTCGGTCATGGAGCGCGCGACGAAGCGCGCGACCGCGACGGCGAAGTCGACGATCGGCTTCGTTTCGAGCCTCCCCGCGCTGGCGACGAAGGCGGCGAAGACGGCGGCCGATCCCGAGCTCCACGACCGCCTCAAGCAGGACTGGCTCCTCATCCGCGACCTCGTCCAGGGCAAGGCCAAGGACCGCTTCGGGCCGCTCCTCGGGAAGCTCGCCGGCAAGGCGTACTTCGAGAACAACCCCGAGGTCACCACGACCAGGTACGAGCCGATCGCGGCCGAGTAGCTCGCGCGTCCGACCGGCCGGCGTCGCGTGATGCCGGCCACGGGCCTCCCCGCAGCGCCTCTCTCGCTGCGAGCCCTTCCCTTCCTCTCAGAACTATCGACAGAGCCCCACGATTGGGTTAAGAGCGGCTCGCCTTTCCCCGGTCGCTCAGCTCCCCGTTCATGGTCCTCGCGTGCTTTTCCGCGCAACGACCGGTGAATCGGGACGGCGCGGCGGGCGCCCGCTCCCACCGGAGGGGGCGCCTTTCGACGAAGGTTGGGCCGCCGAATCGGAATCCAGTACGGTCCGGCGAGCCATTGCGAAGCCCACGGGCGTCTAGACATGGCGCGAACGTGTCGATCTCGACGTCGCCAGCAAAGTCCGCTATCGAGCCTTCGAACGCGGGCGAAATTACCCCCACGGAGAGTTTACGCATGAACAACAGGCGCTTGTCGTACGGACTTCTGCTCGCCCTCTCGACCGCCCTGATGGCAGGCTGCGGCGACCCGGCCACCCCCGAGGTGCCGCCCCAGCCCTCCGCTTCGCCGACGGATGCGCCCTCGGCGCCCCCGGCCGCCACGATGGAGGCCCCCGCCCCCACCACGGCCACCTCGGCTGAGCCGGCCCCCGCGCCCGCTCCCCCCGCCAAGCCGGCCAAGGAGAAGTTCACGGGCAAGTTCGTCCAGGACTTCCAGGGCGACGTGAAGGATGCCTTCGAGGCTTCCGCGAAGACGAAGTTCGCGAAGGAGAAGGACTCCAAGAAGCACGACGCCGCGATGAAGACCATCGTCGACGGCCTCGCGCAGGTCACGATCGAGAACACGGCCGACACCCACACCTTCTCGGTGAAGGGCAAGCCCGTCCACACGATCAAGTTCGAGGTCACGTCCAAGGACGACCCGAACAACCTCACGATCAAGCTCGGCAAGGACGCGACCACCAAGAAGGATCTCAAGGGCGCGGAGATCACCATCACCTTCACGGACGACAACACCTTCTCGGTGAAGGACCCGTTCGCGAAGGACCCGAAGAAGGCGCAGACCCTCTTCTTCAAGCGCATGTAGTCCCGGACGAGCCTCTCTCCTGAGGGTGCCCCGGGTGTGGGGCCCGAGCGCGCACGACGCGCTCTCCAGGACAGAGGCTCTCTCGCGTGGCGCGGCGAAGGCTGCGCCGCCATCGCGATGTGCACCCCGGTGTACTCGACACGGTATCGGGCCCAGAGGCCCCGCGTCATCGCGCGACTCTCCAGGAGCGAAGGTCAGTGGACCCGTGGCAGGCCGTCGCCACTGGCCGCGTCGCTCGTCTTCAGATCCACAAAAAACCAGTCGAATCCCCGCGTAGAAGCAGGTGCTGCGCCTTGACCGGCGTTCGCAAGCCTGCGAGCTTACGCGCGTGGTCGGCTCCAGCCATCCCCCGGCGCAACGAGGCGCTCGGGTGCGCGTCGGAGTCGCCCTGACGAACGGATCGACGCGCGAGCACGTCGATACCTTCTGTCGCGCGCTGGGCGCCGCGACAGGCCTCGAGGTGACGGGGATCGCCCTGTGGCACTATCATCGCCTCATCGAGTCGATGGAGATGGGCGACGTCGACGTGGCGTGGCTCCCGCCGATCCTCGCGGCGCAAGCTGCCTGCGACGGGCGGGCGATCCCGCTCGCGGTGCCGGTGCGCGGCGGCGTGTCGTCGTACTCGACGGCGCTCTTCGTCGCCGAGTCGTCGCGGGTGCGCTCTCACACCGAGCTCGCCGGCGCGCGCGCGGCCTGGGTCGATCGACAGAGCGTCTCCGGTTACCTGCTCATCCGCGCTCACCTGCGCTCGCTCGGCATCGATCCCGAGAGCACCTTCGCGAGCGATCGCTTCCTCGGCTCGCACGAGGCCGTCGTCCGCGCCGTGATCGAGGGCAGCGCCGACGTCGGGGCGACGTTCATTCACCTCGACGAGCGGCCGGGGCGCCGCGCTCCCCGGATCCTGCGCGCCGGGTGGGGCGAGGCCGGGGTGCGGGTGATTGCCCATGCGGGGCCGATACCGTCGGACGTGGTGGCTGCCAGTGCGCGGCTCGGCGTCGGGGAAGCGCGCCTGGTGCAAGAGGCGCTGTTGCAGGGGCGGCATGCCGGGTTGCGGGCGGGATCGCTTGGATTGATGGGGGCTGATATTTTCGTGGAGCCGGTGGCGGCGCATTTGCGGGGGTTGGCTTTGTTGCTGCCTCGGCTCGATGAGCATGCTCAGCCCCGGGCGGGGATCTGGCCGAAGCGCTGATTGCGGGGCGGCGGGCTTGTTTCGTGCGGAGCTCTGGAGTCGGGGAGGCGCGCGGGGCGCGACGGCTCAGCGCTGCTCGACGGCGCGGATGGCGGCCTCGATTGCGGCCTCATTGACCAGGCCCACGTGGCGGTAGACCTCGCGGCCCTCGCGATCGAGGATCACGATGCTGGGCACGTTGTGCAGCCCGGCAAAGGGCCCTTCCCCCGCGATGGTGGCCTCGTCCGCCATCGCGACCGGATACGGCAGCTTCAGCGCCGCCGTGAACGCCTCGACCAGCGTCCGGTTCTCGCTCGCCTCGAGGATCAACGCCGCCACGTTCACCCGCGGCGCGTGCCGACGCGCGATCGACGAAAGAAACCGAGCCTCCGCCTGCGAGTAAAAGTCATACGTCGTCAGAAACCCGATCACGCTGATCCGCCCCCGCAACGACTCCCCCGTCAGCGGCTTCCCCTCCAGCGTCTCGAAAGCAAACCGCACCGGAGCCCCCGTCGCCACCACGGCAACAGCAGCCTCCGGCGCCACCGCGGCCGCGCCCGAACACCCCATCAACCCAGCCACCATCCCAGCAATAGCCACACTGAGAACAACCCCTCTCATTCCCCTCACCCCCTTCACCCCTCTCACTCCCTGCAATAACGCCACCCGACCGGGCTCGACAGGCGTCGCGAGCGCCGCGAAGCCAGGGAGCGCCGAGGGAGGCGTACGCAAGTACGCTGACCGAGGCCGACCGACGATTCGCGGCGCGCAGCAGCCTGTCGAGCCCGGTCTCAAGGGAGGGGGAGCTCTTCGACGTGGGCATCGAAGAGGTTGGCGAAGAGGTGGAGTGAGCGGGGCAGCTCGATGCCTTTGCGGCGCTGCGCGAGCACGGCGAGCGCCAGCTCTTCAATCACCGGGTTCAGCGGGGTGACCTCGAGTCGTACCCCGTCGACGACGGCGCCGTCGCGCGGGGCGTCTTGCTCGCCGAGGATCGGATCGTGGCGGACCCAGTCGAAGCCCTCGTCGGAGACGAAGCGACACCAGAGCACGCGCACGAAGCGCAGGTAGAGCGGGCTCACCAGCGCGACGAGGCGCGCGCCGTCGCCGGCGATGCCGCGCAGCGCGCGGATGCCGCCGCCGAGGATCGGGCCGTCGGGATCGGTGCTGATGGCGATCTCGATCCGCTCGCGGCGCGCCGGATCGGCCTCGACCGAGAGCAGCGGCGCGTAGATCGCGACGCGCGGCACGTCGAGGTTGGGCCCGTCTTCGTGGAGGGCGTCGAGCCACGCGTCGCGCGCCTCGGGGCCGAGCTCGCCGTAGACGTGCGCCGCGGCGATCGCGGCCTCGGCGTCGGTCGCCAGCGCGGAGAGCCACTCGCGCCACGCGGCGAGGATCCGCGGCTCGATCCCGGGGAGCGATCGCGCCACGTCGAGGACCGCGCTGGGCACCGGCGTCAGCGGAGCGCCGAACGATCCACCGAGCTCGGCGAGGCCCGGATCGGTGGACTCTTCGTCGCCGAACGGATGCGATTCCACGATCCGCGATCCCCTACTTCGACCCGGCCGGAGCCGCGGTGGGTTCGCTCGACTCGGGGAGCGCGGGCAGCATGGGCCCGAGGCGCGCGCCGATCTCCAGCTCGAGATCCGTGAGCAACTCCGTCATCTCGGCCCAGCGGCTCTCGTGGGCGACGATGGTGAGATCGCCGCCGCTCTCGGCGAAGAGAGCGCCGATGCCCTCGCTCGCTTCGATCAGGCCCTTGACGAAGACGACGTCGGGCGGGCTCACCGTGAGCTCGCGCGCGACCATCCCCGCCCGCATCAGCTCGATCGGGAGCGGGGTCTTGGTGCGGGCGCGCATCATCGGCGCGGCGCCATCGTTTCGTTGCTGCTCCGACATGGGGCACGCACCTAAGCACCACTCGCCTGGGAGATCTAGGGGGCGCACGAACGCGCCACGCACAGCGCGATCGCGGTGCCAACTTCGTTCGTTCCGTGCTGCGTCGTCGACCCGGGACCGCGCGTCGTCTCGGTCGCCCCCGTTCGCCGCGCCACCGCTGGTCGCGCGGCGCCGACGAGAGACCGAGGCTTCACCCCGGGGAGATGAGCTGATGGGAAGCAGGGCAGCCGAGAAGATCCGGTGTTGATCCCCGGGTGTTCCGGCCGTTCGACTCCCGATCTCCTCGCCTCCCGGGGGGATCCCGGTGGGCCCTCGTCAGGCCTCGATCATCCCGGTGCGGACGGCGATTCGCGTCAGCTCGACCGCGCTCTTGCAGCCGAGCTTGGTGTAGATACGGACCCGGTGGGTCTCCACCGTCTTGGGGCTGATGGTCAGTCGGGCCGCCGCCTCGCGCGTGGAGACGCCCATGGCGAGCAGGCGGAGGACCTGACGCTCGCGGGTGGTGAGGGCGTCGAGGGCGCCGGTTCCCTGCCCCGACGGCTTGCGCATGGCCCGCACGACGGCGCCGGCGATCCGCGCGCTCAGGGCCGCTCCGCCCGCGGCGCTGCGGCGGATACCGTCGATCACCTCGTCCATTTTCGAGGTCTTCACGAGGTAGCCGTGCGCGCCCGCGCGGAGGGCCTCGGCGACGCGGAACTCGTCGTCGTAGGCGCTGAGGACCAGGAGCTTCACGTCGGGCATCCGCGCGTGCAGCGCCCCGATCAGCTCGATCCCGTCGCGATCAGGCATGTTGAGATCGACCAGGATCACGTCGGGCGAGGTGAAGGGTGCCTCCTTGAGCGCGTCCGCCGCGGTCTCGGCCTGACCCACCACCACGATGTCCGGCGCGTCGGTCAGCGCGCGTGCGAACCCTTCGCGGACGATCGGGTGATCGTCGATCAGGAATACGCGTATCTTCCTACCGGAGCTCTCGTGCATGACTCGACCTCATTCAATCGATGTGAAGGTCCCTAGGTTTGAAGACTAGCGACAATGCAGGCAGGCCTTTCATCAGGAAGAACCTGAACCATCGGTGAAGAGAAGGACGACAGGCTGGCACGGCGTCATCCCCACCACGGACGCGATCAGGTCAGCAAATGGCCCCGGCGGCCGTCAGGGGCGCTAAAGTCCGGCGCGATGGCCTCCCGACAGCATTCCCCCGAGCGCGACTCCTCCACGGACGTGATCCTCTCGGGCCCTCGTTCGTGCGCATCCGCCCTGCCGAGCGATCCGCGTGAGCGCGAGGCCGACGACGTGGATCCGGAGATCGACGCCGACCTGGATCTCCCGACGACGGGCGAGGGCGACGACGACGAGCCCTCGGGCAGCCTCGACGCGGACGACGACGCCGACGCGATCGACGACAGCGACGACGGCGGCGACAGCCCGCTGGATGACGCCGAGGCGTCGGACGTCGACGCCGGCGAGGACGAGATCGACGACATCGACGACGACGACGGCGACGAGAGCGACGTCGACGTCGGCCCGCTCGACGACGAGGTCGACATCGGTGAAGAGAACGAGCTCGACGACGACGGCCTCGGCGACGCGGCGAACGACGATGACGGCATCGATCTCGAGGAGCGCGCGGCGGCGGACGACGGCGGGATCGAGGGCACGAACGAGCTGCCGGAGGACGCCGTCGACGAGTCAGCGCTGCCCGAGCTCGACGCCGACGAGGACGTCGACGAGGGCGATGAAGATCTCGCCGAGGTGCTGCTCGCAGACGCGCAGACCGAGCTGCCAGCGTGGGACGCCGCGCGCTGGACGCCGCTCGAGGGCGCGGGCGCGTCCACGCCGTGCGACGCGCTGGCGATCGCCGCGGGCCGCGTCGCTGCGGCCGGCGAGGTGCTGCTGATCGTGGGCGAAGGCGAGCGAGCGGCGCGCCCCGCGTCGTTCGGCGCCGGCGTGATCGCCATCGCGGCGTCCGACGATCTGCTCGTCACGGCGACGGCGCGCGGTCAGATCGCGGTGAGCCAGGGCGCGTGGACCGAGGCTACCGCGGTCGGCGCGCTCCGCGCGGGATCCGGCCCGATGGAGCTCGCGGCGACGCCCGGCCGCGGGTGGATCCGCCGCGACGGCGTGCTCCACAGCGTGACGCCCCCCGACGCCTCGCTCGTCCCCGTGCGCGAGCGCGGCGTGCTCGCCGTCACCGCGAGCGGCGGCGCCGCGCTGCTGCTGACCGCGGGCGCGACCGGCCCCGTGATCGAGCGCCTCCGCGCCGACGACGAGGCGCCTCGCGTCGTCGCGCTCCGCGGGGCCGCGCGCCGCCTCGCCGAGAGCGCCGCCAAGCAAGGCGTGATCACGCTCGTGGCCGCGGCGGGAGGTCGATCCGTCGCCTTCACCGACGGCGCGCAGATCGCGATCTCGCGCGACGACGGCGCGACCTTCGCGACCGCCGCGTTCGGCCCGATCGTGGCGCTCGCGTTCGTCGGCGACGAGGCCGACGCGACGCTGCTCATCCTCACGGAGAGCGGCACGGTGGTGCAGCTCCCCGTGCAGGGCGAGCCCACGCGCGTCGCCGCGATCGAAGGGCTCGGCGGCGCGCCCGCGGCCATCGGGTGGGATCCGGCGCGCGAGTGCGCCTGGGTCGCCTGCCGCGCGGGCCTCATCGCCGTCGGCCGCGCCCCGCGGCACTGACCCACCGGAAGAGAGGCAGACCGGATCTCGACGCGGAGGCGCAAAGACGCAGAGGCGCAAAAATACGAGAGCGAGAATTTTTATTTCCCTCTCCTCCGACCGCGTCTCTGCGCCTCCGTGCCTTTGCGTTGAGTTCCGACTCTCCTCATTGCCTCAATGCTGCGATGATCGCCTCCTGCACCCGGGTCATCTCGTCTTCGCCAGAGTACTTGTAGCGCGGCCAGAAGAAGCCTTTGAGGCCGTCCTTCTTGCGGCGCGGGATCACGTGGGTGTGGACGTGAGGCACGCTCTGGCTGACCCGGTTGTTGACGGCGAGGAAGAAGCCGTCGGCCTTCATTCCGGCCTCGACCGCGCGCGAGAGGCGCTGGGTGTGGGCGAGCAGGGCGCCGCCGAGATCGACCGGGAGATCGAGCACGGTCTCGTGGTGGCGCCTCGGGATGAGGAGGCAATGGCCCGCGAACAGGGGGCGATGGTCGAGGAACGCCAGGAAGTCAGCGTCCTCGAAGATCAGGTGAGCAGCGAGCTCGCCCGCGGCGATCTTGCAGAAGATGCATTGTGCGGAGGTCACGCCGAGGTCTTGCCGTGACCACGAGACGACGTCAAACCATCGACGTGAACGCCCGGGCGAAATGCGCACGAAAAACGATCTTCTTGCGGGTGCGTGGTAGCGTCTCGCGATGGAATCCGGGTCGCGTCCGCTCGCCCCGTTCGATCCGCTGGCGGTGCCCCTGCCGAGCGGAACGGAGGTGACGACGCGTGTCGCGCGGCTGATCCCGGGCGGACGCCCGGTGCCTGAGGGCGCGATCGGCCGCGTGGTCGGCGCCGAAGGCGCGATGTTCGACGTGAAGATCGTCGGCGTCGGCGTCCTCCGCTATGCCCGGAGCGAGCTCATCCCGCGCAAGATCGGCCAGATGCGCTATGCGCAGCGGCGCGCCGACGCGTGGACCGCATTGCGGCCCACGACCGTGATCGAAGCGACGGTGGGATCGCGCGCGTGGGGCCTCGCCGAGGAGGGCTCCGACACCGATCTGCGCGGCGCGTTCGTGCTTCCATTCCCCTGGTCCACGGGCCTCGGCGACGCTCCACGCGATCTGGTGAGCGAGGACGGCAGCGCGACGTACTGGGAGGCGGAGAAGATGATCCGCCAGGCGCTGCGGGCCGATCCCAACACGCTCGAGCTGCTCTTCGTCGACTCGGCGCGCGCCCTCGATCCGATCGGCGAGTGGATCCTCCGGGAGCGCGACGCCTTCGCTTCGGCCGAGATTTACGGGAGCTTCGGGCGCTACGCGCTCTCGCAGCTCAAGCGGCTCACCCAGTCGCAGCGCCTCGCCGAGCACCGCGGCGTGGTGCTCGAGTGGCTGCGCGAAGAGCCCGCGCCCGGCCTCGACGAGGTCGCCGAGCGCCTCGCGAAGGTGAGCCCGCGCGTCGCGCCGACGTTCGCCGACGCGGTGCTCCAGGCCAAGGAGTACATCAAGCAGCTCTACCGATCGCTCTACGATCAGGGCCTCTTGCCCGAGCGCGACTTCCCCTCGATGGTGCGTTTCGCCCGGGGGAAAGCCGAAGAAATCGAGATGCCGCGCGAGCTGCGGCCGAAGAACGCCTACAACCTGGTGCGGCTCCTCGGCTCGGCGATCCAGTGGTTGACGACGGGCGAGGCCGAGCTCGAGACGACGGGCGAGTTTCGCGATCTGCTGCTGTCGATCAAGCGCGGTCAGCTCTCGCTCGACGAGACGATGCGCGAGGCCGAGGTGCGCACGCGCGAGCTCGAAGCGGCGCGGCAGGCGACGAAGCTGCCGCGCCACGCCGACGTGGCCCGCGCCGACGCGCTGCTGCGGCGGATCCACGAAGAGGCCGCGCGGCGCTGGCTCACACGCGAGCCCGGGCCGTGGGGCCGCGACGCGCCGGCGGTGCCGGAGATCATCCGGGAAGGCGAAGAAGACGAATGAACGACGGAGTCCTCACCCCGAAGCAGCGCGCCGTGATGGAGCAGGTGATCGCCGAGGAGGAGCGCAAGCGCTACCACCTCGTGATCGCCTTGAGCGGCGGCCACGCCTATGGCTTCCCGTCGCCCGACAGCGATCTCGATCTCAAGTCGATCCACATCGAGACCACGGCGCGCGTGCTCGGGCTCGATACCGGCGCTCCTCACGCCGACCGGATGGAAGTCGTCGACGGGATCGAGATCGATTACACCTCGAACGAGCTGAAGCCGGTGCTGCTGGGCGTGCTCCAGGGGAACGGGAACTACATCGAGCG
>JANYGI010000145.1 GCA_025362495.1 Byssovorax sp. | reverse complement strand
GGGTCTCCCAGTCCTCCTCGCCTCCCTGTGAATTCTCCGACTCTTCAACCTGTTCGGTGCTCTAGGATCGCCGCCGTGTCGACCAAGGCCCCCGATGCGGTGAACGAGCAGCCCGCGCTCCCGAAAATCGAGGTCCCTGCGGCCGGTGATCCGCCGCGATCCAGGGGCCAGCGCGCGTCGACGCTGAAGGGCGTCGGCCCCGCGCCGCGCCTCGCGTCGGATCCGCCGCCCGCGTCGAGCCGGATGATCGATCCGCGCCGCAGCAGCCCTCCCCGATCGATCCGGGGCCGCGCTGCGCAGCGCTATCGCTTCTTTCGCGCCTACTCGACGACGTTCGTGGTGATTGGCAGTTACCTGTGGTTCGGCGCGGTGAGCCGCTTCATGGGGCAGACCTGGGCCGACAACCACGTCGCCGACGTCCACACCCGCAACGCGCGCCGCGTCGAGCGGACGATCTGCCAGCTTCAAGGCCTCTTCATCAAGGTCGGCCAGCTCCTCAGCATCATGGCCAATTTCCTCCCGGCGCAGTTTCGCTCGGGGCTGGAAGGCCTTCAAGATCAGGTGCCCCCGCGGCCTTATGCCGAGATCGAGGACCGGATCCAGCGCGAGCTGGGCAAGCCCGTAGACGCGCTCTTCGACCGCTTCGCGAGGACGCCAATCGCCAGCGCCTCGCTCGGCCAGGTGCACGAAGCGTGGTTGAAGGACGGCACCCACGTCGCCGTCAAGGTGCAGCACCGCGACATCGACGAGATCGTCCGCCTCGATCTCATCACCATCCGTCGCATCATGGCGATCGTCACGCTGTTCGTCCCCGTGCAGGGGATCGACGCGTACTATCACCAGATCCGCTCGATGATCTCGGAGGAGCTCGATTTCCTGCGAGAAGCGCGCAACATCGCCCGGATCTCGGCCAACTTCACCAAGCAGCCCACCGTCCAGTTCCCGCTCCCGCAAGACGCCCTGTGCACGCGGCGGGTGATGGTGACGACCTTCGTCGAGGGCGTGAAGGTCGGCGACGTGGCGGCCATGGACGCACGCGGGATCGACCGCAAGGAGCTGGCCAAGCGCATCGTCCAGGTGTTCTGTCAGCAGATCTTCGTCGACGGTGTCTATCACGCGGATCCGCACCCGGGGAACATGCTCGTCGGCCCCGACGGCGAGCTGATCTTGCTCGACTTCGGCGCCGTGGCCGAGCTCTCGCCCCAGATGAGAGAGGGTATCCCCGAGTTCCTCGAAGGGGTGATTCGCCGCGACACCGACTCGATCATCAAGGCCCTGCGCAAGATGGGCTTCCTGGCGCGGACCGACTCGCTCGACGTGAGCGAGAAGGTGATCGAGTTCTTTCACCAGCGCTTCCAGGAAGAGGTCAAGCTCGACACCTTCAACCTGAAGGACATCAAGCTCGATCCGCAGAAGGGCCTCGAGAACCTCATCGATCTGCGCAAGATGAATATCGGGCTGAAGGAGCTCTCGGGCGCCTTCACCGTGCCTCGCGACTTCGTGCTGCTGGAGCGGACGATACTGCTCCTCGCCGGGGTGTGCACCCAGCTCGATCCCGAGATGCTGCCGATGGAGGTGATCCGGCCGTACCTCCAGGACTTCGTCCTCGGCAACCGCGACTGGGCGCAGATCGCGCTCGAGGCAGCCAAGGACATGGGGCTCAAGGCCCTGACGATCCCTGACGATCTGAAGAAGTACCTCACCCGCGCCAACCGGGGTGAGGGCGAGATCCGGGTGAAGGGCCTCGCCCAGGCGGCCGGGCTGGTTTATTCGGGGGTTCGCCAGCTCATCTATGCGGCGCTCGGCATCGCCGCGGGGTTCGCGGCGCTGCAGCTCTTCCTGGCGGGGTATGTCGCGCTGGCGCGCTATTGCCTGTACGGCGCGGGGGGGATGGCGCTGCTGCTCTTCCTGAGCATCCTGTTCACGAACAGCAGCGCCTCACGATGAGAGTGGCAGTCTCGATCAGCCGCCGGGGCACGTGACGACGAAGCCGCCGCCGTCGACCGAGGGCGCGCAGATGGAGCCGCAAGGCGCGCTGGCGAGGCAAGCGCACGACGACGGATCACCGCAGCTCGGCGGCAGCGCCTTGCACGAATAGGTGCTGGGCACACCGCCCACGTCCGACATGTCGCGCTCGCAGTACTGGACCCCGGGATCGCAGAACATCGCCCCGCAGGCGAATTTGCCGGCCGGGGGCGGGCAGGTGCCATTGAGGTTGATGTCGACGCCGGCCCCCTGCGCGTCGCAAGGGCTGGCGTAGACCTTGCCGTCGCAAGCGCAGGTCGGCGCGTAGATATCGGGGCAGCCGACGGGGCGCGCCACGCAGGTGCCCGACTCGTCAGCGAGGCTGCAGGCATCGGCAGGGAAATCGCAGTACTCGGTGGCCGTGCAGGTCGCGCCCTTCTTGCCACCGCAGATGACGCCGCTGCCGGTTCCGGTGCTGGCCGAGCTCGACGCGGCCGTGCTCGTCGCGCTCGACGCGCCGCCCATACCGCCGGTGGTGCTCGCCGTGGTGGTGCCAGCCGTGGTGGTGCTGCTCGACGTGGTGCCGGCGGCGCCGCCGATGCACGCCGAGTCGGTTCCACAGGGGGTGACGGTGCTGCCGCAGCCGACGGCGGCCGTGAGGACGAGAGCGCTGGTGAAGACAATCGAAGTGATTCGCATGGTACTTTACTCTTTCGCGGGCGCCGGTTCGCGACGCCGGCGCGGAGAGTAGCCGACTTCAGGGTGTCGGCGCGAGCCAGAGGCGAATCGCCTCGCGATCGGCGTCGGCGAGCGCGTGTCCGGTGGGCGGCATCGAGCGGTCGACGACGACGCGAGCCTGGATCGCCTCGCGCTTCGCCGTCCAGGCCTCGCGCGTGGAGAGGTCGACTCCCGCCGAGCCGCCCGATCGATGGCACGCAGCGCACGAGCGCTCGAACACCGGCGCCATCGCCTCGTCCCAGCCCGGGGCGACGCCCGGATCGGCGCTGAAACGAAGGAGATCGCGATCGCCGGCGAGCGCCCAGACGTCGCCCGACGGCGAGCCGACGAGGCGCGCGTTCGCGGCGAGCTTCGCGCCGGTGGTCTCGCGCACCAGGCTTTTTTCGAGGGTGCCGAGCTCGGCTCCGTCGGCGAACCATACCCGCTCTCCCGCCGCGGCGAGACCATGAATCGTCGGGCCAGGAGCCTCGAATCGCAGGGCGAGATTGCCGCTGTCGTCCTCACCGTACACGGCCTCTCGCGTCGCCGCGAACAGCCGACCACCGACGCTCATCACGCCGAGAGCGGCCGGCTCCGGCAGCGTGAACGCGCGCGCCGTCCGCTGCTGCGGCTCGAACACGCGGAGCGAATCGCCGACGAGCGCGGCGCGGCCCCCGCCTCCGGAGAGGCTCTGGAGAGGGCCAATCGGATACCGCGTCACCTGGTGGCCGTCGGCCACGGCGAGCTCGCTCGCGAGCAGGAATCCCGCGGTGGTGGGCCCGATCGCCGTCACGCCGAGGACCCTGTCGCGCCCGAGGCCCCAGCGATCCGAGACCGGCTCGAAGGCGCTGCCGTTACGCAGCCGGAGGACGCGCCCCGCGGCGTCGACTCCGATGATCCAGGTGCCGTTGCCGTCGGCGGCCGGGACGGTGCCCGCCGCGGCCCAGCGCGTCACCGAGCGATCGATGGCCACCACCGCGCCGCCGGCGAGGATGGTGGCCTGTCCGTCGCCGAAGAGTACGACGGTATCGCCGGAGTCGGCGACGGCGCGAACCGGCCCGACGTCGGCGTGGGCGTGATTCCACTCCACCGCATGGGCCGTGAGCGGCTTTACTGCGCCTCCTTCGCGCGAGAAGGGCGAGGCGCCGCAGCCGGACAGGAGGGTGAGCGCGAGCGTGACGAGCGCGAACGGGCAGCGATGCATTCCGCGAGACCTCAGGCGTGCAAAAGGAGCTCGGGGACAACCTCGCCGTCGCGGAAATACTTTCGCGGCGAGATGCCGAAGGCCGAGACGAACGTGGCGATCAAATCCGGTGGCGCGATGGCGCGGTCGCCGTCGATGAACTTCCGGGCCCGTGCCGGCAGGAGCTGATCGGGATCGCTCTTGCCGAAGGCCTGGTTGGAGCGGAACCGGGGCGAGATCACCAGCGCCGAGTTGTTCGGGTAGTGGTCGCGCCCGCCGGCCATGTTGATCTGCGGCGTGCGGCAGAAATCGCTGACGACGAGGATGTGCGTGTGGTCGGAGAGCTTCTTGCCGACGAGCGTCGGGTGAGGTGTCTTGTCGAGCTGCTTGACCATCGCGCCGATCATCTCGAAGAACTCTTGCTGGACCTCGGCCTGGAATCGATAGTTGGCAGCGTGGGTGTCGAAGCCGCCCATCGCGAAGCTGACGCAGCGGACGACGTTGCGCTTCAGGGCCTCGATGGCGAAGGCGGCGTTGACGGCGCCGCCGCCGGCGAAGCGCGCCTTGTAGTCGAGCTCCGGATGCTCTTTCTTGAGGCGATTGGCCTCGAAAACGTCCTGGAGGTTCTCGCCGAGCATGCGGCGGAGGCCGTCGTATTGCACGCTCATGCCCTGGAGAACGTCGGTGTAGCTCGACGTCGCGGCGACCTGGGTGGCCTCGCGCGAGAGCAACGCCGTCACCGCGTCGCGGTCGGCGTCGGTGTCGTACTGGCCCGCGCGGGTGAGCGATTTGCTGATGCTGCCAATCTGCCCGACCCGGAGCGGCACCGCGCGGCGATCGAGGCCATCGCCCGTGTACGAGGAGGGGAATTGCACCGAGACGAGAGGGAACGTCTGCCGCGGGCCGAGCTCGCTCGCCAGCACGGTATCGATGCTGGCCCCGGGGACGCGCCCGCCCGAGAGGTGCCGACCCGTCGCCGAGAACGCGGTGCCGTCGGGGTGACTCACGGTGTTCATCGCCAGGCCGTTGATGACGCACAGGCGATCGTACATCTCGGCCAGATCGCCGATGCCGGGGCCGAACACGAGGTTAGAGCCCGCGGGGCGCACCAGGGCAAAGCTCTTGACGTCGTCGTCGTGCGGGGCGTCGACCCAGCGGTGCAGGTGCGATGTATCGGTGTTGTCGGTTGTCGCAGGATCGATGATCCCGCGCTTCTCGTTGCGCGGATCGGCCCAGAGCGTCACGTCCCAGCCGCCGGAGGCGTGGAGGAAGATGAAGAACTCGGTGTCGAGCGCCGGCTCGGCGGCGAGGGCGCTCCCCATCGGCAAGAAGGGAGTCGCCCCGAGCGCAGCGCCGACGCCGAGCGCCTTCAGGAACGCGCGACGCGAGGCAGCAGGAGAGCGGTACAGGTTGAACATCGGTGTGGTCGCCCTCAGTAGAGGTGAAACTCGGGGTGACGAACGAGCCCGTAACAGACGACGGCCCAGCCGTCCTCCGCGGGCGTGAAGCGCGATTTTGCGGCTGTCTTCGCGGCGTGACGGGCGACCGTCGCCGTGTAGAGATCGAAGAACGCGCGTGTCCGGTCGGTGGGCGCGAGGCTCGCCGGGTAGCTGAGGAAGGTGCGGTGAAGCACGTCGAAGCGCGGCGCAAAGGCCGCGAGATCGACGGCGGCGCCCTTCGGCAGATCGAAGGCGAAGATGATCCGCTCGTTGACGGGGACAGCCGTCTTGCCCTTCAGATCGTGCTCGACGGCGCGGTCGCACAGGGCCGTACCGAGGCGCTCGAAGGCGGCCATCATCAGGCCGTTGGTCTGGGTGGCGCGAGGCAGATCGAGCCGGTAATCGGGGAACCCCAGCGCCGCGAGGTAATCTTCCCAGGAGTCGAACAGGGCCCCTCCGTCGCCGCCGCGCGCGCGCGTCTGGGCCGTGACGGGGTCGAGGCCGCCGAAGAGCTGGAGATACGTGCGCACGTAGGCCTCGGCCGGGACGAGGCGGAGATCGGCCTTGGTCGAGCTGTCCTGAGGCTCGGTCGCGCGCGCCACGAGCGGCGTGGTCGGCGCGGCGGCGATGACCGCGGGGTGGCCACAGCCCGCGATCGAGAGCAGCGCGAGACTGGCAATCTGGAGGGCGCGTGACGTCACGGCGAGCCCGCCTTTCGCCAGGCGTCCGGCGCGAGGTTGTTGGAGCCACCGTACGCGGGAGCGTGGAGCAGGGCGCGGACCAGCGGCCGCATCTTGTACCCACCGGCCACGAACGTCGCGATCAAGGCCTTCTTCAGCGCGGCGTCGTCGTCGCCGAGCGGTCGATCGAGGAACGAGGAGGCCACTCGGTCGACGGCGCACGCGGCGAACTCCGGAGTCTTGACGAGCTCCTGCGCCGCGCCGGCGGGGCCCGACTCGGCGTGAGCGGGCGAGGCGTAGGCGCCGCGGAGCATTCCAATCGTCTTGTTCGAGAAGGCCGCGTCGTAGAAGAAGTCGCAGAAGCCGGGCGCCTTGCCCTGCGCGTTCTGCTTGCAGACCGGGTTTTGCACCGGGAACTGCTTCGGCGGCAGGAACACCCAGCTCGTCTCCTCGACCCGAGAAAAGTAGGCGGCGAGCGGCTCGAGCGTGGCGTGGCAGCTCGCGCAGCCGGGCCGGAGCATCAGGTTGGGCTCGGTCGAGGGCGTCAGCTCGGCCTTCTCGGCGACGAACTGCTTGCACAGGAACGTGGTGTACACCGCGGCGGCGCGGGCCCGGCGCGAAGCATACTTGGCCAGGAAGATTGGCATCGTGAGCAGGCCGGCCGCGCGCGGCCCGCGGTCGTTCACCACCTTCCAGGTCGCGGCGTCCTCGGGAGGGAGATCGGCCGGGAGGGCGCTCTCGTCGAAGAGAGGCTCGGTCTCTTCGGCCATGCCGAGGCTCTTTTCCCGGTTGCAGCAGCTCGCGCGGGCGCCGGCCCGGTAGAACTGCGCGAGCGGCCCGTTCACCAGCGTCGAGCGCGAGGTGAGCACCTCGCGAAAGTCGCGGTCGTCGCCGAAGAGGCGGCCGAAGAAGTGCTTGGCCTCCTCCGACCACCAGAGTTTGTACCAGGACGAGGTGCTCTGGGGCGCGCCGCCAATCGGCCGCTCGAGGCCGAGCGGGACGTGGGTAGGGAGGCTGAAGGCGCGAGGATCGTTGCCCGGCCCGTCGCCGGGAGTGCAGTATTGGAGCCCGATCCCGCAGCCACAATCGATGGACGTCGACGCGCCGAGAGCGCCGCGGCACGAGTACGACTCGCCCTTGTGAGACTTCGCGTAGCCATCGTCGAGCGGCAGCGGGCGCAGGCGATCGTAGGGGATCGGAGCGCCCTTGGGCAGGCTGGGGCGCCCGGTGATGTAGGGATATCCCGCGGCGGTCGACTGCGCCTCTTCCTTGCAGACGCGGATCTCGACGGTGGGTGTCTTACCGTCGGGCTCGACGAGCAGCTCCTTCATCGGCGAGAAGGCCGGATCGGCGCGCTCCCACTCTTTGCCGTGCAGGAGCGCGGGGCTCGGCCCCTGGAAGTCGCGGTAGAGCCACCAGGGTTTGACCAGCACCGTGCTGGCGTCGAGCGCGGCCTTCGTCACCGGGATCGCCGTGCCCACCGGCGGCTGATTCGTGGGGAATTGCAGGCCCGTTTCGGCCTTCGTCAGGCAGAACTCGCCGTCGGTGGCGTCGCGGGCGCGGCGCTGATTCTGGCGGTAGTAGACGTAGACTGGCTGCTTGTCGGGGCCGACGATCGTCTCGCGGCGCAGCGTCGTGGGGGCGGGAACGAACTGGAACGCCGGGCTGACCTCGAGTCGGAGCACATCCATGTACACGCGCTCGAGCCGCTCGGCGTAGCCCGGCCCCTGCAGGCCTTTCTCGATCCAGGCGTCGAGATCGAAATCGGGGCGCTCGAAGGCGGCCACCTCGTCGCGGGTCGGCATCCGCCCGAGCAGATCGATGGAGAGGGCGCGGAAGTGGCGATACTGCTCCAGGCTCGGAGCGGCGAGCGCGGGGGAAGGCGCGAGGCCGAGGGCGACCACGCCGAGCGAGACCCCGAGAGCCCGACGCGCTCTGGACGCCGATCCGTTGAAGTTATTTCGAGGTGCCTTTGAAGATTGTTTCATCATTTCAGCTCGACCGATCGGGAGTCGGGCCTCACCCGGCGAGCGAACAACCACCCTATCCTGTTCTCATTCCCTGTCGACGCGATCCTCGCGAGCGAGGCTGAAAGCAGGAGATCGACGCTGTCAGGCCGGCGGAGCAGGCCGGGGCGCACAGCGTCGTCCCGGCGCCGCAGCGGACGCGCTAGGGTGCGCGCCATGGAGAACCCGGACCTCGCCCGCCTCGAAGCTGCTCTCGCCGACGCCCGCGCCGAGGTCGCGCGCATCCGCACCGAGAACACCCGGCTCGCCGACGTGTACCGCGAGGATCCCTCGGACGGGAATCGCGAGATCATGAAGCGCGGCGCGGCCTCGCTCTCGGCCGCGCGCAATCGCGAGGCCGACGCGCGCGCCGCCGTGGCGATCGTCAAGAAGACGGGCTCGCTCCACGGGCTGCTCGCGGAAGAGGGGCGCGTCGCCGGCTCGATCGTCGTGGTGATCCCCGCCGGGATCTCGCGCGAGGCTCGCGAGAACCTGATCGAAGGCGCGCTCGGCGATCAGCTCTCGGACGCCGCGGAGTCGCTCGGCGTCGTGCTCGCCGCCGCGCCGATGAGCTACACGAAAGAGAAGCCGGGACGCGACGCCGAGGGGCGCACCGTGATCGAGGTCGCGGGCCGCGTGGAGGGCGATCGCCTGGTGCCCGCCGTGTCGCGGGCCTCGAAGAACATGCGGAGCTGAAGCGTCACGCGACGACGCGGATCTCGGTCTCGCGCGCGCCAGAGTCGTCGCGCGCGCCGCGCTCGGGATCGACGAAGGTGACGCCGTGACGCTCGAAGTCGCGCGCGATCTGATCGAAGCGGTGCGCGCGGATCTCGCGCAGCGTCTCGGTGTAGGCGATCTCGGTGATCTCCTCGCGGTAGAAGTACTTCATCGGCGAGCCGGCCATCACGCGGCGGGTCGTTTCGCCCGGCTGGAACAGGTGGAACGCGACCTGCGGGTACATGGCGCGCAGCGTCGGGACGGCCTTGTCGAAGCGGCCGTTGATCAGCGATTTCAGGCCCTGCATCGCCACGAAGATCGCCCCGCGATCGGCGACGTGACCCGACTCGCCGTTGGCGACCGGGACCATCGGATCGACGAGGATCACCAGCGTCGCGCCCTCTTGCACCGCGACGCGCATGTTGGTCGTGCGCGTGAAGCCGCCGTCGACGTAGCAGCGGCCGCCGATCTTCTCGGGCGCGTAGAACGGCGCGAGCGCGGTCGAGGCGCGGATCGCGACGTGGATCGGCACGGTGGGCGCGCCCGCGGAGCCGAAGACGACGTGCTCGCCGCTGTCCTGATCCGTCGCGCCGATGAAGAGACGGTGCGGGAGATCTTCGAATCGATCGGCCATCCCGGGGCGCGCGAACTGACGCTCGAGCCAGTCGCGCAGGCGCGCGCCGGCGAAGACGCCCGCGGGAGGAAGGCGGAAGAGCGCGGAGAGCGGCGATCGCTTGCCGCGGACGACATCCCACGAGAGGCTCGCCGCGCGGCGCCCGAGCTCGCCGAAGTTGGGATCGAAGAGATCCGATCGGCGGATCCGATCGAGGCGGGCCGAGCCGTCTTTCAGGCCCTCGTGGATCGAGTCGGGATCGATGCCGTTCGCGAGCAGGCCGCCGAGGATCGCGCCCGCGCTGATGCCGCAGATGATGTCGACATCGGCGAGCGTGAAGCCGGGGAGGAAATGCTCGAGCGCGCGCAGGACGCCGATCTCGTAGAGCAAGCCCTCGGTGCCGCCGCCCGCGAGGCAGAGCGCGATCCGCCCGCCGCGACCGCGCGACGTCGCCGAGGCGATGCGCTCCCAGATCGCTTCCCAGGCGTCGCGACCGGTCGGCACGGCGATGACCCCGCCGAGGTGGAGCTTGCCCGCCTCGAACGCGAGGGCCGCGCCCGACGGATCGGCGTCGACGACGATCCAGGTGTGCTCGCGGCCGATGACGCGCGCGAGATCGTGCTCTCCGAAGAGGCCGCGGAGCAGGCCGAGGCTGGTGCTCTCCTCGGCGCCTCCGGCCTCGCCGCGCGCGTCGATGACGAGGGCCTCGGCGCCGCCGCTGCGGAGCTTGGCGAGGGCACGGACGGCGCTCGTTTCGAACGCGATCCGTACCTGACGCGCGCGGAGGGGCGAGACGCGCCGCGCCGTCTGCTCCAGGGCCTCCTCGGCCGCGCGAAGGGCGGCACGAGAGGGGTCGGCGAGAAAATAGAGGACGTGGTCCATCCGGGAACGCTCCTACATACAGCCCAGCACCCTTTTCGTCCATGACGCAAACGAGCGAGGAGCGGCAAAACCCCGGCGGATTCGGGCTCGGCCCGGTGTACTGCGAGTGGCGGAGCGGGCTGCCATTGCCTTCACGGACGCGTACTCGGTAAAGTAGTGCCCGCGCCTGCGCCTCTGCCGCGGCTCAGGAACACCCGTCTATGTGGAAGCTAACGATCGAGGACGATGAGGGGAAGCAAACCGCCCTCCCTCTCGCCCACGAAGAGTACGGGCTGGGCCGCGGGGAGTCGAACGCGATTCGGCTCACCGACCGGAACATCTCGCGCACGCACGCGATCCTGAAGAAGACCGGCGCTGCCTGGTTCCTGAAGGATCTCCAGAGCTACAACGGGACGTTCGTCAACGGCGTCCGCGTCGTCGGCGAGCAGGCCCTCGGCACGGGCGACCTCGTCCAGATCGGGGACTACCGCCTCGAGCTGATCGACGACGCGACGATCCCCGTCACGGCCGTACCTGGAGCGCCGCCGGCGCCTGCGCCCGCGCATCAGAGGCCCAATCGGCTGGTGGTCGTCGTCGGCCCGGTCCCCGGCGCGGAGTTCCCGCTCGACAAGGAAAGCTTCACCATCGGGCGGAGCGAAGAGGCGACGATCTCGATCAACCACAGCTCGGTGAGCCGCGTGCACGCCGAGCTGATCCCGATCGGCAACGGTCGCTTCGAGATCGTCGACAAGGCCAGCGCCAACGGCATCCGCATCAACGGCGTCGAGCTCAAGCGCGGCATCCTCGAGGCGGGCGACGCGCTCGAGCTCGGCGACGTGCGCATGCGCTTCGTCGGCGCTGGGAAGATCTTCCGCACCGGCGTCGACCAGAGCCAGCAGCTCGCGGCGGCCGCGTTCGACAACGGCGCGCCGTCGATGGTGTCCTCCAGCTCGGCGAAGCCCGGCCTAGGCATGGGCAAGCTCGTCGGCCTCGGCGTCGGCGTCGGCGTGGTGGTCATCGCCGCCATCGTGATGCTGACGCGACCGACCGGCGGCACCGGGCCGCGGCCCGCGATCACCGAGAGCGCGCACACGACGGCCGAGGGCGCCGATCTGCTCAAGGAAGCGGTCGAGCTGCTCGCCGCGAAGGACATCGAAGGCGCTCACCAGAAGATCCAGGAGATCCCCGAGACGTCGACGGTGCGCGATGATCCGGCGGTGAAAGACGTCGAGGGCGCCTGGGCCGACAGCATGTTCGCCAGGGTCGATCAAGCGCCGGACAGCGCCGCGAAGAAGGTGATCCTTCACGCGGTGAGCGCGACGCCGACGGTCGACGCCGAGCGCCGCAAGAAGGCCGCCGATCTGGTGCGCGAGATCGAAGCGAAGGAGCCCCCGCCTCCCGTTCCGACCTACGCGGGCGGCGATTTTCCGCGCCCCACGGGCGCCACATCGCCGAGCGCATCGCCGACGGCGAGCCCCAGCACTGCGGCGACAGGTGGGCCTTCGTCGTCGATCCCGACGGGCCTCGCCGCCGAGGACGCGCGGCGCAAAGCCCTCGAACCGAAGGTCTTCGGCGGCCGCGGGACCATCGACGACATCCGCATGCTCAAGGCGATCTGCTCGCACCTCGGCAACCACGACTGCCGCGATCGCGCGAGCGCGCTGCTGAAGAAGAAGCTCGAGTCGCAGCCGTAACGTGGCCGAGGACGCGCCGGAGTCAGAGCCCGCCTCGGTCTCGGTGCCAGGCCTGCGGGGCAACGGGCTCGCGTCTCCGGCGCTCGGCGCGGCCGTCACGCTGCTCGGGCTGATCGGGGTCGCGTACGTCGTCCCGCGCTTCGATCGCTTTCGCCTCTTCACGCCGCTGCGCGAGGGCGCCGCGCTGGTGATCGCCAGGCCGATCGTCGCGGGCGCCGCGCCCGTCGCGTCGGTCGGCGAAGCGTCGCTCGGCGTCGAGACGCACGACGACACGCCGAAGGTCGACGACGCGGTGATCCCGCC
Organism: Byssovorax sp.; assembly: GCA_025362495.1. Classification (GTDB taxonomy): domain Bacteria; phylum Myxococcota_A; class Polyangia; order Polyangiales; family Polyangiaceae; genus JANYGI01. Next base: position 15,048 of record JANYGI010000145.1, on the reverse strand, counting down.
GGCCGCGATCGAGGCCATCCCCGGCGTGCGCGAGGAGAAGAAGGCCCCGCGGCCGATCGAGAATCCCTCGGGCCACGCGCTCGATCCGTTCTTCGACGCGCTCCGCGCCGCCGAGCAGAAGAAGGGCCTCGCGCGCATCACCTACTTCGGCGACTCGATCGTCGCGAGCGACTTCGTCACCGGCACGCTGCGCCGCCGCTTGCAGAGGCGCTTCGGCGACGCGGGCCACGGCTTCATGCTCATGGCCAACGCGTGGCCGGGCTACTCGCACAACGACGTCGTCCGCTTCGCCGCGCCGGGCTGGCAGGTGAGCCGCGTCGTCGGCCCGTTCGCGAAAGACGGCTTTTACGGCCTCGGCGGCGTCTCTTTTCGCTCCGAGGGGCCCGGCGTGTTCTCGCGCTTCGCCACGACGAAGAGCGGCACGTTCGGTCGCGCCGTGTCGAAGTTCGTCGTCGACTACCTGGAGCAACCGAAGGGCGGCGCGCTCGAGATCAAGGTCGACGGCGTCACGCGCGAGACGATCGACACGAGCGGCGCCACGTCGAAGAGCGCGCTGCGCACGTACGCGGTGCCCGACGGCGAGCACGAGCTCGAGGTGCGCGCGACGTCGGCCAACGCGCGCGCGTTCGGCGTGTGGATGGAGCGCGACGCGCCCGGCGTGGTGCTCGACGCGATCGGCATCCAGGGCTGCCGCATCCGCTTCCTCGATCAGAGCGACGACGCCCATTTCGCCGAGCAGCTCCGCCTGCGCGACCCTTCGCTCACCGTGTTCGAGTACGGCATGAACGAGAGCGAGGACGGCGAGCTCTACCCGCTCGATCAGTACGAGGCGACGATGAAGGCCGTGCTCGTGCAGGTGAAGGCCGCGCTGCCGCGATCGTCGTGCTTGCTCGTCGGCCCGCTCGATCGCGTCGACAAGCGCGGCGACACGTTCACGGGCCGCCCGGTGATCCCCAAGCTCGCGGCCATCCAGCGCCGCGTCGCGGGCGAGGTCGGCTGCGCGTACTGGGACACGTTCAACGCGATGGGCGGCACGGGCTCGATGGGCACGTGGTTCCAGCGCGGCCTCGGCAGCGCCGACTACGCGCACCCGTCGAGCGCCGGCGCCGAGGTGCTCGGCAACTGGGTCTACCTGGCGCTGATGCAGGCCTACGAAGAGCGGCGCGATCGGCCTGTGCCGCATTGACGGCACACATTGAGGCATAGTTGACACAGCTTTGGCCATAGCTGACAGAGCTGCCTGACCTGGTGGCGCAATCATCCGGTTCAGCCGTGAATCTCCGCTGAATCGTGCATGGCATGGAGGCTGCTAGAAGGGGCTGCATCACCCTGGAGGTTCCCATGGCCCGCTCGCTCGTCACGATGCCCCGCGTGTTCGTTGCTCTCACCGCCCTCACGATCGGCGCGCTTGGCACAGGTTGCACCACCGAGGTCAGCGGCGGCGCGGGAGGCGAAGGGGGCAGCGGGGGCAGCGGGGGTGGCAACTCGCTCCCCACCACGAAGGACGCGTGCTCGCCCGCAGGGCAGAACGAGGCGTGCGTGCCGTCCGGCGAGGATCCGAACGCTCCCGCGATGGGCACGCATAGCTGCGTCAAGGACGCGACCACGGGCAAGCTCGTCTGGACCGTGTGCGCGTACCCGCCCGGCTCGACGCCGCTGGTGCTCTCGTTCGACGGCGCGCCCGTCACGTTCGCGGCGAGCACGCGCGCCTTCGCCATCAACGGCACGATGAGCGTCGCCACCGACTGGCCCACGGCGCGCACCCCGTGGCTCGCGCTCGATCGCAACAGCAACGGCGCGATCGACGACGGCAGCGAGCTCTTCGGATCCGCGACGCTGCTGAAGAGCGGCGAGCGCGCCTCGAACGGCTTCATCGCGCTGCGCGAGCTCGACACCGACGGCGACGGGCAGCTCACGCCCGCGGACGCCGGCTGGTCGCAGCTGCGCCTCTGGAACGACGGCGACAGCGATCGCGTCTCGTCAGGGGCCGAGCTCACGGGCCTCGGCGCGCGCCGCCTCGTCTCGATCGATCTCGCGTACGCCGTCGAGAAGCGCTGCGACGATCGCGGCAACTGCGAGGTCGAGCGCGCCGGATTCCGCTACGTCGATGAGGCCGGCGTCGAGAAGTCGGGCGTCATCATCGACGTCCACCTGCGCCACCTTTGATCCCAGGAAAGGGCGCGCGCGCTTGGTCCCAGAAAAGGGCTCGCGCCCTTTCCCCCCGCCGAGCAAAGCTCGTCGGGGCCCCCCATACCCCGTTCCACTATCGATAGAGTGGAGCGGGGTTTTGCTTTGGCCGGGGCGCGGGGCTTCGGATTAGCCGAGATCTGGGGGGCAGCCGTCGGGTCGCCTGGGGGGATGGGGCTCGAGCCAAGACGGGGATGGGGCTCGAGCCAAGACGGGGATGGGACTCGAGCCGAGGCGGAGATAGGGCTCGATCGGAGGCGGAGATAGGCGGGTGGGCTAGTTGACTTGCTCGACGCCGTTGAAGGAGATCGGGAACGTGATGACGCTCGTGGCGCCGTCGCGCGGGTGGGGGAACTTGATCTTCTTGAACGCCTCGCGCACGCAGGCGTCGACCTTGGTGTTGTTCGCGGTGCTCTTCGTCACGTCGACGTTGTTCACTGTGCCGCTCGGGCCGATGGTGGCCTTCACCGTGACGATGCCCTTGAAGTCCTTCGTTTTGCCGCCTGCGCCCAGCGTGTAGCAGTCGCCGAAGACGTCGCCGTTCTTCTCGAGGATGCGCGCGATGTCGGCCTGCGTGAGCTTGCCGGCGAGCGGCTCGGGCGCGGTGACCGCGGCCTGCCCGACGGCCTTGGCGCTCTCCTTCGCGCCCTCGCCCTGACTGGCTCGATCGGAGGCGTGCGGCACCTCCGGCGCGGCGGAGGCGGCGACTGCATCCGTGGGTCGGTCTTCTTTTTTCTCGCCGAGCGCAGCGCCCTTGGTCGCGGATGCGCCGGCGTCGCGCGGCGTGGCAGGCGCCTCGGCGCTGGGGGGCGGCGCGCTTCCGCAGCCCACGACGAAGAGACACGAAGCGAGGGCGATCGTCCGGTAGCTCATGTCCATGGAGGTAATGCAACGACGGTCCGCGTGTCCACCCGTTCGCGTGCAGCGGTGCAGATCCACCGAGGCGCGACGCGTCCTCCACGGACGATCGGCTCAGCGCTTGTAGGCCAGCATCATCCCGTCGCGCACCGACAGGAGGACGTTCTCCACGCGCGGATCGGCCATCACGTGGGCGTTGAAGCGCACGATCGCATGATCGGTTTCAGCCTTCGGATCCAGGACTTTGCCGCTCCACAGCGTGTTGTCGGCGACGATGAGCCCGCCGGTCCGGAGCCGCGGAAGGACGGCCTCGTAGTACTCGGTGTAGTGCTCCTTGTCGGCGTCGATGAAGGCCAGATCGAAGGGCACGGCGGGCAGCGCGGCGATCGTCGCGAGCGCCGGGCCGAGGAGGATCGTGATCTTGCGGCCGTGGGGTGAGCGATCGAAGAACGATCGCGCCGTGGTCGTCGCCACGGGATCGATGTCGCACGTGAGCAGCTCGCCGTCGTCGGGCAGCGCCTCGGCCATCGACAGGCCGGAGAAGCCGGTGAACGTCCCGATCTCGAGCACGCGGCGCGCGCCCATGAGGCGACAGAGCAGCGCGAGGAGCGCGCCCTCCACCCGGCCCACTTGCATGTGCGGGCTCTGCATCGTCGCAAACGTCACTTCGCGCAGCGCGTCGAAGAGCGGGCCACGCGGGCTCGTGTGATCGTGGGTGTAACGATCGAGGGCAGGATCCAGCAGGTTCATCGAGGCTCCTTTTCGCGGTGGATTGCGCACCTTACCTCGGCAATGACGCGCCGGTGACCGGCGCCGCCGCTGCGCGTGCGTGCGTGGAAATTTCGGGCCGAGCGGGGACGCGCGAACTTTCTCACGCGCGCGGCGCTGAACGATCGCGATCAATCTTGAAATGGGCGACAATCGAGTCTCGGAGGTAGGCGTGAAAACTATCGGCTTTGGCTTGGTGTTCGTGGCAATCGCGGTCGGCAGCGTGGCTCAAGGCTGCGCAAAGGCGGCGGACAGCGGCGGAACCAGCGAGGGCGAAGGCGGCTCCGGCGGCAGCGCGGCGGAGGGGCCGGGCCCGTCGGCCGGCGGCGCGGGCGGCGCCACGTCGACGAGCAGCGCCGCCGGCACCGGCACGACGAGCGCGAGCGGCACGACCACCAGCACCACGACGTCGACCACCAGCAGCGCCAGCGCCGGCAGCACCAGCGCCGGCAGCACCAGCGTGTCGGCGAGCGCGAGCACCGGGACGGGCATGGGCTGCCCCGCGGGTGAGCACCTCTGCGGCGGGATCTGCGCGGGGAACACCACGCAGACTGGCTGCTTCGGATCGAATAGCTGCCTCGCCTGCGCGCCCGCCCCCGTCAATGGCACGAGCATCTGCTCTGGCAATGGCGCCTGCGATTTCACCTGCGGCCCGAGCTACATGAAGCAGGGCAATAGCTGCGTTTGCAGCGCGGCGTGCTGCTCCGACGCCGACTGCGGCGGCAATGGCTCCACGTGCAACGGCGGCACCTGCACCACGACGCCTCCGCCCCCCACCTGTGACAGCAGCACCTGCACCTCGGGCTGCTTCGCGACGTGCTTCTTCCAGATGAAGGTGGGAGTCGGCACCTGTATCAACAACGCTTGCGTCTGCGCCTGTCTCTGACAATCCACCCGCGAGCAGGCGTCGAAGCGCTGGAGTCTGCTCAGAAGCTGTAGCCGGCTCCGACGGTGACGGCGCGCTCGCCGAGAGGCGCGCCCTCGACGAAGGCATCGAATCCCCGCGGCAGCGCGGTGACGAGCCCCGCGGCGAGCTGATAATGATTCTCGTCGGTGCCGAGGGCCGATTTTCCGTTGACCTTCCACAGCACCGGTCCGCCGAAGAGGCGAATCGCCGCATAGGGGCTGAGCACGTCGAGGAACGTCTTTCCGACGGTCAGGCCACCGCGGAAATCGAACGCGTAGAGCGGCGCCGTCTCCTCGTGGCCGGCGAGAGAGAGGCTGGTGCTCGCCCCCGAGCCGCCGAACGAGAGGCCGAGGATCACGAACGGGAGCGAGCCCGCGCCGTCGACGAGGCGGCGCGCGTACGACGCCGTCGCGAGCCATCCAGGCCGGATCCCGTAGCGGATCCCGCTCACCGAGAGCGAGCCGCCCGTGCCGGCCCCGGCGCCGAACGAGAGCGTCGTGGCCGGGCCGAGCTGGTAATCGAACGACGCGCTCACGGCGGTGCGCACCATCCCCGCGTGGATCGATCCGTTGAAGAGGAGATCCGCGCCCGAGGCTCCGTACGCCGCGCCGACCCGGAACCGCGTCGCCGGGCCAGCCGCGCCGGAGCCTTCACCGCTGCAATGAATCACGCCCGTCGGACCGACGGGAGGCGAGAGGCCTCAGGCGCGGGCGTCGCGGAAATGGACCAGCATCGCAGCGGCGAAGATCGCGGCGAGCACGGCCGAGCGGGGAAACGGGCGCATCGGTGGGCAGGCTACCATGGACCGTCCGGGCGACGCTCGTCGCGAGCCCGATCACCGCGATTCCGCTTGACGAAACAGCGCGCGGCAGGTGATTGGCAAGGGCCCGACGACACCCATGGCGCTGCTCCTCTCCACCCCGCAAATCACCCTGTCGACCGGGCCTGATTCGCGGCTCGTGCGCTACGTGCGGACGAGCGTGCCTTATCCAAGCCTCGTGGAGTACGAGCTGCTCCACGAGCGCGCCGCCGGCCTCCTCGATCAGCTCGGGCGCAAGCGCCATGTCCTCCTCGTCGACATGCGCGAAGCCGTGATGAACAACGATCCGTCGTTCGAGCGGGCCGCGGGCCGCTGCCGCCAGCTCCTCGTCCACGACTTTCGTCGCCTGGCCGTGCTCGTCAAGACGGCGGTCGGCGCGCTGCAGATCGGCCGCCACATCCGCGAAGACTCGCTCGATTCGCCCCTCTTCAACGAGGAGACGGCGGCGATCTCGTACCTGCTCGGCGTCTCCGGCTTCGACGCCGACGCGCCGGCGAGCTCGTCGCGCGCCCCGCGGAGCGGCACCCGACGGGGCCCGGGCTCGGGATCGGAGCGCTGACGATGCGGCTCGCGTCTCCTCGGCCGCCGTCCACGAGCGCCCCGACGAGGTTCACGTCGTCGAGACATAGCCTCGGCGCAACGATGGACGAGGTCGACAAGCGCCCTCCAGAAGGCATGGATCTCGTGGCGTGGCGTGGCGCGCCGGCGGAGCGGGCCGGCCGGGAAGACTGACATTCTCCAGACTGGCGCCCTCGCTCCCACGGCAGCCCTCTCGGGGAGGCGATCACCCTCATTGCGCGAGCGACGCCTGAGGGCAGTAGCGCCATCCACCAGGGAATGCGGGGCATGAAATGATCGCAGCCAGCGCCGCCAGGCGCGTGCTGCGGATACGCCGTGACCACCGCCTCGACAGCGGCTGTGGCATTGAACAAGCAATCGAAGCGCGGCTCGGCCGCACGACCGCGCCCGCGTCGCCGGCACGCGTCACCGTGCTTCAGGATACCGGGAACGACGTCGTTCATCGCGGAGCGCGAAAGGCTTTCGCGCTGCAAAACGCGCCGCAATGCAGCAATCGTGAGACGGATCCCGCGCCATTGCAATCTTCCATATCGGGCAGATTTTTCCTTTACAAATCAACACGCGGGCGGCCCGACAATGCCCTTGTTCTCGTGTATGATGCCGCCTTCTTTCGGAGCGCGTGGCCGCTCCATTGGGCATCGTCCGCCCGTTGCATCATCGTCGTCCCAAGGAGCCCTTCATGCGTGCTTTGCCCGTCCTGTTCACTGGCCTCATCGCCGCCTCGGTCTTCACTGCAGCTTGCGGCTCGGTCGACACGCCCTCGGCAAGCACGCAGGGCACCACCACCACGACCACCAGCGGCGGCGTCGGCGGCGCGGGCGGCTCGGGCGCGGCGACATCGAGCACCGACGCGGCCACGACGACCACGGACGCCTCGTCCTCGGCGAGCAGCGGCAGCACGGGCGGCGGCGGCCCCGACATCGGCCAACCGAGCAACGTTTACCCGGCCAAGCACGCTGCGGCCCCGAAGGTCGTCACCGCCGGCGGCCCGGTCCTCACGGCTCCCAAGGTGTGGCCGATCTTCTTCCAGGGCGACAAGCAGACCATCATCGACGCCACGACGGACTTCTTCGCCAAGATCGGTCCGAGCGCCTACTGGCCCGCTGCCGTCTCCGAGTACGGCGTCGGCGCCCTCTCGTCCGGCCCCGCCAAGCAGCTCACCGAGGTAGCCCCGGCCGCGACCACCGACGACGAGATCCAGGCCTGGCTCGCCGCGAAGCTCAACAACGGCGATCCGGCGTTCCCCGTGCCCGATTCCAACACGATCATCGCCCTCACGTACCCCCTGGGCACCTCGATCGATCTCCAGGGGAGCAAGAGCTGCCAGGCCTTCCTCGGCTACCACTCGAACATCACCCTCAACGCCGCCCACGGCAACATCGATGTCTCTTACCTCGTCATCCCGCGCTGCTCGATGCAGTCCACCGGGATGAACGAGCTCGACGCCATCACCGACACCGGCTCTCACGAGCTGGCCGAGGCCGCGACGGATCCGTACCCGCAGACGAACCCCGCCTATGCCCAGGTCGACAACAACCACATTTACTGGCTCTTCGCCCTCGGCGGCGGCGAGAACGGCGACATGTGCGCCCAGTCGGCCGGCGCCTCGTACAAGGATCCGCAGATTGGCTATGTCGTCCAGCGCCCCTGGTCGAACAAGGCGGCCGCGGCGAGCCACGATCCCTGCGTCCCCGCGCCGGCTGGTCAGGTGTACTTCAACAGCGTCCCGCTCCTCAACGACACCATCACCCTCGGGGGCGGCGGCCAGTCGCTCAAGGTGAAGGGCGTCCAGATCCCGATCGGCTCCACCAAGACGATCGAGATCGATCTCTTCAGCGACGCCGCGACCAACGGCCCCTGGCAGGTCGAGGCCCACGATCTCAACGAGTTCATGGGCGGCCAGCCGACGCTCCAGTTCGCGTTCGACGCCCCCGGCGGGCAGAACGGCCAGAAGCTTCACCTCTCGATCACGCCGACCAAGGCCAACCAGTACAAGTCGGAGGAGTTCTTCATCATCTCGACGCTGGGCAACCAGCAGAACGCCTGGATTGGCATCGTCGGCAACTGAGCTGAGCCGGTAGCCGGAAGAGGCGATCCCTCCCCTTCTGCCCCATCGAGGGGCAAGAGGCGGAGGGATCGCTCTTTTGTCACCAGCGGCGCCCGAACCCGCCGAACCCGAACCCGCCCCAACCACAGCCGCCGAAGGCGAAGGGCGAGACGAGTACAGGATAGTAGACCGGCACGGTATACGTGGGTACGGGGACCGCGACCGGCGCCGCGCAGCCGCCGACGCCGACGCCCGGGCCCACGCCCTGGTCGTCGCCACCGTACTCGTCGCCGGGCGGGGCGCCATAGCCGCCCTGTTCGCCATAACCACCCTGCTCCTCGCCATAGCCGCGCGGCTCGGCGGCATAGCCGCCCCGCGAGGCGCCGCGGCTGTCCGACGGAGCACCGTAGTTGCCTTGATGCGCAGCCCCGCTGTTGCACGGAGCGGCCTCACCGGAGCCCTCGGCCGGCGGGGCGGCCTCCGACCCGTTCTGCTCCTGGTCACAGGGCAAAGACACGCTCTGGACCGAGGACTCGGTATCAGCGGCGTCCTCCGCGACCGCGGCGCAGCCCACGACAGCGGTGTTCGCTGCGGCGGCGAGAATGATCGCGAGTCCCGAATACAGGTTCGTCGACTTCATGCGTCCCTCATTTCTGCTCAAAGCCTCCACGAGAGCCGCGCCGGCAAGGGGCCTGGCGCGCGTTATCGCGGAGTGACAACGACGCAACCGTGCGGTGCAACGAGCGTACCCTCCCGTCCCCGGACGAAGGCGTGCGTCCCGCGCACATGGGCAGCCGCGATGGGCGGACGACGAGATGGCTTATCGGGAGAGCAGCTCTTGCTTTGCGGGCTTTTCCAGCTCCGCGGCGGCAAAGCGCATCAGCACGACGCCCAGGAGCACCTCAATCAAGGTGATCGCGATGCCCCAGCTCGTCGTCGTGGCGGCGAGCACGGCGCGCCGCGCTTCGACGGTGTCGCCGGGAGCGTAGCGAGCAAAGAACGCCGCCGCGAGCACATCCCGCGTCCCGAAGCCCTGCGGTGTGATCGGGAGTGTCACCGCCACCATGAGAATGGGAATGTAGGCGACGGCGTCGGCAAAGGGGATGGCAACCCCGAAGAAGAGAAACGGGATCCAGGTGCCGAGGAAGAGCACCACGAGGTGGGGAATCCGCGAGAGCAAGGCGACGAGGTGCCCGGTGACGCCGGCCTCGAACAGCGGGGCGAGGAGCTTCATCCCGGCGAGCCGCCGCGGCCGCACGGCGAGGATCACCAGGTAGAGCACGCCCGCCCCGAGGGGCACCGCGAGCCAGAACAGCGGTTTGCCGTTGAGCGGGAGCGCGACGCAGGCGAGGCCGAGCACGCACCCCATCCACGACGCGTAGACGAGCAGCGTGGCCCCGGCGACGCGGGCGAGCGGCGTCCCGTACCGCTTCGCGACGAAGTAGGTGATGAAGGCCTGCCCGACGTGATGGTTGAGCACCGACGGCAGGTACGAGGCGCCGCGGAGGATCCAGAAATCGCGGAAGCGGATCGGCGCGACCGAGCGGCGGTACACGAGCACCGTCGCGAAGGTGTCGGCCGTGAGCAGCGCGAGGATGAACGCGACCTCGAAGAGCAGAAACCCGGGCGCGTTGACCGTGGCGAGGTGCCGCGCGAAGGTGCGAACGTCGAGCCCTCGCAGGACGAACGCGACGAGCCCCACGGCGACGACGAACGGCAGCGCACGCCGCCACAGCGGCGCCGTGGACACGGTCAGCGCCGCTTGCGCCGGGGGCGCTGTCGGTTCGGGGAGCGGTGCGGCCATGCGAGGCGCGACGCTAGCACACGGGCGCGCGCTCTCGCGTCGAGCCGACCACGCGAGCGCGCGGACGACGCGTCGATCCACCGCGAAGATTCACGCGCCGATGCAGCGCGATCACGTCGCGCCGATTCAGCGTGGCCGACGCGCGGCGATGTCGACCGTCACGCTTCGCGCTTCAGCTCTCGCCGACCGGCAGCTCCGCGACGAGCCCGCCCGCGAACCAGAAGAACGCGAGCGTCCGACTGAACAGCAACACGATCTCGATGCCAGCTCCGCCGCCGAGCTCAACCCGCCACCGCCCGGTGTCCACCTCGATGCATCGCATGCCCTGAGCGAGACGCGAGATGTGCGCCAGCCGCTGCTGCCGTGCGCGACGCAACGGGTGTCACCGGTTCGCGCATTCGACCTGGAAAACAAGGCGATCGCGGAGAGCATCGCTATTTCGCGGGGGCGGCCTGCGCGCGCGAAGGAGGCTTTCCGCTCTGCGCCTCGGGACCGCCCGAGAGCTGGATGTACACGATGGGCACGGCGATGCCCGCGAGCATGAAGAGGCCGCCTCGACCGAGCAGCCCCTTGCGGCCCGGCATCATCATGATCCCCGAGATGGCCAGGAAGATCAGGCCCACGGCGTAGATGTCGGCGATCACCGTCCAGGCCTTCTTGCCGCGGCTCAGGTGCAGCCAGTTGACGGCGCGCAGGAAGAAGCGAGGCCGCTGTCCTTCGTCGACGACGTGGCCGCTCGTGGTGTCGACGTGGAGCGTGCGCCTGTCGAGGACCACTTGCAGATCGGTCGGGCCCTCGCGGAACACGTCGCGCGGAGTCCCGGCGACGTGGAGCTGCTTCATCACCGCGGCGGCGGCCTCGTCGTCGGTGCCGGGGATCGGCGCGCCGAGCTCGTGCGCTTCGCTGTACGCAACGAAGCTCGGATCCCAGTCGAGGATGTGGTTCACCGCCAGGCCCGAGATGGCGTAAATGAGCGTGAGCCCGACGGCGACATGGCCGAGATCGCGATGGATGGCGCGGTTCCAGCTGCGCCAGGACGAGCGCCCTTTCTTCTCGATCTTCCCCGCCTTCTCGGGCAGAGCGCCTCCGGGGGGCTCAACCATACCGCTCTTCCTTCCACGGGTCCGCGTGGTTGTGATAGCCGCGCGTCTCCCAGTAGCCGGGTCGGTCCTTGGCGCTGAACTGGATGCCGGTGATCCACTTGGCGCTCTTCCAGAAATAGAGATCCGGCATGAGCGCGCGCACCGGCGGACCGTGAGGCCGTGGCAGCGCAGCGCCCTCGTATTTGTAGGCGAGCAGCGAGGTCGGCGCGAGCGCCTCGGCGAGCCGCACGTTGGCGGTGTAGCCGCCGGCGGCCTCGAAGATCACGTAGCGCGCGGTGCTGCGCATCCCGCAGATCTTCGCGAGGTGAGCGATCTGCACACCAGACCATTTGCTGTCGAGGACCGACCAGCCCGTGACGCAGTGCACGTCGCAGGTCTGATCGGTGGCGGGCATCGCGGTGAGGGCCGTGAAGTCGACCGTCATCGGAGTGTCGACCTCGCCATGCACGTTGAGGCGAAACGCGGAGGGGCTCGGATCGCCCGGGTCACCCCCCATCGGCTTGAGCGCGTCGAGGATCCGCTGCCCCGGCGGGAGCCGCACGCGCCCGTCCGGCTTCAACAGCTTGGCCCGGGGATCGTTCTCGGCCGCGAGTACGTACGTCCCTCCGCCGAGCGCGGCCAGCACCGTTCCAGCGGCCGCCGCCCGCAGAAAGCGCCTGCGCTCCATCGAGTGCTCGAGCTCCGGGTAGAGGCTGAAAGGGTTCCCGCCCGGTCTCGGACTTTGATCACGTTGTCTGCTCATGTGTGTCTCCTGGAGCGCTCCACCCAGGCTACGCGCGAGGTGGCCGTCGGTTCCGGATCCATCGCGCGACCGAAAGCGTCGTTGACGGCTGGTGTATCAGCGCATTAATGTGATGCCTTTGAAATAGCTGCTCGCCCCAGATCGATGGAGGCACCCAGAGATGATGACGGAACACACCCGGCCGACCCTGACTTCGCCGCACATGCCCATTGTGCTGGCGGTCGGCTGTGCGCCCGCGCTCCTCGCGCGCATCGAGGCTGCCGGGCGAGCGTTCTCGTCTTCGATCGGCTGCAATCTCGCGATGGTGCCGCAGTACGTGGCCGATCTCCGGCCGTGCGTGCTGGTCGTCACCACGTCGCTGTTCGAGTTCGACGGGCCGAAGTTCATCGATCTCGCCGACGCCGCCCAGGCAGCGCTGATGGTCCTCGACGACGACGACGAGTCGCCCGCCGTGACGCTCGAAGCGCGCCTTGGCGATGCCGTGAACCGGACGCGCGCGCTGCGACCGCCGTGGCGCGAGGGGCGCTACTCGGTGGTGGCCGAGCGGATCGAGCGCCCCGTCCCGCCATCTTCCCGCGGCGACTCGATCCCATGAGCGCCGCGAGCACGAAATCGCTGCTGGCGGAGCGGGCCTCGGCCGGCGCCTCCGGGCCCACGCGGCCTCGCGGCGTGACGTTGCTCGAGGCGATGACGCAATCTTTCGGGGAGGTCGACGGGACCGAACCATCAAGTCCGACCCGGTCCCGGTCGCTGCCGGGACCTGTCGGAAGCTAGATCTGAATTCGAGGGGGAGGGAGCCTGACATGACACCTGATGATCCGGATTTCGATTCTTCGGTCGCCCCTCCATCGTTGCCTCTGGTGGCCGACATCGTCGTACCGCAGAGCCTGCGAGCGACCAGCAAAGGCCGCCTCGTCGGCGGCAGCGACGACCTCGGCGGCGCCGCGCGCACCATCGATCGCGTCGCTCGCGCGGACTGCAGCGTGCTCATCACCGGCGACCGCAGCCCCGCGCTCGACAACGTCGCGCGCGCCCTCCACGACCGCAGCATGCGCGGCGAGTCTCCCTTCGTGGCCGTCGACTGCGCGCTGGTCCCAGCCGCGCGCCTCGAAGAAGAAATATTCGGGCGCGCCGGTCACGTCGGGGAGACGCGCCTCGGCGCCGTCGGGGCGGCGGAGGGCGGCACCCTCTTCCTCGCTTACGTGAACGAGCTATCGCCCTCGCTCCAGACGCGGCTGCTCCGCCTCGTGCGCGAGCGCGAGCACTCCCCCGTGGGCGACGTGCGCATCTTCAAATCGGACGTGCGCGTCATCGCCGCGACGAGCCGCGATCTCGAGCTGGAGATCGCCGCGGGTCGCTTCCGCGAGGACCTCTATGCGCACCTGGCGATCATTCAGGTCCACTTGCCGGTGATGCCGCGCTCGCGATCCGACGCGCCGCCCTCGTCGGGCATCCGACCGCTCTTGCCGGAAGACGGGATCGATCTCCGCGCCGCCGTGGAAGAGTTCGAGAGCGACCTCATCCTCCAGGCGCTGCGCAAGACCGGCGGCAACAAGAACAAGGCCGCGCAGCTCCTCCGCGTCAACCGCACGACGCTCGTCGAGATGGTGAAGCGCAAGCGGCTGAACATCGCGGGGTGAAGCGCGACGCGGATCCCCTTCTCCCGCCGCCGGGAGAGGGGATCGACGCGGGCCGCGGTCACTGCGTGATGGCTTTGAGATCGAGCATCTCTTCGACGCTCGGCACCACGATGAGATCGCAGCGGCGGTTCTTCTGCCGGCCGTCGTCGCTGTCGTTGCTGGCGATCGGATCGGTGTCGGCGAAGCCCGTCGCGCTCCAGTGCGCGATCGGCATCCCGCCGGTCTTCGCGTCGACGAGGTAGAGCAGGACCTCGCGCGCGCGCATGAGCGACAGGCCCCAGTTGTCGCGGAACTGCCCGCCCTGGAGGGGCTTGCTGTCGGTGTGACCGGCGACCTGGTAGTCGCGGCCGAGGAGCGCGCCGTCGGCCTTGATCACGTTCGCGACCTTGACGAGGATCGCCTGGCCTTCCTTCTTCAACGTCTCGCGGCCGGAGTCGAAGAGCACGTCGCCGGGGAGCGAGATCACCATCCGGTTCTTGCGGATGCTGACGGCGAGGCCGAGCTTCGTCAGCTCGTCGAGCTTGCGCTTCAGCGTCTCGAAGCGCGCCTTGATCAGCTCGAGCTGCTTGGCGCGGGCCTGGTACTCGACGAGGGCGCGCTCACGCTCTTCCAGGGTCGCGTTGACGCTCGAGAGCTTCTTGCTGGTGTTCTGGAGCTCGAGCCCGGACGCCTGGAGCTGGCGCTCGAGATCGCCGACCTTCTTGGCAGCGGCCTCGAGATCTTTGGTCGTCGAGTCGAGCTTGGCCTGGGTCGCCGTGTTCTCGGCGGCCAGGTGGTCGTACTTGTCGAGCTGGGCTTTCCACTCTTCTTCGGAGTGCCCGCAGGCGACGAGGCCGAGCCCGGAGAGCAGGAGGAGCGAGAAAAACCGCGGGGCGAGCCGGATCATGGGGAGGTTCTCCGTCAATGGGCGCGACGGCGCGCCCGATGCGGGCCGTACGGTAGCGGGACAACGTCGAGGCATAAAGCCCTTTTCTCTGGCGTGATTCGGACTAATGGACGCCGATCATGGCCCATCGGATCACGCTCATTCCCGGCGACGGCATCGGCCCCGAAGTAACGGACGCCACGGTTGCAATGCTCGAAACCGCAGGCCGAGCCCACGGCTGCAGCTTTGAGTGGCATCGCCAGGATGCAGGCGCCGACGCCTTCAAAAAAACCGGAGAGTACATCCCCAAGGCTCTCTACGATTCGCTCGAAACCAATCGCGTCGGCCTCAAGGGACCGGTCACCACGCCCATCGGCGGCGGCTTCGCGTCCATCAACGTAACGTTGCGCAAAAAATTCGAGCTCTTCGCCAACTTCCGCCCCATCCGCAACCTCGCCGGTCTCCACTCGCGCTACCCCGGTGTCGACCTCATCATCGTGCGCGAGAACACCGAAGACCTCTATGCCGGTCTCGAAGTGATGGTGCAGCCGGGCGTCGCCATGGGCATGAAGGTGATCACCGAAAAAGCCTCTACCCGCGTCGCGAAGTTTGCCTTTGAGTACGCCGCCAAGCACAACCGTAAGCGCATCCACTCCATCCACAAAGCCAACATCATGAAGCTCACGGACGGCCTGTTCCTCGACTCTGCGCGCAAGGTCGCCGCCGGC
>JANYGI010000139.1 GCA_025362495.1 Byssovorax sp. | reverse complement strand
AACGGTGCCGCCCTTGGCGATGTCAGCGTAGGAGATCGCCTTCGCGAGCCCCTTCTTCGACTGCACCTTCACGAGGGCCGCCGTCAGCGTCGTCTTGCCATGATCGATGTGACCGATCGTGCCGACGTTGACGTGGGGCTTGGTGCGGCTGAACTTCTCCTTGGCCATCGAGCTTTCTCCTGACGGTATGCGACTTGTGCCGTTCTCGACTTCGTCTCGTTCGCGCTACGTGGAGCCCACCATCGGATTCGAACCGACGACCTCTTCCTTACCAAGGAAGTGCTCTACCGACTGAGCTAGGTGGGCGATGTACTTGTGCGCGGCGACTGCCTGCCGCCCCCGATGGGGACGGCCTTGTACTGCAACTCGGGCCCGATAGGCAACCCGGAGTGTGTCGTGCAAATAGGATTTCGGGCTGGGGCACCAAAATCCCATTCAATCGAGCGGGCGACCGGGTTCGAACCGGCGACGTTCAGCTTGGAAGGCTGACGCTCTACCAACTGAGCTACGCCCGCGGCGTGCGGCGCTGGCCGCTGGATGGGCTCCCTGATTTCTCAGGGAGCCCAGTGGAGGGTGATGGATTCGAACCATCGAAGGCATAGCCGGCAGATTTACAGTCTGCTCCCTTTGGCCACTCGGGTAACCCTCCGTATGTGCCGCTGCTTCTATCCGCTCCCGAGCGGGGGCGGTACTGAACACTCTCCTGTTTCTTGTCCGTGCATCCGTTCCCGTCTCCCTGCATCAGGAGGCGGGCTCGGTCTTTGTCGATCCTACGTGAGCGGGTCGACAAAGCTGACGAGGGGACTTGAACCCCTAACCCCCTGCTTACAAGGCAGGTGCTCTACCGATTGAGCCACGCCAGCGTGCACCTCGTTCGTCGAGCGGACCCCGGAGCCCGTGCTCTCGACTGGTTGAGAAGGTTCGCTTCTCTCCCAGAAGACAGACGAGTCCCGAAAGGGGAGCAGGCTCTTAGCCCCTAGCAAGAACAGTGTCAAGCAGTCCGATCGGGCCCCGTGCGATTTGTCGGCGGGGCCGTTCAGGCGTTCCCTGAAGGGGTCGCCGGGCTCTCCGAAGGCAAGAGCGACGTCTTCCTACCCGGAGCCCTTGCGCGCGTCGATTGGATCTTGCGATCCTGCTGCCGCTCGCACCGCACCTCCGGCCCGCAAGGTCGCGAAGGACGCGGAGCGCAGCGTCGGAATCTCGCTTCGGCGGTACCGGCGCCGGACGCGTCGACACCACGAAACCTGGCGGCGCCGACGCCCACGGAATAGAGATCGCGATCGCATGGAATGTCCCGCCTGTCACACGCCGAACATCGACGGAGCCCGCTTCTGCGCGAAGTGCGGCGCGCTCCTCCCGGCCGCGCCCGAGGCGTCTGATCCGCTGATCGGCACCATCGTCGGCGGGCGCTACCGCATCACCAGCATGCTCGGCGAAGGCGGCATGGGCCGCGTGTACGTCGGCGAGCAGCAGATGGGGACGTCGGTCCGCAAGGTCGCGGTGAAGACGCTGCTGGCGGAGTACACGAAGGATCCCGAGGTGCAGCCGCGCTTCATGCGCGAGTGCGGCACGATGAGCGAGCTCGAGCACCCCAACACGATCAAGGTCTTCGACTACGGCAAGACCGACGGCGGCGATCTCTACATCGCGATGGAGCTGCTGCACGGGCAAGAGCTCGAGAAGGCGCTGGAGCACGGCGCGCTGCAGCCGGAGCGCGTCGATCACATCGTCGGGCAGATCTGCGGCTCGCTCCAGGAGGCGCACGACAAGGGGATTGTTCACCGTGATCTCAAGCCCGCGAACATCTTCCTGACGACGCGCGCGGGCGAGGAAGACTGCGTCAAGGTGCTCGACTTCGGCATCGCCAAGCGCGACGAGAAGATCACCACGAAGCAGGAGCAGAAGCTCACCAAGGCCGGCACCGTGCTCGGAACGCCGCCGTACATGAGCCCCGAGCAGTTCAAGGGCGGCGAGCTCGACGCGCGCAGCGACATCTACTCGCTCGGCGTGATGACCTACGAGATGCTCACGGGGCGCTTGCCCTTCGACGCCGACACGCCGTGGGCGTGGGCGACGCAGCACATGACGGCGCAGCCGTTCCCCTTCGAGACGATCCCGATGGCGGGGCAGGTCCCGCCGAAGATGAAGGCCGCGGTGATGCGCGCGCTCGCGAAGGACAAGACGCAGCGGCAGCAGTCGGTGCGCGAGTTCTTCGAGGACTTCACGGCGGGCGGTCAGCGCTTGTCGTCGATCGGGATGGCGCCGCGCACGAGCTTCCCCGACAGCGGCGGCGCGGGCGGCACCGCGATGATGCCCGCTGCGCGGCCCGCAGGCGGCGCGCAGACGCAGGTGGGCGAGCCGATCTTCGTGGGGCAGCAGCAGCCCGCCGGCCGCACGATGATCGAGTCGCAGAACCCGTCGAACCCCGGCTATCCCCCGGTGCAACAAGGCTATCCGTCGAACCCGGCGATGGCGCAGCAGCAGGTCCCCACCGGCAGCGGGCAAGCGTATCCGGCGCCCGTCGCTCCGCAGAGCAAGCCGAGCGGCGGGTCCGGCGCGATCATCGGCGTGCTCGTCGCCGTGCTCGCCGTCGTCGGGATCATCATCGCCGTCGTCGTGCTGAAGAAGCCTTCGTCGACCGCGGACAGCGGTGACGCAGGGTTGATCCAGCTGCCCGGCGGCGGCACGGCCGTCGTCGCGTTGGATGGTCCGCCCGACGCAGGCGCCGCAGACGCGGGCGGCGTCGACGCCGGCGTGAGGATCGTCAACAACGTCCCGACGAACGGGACGACGACCGTGAAGGTGCCCGTGCCAGGCATCGATCCCAAGGCCGAAGCCGAGTGCAAATCGGCCGAGGGCCTCGCTGCCGGTGGCAACGTGGCCCCGGCCGTGAACCACTTTCGCAACTGCGATGGCCCCGGCAAAGTCAGCGCGCGCGTGGCGATCGATCAGGCCGCGCAACGCTCTGCCTCGAAGGGCTGCATTGGGCTGCGCGATGCCCAGGCGGCCGCGAGCATCGGCGCCTCGACGGCGCTGAACAACCTCAAAGCGAAGCACTGCAAGTAGGCGGGCAGCCTTGAGCTGCCGTTCGGGGGCGTGGGCTCGACCACGAAGGAACGACCTCAGCCCTGGACAGAGGCACAGCGCCGCTTGACGACAGATTTGGGCCGGTGCTAGATCCGCGCTGTACCCACGGGGTCACCCGTCCTGTACTTGCGCCGGCCACCGCCGATCTGCGAGAGCTACCCTGAGCTCGAGACTATCAACCGCCGAGTCTGCCGTTCGATCGCCGCACGCGCTGCTTTGCTTCGTCACCCGGGGGAGAAGGTCGTTCAAAGAGGAATGGGCAGTAGAAGGCGAATGGCCACACGGTTGCCGTGGCCGGAGATCTGTCGCTCGGAGCAATACCGCGGTCAGTGGGTGGCTCTCGACAACGTTCGCTACGATCCCGCGACTTCGCAGCCGCTCGAGGCCGAGGTCGTGGACGCGGACGAAGACCTGGGAGACTTATGCACGCGCATGCGTGAAGCCGACCGGACGTCCTGCGCGATTCATCACTGCGAAGAGGATGCGGTCCCGCCCGTGAGCCTGCGGCGCCCGTCCAGCGGTCCTCGGCCGATGCACGGCTAGCCCGATTCGACCCGACCCTCCCCGAACATTTGCGTCGCCCTGCGAGCGGTCGATCTCGACGTTGGCTCGAAGTGGACCGGTCGTGTGCTCCAGGCGGGCGCTGCCGTCGAGGCTGCGCGCGCGCACCGTCGAGGGGTGTCGGTCGTCGGAGGGGCGAACGGTGATCATCGTCGAGCCCCGCAACGCGCAGCTCGGCCCGACGCTTCCCTGAAAAGACGATCGCGTGCGCGGCGTGACGGAGGCTGCAGAGCCCGCTGCGTCAGCGGAGCACGGGCTTCAGCAGCGCCTTGCCGTCCTTGATCACCACGTCGTAGTCGACTGATTTCGCCGGGTGCGTGGCCTTGAGGCGGTTGGCCTGCGCACGGAGCGTTTCGGCAAGCTTCTCGTAGGTCACGCCGGCCGTCGACTCGTTCGCGGAGCGCTTGGCTTCGACGTATTTTTCGTAGATTTGACGGAGGCGCTGGTCGGGTAGCGCGCCCTCGGGGGCCGCCGCTGCCGCGCGTGCGACGGGCATCGCGGGTCGCATCACCGGGCGCACTCCAGGGCTCGACGGCGCGTCGGGAGGCGCGGCACCGGTGAAGGCCGCGACGGCAGGGCCCGGTCGAGGTCGCGACGGCGCGTCGGCGACGGGCGCCGGTGCGCGCGGCGGTGGCGGCGCGATCGCGGGCGGCACGGCACGGCGCGGCAGCGCCATCGGCGGCGGCGCCTCGAAGGGAAGATCCAGCGCGCCGAAGTCGGGCACCGAGGCGCGCGGCGACACCGGCGACACCGGCGGCGGCACGGGCACGCGCGGCGAGAACGGCGCCGGCGTGCGCGCTCCGCCAGCGTCCGTGGGCGTGGGCGGACGCGTCGCCGGCGATGGCGGACGCACCGCTGGCACCTGCCGCGCGCCTGCGGCCCCGGTAATCGCAGCGCCGGCGATCGGCGCGACGGCGACGTCGGGCCGGCGCAGGAGCGCGCTGCGCTGCGAGGCCGCGGACTCGTCGAAGTCGAGATCGAGGGCGCCGAACCCCGGCGGCTCCGCGCGCACCCCCGAGCCGATCATCGCCGGTGACTGGCCGCGCGGCGGAGGCGTCGCGGGATCGTCGTTCGACGTCGCAACGGGAACCTTCATCGCCGCCGCGAGCTCGGCGAGGCGACGCTTCACGCCGGTCTGCGCCTCGACCGATCGCACCGCGCTCGCGGGATCGCCGGGGTTGTTGCCCGCCCAGCGCAGGCCACCGAGCGGCGCCTTGCGCTCCGACGATCCGGGACCGGTCGCCGGGATCGGCTTCTGCTGCGCCGAGGCGGTCGACACGACGTCGTCGTCATCGTCGTCGACGAGCAGATCACTGTCGGAGAGCTCGACGTCGTCGGAGTCGTCGACGACGACCGCGCCGCGGCGCTTGTCGCGCGCGAGCTGCTGCGCCTCGGCGAGCACCGCGTACTGTTTCTGCTTCTTTTTCCCGAGGATCGTGAGCGCTTCCTTCGCGCCGAAGCGCGCGGCCGCCCGCATCACGTCGCGGCGGTAGGTGCCGTTCTCGATCTCGCGCGTCACCCGCGCCCAGTGCTGCTGCATCGTGTTGTAGCGCTGCACGAGCATCTGGAACTTGAAGCGCTGCGCCGTGTTGCGGATCTGCTCCTTGCGGAGGATCATCATCTTCCGCTCGACGTCGCGCCGCGGGATGGACGGCTCCATCTTCTCGATGCCAAGAAAGTACTGCTCGTAGAGCGATCGGAGGCGGTCGATCCGCGACTCCACGTCGTCGAGCTCTCGATCGATCTCGGCCGTATCCATCAGCTCAGAGCGGCGTGACCTTGAGGTTGTCGAAGCAGACGGGCACTTCCCAGTTGTTGAAGCCGACGTACTCGTGGCCGGGGCCGATGAGCGGCGCGGGATCGACGAAGTCGAAGTACTCGGCGCCGTTCACCGACCAGCTGATCGTCTTGCCGTCGGTGCGCTCGATCTTGAAGTGGTACGGCTGCCCCACGGACACGGGGCGCGCGCGCTCGTCGTCGCTGTTCTTGTCGACGTCGATCTCGAGGCGATCGTCGCCGTGCTCGTCGAGGCGCGCGAGCACCTGCTTGGTGTTCTTCCAGCCGCCGAGGATCGTCAGGTAGCTCGTGGCGTTGGTGTAGCTCGTCCCGGTCGCGCCGCTGACGCCGTCGCCCCAGAGCTCGGCCTTGAGGTCGCCCTCGGCGGACTCGGCGTACGCTTCGAACTCGATCCGCGCATTGACCGGGATCTTGCGGACGAGCCAGATCCCCTTGTTGCGGGCGCCTCGCGCGCAGAGCTTGCCGCCCTGGATCTTCCACGCGGGGCCGAGCGCGTTCCAGTCGGGGCCGAGCTCGGCGCGATCGAAGCCATCCTCGAACGGCGCAGTGATCGGCGGGCGAATCACCGCGGGCGCCTTCGCCGGAGTCACCACATGGATCGGCGCGCTGGGCACCGGCTTGGGCGACGCTCCAGGGTTCGAGGACGTCGGCGGGCCTTCAGGCACGCACGACACGAGCGATCCGAGGATCACCCCGAGAATGGAGATGCGTTGCTGGCGCCCGCTCGTCCGGAACGAGCGACGCAGAGAGAACCCGACCACGGGGCCATCCTAGCAGTCAGCCGTCCGCGGTACGAGACCGCCGTTTCGGGCCCCGGCGATCCCCCGCAGCGCTTGCCCGAGCCCGGGCGCAAGCGTAAGGAGGACACCGCCCATGCACCCGATCCTCTTCAAAATACCCCTGCCCAAATACGCTCTGCCGTGGACGTGGGTCCTGCTCGCCATCGCGGGGCTCTCGCTCGCGTTCGCGATCCTGTACCTCGTGCGCAAGAACCGTGAAGGCGCGGGGATCGCCGGCGTGATCGCCGTCGCTGCTGCGGGCGGCGCGTTCGCCCTCAAGGGGCAGACCTGGGACATGGGCCCCGTGCCCATCTACAGCTACGGCGTGATGCTCGGGCTCTCGCTCGTCGTCGGCTGGTACCTGACGCTGGGCCTCGCCGAGCGCGACGGCCTGCCGAAGGAGACGATGGCCAACTGCTACGTCGTCACCGCGGTCGCGGCCGTCATCGGATCGCGCGTGCTGTACATCCTCACGAACCTCAACGAGTTCGACAGCATCGCGTCGCTCTTCGCCATGCGCCGCGGCGGCCTCGTCGCGTACGGCGGCTTCCTCGGCGGCCTCGCGGGCTCGTTCTTCTTCCTGCGCCGCGCGAAGATCCCGCTGCTCCCGTGGGCTGACGTCGCCGTGCCCAGCCTCTGCTCGGGCCTGATGATCACCCGGATCGGCTGCTACATGTTCGGCTGCGATTTCGGCCAGCCGCTCGGCCCCAAGGCTCCCGCGTTCCTCAAGAGCCTCGGCACCTTCCCGCACTGGCCCGACGGCACGCTCGATCACGGCAGCGGCTCGCCGGCGTGGGCGCAGCACCTTCACGAGCAGAAGATCGGCGCGGACGCCCTGACCTCGCTGCCCGTGCACCCGACGCAGCTCTACGAGTCGCTCGTCGGCCTCTCGCTCCTCGCGCTGCTCCTTTACGCTCGCACCAAGCAGAAGTTCCGGGGGCAGATCTTCTTCCTCTTCGCGTTCGCGTACGGCGTCTGCCGCTACCTGCTCGAGGTGCTCCGCGACGACGCCGAGCGCGGCTCGATCCCGCCCTCGCTTCCCGAGCACATCCTCGTGCCGCTCGGCTACGCGATCCTCGCCGCGGGCTTCGCCATCGGCTTCTCGCAGCTGATCAAGAACATCACCGTGCGCCGCGTCGCGCAGGTGGCCGCGTTCATCCCCGCGGTGCTGCTGTTCCTCGCGCTCAAGCCCGAGGCCTTCGAGACCAACATAGAGTTCTCGACGTCGCAGTTCATCGCGATCACCACGGGCTTCGCCGCGTGCGTGGCCTTCGCCGTGTTCTACAAGGCCGCGCTCGCGCACCCCGAGTCGGCGATGGCGCTGCGCCTCCCTCTCCCCGCCGGCGCGCCGGTCCCCGTCACCGATGAAGACGACGAGGACGACGAAGACGACGAGGACGACGACGACAGCGAAGAAGACAAGGCCGCGGCCGCCGCAGCCGCCGCGAAGAAGAAGGCGCTCGCGAAGAAGATCGCCGCGAAGAAGACGGCGCGGGTCGCCGCGAAGGCCGCGCCGAAGGCCGACGTCGCCGCGGACGACGACGCTCCCGACAGCAAGAAAGAAGCTGATCCGAAGTCGATCCCACTCGCCGCCGAGAAGAAGGCCGACGCGGAAGAAGAAGGCTGATCGATGGACCTCGCGTTCGGTGAGAGTGGCCTGCTCCCTGCGGTCGTGCAGGACCGCCTCACCGGCCAGGTGCGCATGGTCGGGTACATGAGCCGCGAGTCGCTCGCGGCCACCCTGCGCACCGGGCGCGCGACGTTCTTCAGCCGATCGAGAAACGAGCTCTGGGAGAAAGGGCAGAGCTCCGGCAACACGCTCCGCGTCACGTCACTCCACGCCGACTGCGACGCCGACACCATCCTCGTGCTCGTCGATCCCACCGGCCCGACGTGCCACACGGGGACGCCGAGCTGCTTCTTTCGCCGCATCGGCGCGGACGGCGCGCTCACCGACGAGGCCCGCGACGCGACCACGTTCCTCGAAGAGCTCGAGCGCGAGATCGACGCGCGCAAGCAGAGCGTCGGATCGAAGAGCTACACGCGCCACCTCCTCGACGGCGGCGCCGCGCTCATCGGCGCGAAGCTCCGCGAGGAGGCCGACGAGCTCGCCCGCGCGATCGAGAACGAGAGCGACGATCGTGTCGCGAGCGAGGCGGCGGACGTGCTCTACCACGCGATGGTCGGCCTCGCGTCGCGCGGGGTTTCCTTCCGCGACGTGATCGAAAAGCTCGCCGCGCGAGCCGGGACGAGCGGACACGACGAGAAAGCGCGACGCTGATCGAGCCTCGTCGCGCACCGGCGATGCGCGGCGATCGCGCTATGCTCCACGGGCCATGAGCCCCTTCCGCGACGCGCCAAAGGTGGAGCTCGGGCCGCTCACGGTGGGGCTCGCCGCCGCCGCGTCGCGCGCGATCGCCGCGTTGCCAACGGGCGGACGCCTGATCATCACGAGCCGCCGGCAGCTCGCGGCGCACCTCGCGGGCGCGCTCGGATCGATCGGCCTCGTCGGCTTCCTGATCTGGGCCGTGATCGCTCGCTCGTCGCACTGGTCGCCGCACACCGTCGCCGATCTGGGCCTGGGCGCGCTGGCGATCCTCTTCGGAGGCGGCTCGCTCGCTGCCGTGATGCTCGGCCTCGATCGCAACCGGCGCCCGCTCACGCGCTCCGGCGAGGAGGTGCGACGCGACGCGCGCGCCGTGCTCGATCGCTTCGTCGCCATCGCCAACCGCGGCGAGCGCACGCCCCACGCGCTCACGAAGCCGGACCTCGCGAGCCTCACCCGCGCCCTCGCGAGCGCCGCGACGCTCGAGCGCGCGCCGTGGATCCCCGACGACGTTCGCGGCCGCGCCGAGCTCCTCCTCGCGCGCAGCATCGCCGCGCTCGCCGGGCACGCCTGGGCGGACGACGACGCGCGCCGCGACCGCGTCCGCGCGCTGCTGGCCTCCGCCGCGGCGAAGCTCGTCGATCCCGCGCCGGCGCTCGACGATCTCGCGGCGGTCGACGGCGCCCCCCGGAGCCTGCGCCTGCGCGTCGTTGCGGATCCGACCACCCTCGCCGATCCCCGCGATGCTCATGACGATGACGACGACGACGACGCGGCGACCGCGCCGATCGCGCGCGTCCTCCGATAACTTTGCCCCGCGCCGATCGCCGGGCCTACCTTGCTTCCATGCGCCGCGAGGACGACGACACAACGCACCGCCGCCGCCGGCATCGAAGCGGCCGCCGCGCCCTCGCCCTCCCGCTCGCCGCGATCGGCTTCGTCGCCTGCGCCGCGTCGCCGCCTCCCCCGCCCGCCTCGCCGCCTCCCGCTGCGCTTCCTCCGCCGCCGCGCGCTTCGGCCGAGCCCGCGCCGCCTACGCCGGAAATCCTCGCCGACGAAGCCCGGGCCAAGTCCGATCTCGCCCTCGCCCCCGCTGCCGAGGCCCGGAGCGCCGAGCCCGATACCGCACCTCCGGCGACGCCGACTCCCCACCTCACCAGCCAGGGTTACGTCACCTGGATCTACAGCCGCCCCAAGGCCGATGAGCATCGGTTCCTCGGCTACGTCCGTCACGGCACCTCGGTCGCGCTCCGCTCGACGGACCTGGTCCACGGGCAGAATTGTCCCGGCGGCTTTTACCAGGTCGAGCCCCGTGGATTCGTCTGCAACGATCGCACGGTGACGCTCTCGCCGTCTCCTGCGTTCCTCGCCGGGGCCGCCGCCACGGCCCCTTCCCCGGGGCCGTTTCCCTACCGCTATGCCCTCTCCAACGGGACGCCGATGTACAACCGCGTCCCCACCGCGGCCGAGGCGCGGCGCTTCGAGGGTGCCTTTGGCCCGGCCGGCGCGTGGCAGCCTCTCTACCGCACGCTCGCGGCCCACGAGGATCTCGCCGATCCGACTCCCATCCTCGCCTCCGACGAGCTACCGCCCTTCCTCGCCGCGGGCGGCCTCGCCGCGGAGGGGCGCGTTGGCCTGGAACGACAGGTGATCCCGCTCGGATCCATGCTCTCGTTCACCCGCGCCTTCACGGCCGGAGGGCGCGCCTGGCTCCTCTCCGCCGACCAGACCGTCGTGCCCGCCGATCGCGTCCGCGCCTATCGCCCCAGCGTATTTCAGGGCGTCCACCTCGGCGCCGACACCACCCTCCCGCTCGCCTGGATCCGCGGCAAACCCCGCTCCCGATTCCACCGCAACGCTCGCGGAGCCCTGGAGAAGGCCGCCGGCGACTGGCCCCTTCGAAGCCACGTCGGCCTCACCGGCAAGAGCGTCACCGAGGGCGGCGCTCGCTACCTCGAGACCCGCGTCAACGACGACGCCGGACTGCCACTCTACCTGGCCGAGGCCGACGCCACCGTCGTCGACGTGCTCGAAGAGCCCCTGCGCGCGCTGCGATCCGGGCACAAGACCATCCATGTCAGCATCACCCAGGGCACGCTCGTCGCTTACGACGGGACGACGCCGGTGTTCACCACGCTGATCTCGCCCGGCGCCGGTGGAGTGCCGATCAAGGGGCGCGATCCCGTGCACGCCAGCACCACGCCTCTCGGCACGTACACCATCACGTTCAAGGATCGCGCAGCCACGATGTCCCCCGAGAAGGGGGACAACCGCAGCTTCTGGATCGCCGACGTGCCGTACACCCAGTACTTCAATCCTCCCTTTGCCCTCCACGCCAGCTACTGGCACGAGCGATTCGGGGAGTCGACGAGCGCTGGGTGCGTCAACCTCTCTCCCGTCGACGCCCAGACGATGTTCGACTGGAGCGATCCCCAGGTGCCAGCCGAGTGGCAGGGCGCCACCGGGGCCGGCGCGCCCGAGAACGGGCAGACGACCAGCGTCGTCATCACCCGTTGACGCTACCTCACCATCGTTGACCGAGCGCGACGACGTTCGACGACGTGGCTCATTGCGTCGGCGGCACGACGCGCGGCGACTTGATCGCGTACACGCCCTTCCCGGTCGCCACGGTGTCGGTCGGCGCGCTGCGCTGGAAGAGCCGCACGTCGGCGACGCCCACGCTCCGACCGACGCGCACGATGATCCCTTCGGCCACCAGGGCCTCGAGCTTGCCGGGGCGGAGGTAGTCCACGCGGAGATCGATCGTCGACAGGCGGTGGTTCATATCTTCCAGCGTGCTCCAGATCGCCATGCCCCCGGCGACGTCGGCGAGCATGCTCATCACGCCGCCGTGGAGCGCGGGCTTCATCGGATCACCTACGAGCTCGTCGCGAAACGGGATCTCGATCTCGACGCGCCCCCGCGAGAGGCTCGAAGCCGTCACGCCGAGAAACTTGTTGAAGGGGATGTACTCCTCGATCACGTGCTTCAGAACCGCCAGATCCATGCGGCGCACGATGCCGGAGAAGCGCCCTGCTGGCCACCCTCGCCGGACGGCCGCGGCCACGGCGCTCGCATATGCGAGGCGCGCGTGCTAGACGGGCGCCGCCATATGTCGCGCCAAGATCTCCGAAACATCGCCATCGTCGCCCACGTCGACCATGGCAAGACCACGCTCGTCGACTTCATCCTTCGCCAGACCGGCTCCTTTCGAGACAACGAGGTCGTCGCCGAACGGGTGATGGACTCGAACGATCTCGAAAAAGAGCGCGGGATCACCATCCTCGCGAAGAACACGAGCGTCCGGTACAAGGGCGTCAAGATCAACATCGTCGACACCCCGGGCCACTCGGACTTCGGCGGCGAGGTCGAGCGCACGCTGATGATGGCCGACGGAGCTCTGCTGCTCGTCGACGCCGCCGAGGGACCGCTCCCGCAGACGCGCTTCGTCCTGTCGAAGTGCCTCGAGCGCGGCTTCCCGATCATCGTCGTCGTCAACAAGATCGATCGCAGCGACGCCCGCCCGCACGAGGTGCTGTCGGAGGTGTTCGACCTCTTCTGCGACCTCGAGGCCGGTGACAAGCAGATGGACTTCGCGACGGTGTACGCCGTGGCCAAGCACGGCCTCGCCAAGCGCGAGCTCGAGGATACCGCGACGGATCTCACGCCGCTCCTCGACACCATCCTCGAGAAGATCCCCGGCCCGACGGGCGACGCCGACGGCCCCCTCCAGATGATCGTCTGCAACACCACGCACGACGACTACGTCGGCCGCCTCGCGGTCGGGCGCATCGTGCGCGGCACGCTCACCGCGGCGAAGGATCTCCTGATCCTCGGCGACAAGGCCAACACCAAGGGCTACGTCAAGAAGCTCTTCGTCTACGAAGGCCTGAAGCGCGTCTCGGTCCAGTCCGCTTCGGCGGGCGAGGTCGTGGCCATCGCCGGCATCGACGACGTCACCATCGGCGACACCATCTGCGACCTCGACCACCCCGAGGCCCTGCCCCGCATCGTCGTCGAAGAGCCGACGATCAAGATGAAGTTCGGCGTCAACACCTCGACCTTCGCCGGCAAGGCCAAGTCGTCGAAGTTCCTGACGAGCCGCCACCTGAAGGACCGCCTCGAGAAGGAGACCCTGAAGAACCTGGCGATCCGCGTCGAGCCGACCGAGTCCCCCGAAACGTTCGTCGTCCTCGGCCGCGGCGAGCTCCAGCTCGCGATCCTCGTCGAGACGATGCGCCGCGAGGGCTACGAGATGCAGCTCTCGAACCCCGAGGTCATCACCAAGGAGATCGACGGCCAGACGATGGAGCCGGTCGAGCTCGTCGTCGTCGACGTGCCCGACAGCTTCGTCGGCATCGTCACCGAGCGCCTGAGCACCCGCCGCGGCCGCATGGTGAAGATGACGAACCCCGGCTTCGGCCGCGCCCGCCTCGAGTTCCGCGTGCCCTCGCGCGGCCTCATCGGCTTCCGCGGCGAGTTCCTCACGGCGACCCGCGGCACCGGCCTCCTGAACACCATGTTCGACGGCTGGACCGAGTGGGGCGGCCCGATGATGCGCCGCCTCACCGGCGCGCTCGTGTCGGATCGCGTCGGCGTCTCGACGCCCTACGCCATGCACCACCTCCAGCCGCGCGGTCAGTTCTTCCTCACTCCCGGGACCGAGGTCTACGAGGGCATGATCGTCGGCGAGCACAACAAGAACAACGACGCCGACATCAACATCGTCCGCGAGAAGAAGCTCTCGAACGTGCGTAACCACGGCAAGGACGAGAACGTCATGCTCGCGAGCCCGCGCCTCTTGACGATCGAGACCGCGATGGAGTGGATCGACAACGACGAGCTCGTCGAGGTCACCCCCGACGCCGTCCGCGTCCGCAAGAAGGTCCTGGCGATCAACCTCCGCGACCGCCGCGAAGACGCGATCGCCGAGAGCCAGCAGCAGGAGTGAGCTCTTCCAGGTGGGGGTCGTAATCCCCTCGCCCTCTCGAACGAAAGCGCCGCAGCGACCCCGCCGCGGCGCTTTCTTTTTCGATCACTTCACGACGACGGGCACCGCCTGCATGAAGCTACCGGCGGTCACGTTCACGCTCGTCGTGCCGGCAGCGCGGGCAAAGACCGTCGCCGTCGACTCCGAGAGCACGTCGCTCTTGGCCGGATCTTCGAGCTGATCGAAGAGGTCGAAGCTCGGGCGCAGCACCGAGACCGAAGGATCCTGGATCGCGAGCGAGAAGCCCGCGCTCGCGCGCAGCGTCTTGCCGGCCTCGTCGAGCGCGTCGACGGAGAGATCGCATGCGCCGCCCAGGCCGAGCTGGATCGTGCCGAGCGGCCCCTGCGCCGGCCCGCCGTCGATCGGCGCGCACGTCACCGAGAGGGCCGCCGGATCCTTCGCCTCGACCGTCACGAAGTCGACGAGCGCCCCGCCGACGTCGAAGACCTGGAGCGCCGTCGTGCCGGCCTTGAGCGCGTGCACGGTGAGGGTGAACGTCGTCAGGAGCTCCGCGGTGCAGACGTCATTGTCGCCGATGGGCGAGCACCCCCCGCTGTGATCGTTGCTCACGCAGCACGACCGCGAGCGCACCACGCTGGTGCTGATCACCCCGAGCGGATCCTGCGAGACGCGCAGCTCGTCCGGGAGGTCCGCGCCGGCGACGGTGACCTGCGCCTGACCGCCGACCATCATCGCTTGATCGACCTTGCAGCCAAACAGGCAGTCTCCGTCGACATACGAGAACTCGGCGTGACGGAGCACGCCCCGGGTCGAGTCGCCGAGGTGAAGATCGAAGTTGCAGCCCAGGAAGAGCGTGGAAAGAAGCGGGAGCGCGGCGGCAAAGCAAGTACGAGCGTTCATGGTAAGTCCTCTCGCCGACGCGGTCCGTCGCGGCGGCGGGGAGCCGGAGAGCAAGCCGGCGACCGGACGAGACGTCGGAATTCTGGCGCGAGATCGCTCGATTTCCAGGCATTTCCACGCTGCTATCTTGCGTTCCTCCATGCGCGCGTAGCCGGCGCCGCGGCCGCCGCGTGTCACCGGCTTCGCGCGCCGCGAACGCCGGCTAGCAGCGCTGTCTCCGCGCCACGACGAGCTGGTGAACACCGGAGAGCGCGGGCCGACGGACGCCAGATTCGACGCGGCCATACCGCAGCATCTCGCGGACGACGACCTCCAGATGAACGTCGGCGACTGGCTGCTTCGAATACGCGATGATGTCGCGGAGCTCGGCGTGAAGCCCGCCGGCCAGCCAGTCTGCGCCGAAGATCCGGAGCAGATCGCGCGGGCTCACGTCGGTGCCGCGCTCACCGAGCGACTCTCCGCGCGCCACCGGGCCGTCCTCCGGCCACCACTCGGAGCGACGCCCCCGCAGCCAGTGATGCCGAGCCGGGCCTCCGTCGTCAGGGTGAATCTGGATCCTGCGGCCTCGCTCGCGAGTTTCAATCACCTCGAGCGCGCCGTCGACCTCGGCGAGGATCGTCGGGATCTCCGGCTCTTCGGCCCGCAGGATCGCAAGGAAGCGCGGGAGTCCGCCCCAGATATCGATCGAGTACAGGGGCGCTGAAGGCGCGCGGTCCGCCACGGCAGGCGCGTCCGCGGGCGCGAGTCTCGTACGCCTGCGGCTCCGTGAGATAATGCGCTGGCGCGCAGCGACGCGCTGGCCGTCCGTGACCTCGACCTCATCACCTCGGACCACGACGAAAGATTCAATCTCTTCGCCGCAATCGTCGAGGAGCGTCATCCGGCCTCGGTCGGCGATCATCACCAATGCATCGCCGTCGGGCGACGGCACGAGATCGAGCCGCTCGTGGCGTACGACGCCGGACGCCGTGGCCTCCTCGCGAAATAACCGCGGATCTCCAGTGTTGGATATCCAGACGGTGCGTCCCACGAGGCCAGGGACGAGCGAAGCTATCGCCCGGGCCGCCGCGAGCCCGATCCGCGCTCCCGGCGACGCGAGCGCGCGAGTCTGCGAGAACCATCCGTAGCAGCGCGCGCAGACACCCGTGGTCGCCGCGCAGGCGCGCGGAGACCGCACCTTCGCCGTCGCCACGAAATCGCTGTCGATGCGCGCCGCCGTGGCCTCATCGACGATGCTGCCGGCCGCGGCCAGGAGGGTGTGTCCATCCACCGATCGCACATGACCCCCGCGAGAGCTCCCGACGCGACCATGGCGTCGAGCCCGGGGCGCCGTGGCAGCTCCGACGACACCGCATCACGAAAACGCGCCTCGGTGGCCTCCAGCGCGTCCGTGAGGGCGTTGTACCGCTCACCGCCCGTGATGTTGCCGTCACACCACTGCTTCTCGATCCGCGCGCACACCGCCTCGCCTTCCGCCAGGATGGCCTCCTTTGCGGCGGGCGCCCGCAGATCGTCAATCGAGAGCGAAACGCCGCTCTCCGTCGCGGCCCGCGCTCCGAAGCTCCAGAGCTCGCGCGCGACCGCCGCGACGCAATCGAGTCCTCCGCGCCGCCGCGCGTCCTCGAGGATCCGTGCCGCCGCGCGGGCGTTGATCGATCGATTGACCACCTCGAAGCCCACGCGCCCCGAGAGCGCCTGCGCCAGGAGGACCCGCCCCACCGTGGTCGCGACGCGCGCTCGCTCGCCGGGCAAACGCACCTCGATCGCAGCGTCGATCGCCGCCCCGCCGTGCGCGCACGCGGCCTCGACCTCCGCGAAGCTCGCGAAGCGGAGGCCGGTGCCCGGCGCGCCTGTTCGGGGGGTGGTCGCGTACCAGAGGCCAACCAGGGCCTCGGCGGTGGGCGCGACGAGGACAGCGCCGGAGGTGGGAGAGAAGATTGACTCGCTCATCTCTCCTCTCCTGCCACCCGACCGGACGAACCGAGACGCCTGTCAGTGGCCCATGAAGCGGAGGAAGGTGCGGTGCGAGCGGCCGGACCAGTACGGGTTCGTCTTGAAGTTGGCGATGTCGACGCCCGTCGACGTCTGCGAGCCGATGAACGTGCCGGCCATCGGATCGATGACGACGGCGATGTGGCCCGGCCAGTGGACGAGGTCGCCGGCCTCGGGCGCATCGACGCGGTAAAACGAGGGGGACGTGAGGTACTCGTCCGCGCGGATGTACCTGAACCCGGGCGCGTCCGACGCGTTGAGGACCGCGACGACGAAGTGCGAGCAGTCCGTCACGTCGTGGCTCACGTGCCCGTGCGTGCGCATCCAACTCTCGGCGGCCGAAGCCATCAGATTACTCATCGGTGTCTCCTGAAGTGCTGGGAAGGTCGCGAGGCTATCATCGTCTCCTCCATCCCGAAAGCGGGACCACCAAAGATCTCTATCTGACATTTCCACACTCATTCAGGAGATCACGCCGCAGGAGTGGAGCGAGGCCCCCTGCCCGGCGCGCGCGACCCAACCGCCCCCGGCGAGAGTCGCTGCGGTTCGCCGACGTCATCAGTGTTGGAGAAATTGATCGCGTTGATCCGGCAGCAAAATCGGCAACTTGAAAGAAAAGAAGGCCTTGACCGGAAGGGTGGTTCGAAGGATTCATTGGCCGGTCAGACGACGAAGGAGTCGAGTCATGTTCAAGCACGGTATCGGGGCGGCCGCGATCTTCGCGGCGGCGCTCGTGGCGATCGGCTGTGGTGGCGGCGCGGGCGTGGTGAAGATCAACGCGGCGAAGGTCGACGCGACCTGCAAGCGCGTCTACTTCACGTCGACGATCAAGCAAGGTGACAGCTACGCGGAGGGCGTCCCGACGCTGGTCTCGACGGCGCCGGAGGCCGGCGTGATCCCGCTCGGGGCGACGCCGAGCATCGATTTCGCGCGGCCGGTCCTGGTCACGTTGAAGGTCGATCGGTCCGAACCGGGCTGCACGCGCTTCCCGAAGGGCACCGCCTGGAGGTTCGACGGGACGCTCCCGCAAGCCACGAAGAGCGCCGACGGCGCCGAGGTGTACGGCCTCGATTTCGACAGGTTTTCGGTGCAATAGCGGTCCCCTTCGCGCGCGCGCTCCATGATATACCCGGCCGGTCCTCTGGATCTGGAGCGGTCATGGAACGAGCGGTCGCAGTCTTCAAAGCACACTTCGCCGGCTACCTCGACCAGGCGACCGACCGCGTCATGGTCGCGGCGATACCGGCGTATGCCAGCATCCCACGCGAGGCCCTCCGCGCGGTGATCGGGCGCGCCTTCGGGACGGTCGAGCAAGATCTCGAGCGGGGCACCACCTCGGCGTACGCCGACTATCTCGGGCAGATCGGCCGCCAGCGCGCGCAGAGCGGCATGGCGGTCGGCGAGATGCTCTCTGGCCTCGATCTCGGCTTCCAGGTCGTCTCCGACGACTTCAAAGCGATCTTCGGCGAAGATCTCGCCCCGCGGCTCTGGTGGGAAGAGCGAAGGAGGGAGATCGGCCACGCCGGCGCGCTCGCCGTGACCAGCGCATTCTACACGGCGCGCGAGGCGATCATCGGCGCGCAGCACCGCGAGATCATGGAGCTCGCGGCCCCGATCATCCCCCTTCACCAGGGCGTGCTGCTGATGCCGATCGTCGGGTCGATCACCGCCGAGCGCGCGGCTCACATCATCGAATCGCTGCTCGACGGCATCGCGCGGCAGCGATCGCACGTGGTGATCATCGACGTGACCGGGATGCACGCGGCCGACGAGACGGCGATCGATCACCTGCTCCGCGCCGCCCGCGCGGCCCGCCTGCTCGGAGCGAAGGTTGTCCTCGTGGGCGTGAGCGCGGCCGTCGCGATCACCCTCGCGCGCGCCGGCGCCGACCTCGCCGGCATCACGGTCCTCGGCGATCTGACGAGCGGCGTCGAGCACGCGCTCCGCCTGCGCGGCCTCGCGATAACCAGGCTTTGAGTCGGGCCAACCACGCGCGCCCTCGAATTCCTGCGCCGCGGAGCGTTTTGGGATACACTCGCTCGATGATGGATCAGAGACGAACGGTCGGAGCGAAGGGCATTCCCCATGTCGAATGAGACATGCGGGATCTGCGGCGGAGACGGCCGGATCGGCAACTCATTCGGTAACACGACGACCTGCCCGGGCTGCCGCGGCTCGGGAAAGAAGGCCGACGACGACCACCTCTTTCACGACGTCACCAAGACCAAGCCCTCGCATCATCGCCAGGCCAACAAGGCCGAGGTCGCCGTCAAGCAGACCTGGCCCACGACCTACGAAGGCATCCAGCTCGCGACCGAGGTCCGCGACAGCAAGACGCTCTCGGCCGATCTCAAGGCCAAGCTGACGCGCGAGATCATGGATTACGAGGGCAGCCACGGGAAGTGCACGCAGACCTTCGTGAAGAAGATCCGCAAGCAATCCCGCCCCGGCGCCTGACGTCGACGCGAGGCGCGCCCTCCGCGCCTCGCTGCAGCGGCCCTCGGCTCAAGGCGCCAGGTACACCACACCCACGTACGAGGCCGAGGGCACGGACACCGATTTCCCGGTCGGCGTCAGCAGGCCTGTCGCGGCGTCGACCCGGAAGCTGAGCACGTTGCCCGTGGTCTGATTGGCCACCAGCATCATCTCGCCGGTGGCGTCGATCTGGAAGTGGCGCGGCGTCTGGCCCATCGTCGACTGGTGACCGACGAGCGCGAGCTTGCCGTCGGCCGCGACGCTGAAGATCGCGATGCTGTCGTGGCCGCGGTTCGAGCCGTAAACGAACTTGCCCGACGGCGCCACCTGGACCTCGGCCCCGGTGTTGTTGCCCTGGAAGCCCGCCGGGAGCGTGGATATCGTCTGGATCGGGGTGAGCTTCCCCGCCGCGGTGTCGTACGAGAGGGCTTCGATGGTGCTCGCGTTCTCGTCGATGAGGTACGCGTGCGCCGACGTCGGGCTGAAGTCGAGGTGACGCGGGCCCGCGCCCCCGGCGGCATCGAGCTTGGTCGCGCCGCCGAGCTTGCCAGTCGCCGCGTTGAACGAGTACTGCGTGACCGTGTTCAGCCCCTTGTTGGGCACGAAGGCAAAGGCGTTGTCCGGGGAGGTGATCAGCTGATGGGGGTTGGCGCTCCCGCCGCCGTGATCGTGCACGTCGACAGCGTCGCTCAGCACGCCGCCGGGGCCGATGGGGAGCACGGCCACCGTGCCCCCACCGTAGCTGGCGACGAGGGCAAAACCGCCTGTTTTGTCGGTCGAAACGAACGCGGGACCGTCGCCCTGCGAGCTGACCCGGCTGACGAACGTGAGCATCCCCGTGCTCGCGTCGAGGTGAAACGAGGCGACGGCGCCCTTGCCGCCGCCGTCCTCGTTGACGGCAAACAGGGTATGATGCGCCGGATCGACGGCGAGGAAGCTCGGGTTCACGCCCGCGTCGACGGGCGAGCCCACCGGCGTGAGCGAGCCGTCGCCCACGTCGAGGTGAAACACGTGGATCTGGTTTCCATAACCACCCACGTAGACGTACGGCTCTCCCTTGGGGGCGGCGCCGCCGGCTCCCGTCGAGCCGCTCGTGCCGGCGCCGGTGCTCGCCCCGGTGGTCATCGCCCCACCGACGCCGGGCGCGCCGCCGGAGCCGCCCTCGCCGCTCGATCCGCTGCCGCTCGCCGTCGTGGACGCGCCGCCCGTACCCCCGGTTTCACCGCCTCCGCACGCGGGAATGCCGGCGAGGAGGAGCGCCGCGAACGAGATCGTGCCAACCGAGGTATTCATCGAGCGAGGGTATCCCATCGGTAGCGGGGTTTACAAGCTGCAGCCGATCCGGTCCTGGTCGATGGCGATCTCGTCGATCCACACGTCGAAGTGATCGGGAGTGGGGTTCTGCTGGTACATCCACCAGCCGACCCAGACCGAGTTGAAATTGGGGAGGTTGTAGTCCACGTTCGAGTTGGCCCCGTGCGCCACCTTGGGGAAGGTGTAGAGCGAGGGGTGCTCGGTGCCGTCCCAGAAGAAGCGCGTCTCGTTCGTGTCGCCCTTGTAGAGCCACTCGACGCACATCCACTGCTTCTCGGGGATCTCCTTGGCAGAGTCCTTGGTGGGATCGGCGTCGATGTTGGTCCAGTCGCCCGTCGGTCCGCCGTCGGTGCCGACCCCGAATTTGCGGTACTGGCCCCCTTCGCGGACGGCCGAGGAGTCCCCCGTCCCGGCGGCCTCGATGATGGTGAAATGGGCGTAGTCCGGCGTCACCGGCAGGGCGTCGACGTAGAAGAACATCCGCCCCCAGAAGGTGTTGTTGACGGCCGGGAACGTCTTCTTTTCCTTGATGAACGAGAGACCGTTCTGGTCGGTGTGGAAGTGGGCCGAGTGGGTGCCTCGCATCGACTTCGCGGTCTCGATCACGGGCGCGTTACCGCCGACTTCCCAGGTGGCGGTGTCGAGACTGCCGCTCTCGAAGTCCTCGCAGAGCTGGGCCTTGAGCTTGTTGCAGCGGGTGGGCCCGCCGAACTCGGCCGGGTTGGTCGAGTAATAGCCGCGCACCTGCGTCGGATCGCCGCCCGTACCGCTGCTCCCCGTGGTCGACGCCGCGCTGCCGCCGCCCGCTCCGCCCGCGCCCGTCTGCGCCGCGGAGCCGCCGCTTCCGCTGCTCGCCGCGGTGGCGGCGCCGCCGCCTTGACCGCTCGTGGTGGACGCCGTCGAGCCGCTGCCGCCGCAGCCCGCGAGCGCGGAAGAGACCAGCACGAGAGTCACGAGGGCAGCATGGTTTCGCATGGATTCTCCGGTTCGGCTCGCGTGGATAGGGGCCGCTACCAGGGCGACAGTAACCGATCCTGCGGACGCGAGGTGCGCTTTAGCGGCGCCGCGGGAACACTCCGCCTCGGCTGGTAAAGTACACCCCACCTCGGCGCCGGAGGCCCCGTCTCGGGGCGCTCCTGGCCTACAAGGAGCGGCGATAACGCACGGACGGCAGCACCACGGGGCCAATCTCTTCGTTCTGGATCCCGCCGTCGCTCTCGTAGCCACACTGCTGGTAGAAGCGTCGCGCGCGCGCGTTCCCCGCGAGCACCCAGATGGTCGCGACCCGGTAGCCGCGCTCGCTGAGATCGTCCTCGGCCACGCGGAGCAGCTCACCGCCGACGCCGCGGCCCCAGGCCGTGGGCGCGAGATAGATCGCGTAGATCTCGCCCACCTGCCCTCGATGATCGTCGGCGTCGCGCGTCGGCCCGGCGCTGAGGAAGCCCACGATCCGGCCGTCGAGCACCGCGACCCAGCAGCGCGAGCCGCGCGCCTCACCGTCGGCGAGGATGCGCGTCCAGCTCGCGGCGCGGGCGCGGACCGAGAGCTGATTGAGCACGGTGGCCGGCACGAGGCCCAGATAGGCCGCCCGCCAGCTATCGACGTGCACGGCCGCGATCGCGGGTGCGTCGGGCAGCCGGGCGCGGCGGACGATCATCATGGCGCGCGTAGCGTAGACCACTTCAAGCCTCGCCACGACCCGGCATCTCTCCACGTCGGCGGCCAATCGGCGGTGCTTTCCGACCCAGGCGAGCGGCGCCCGGCAAGTATCGAGCTGCAATTTTGTTGTCAAGGTCATGACAAAGCCGCCGTTCCAGTGAACATAGCCGGCGCGCGGCGACGAGGATCCGCCGGATGATCCTCGAGAAAGCTGGTTCGAAGATGAGCGTGAGATTGGTTGTCGGTGGTTCCAGCGACCGTTCGGTGAGCGACAGCACTCCGGCCCGGGCCCAGTCCGCGATCCGCTCGATCGCGCCCACGGCTCGATCGGCAGCCGCGGCGAGCGAAGCCGCGGATATCTCGCGGGGCGCCGGGGTCCTCGGGCAGCTCAGCTCGCTCCAGTCGGCGCAGCCGTCGCGCTTCAAGGCGGTCTCCAGCGAGATCACCTCGAAGCTCAAGGCCGAGGCCGACACCCACGGCGGCGACGTCGGCAAGAAGCTCGGCGAGCTCGCCGACAAGTTCGCCGAGGCGGCGCGCACCGGCGACATGTCCGCGCTGCGGCCCGCGGGCCGGACGTCCAGCATGCCCGCGCGCGGCGCCGACGCTTACCGTCAGACGGCGCAGCGAGCGCCCGGCGGCTCCGACGTCGAGCAGCTCATCGCCGACGCCCTCAAGGACATGAGCAAGCGCTCGGCCTAGAACGAGAGCGTCGGCGCGACGCCCTGATCAGCCTTCGAGCCTGGTCGCCTTCGTCGGATCGAGCGCGTCGACCGGCAAATCGATGTCGATCCCGATGACCTTCATCAGCCGGAGCGCGTTGGCGGTCGTGACGACGCCGGGCTTGAGGTGGTAGTCGAACGTCATCTTGCCGTCCTCCACCGACTCTTCGAAGTGGACGTTGACCACGTTGCCGTGACTCTCGGCCTCGAGATCGGCGAGCCCGAGATCGTGCGATGAGACGGCCCCCACGGCCCCGTGCGCTAGCAGGTGGCGGACGATGGCCTTGGCGCCGATCTGCCGCTCGCGCGAGTTCGTCCCGTGCAGCACCTCGTCGAGCAGGAAGAACACCTTCTCCCCGGCGTTGACGGCGTCGACCACCGATTTGAGGCGCGCGAGCTCGGCGTAGAAATGGGACACGCCCTCTTCCAGGGAGTCCTTGATACGCATGCTGGTGCGCACCGAGCACGAGGCCATCGAGAGGCGTCTGGCGCACACCGGCCCTCCGGCGAGGCCGAGGACGGCGCCGATACCCATCGATCGCAGGAGCGTGCTCTTGCCCGACATGTTCGATCCGGTGATCAGCAGCGCGTGGCCCGCGGCGCCGACGTCGACGTCGTTCTCGACGCGGCGGGCGGGGACGATCAGCGGGTGACCGAGCCCCTCGGCCTCGAAGTGCGGCGGGCCGGCGTCGACCGTCGGATACGCGAAGCCCGGGTGCTCATCGGCAAACGAAGCGAGGCTCGCCAGGGCCTCGAATTCGGCGAGGGCGTCGAGCCAGGCGCGCATGTGGGCGGTGCGGCCGAAGCGCTCGCGCCATCCCGCGAGGGCCCGGGCACAGAACACGTCCCAGAGCAGGAAGAGGTTGGCGAGGACGTGAATCAACCCGCTGTGACGGAGCTCGGCGAACCCGACGATGCGCAGGAGCGAGGCCACCGCGCTCGACGCGTCGGCCCCCGAAGCCCCGGTGAGGCGCGCGCGCAGCTCGACGAGCCGTGACGATGTGAACTCCTGTCCTTCGATCCGGCGGAGGAGCGGGACATAGCGGCCAAAGGGCGACTCCTGCGAGGCGACGATGGCCAGGATCGGCTCGATCGCCGAGCGCGCCAGGCCGAGCACCACGATCTGGGCGACGAGCGAGGCGGCCCAGAGGTGGCGAGCGGGGCCGAGGCTCGCGGCGCCAAGCACCCTCCCGGCGACGAAGAGAGCAAGGGTGAGCAGCACGAGGACGACGCTGGCGCCGAAGAGAGCGCCCGACAGCGGAGGCGGCGCCGAGGTGGATCCGCCAGGATCAATGGCTGTCGAGGTGTGCTCGATCCGCGACGAAAGGCCTGCTTTCGGTGATCCGATGACGACGCGCACGCGCCCTTCGGCCCAGTCGAGGAGCGGCTCGGCGTCACGGCCCTTGGCGCCCGACTCGGCTCCATCGACGGCGAGCTCTTCGCGAAAGGCGCGCATCGGCGCGAGCTCGCGCACGGCCGCCTGGCGCGCCGCGATCTCCACGGACGACGCCGCCTCCGAGAGCCACGAGGCGAGGCGTCGCTCGCCCGCGCCCGTCTCCGCCGTGGAGACGAGCTGGAAGAGCGAGCTTGGACCGAAGATGTCGAGATCGCCGAGATAAGGATGCCCCGGGACGAGGAAGCGATCGCCGCGCTCCGGGAGCTGGGCGATGTCGCCGGCGATGCGCTTGAGGCCGCGCTCGAACAGCTTCACCCGGAGCTCGAGCGCCGTCATCCGCGTCACCAGGAGCGCGTGGAGCACGACGAGGATCAGGAACCCCGCGGCGAACAGGCCGACGACGATCCAGGCGATCGTCGGCAGCTCGCGGCTGATGCGCACGAGCGCGATGCCCACGGGCACGAGAAACGTGACGCCGCGGAGCGTGGAGATCGTCGCCCCGCGGCGCTCGAGGAAATGCAGCGTTCTCCGCAGCTCGGCGAGGCGCTCGGCGTAGTGGATCGCGGCGGTCTTTTCGGGGGGCAGGATGCGGGCAGCTAATCGGTCGCGGCGCGAGCCGTCAAGGTCGCAGCACCTCGTTCGCATTGTCGCGCTCGTGCCGCCGGTCTAAGGCCGTCGGCATGCGCCGGCTCCTTCTCCCGATCTTCGCTCTCGTCACGGTGGCCTGCACCGGAGCCGCCACGACGCCTCCGACCACGCCGCCGCAGCCAGGAAACGAGGGGCCTCGGCCGGTCGTCGCGCCGCCGATGGCCGGGCCGGACGCGCTGGTGCTCGAAGGCACGGTCCGCGAAGAGTGGTTGCCGCTCCTCAAGGCGCCGGTGCTCGATCCGGCGAAGACGCAGCTCACCGCCGCGCCGTCGGGCCTGGCGCCCCTGCCCGCGAGCTGCGATGCGTTCGTGACGCGCAAGGGCGCGGGCGCGGCGGCGGCGTGCGCCGACAAGGCCGCCGGGCTCGCGGCGCTCGACGGGGCGATGAGCGAGGCCGACGCGGCGAAGCGCGACGCGCGGCTGCTGGATCTCGAGGGCTGCGCGGGGATCCCCGCCGGCGTGGTGCGCGCGCTGCGGGCCGAGCTCGCGCCGATCGAGTGCAGCGAAGCGCTGCTGACGAAGACGCTGGCGACGCCGCCGGCCGGCCTCGACGGCAACGTGTTCCACGCGATGCTCGGCCTCTCGATCGCCTCGCGCCTCGCCCGCACCGCGCAGAGCGCGCCGGTGCTCGCGGCGCCCTTCACGAGGCCGCGCGTGATCGAGTTCACCAGCGGGCCGATGAAGGCCTGGTTCTCGGAGCAAGCCACGGCGATTCAGGCCATCTCCCAGGCCGGCGTCGAGCTGTCGTATTACGGCAAAGCCATCACGGCGATCGAGGCCGGCGTGGCCGAGATGCGTCTCGTCGAGAGCGTGCGCAACGCGCCTCTGCCGGCGGAGATCGCCAAGGACGCGGAGCTCAAGAATCAGTATTACGCCACCCTCGATCAGGGCCTCGATCCTCGGAAGGATCGCGGGCGCGACGCGGCCCTCGTCGGCCTGCGCGAGATGGCGCTCGTCGGCGCGATCCACGACGCGCGCGTCGACAAGGCGCGCGCGTTGCTGGCGCGGCTCTACGGTGGGCGGCGCGTCGACGTGCTCGACGCGCTCCTCCTCCCCGCGCTGCCGGCCGCCGCGCCCGCGACCGTGGAAGAGCGCCTCGCCGGCAAGCTGCCCACGTTCTACGCGGGGATCCTCCTCGATCCGGCCGCCGCGAGCCGCGCCGGGACGATGCGGATGCTCCTCGATCGCGGCGTCCCGCTCGGCGCCCGCAACGCGCTGAAGACCGCGACGCTCACCGCCGACGCGCGGGCCCTCGTCGCGCGCGCCCGGCTCGAGCTCGGTCGCCTCTACTGGCGCGCGGTCGACTTCGATCAGGCCGCGCAGCTCGCCTCGACGTGGCCCGCCGGCGCGCCCCGCCCCGACGACGCGACGTTCACGCTCGCCCTCGCCCTCGCCCTCCGCAACGGCCCCGACGACGCCGCGGACATGATGCGCAAGGCGCCGCTCCAGCTCACGTCGATCGGCAAGATCAAGGGCCTCGACTACGTCGCGCAGCAGACGCCGGCCGGGCAGGACGCGGCGTTCGCGGCCTTCGACGCGGCGCTGATCCACCAGCTCGCGGCGCCGGAAGGATCGGGCGCGGCGTACTGGAAAGAGGTCGCTGATCGCTTCCATCGCGCCGCCTCGCTGCTCTCCGATCCGGCCCGCAAGGCCGACGCCGAGGAGCGCGCGAAGTCGGCGAACGAGCTGGCCGCCGCGGTCAAATAGGCGGAAATCGAAGGAGATCCGCGCCGTGCGGCAGATCCTCCACATCGACATGGACGCGTTCTACGCGTCGGTCGAAGAGCTCGATGATCCGTCGCTGCGCGGGCTGCCCGTCGTCGTAGGCGGCAAGTCGAAGCGGAGCGTCGTCGCGGCGGCGTCGTACGCGGCGCGGCCCTTCGGCGTGCGCTCGGCGATGCCGATGGGGGAGGCGCTTCGCCGCTGTCCGCAGGCCATCGTGGTCCCGCCGCGGATGGCGCGCTACGCCGAGATCAGCGCCAGGGTGTTCGCGGTGTTCCATCGCTTCACCCCGCTGGTCGAGGGGCTGAGCCTCGACGAGGCGTTCCTCGACGTCACCGGCAGCGGCTCGCTCTTCGGCGACGGCGCGACGATCGCCCGTAAAATCAAGGACATGATCCGCGGCGAGCTCGGCCTCATCGCCTCGGCGGGCGTGGCCTCGTGCAAGTTCGCCGCGAAGATCGCCAGCGATCTGGAGAAGCCCGACGGTCTCGTCGTGATCCCCGAGGGCACCCTGCGAGAGTTCCTCGCGCCGCTCCCGATCGAGCGCATGTGGGGTATCGGGCCCAGGGCCGCCGAGCGCCTGCGCCCCGCGGGATTGACCACCTTCCGCGATCTCGCCGAGACCTCGCTCGATCACCTGGAGACGCTGCTCGGGCGCGCCGGCGCCCTCCATGTGCAGACGCTCGCGCGCGGCGTCGACGATCGCCCCGTCGTGCCCGGCCGCGAGGCGGTCTCGGTCGGCGCCGAGGAGACATTCGAAGAAGATCTCGTCGATCGCCGCGCGATGGAGCTGCGGCTCCTCGATCTCGCCGGCCGCGTCGCCAAGCGCTTGCACAAGGCCGGACTCGAAGCGACGGGCGTGACGCTCAAGGTGAAGTACGCTGATTTCTCGCTGAAATCGCGGAGCACGACGCTGCCGGCGCCGATCGCCGACACCACGGGGATCTTCAACGCCGCGAAGGCCATGCTCGATCGCGCCCCGAAGGGGAGGGTGCGCCTGCTCGGGATCTCGGCCGGCACGCTCACGCCGGCCGACGGCGCGGCGACGGGGACTCTCTCCCTCTTTCGCGACGAGACGCCCGAGAAGCGCCGTCGTCTGGAGGAGGTGGTGTTGAAGGTGGGTGATCGCTTCGGCGGTCTGGGGCTGACGCGCGCGTCGCTCCTCGAGGGCGACGAGCCGACGCGCGGGCGCCCGACGCGGCGTTGACGGGACAGAGAACAGGAGACCGCGAGAGATGACGACGTCCACGAAGAGCGCCTACGCCAGCCTGAAAGAGCGCTTTCACCTGCTCTCGAACCTCACCGGCGCGGGCAGCATTCTCTACCTCGACAGCATGACGGCGATGAAGCCGGGCAGCGAGGCCGACCGCTCCGAGCAGTCGATGGCGCTCGTCAGCGCCGGGCAAAAGCTCCTGGCGCACCCCGAGGTGAAGGACTGGCTCGACGAGGCCGAGAGCCACGCAGATGGCCTGCCGCGCGACGATCGGACCAATCTCCGCCTCATGCGCCGCGAGTGGGTGTCGGCGACGGCCCTCCCCGAGGCGCTGATCCGCGAGCGCGCTCGCCTGGAAATCGAGGGCAACAACCTCCATACGCGCCATCGCGACAGCGGCGACTGGGCGGCGATGAAGCCCAGCTACGAGGCCGCGTTCGCGGTCGCGCGCGAGGTCGGCGGGATCATGAAAGACGCCCTCGGCGTCGCCACGCCCTACGAGGCCTTGCTCGATCAGTTCAATCCCGGCCTGAGGCTCGCCACCGTCGAACGAGAGTTCGCCCGGCTCGAAGAGGCTTTGCCAGGCATGATCGCCGAGGCGATGGAGCGGCAGAAGAGCGCCGGCCCGACCCGGCCTCTGCCCCGGATCGACCTCGACGCGCTGGAGAAGATTGGCAATGATCTGGTGCGCGACCTCGGCTTCGACAGCAGCCGCGGCGTCCTCTACGTCGGCGAGATGCACCCCATGAGCGGCGGCACGCCCGGGGATTCGCGCATGACGACGCGCTATCACGCGGACGATCCGCTCGATGGCCTGTTCACGGTCGCCCACGAGACGGGCCACAGCATGTACGAGCAGAACACCCCCGCGGCTTTTCGTTACCAGCCTGCCGGCCACAGCATGGGGATGGATATCCACGAGAGCCAGTCGATGATCCTGGAGCTCCAGGCCTGCCGCACGCCCGAGTTCCTCGAGTCGCTCTCGAGGCGATTCTCCGGCCGCGGGGACGACGCCGCGTTCACGCCGGAGAACCTCGCGAGGCGCCTCTTCCGGGTCGAG
This sequence comes from Byssovorax sp., assembly GCA_025362495.1. Classification (GTDB taxonomy): domain Bacteria; phylum Myxococcota_A; class Polyangia; order Polyangiales; family Polyangiaceae; genus JANYGI01. The sequence continues at coordinate 62,775 of JANYGI010000139.1, read as the reverse complement.
CCGTCGTTCATTCGCATCCACTCCGACGAGCTCACCTACCCTGGGCACATCCTGCTTCGCTTCAACCTGGAGCGCGATCTCGTCGCCGGGAGGCTCAGCGTCAGTGATCTGCCCGAGGCCTGGAATGAAGGCATGAAGAAGACGCTCGGGATCGTCCCGCCCGATCCGGCGAAGGGCCACATGCAAGACGTCCACTGGCCGTCGATGGGGATCGGCTATTTCCCCGCCTACACCCTCGGCGCGATGGGAGCCGCGCAGCTCTTCGCGGCGGCCGTGAAGGCGCGACCCGAGATCCGCGAGGAGCTCGGTCAGGGCCAGTTCACCAGCCTGCGGCAATGGCTCGCCGAGAACGTGCACGGCAAGGGCTCGCTGCTGACCCAGGACGAGCTGTTCACCGCGGCGACCGGCGAGAAGCTCGACGCCGCTCACTACATGAGCCACCTGTCACGACGCTACCTCGGCCGGGATTACCGCGCGACTTCGAGCTCCGGCGGCTGAGGCTCACCTGCGGCGTCCCCCGAGACCAGATGGCGTGTCTCGGGGTTCTCGCGCCGCCACAGCACCGTATCCATGAAGTAATGGTGGATGTTCACGAACACGAAGATCGCCGCCAGATACGGAGTCTCTCCGAGGCGCGCGGCGGGGCTCGATCTCAGCACCCTCGCGCCGTCGAGGAGCGAAGGCGCGCCGCGGAACAGCACCCATCCGAGCGCGATCGCCGAGCCGGCGAGGACCGTGAGCCGCACCGCGGCCGGCTTCCCGAAGAGCGGCGGCCCCTCGGCGGCGCGCGCCTGGTTTCGCCGGAGCAGCCACACCACGTATCCATACTGGATCGAGTGGAGCGCCGGGATCAGATAGAGCATCAGCGGATCGAGGCTCGAGTAGATCGTCCAGAGCCAGATTGTCACGAGGAAGCCGAGAAACGGCGCGAACGGCGGTAGCTGCCGGTCGTGGCGAAAGCGACGTGCCAGCGCGACGACCAGCACCACGGCGCTGAGGCCGAAGGCAACGCCCGTTACCTGCTCGAGCCAGATGGGGTGAGCGAGCGCGGTATACACGACGCCCTTCTCCTGGACGCTCTTCGCGGCGACAGCGGGGCTCGCCCAGGCGTAGGCCCAGCCGGCAAAGCAATGACCGAGGACGGCAATCCGCTCGGCGGGGCGAAAGCGAAACCCGCGGCGCGCCGAGAACACCGTGAGGATGCCAAAGCCCTGCTTCACGTAATGCCAGCCCACGAGGAAGAACATCAGCTCGATCATGTTACCCATCGAGCGGGCCGAGCCGCGCGTGAGCGCAAAGCAGGCCCACGCGAGCAGCACCAGCGGGACGACCAGGCCGACGAGCAGGTAGCGAGCGCGCTGCCCCGGAGGGAACACGCCGGGAAGGGCGCGGCTCTTCGCGTCCTTGTAGAAGAGCAGATAGGTGACGGCGAAGTGAGGATTGTTGATCACCACCGCCGCGTGATAGGCGAGCGCGTCGATGAAGTCCTCGGAGGCGTCGAGCCCCGCCGTGCGCCGGAACAGCCACGAGAGCGGGAAGAGCACGAGAGTCCCGCCGCCGAGGACCAGGAACTCGACGATCCCGGCGCGCCGACCTCCGTCGCGAGGTGTCGCGGGCGCGACGGCGGAGATCACGCGAGCGGGCGGCGCGCCGACACGATGCGCGACGGGACGATGGTGGCGAAGCTCAGCCCGCTCCGCGCCACGTCGACGAGGCCGGCCTCGCGCAGCGCGGTGACGTACTCGTCGGTGTGGCGCGTATCGACGATGCGGACGCGGCCGCCGGGCTTGAGCACCCGCGCGATCTCGGCGATCGCCTTCTGCCGATCCGCGAGATCGCGGACCTCGTGCAGCGCGAAGCTGGAGACGATCACGTCGAAGCGCTTCGCCGGAAACGGCAGCTTGCGCGCGTCGCCCGCGACGAGCTCGACGCGCTGGTCGACGCCTTCGAGGGTCGCGTTCTCGCGCGTGGTGGCCTCGCTGTTGCCGGTCGGATCGCCCTTCGCGAAGAGATCGATCCCGATCGCCTTGCCCCGATCGAGGTTCTTCGCGGCGGCGACGAGCAAGAGACCGCGACCGCAGCCGACGTCGAGCACCTGCTCGTTCCCCTTCAGCGCGAGCCCGGCGATGACGCGATCGCGGAGGCGGAGCTTGCCCACGCGGCTGCCCCACACCATCACCGTCGCGCAGATCGAGCACCAGATCGCCAGGCCGCGGCCGAGGCTCGCGAGGTGCACGGCGAGCTCGCGCTCGTGCACGAGGAACGGCGCGCTCAGGGCGAAGATCATCCCCACGAAGGCGAGGACCATGAAGCGGAGCACGGCCGCGGCGGTGTCGACGCCGTAGTCCGCGCGGGTGTTCTTGCCGAAGCTCACGCGGTCTCGTTCTCCGTCAAGGTCACGTTCAGTTTCACGTTCACGGTCGATCGTGCTCCGCGGCGATGACGCGCGTGACCACCAGCGCGTCGGCCTTGCCCGCCCCGAGGCGCAGCTCGTAGGCCCCTTGAACCGGCGTCGTCCCGGCGCAGAGGCGATCACCGGCGACCTCGGGCGAGCGGGTCATCGTTCCATCGGTCCCGAGCGCGACGAGGCGGAGATCGACGCCGGTGCCGCCGCCGTCGAGCGCGGCGATCACCTCGACGCACGTCGACGCGGCGACGGTGAGCGGGAACGTCTTGAGCTGCGCGGGATCGAGCTGCACGAGCGTCGCCGAGGCGGCGGCTGAAGCGTCGATCGGATCGCCGCCGGCGCCGAGGCGCTCGAGCAGCCGCGCCGCCGCGATCGGGTGCGCGACGAGCAGCGGCGGCGCCGTGTGATCTCTGCGCACCTCGACGGCGAACGGGCCGGGGCTCTCCAGCGCCTCGAGATCGAGGCGCGCCGCGCCCCCCTTGCCGCACGCGAAGATCGTGGCGCCTGCGCCGCCGCGCGTGTCGGCGATCATCGCGCCCCTGTCGTCCCACAGGGTCGCGGCGACGTCGGCGAGCGGGCGACCGGAGATCACGTCGAGGCGCGCGCATCCAGCCGGCAAATCGAGGCTGATCGAGGTGCGCGAGCCGACGCGCGCGGTGCCCGTCGCGACGCTCTTCGGGGCCGCGTACCCTTTGCTGCCGAGCTCGGCGTCGAGCGCGCGACGGGCCGCGTCGAGCTCGGCCGGCTGCGTGACGCTGATGATCCGCGCGCTCGCGCTGATCTCCTTCGCAGCGAAATTGCTGGAGCGACCGATGGTGATCGCCGCGAGCCCCTGCGACGCGCGTGGCCGCACCGAGAGCGAGATCGAGACGGCCGTCGCCGAGCAGAGCACGAGCGAACGATCGCGCCCCTGCTCGCGCCCGCGCGCGAGGATGCGCGCGCTCGTGTCCTCCGCGAGCAGATCGAACGAGGCGATCTCCTCGCTCGGCGTCGCGAGCACATCGATGCAGCGGTTGGCCTCGATCGTCGCGGAGATCCGCGTCGCGGCGCGCGGGCTGAGCGGGACGACGACGCGGCGCACGTCTTCCCAGCGCGCGCCGATGCCGAGCCGATGGGCGCGGATCCGCCCTTCGAGCCCCGGCCACGCGTCGAGCTTTCCGCTGTCTTCGCCGGGTCGTCCGCGCGCGCCGACGGCCTTCGCGACGGCGGCCTCCGCCGAGCGCGGCACGCTCTGCACGCCGATCGCCAGCACCCCCGCGCCGGCCATGACGCGCGCGACGACGTAGAGCCGACGCGGGTGCGGGGGGCACACCAGCACCGCCGCCTCGACCTCGGGCGACTCGTCGGTCGCGAACGCGCTGCCGTCGTCGTCGTAGGCGAAGAGATCGACGTCGACGATCGTGGGCGACGCGCGCGTGTACGCGAGCAGGCACTCGTCCTCGGGGATCGCGACGAACGCGCCGAGTCGATCGCCTTCCGACGCGACGTCGGCGCCGAGGATCTGGAGCGGGCCCGCGCCGGCGGCCGAGGCCACCGCGGCCTGCGGCGCGAGCCACGGGCGCGCGTCGAGGCGATCCGGGAGCACGTGAAGCGACGTGACCGGCGGCGGCCCCGCCGGCGCGGGAGGAGGCGACGGCGCGGCGCCGCAGGCCGTGAGCGCGGCGAGAGCGAGGAGGAGCGCGGAGGCGGCGCGGCGCGGGAGCACGGGCGCGGAGGATAGCCGGAGGCCGGCCGGACCGCCGCAGGAGTCGGTCAGATCAGCGCGCCTATCGCTTCACGACCACGATCTCCGTCCGCCGGTTCTGCGCCCGCGCGCCCTCCGAATCATCCGGCACCATCGGCCGATCCTGCCCCAGGCCGAGCGCGCTGATCCGGTCCGCCGCGACACCGCGCGCCACGAGAGCTGCCTTGACCGCGTCGGCCCGGCTCTGCGAAAGCACGCGGTTGCCCGCCGGATCACCGGCGTCGTCGGTGTGCTCTTCGAGCACGATCTGCGAGGTCGGATGGTCCTTCAGCACCGCTGCCACGCTGTCGAGCGTGGTCGCCGCGCCCGGGGCGAGCTGCGCTGTCGCCGTATCGAAGGCGAGGTTGTCGAGCACGAAGCGCTTCGGCACCTGGCCGTCAGGCGCGGCCAGGATCTGCGCGAGCTGCTGACTGGCAATCCCCTGCCCCACGAGAGGGCCATTGGCAGCCGGCGGCGCCAGGACGACCGGCGGGGCCACCATGACGTCGGGCGCGCGCTGGGCGGCGCGCTGGTGGTTCGCCCGATTGCGGAGCGCGAAGCCGACGATCAACGCCAGCGGAATGGCCAGGACCAGCACCCAGGGGAAGCGCGCCGGCGCGGGCTTCACCACCGCAGCGCGGGTATCGACCGGCTCGCGCGCGGAGACGCCCGACAGGCCGAGCGCCGCCGCGGCGCCGGTCGGGAGCAACCTCGCGACAGCGCTCTTCTGCTCGCCGAGCAGCGAGGCCAGGCCGGCCGCGTCGAGGTGCCGTGTGGCGACCTCGCTCCCGACCGCGCCGAGGACGAGGGGAGTGGCGAGCCCGAGGAGCGAGGACATCGAAGATCGCTTGACGCCGGACGAGGCCGCCGTCGCGTCGACGAGCGGGCCCGCGCGCCCGCCGAAGAGGCGACCGAACAGCTCTTTGCCCGTGCCGACGAGCGAGTCGAGCGCACCGCTCTCGGCCTCGTTGCGCTCGGCGAGCCCGGCCATCGAGCCCGTCAGCCCCGTCTCTTCGAGGAGCTGCAGCAACTGGCTCGCTCCCGCGACGGAAGAGCCCTCGTGGACGATCCCGGCGAAGATGGTCGGCGCGGCCGTCTCCATCGCTCGCTGGGTATTTGCGGGGCTCTCGCCCACGAGCGAGCTCGCGCGTTGAATCACGGCGGGCGTGAGCTGCGCCCGCGCCAGATCGAGCAGATTGGTCGTCATGGTCCCCCTCATCCAGCGCGGGCGCGGCGCGGCCTGCCGATGGCCGACCATCTCGCGCTCGTCTCCTCTGGTGTCGCCGAGATCGTATGCAACCGACGGTCCCCGGAAAGCGAGAGAGCCGAGCCGGACGCCGATACCGAGTCTCCCGACGCGTCAGGCCGCCTGCACTTCAGGCCTCCTCGCCGTGTGACTCAGAACGAAGCGGCGCCCATTCCCCACACCGAGAGGGCCCACCAGGGGCCGTTGCCGCGCACGTCGACGTCGATCACGGCCGAGCGCGAAGGGCCCGCGCAGAAGGCGATCGCCGCGCCTTCGGGGCGCTCCAGCGCCTCGTCGTGGGGGGCGCGATCACCGAGGGTCGCCGCGAGGCGGATGGCCCGCGCGTCGCCTCGAATCAAGCCCACGGCGGCGAGGTAACACTGACCCGGAGTGACCGCTATCGGCACCTGGGTGATCCCCTGGATACCGACGGCCTCGAACAGGGCATCATCGACCGGCGCCGGCGCATGGCGCTTCCGCATCGCCCCGGCAAAGCCCGCTCGCGCCCGCGGGCCCCAGCGCGCAGAGAGGCTCTTCGGCGTCGTCCAGACCGCGTCGCTCACCGTCACCGGCGAGGCGCCCGAGGCCCCGGCGAAGGCCACGTCGACCAGGGTCAGCTCGCCCAGGCAGAAGTCGAGGCGCGCGTCGGGCACGTCGGCGCGATCGCGCGCGAGCAGGCGGCCGCCCTCCTGCACATGGGCCTCGGCGTCGAGATCGGTGGCCCGGCGCGGGACGGCGCTCGGCACCTCGGCCATCAGATCGAGGCGATGGCAGCCCTCGCCGAGCTTGAGCGTGACGCGCCCGAGACCCGCGGGCGACGCGCGGGTCACCGTCTTCACGACGCGGGACGCGCCCTCGCTGCGCGCGCGGCGCTCGGCGCGGGCGATGCGCTCGCCGATCGGGCCGGGCTCGATCAGGCCGCCGGGATCGCCGCGCGGCGCCAGGAGCCCCGCCGCGCGCTCGGGCAGCGCCTCGCTGATCTCGCCGAGCGCGGCCGGTGATCGCGCGACCAGGATCTCCACCGCCGCGCGCGGCGACGTGGTCTCGACCGTGATTCGTTTGAGCTCAAACGAATCCGCGCCGCAGCGCGAGATCACCGCGGCACCGCCCGCGCTGCGGGTGCGGTGCTCGTCCTCGCCGTGCGGCGACGGAGGCACCAGCGGCGCCAGCGGCGCCGCCGCGGGATCGAGCATCTTGTGCGCCGAGGCGTCGCCCTCGTCGGCGAGGAGATCCGTGGTCCGCGCCGCGAGGATCGCCACCGTCACGCACCCCGACTTCTCGGTCTTCGCGAGCTGGCCCGGGCGATCGAGATCGATCACCCGGGATCGTCCGCGCTCGAGGAAGACCGGATCGAGCCGCTCCAGCATCGCGCCGCGCGCCGTCCAGCTCGCGGCGAGCCGGGCGGCGTCGTCGTCGAGATCGGCGCGCGCCTCCCGGCTGAACGTGGTGAACGTGGTGGCGGAGGTGAGCGCGAGCGCGACGAGGATCGACGGGAGCGCTCGGGGCACGAGGGCAGCTTAGCTCAGTGCCGCTCGCCGTCGTTCTTCGGCGTCATCGGCGAGGGCGCGGCCGTGTCGCCGTTGATCGAGAGGCCGGGGTGCATGAACGATCCCGTGCGCGCGAGGAAGTCGGCCGGGAAGTTGAGCGCGGGCTTCGAGAGCGCGTCGAGCGAGGCGACGTGCGCCTGCGTCAGCGTGACGTCGAGCGCGGCGAGGTTGTCGTCGAGCTGCGCGAGCGTGCGCGCGCCGAGGATCGTCGAGGTCACGCCCGGGCGCCCCTGCACCCACGCGAGCGCGACGCGAGCGGGCGTGGAGTCGACCTCGGCCGCGATCTTGATCAGCTCGTCGATGATGCCGAACGTCTTCTCGTTGAGCGAGCTCTTGATCCACGCGGAGCGATCGCTCTTCAGCGTGGCGGCGTTCTCGCGCGTGTATTTCCCGCTGAGCAGCCCGCTCTTGAGCGGCGACCACGGCGTCACGCCGAGGCCCATCTCGCGCGCCATCGGCACGAGCTCGCCCTCGACGGTGCGCTCGAGGAGCGAGTACTCGATCTGGAGCGCGATCAGCGGGGTGAGGTTCTTGAAGCGCGCGAGCATCTGCGCCTCGGTCACCTTCCACGCGGGCGTGTCCGAAAAGCCGATGTACCGGACCTTGCCCGAGCGCACGAGATCGTCGAGCGCCGCCATCGTCTCGTCGATCGGCGTGTGCTTGTCCCAGCAGTGCATCCAGTAGAGATCGATGTAGTCAGTCTGGAGCCGGCGCAGCGACTGCTCGCAGGCCGCGACGATCGATTTGCGACCGGCGCCGCCGCCGTTGGGATCCGACGCGTAGAGGCTGCCGAAGAACTTGGTGGCGATGACGATCCGATCGCGCTTCGCCGGGTGCCGCCCCAGGTGGTCGCCGATGATCTTCTCCGAGTGGCCGCGCGTGTACATGTTGGCGGTGTCGATGAAGTTGCCGCCGAGCTCGAGGAAGCGGTCGAGGATCTTCTGCGAGTCCTCGACGCTGGAGCCGAAGCCGAACGCCTCGCCGAAGGTCATCGCGCCGAGGCAGAAGGGGCTGACGCGCAGGCCGGAGCGGCCGAGCGTGACGTAATGATTCAGGGGCATGAGCGGTCTCCTCGCTGGGGACGTCCGGGAAGGGGCGCCGAGAGTGGCCTCATCGAAGGCCGGGTGAAAGGGGGCGAGCTGGCAAAGTGTCAGTCAGGGTCGGCCGAGCGGAGCGAATCTCGCAAAATAGCGGCGATTTCAGGGCGAACCAGCTCGGACGGCGGCATCTCCCCGCGCGCCAGCAGGGCCCGCAGCGCCGTGCCCGAGATGGCGAGGCGGCTCGCGGCGTCGCCCGGCGCCGTCTTGTCGGTGGCCATCTCACCGAGCGTCCGCGAGTAGAACGCGTCGTCGAAGAACAGCGGCTCGACGCCGAGCTCGCCGGGCGAGAAGGCCTCGAACGCCGCCCGCGCGTCGCCCGCAGGGAAATCGCCGCCGGCGCCGGCGTGATCGCGGCCGACGATGAAGTGCGAGCACCCGTAGTTCTTCCGCGTGAGCGCATGAAACACGGCCTCGCGCGCGCCGGCGTAGCGCATCGCCGCAGGGTAGACGGAGAGCAGCACGCGCTCGCGAGGATAGTAACGCTCGATCAGCGCCTCGTAGCAGCGCATCCGGATCGCCGCGGGCACGTCGCCGTCCCGCGTGGGGCCCACGAGCGGGTGAATCAGCAGGCCATCGACCGTCTCCAGCGCGGCCTTGGTGAGGTATTCATGAGCGCGGTGCATCGGGTTCCGCGTCTGGAAGCCGACGACGCGGCGATACCCTCGCTCGGCGAAGATCGCCCTGGTTTGCCGGGGATCGCGCGCATGCTCGGGGAAGAGCGGCCCTGTCGTGGGAGCGAACGCCTGGATCTCGCCGCCGACGTGGACCGACCCGCTCGCGCGCAGGTACGCGACGCCGGGGTGGGAGTCGTCCGTGGTGCCGTACACCTCGCGCGCCTCGAGATCCTTGTCGGGGCTCCACACGTCAGCGACCTCGATCGTGCCGACGAGGTGCCCATCCGGGGCGCGGAGCGCGACGCGGGCGCCGGGCGCGAGGCCGCGCGTGGCCTCGGGTGACGCCGCGAGGGTGATCGGCAGCGGCCACGGCAAACCATTCTCGAGGCGCATCGCGCGGACGACCTTGAGGTAGTCCTTCGAGCCCATGAAGCCCTTGAGCGGCGAGAACGCGCCACAGGCGATCATCCCGAGATCGCTCGCGGCGCGCTCGTCGAGATCGAGCACGGGGAGCCCGCGCGCCGACTCCGCGTCGGCCTTGACGTAACGATTGCAGAGCTCGCCGCCGTGAGGCGCGATGAGGCCGTCGCCCCCCTTCGCGGCGAGGCCTCCCCGCGCCGCGACGAGGCCGAGATCCTCCAGCCTGGCCACGATCCGGGCGAGGCTCTGCTCCTTCGTTTCCCGGTCGGTGTGGACGACGACCTCGGGCGACTCGGGCGCTTCGTAGGGATCGTCGACGCCGGTGAAGTGCTTGATCTCCCCGGCCAGGGCCTTCTTGTAGAGCCCCTTGGGATCCCGGGCCGACAGCGCGGGGATCGAGCATTCGCAGTAGATCTCGACGAAATTGCCAATCTGGCCGCGCAGCTCGTCGCGGATGTCGCGGTAGGGGCTGATCGCGGCCGTCATCGCGCAGGCGCCGGAGCGCGCCACGAGCTTGGCCACGAAGCCGATGCGGCGAACGTTGGTGTCGCGATCTTCGCGCGAGAACGTCAGGCCCTTCGAGAGGTGGGTGCGGACCTCGTCGCCGTCGAGCACCTCGACGTGAACGCCGCGGGCGCGGAGCTCGGCCGAGAGCATGGCGGCGAGGGTGCTCTTGCCCGACCCGCTGAGGCCGGTGAACCAGACGACGAAGCCGGAGGACATCAATGCTCCGAGGCGTGAAGAGGGGAGAGCGTCACTCGACGACGTGGAGCGGCGAGACGACGAAATCGCGCGCCTCGGCGCTCCAGATGAAGAGGTTGTGCTCGGCGATTTTCCCTTCGCGTACGCTGGTGACCAGGAACGCGAGAGGCCAGTTGGGCCCGTTGCCCATCGTGATCGGGCCGCCCTCGACGCTGGGCGCCTCGCCCATGCTCATCACGGCCTTGTCGGTCGGGCTGAAGTACGCGCCGGCGTCGAGGTGCGAGTGATAGAGCACCTTGACCGGCCGGCCTTCCTTCGCCGAGGCGGCGACGGCGTCGTCGAACTTCTTCTCGTTGAAGGTGAAGTAGGTGCGGCCGGTGCGAAAATACGTCTCGGGATCGAGCGCATGGAGCTTGTTGGCCACGTTGACCATCTTCACGTGCTCGTCGCAGTGAAGGGCCTCGCCGGCCGGACCGCGCAGGTAGCCACAGGCCTCTTCGTCCTTCGCGTAGCCGGCGATGGCGTCGGCCTCGACGGCGGCCAGCACCGCCTTGCTGATCGAGAGCCCGCCGGCCGTCCAGGGGTGCTCAGCCACGTTCACCATGTGTACCGCTTCTCCCATTTCATCGGCAAAAAGTAGCGATCGCCGCGATCGCAGAGGATGGTCACGACGCAGCCGCCGCGCCCCTCGGCGTGGAGGCGCTTGGCGATCTCGAGGGCCGCAAACACGTTGGCGCCCGACGAGTGGCCGACGTGCAGCGCCTCGTCCTGGGCCAGCCGATCGGCCATGTCCCAGCCATCTTCGGTGCTGACGCGGAACGTCTCGTCGTACGCCCGCGCGTCGTGGATCGCCGGCACGAGCGAGCTCGGGAGGTGCTTGAGGCCCTCGAGCCCGTGGAGCGCCTCGGTCGGCTCGACCGCGATGCAGCGGATCGGGTGCGTGTGCTCGTGGAGGCGCCGCGAGGTGCCCATGATGGTGCCGCTGGTGCCGAGCCCCGCGACGAAGTGCGTGATCCGGTCGCCGACGGCGTCGAGGATCTCTTTGCCCGTACCGTGGTAGTGGGCGAGAGGGTTATTGGGGTTGGAGTACTGATCCGGGTAGAAATAGCGATCCGGGTCGGCGGCGACGATCTCGCGCACCCGGCGAATGGCCCCGTCCGAGCCCTCCATCGGATCGCTGAAGAGGATCTCGGTGCCGAACGCCGCGGCGATGTCCTTGCGGGGCTTGCTCACGTTCGAGGGCATGACGAGCTGGACGCGGACGCCGAGCGCCGCGCCGAAGATCGAGTAAGCAACGCCGGTGTTGCCGCTGGTGGAGTCGATCAGGATCTTGTCCGAGGTGAGCTGTCCGCTCTTGAAGGCCTCGGTCATCATCCGCAGGGCGGCGCGATCCTTGACCGAGCCGCCCGGGTTACAGAACTCGAGCTTGGCGTAGATCTCGACGGAGGGCGCGTCGCGGCCGACGTGGTGCAGGCGGACGAGCGGCGTATTGCCCACGGCCTCGGCCACCGATCCGAGCTTGCGCGAGCGGACGAGGGCGCTCCTCACGAGGCCTCCCCCGAGCGCACGGCGGCGCGGATCGCGGCGAGCGCGGCCCGCGATCCGGCGAGCACCTCGCGCGCGGCCGGCGTGGCGACGATGGCCTCCGGCGCGAGGGCGTCGACGTCGATTGGCCCCGTCGCCAGGGCGCCAAAGCCGGCGCCCGCGGCGTAGAGACTGGCTATCTCGTGCGCGGCCGAGGCGCCGGAGAGCGCGGCGGTCGCCCGACCGATGCGCGCCTGGCCCTCGATCCCGATCTCGGGGAGGAGCACCTGCCGGACGAACCGCGCGCTCATCTCAGCATCCGCCCGCGATCGCCGGGACGATCGTGATCTGCTCGCCGCCCTTGAGCTCGGTCTTGAGGCCTTCGAGGAAGCGAATGTCCTCCTCGCCGACGTAGATGTTGACGAAGCGGCGGACGCCCTTCTCGTCGAGGAGGCGGTCCTTGATCCCGGGGTAGTTCTTCTCGAGATCGTCAATCACGGCGGCGACGGTGGCGCCGGCCGCCTTGACCTCGTCGTTGCCGGCCGTGAGGGTGCGGAGCGGGGTGGGGATACGAACGGTGCTGCTGGCTTCCATGGCTGTTCTCCTGATCGGTCAAAGGCCGCACGCAGGTGCGAGATAACGGCTGGCGAGTATTCCGTGAATCGTCGGCGCCGCGCCGCAGAGGGCGCAGCCAGGTCGGGCGGGGACTGGCACGCTCCGCAGCGTGTCGCGCCATCCATCGTAGGTGACGATGTGGCCGTACGTCGAGGCGTCGCCCGCGAGGAGGCGCAGGACGCGATCGGCCGCGAGGGCGCCCGCGACGCCGCAGACGGGACCGACGACGCCTGCCGTGGCGCAGTCGGGCGCGTCGCCACGCGGGACGTCCTCGAAGAGGCAGCGGTAGCAGGGGCGCCCGCCCGCCGGAACGGCCATCACCGTCGCTTGCCAGCGCACGGCCGCGGCGTGCACGACAGGCACCTTCGCGAAGGCGCAGGCGTCGGCGAGGAGGAAGCGCGAGGCGAAGTTGTCGGTGGCGTCGATCACCACCGCGGCGTCGGCGACGATGGTCGCCACCGTCAACGGGAGGGCACGACCGGGGACGCGCGTGACCACGACGCCCGGGGCGCGGGCCTCGACGGCGGCGGCGAAGGCGTCGAGCTTGGAGCGGCCGACGTCGGCCTCGGTGAAGAGGATCTGCCGGTGGAGATTGGATATCTCGACCGTGTCGTCGTCGACGACGATGAGCCGCCGCGCGCCCCCCGCGACGAGGGCCATCGCCGCCGGCGCGCCGATGCCGCCGGCGCCGATGATCACCACGTTCGCGGAGGCCACGTCGCTCACTTGAAGTGCTCGTCGAGGCTGAAATAGCGCTCGCCCGTGTCGCAGAGGATGGTGACGACGACCGAGCCCGGCCCGAGCTCGCGCGCGACGTCGAGGGCCACGCGGACCGCGGCGCCGGCGCTGATGCCGACCAGCAGCCCCTCCTTGCGAGCGAGCTCGCCCTTGGTGTCCCACGCGGCGCGATCGGTCACGGTGCGGATCTCGTCGACGACCGAAGCATCGTAGTTCGCGGGGACAAAACCGGCAGCGAGGCCCTGGATCTTGGTGGGACCGCGCTCGCCGCGCGAGATCGTCGCCGAGGCGTCGGGCTCGACGGCGATGATGCGCGGGCGCGGGCGCACCTGCCGGAGGACGCGGCCGACGCCGCTGATCGTGCCGCCGGTACCCACCGAGGAGACGAACGCGTCGATCCGCTCGCCCGCGAGCGCGTGGAGGATTTCGCGCGCCGTCGTCGCGGCGTGGGCGCGCGGGTTCTCGGGGTTGTCGAACTGCGACGGCAGGAACGCGCCCGGCGTCGCCGCGGCGAGCTCGCGCGCCTTCTCGAGAGCGCCGTCCATCTGCCGCTCGGGATCGGTGAGGACGAGCTCGGCGCCGTACGCTTGCAGCAGCAAGCGCCGCTCGAGGCTCATGCTCGCGGGCATGGTGAGGATGCAGCGGTAGCCCTTCGCGGCGCAGGCCATGGCGAGCGCGATGCCGGTGTTGCCCGACGTCGGCTCGATCACGACCGCGCCTTTTTGCAGCTCGCCCGAGGCCTCGGCAGCCTCGATCATCGCGAGGCCGATGCGGTCCTTCACGGAGCCGCCGGGGTTCATGTGCTCGGCCTTGCCGTAGACGCGCCCGCGCGGCGCCTCGGCGTCGAGGCGGCGGATCTCGAACAGCGGCGTATCACCGACGAGGTCGAGCACGCTGTCGACGACGAGCGGATGCGAGGGCCTGGGCAGGGTGGTGGTGGTGCTCATTCAGATCACGTAGCTGGTGCGCTCACGGGAGTGGCGGAGGGCGCCCATCGCCTCGCCGCGAACACAGATGTCGGCGATGGTGATCGCGTCGAAGCATTTCTCGACGGTCGCCGCAATCTCGCGGAATGCGGCGGCCGTCGCGTCGGGGCCGACCCGACGCCCGGCAGACTCTTCCTCGCCCAGCGTCACGAGGGCGGGGCCTTCGAGCGCGCGGATCACGTCGCCGACGGTGATCTCGGCGGCGGGGCGCGCGAGCTGGTAGCCGCCGCGCGGGCCGCGCTTCGAGGCGATGAGGCCGGCCTTCTTCAGGTCCTGGAAGATCTGCTCGAGGAAGCGCGCCGGAATCAGCTCGCGCTCGGCGATCTCGCGGATCTGGGTCGCGCGGCCGGCGTTGTGGAAGGCGATGTCGAACAGCGCCCGCACCCCGTAGCGGCCCTTGTTGGACAGCTTCACGCCCCGGGATATGCGTTCCCCCATCGGAGAAGTCAAGTATACCCGTTCGCGGGCGCGCCCGCAGACAGATCCCTGGCGAGCGGTTACCCTCGTCGGCGCCTGGCCGGAGGAATCATGAGCTTGAGCGATAACAGGGAGTCGAAGGCGCGATTTCGGGGCAAAGCCACCGAGGTCCGTCGCAATCGGGTGCTCTTGCCGGTCGCCGTGTCGGCGGCGGTGCTGGGCCCGGTGGCCGCCCTGGTCGGTGCCGCGGCCGGCCTTCCGGCGATGGCGCTGATGAGCCCCCTGCTGATCGTGGGCGGGGTGATCGGCAGCATGGCGGCCTTCTCGCACAACCCCTGGACGACCGATCTGCCAGGCGACTTCGAGGCTGGCCCCGAGGGGCTGTTCGAGGGCGGGCGGCTGCTCCTCTCGAGTGATCAGATCCGCGCCGGGTTCGTCGTGCCCGATCCTCCGCGCGGCCCGCGCGTGCGGATCCAGCGTAAAAACAAGCTTCCCATGGAAATCCGGGTGCGCGACGAGGCCGAGGGGCGCGAGCTGCTCCGCGCGCTCGGGCTCGACGCCACGCAGCGGGCAGCGACGTTCTCCACGCCTTCGCGCGCCATCACCGATCCTCTGTGGTCCATCGTCCTCGGCGTGGGCTTCGCGGGGACGTTCATGCTGCTCGGGCTGCTGACGCGGACGATCGGGATGCACGGGCCGGGGATCCAGCTCCCGATCCTGGCGGCCTATCTCGGCTTCATGTTCCTGACGAGGACGGGTATCACCGTCGGCGCCGACGGTATCCTGCGCTCGTGGATGGGGAAGAAAGAGTTCTGGAGCTACGGTGACATCGAGAGCGTGGGGCGGTTCATCGACGATCGGTACTCGCGAAAGCAGAAGTGGCGGGGGATCGAGCTCGTGCTCCGCTCGGGCGCGCGGGTGCGGGTGCCGATCTCGTCGAAGCAGTCGCTCCAGAGCTCCAGCATCGATCTGATCATCGAGCGCATCCGCGAGGCGATGGAGAGCCACCGAGAGGGCGATCCGGCCGCGGAGACAGCGCTGCTCGCGCGACAGGCACGCTCGGTGTCGGACTGGATCCAGAGCCTGCGGGCGATCGGGAGCGGCGCCAACGCCGATCATCGCACCGCGCCGGTGGCGCCCGAGAGGCTGTTCCGGATCGTCGAGGATCCGAGCCTGACGGCGTCGGCGCGCGCCAGCGCCGCGGTGGCGCTCGGCACCTCGCTCGACGCCAGTGGCAAGGTGCGTTTGAAGGGCGCCGCCGTGGCCACCGCCGCGCCGAAGCTGCGGATAGCGATCGAGGCGGCCGCCGACGGCGATGACGCCGCGCTCGCGGAGGCGCTCTCCGCCATCGAAGTCGAAGCCGAGAAGCGCGCGGAGCTGTAGTGAAGGATTGGCCCTCTCGAGGCCAGCATCGCCGGCCGAGAGGGCGTCTGCGCGAGGGCTAGAAGCGGGCCTGAACGCTGGTGCCGAGGCCGAAGAAGCTCGGGCTCAAGAAGGTGCGGATACCGAGCGTGCCTTCGTTGGGGTCACGCGCCAGGAAGCTGCCGTTGTTGTCGAGCACGTACTGCGCCCAGACGATGGCCGACAGGATCTGCGAGACGTCCCATTTCAGGCTGACGCGGGCCTGGACGATCGGGACAGCACCCTTGTTGAGCGGCAGGATGGCGATGTTGCCCTGCTCGCGCACGACGACGGTGCGCTCGATCGGCGCGCTCGACGTGTCGGTCGAGGTGGACTTGAACGAGGCCGGGAACTGCAGGCCAGCGCCGATGCCGGGGGTGAGGTGGGCCGACTCGATGTAGTAGTCGGTCGCCGCGGCGAAGAAGAGCTCGTTGGTCGTGCTGCCGGCCGCGGGGATCGACTCGAAGGCGATGTAGCTCGGCTGGTTGCGGACGACGAAGGGCAGATCGCGGTAGATGCCGGTGAGGCTGGCGCGGAGGAAGCCCGACTTCAGGTTGGCCTGGAGGGCCGCGGCGCGCGCCGACTGGAGCTTCGTCGCGCCCGAGATGTCGAAGTCCTTCACGTTCTGGAGGAGGTTCGAGAACTCGACGCTGGCCGACCAGCTCGTCTTGCCGGGCTCGTATCGCTCGGGCGCGAAGATGACCTGGGGCTTGTTCGGATCGTTCTTGTAGAGCAGGAAGTCGATCGACTGCGGGGCCGGCATGCCCTTGGCGTGCGCGACGAGGCGGGCCGAGCCACCGAAGGTGTAAACCGACTTGCCCTGCACGTCGGGGAGGTCGAACTTGCCTTGCTGGAAGTAGCCGCCTCCGAGGTCGAGGTGCATGTAATCGCCGAGATCGACCGCGCCGCCGGCGAGGAGGCCGACGTTGACCTGGCTCTGGTGCGTGGCCTCGACATCGCTCGTGCCGGGGACGAGGGTGCTCTCGACCTGGACGATCGAAGCCGTCTTGAAGCCCGCGAAGACGCTCCAGCCGTCGCCCGAATACTGGAGCTTGGCGCCGGGTGCGCTGCCCTGGATGCGGGGGAAGATCGACTGGTTGATCGACGAGTTCGTGCCGCCCCAGGAGATGTCGTAGAGGTAACCGAGGCGGAAACGATCGGTGTCGAGCGGCCACAGGGTGAGGCTCAACCCCTCTTTGCCGTCGGGCCCGCCGGCCGTGTGGTACGTGAGGCGGATGTACGTGCCCGCGTCGTAGATGGCCTGATTGAGGTTGTTGGTGTTCGACGCCAGGGAGGCGACGTCGAAGCGGACGACGAGCGAAGCCTCGGTGTCCAGGTTCTTGATGAACCCGGGCATCTTCTTGTAGAGCGCGAGGTGGGTGAGGTTCTCGCGGCCGCCGAAGCGCGAGTTGAGGTTGTCGAAGAAGAGGCGGTATTGCTTGCGGTCGCTGATGTTGAAATTCGGCGAGTACGGCTGAGCGAGGCCCGACGCGTGGAGGATGTCGTCGTCGCCGAACGTCCACGAGAGGCGCGTATCCATGAAGTCGCCGATGCGGGTCGGCGGGGCGTCCTTCGGGGCCGTGAGCGTCTCGACGGGCGGCAGCGTCGTGCCCGCGGCGACGGCCGGGACGACGACCGGCGCGGTGTCGACGGGCGACGCCGGGGGAGCCGCGGTGAGCGCCGCGACGTGGGCCTTGGCCTCGACGGCGCGAGGACCGTTGCCCGCCGCGAGCTGGCTGAACTCGGCGGTCGCGGCGGCGGCCTTGCCGGCCTTCTCGTGGCACGCGGCGAGATCGAAGAGGGCGTCGTCCGGAGAGACGCCGCTGCCAGGCCCCTTGGAGGCTTGATAGCTCTGCTCGAAGAGCAAGCACGCGCCGGCGGTGTCGCCAGCCGTCATCGCCGTGCGAGCCTTGTCGCGGAGATCCTGCGCCGGCGCGACGGCCGGGACAGGCACCGTGGGGGTGGGAGCCGCAGGAACATCGTCGGCGAGGGCGGGGACCGCGATGGCGGTCGTGAGGCAGAGGGCCGCCACGGAGGCAGCGAGCGATCGGTCAAACATGACGCCTAGTTCGTTCCTTGATCGTTGTCGTCTTGCGTCCGCAGGCGCACGCACGCCTGATCGGATGGGAGGGCTTGCGGGACGCAGCCGACACGGCCACAAGCGAGATCGTCGGGGCAGCGCGTCTCGATCGTCCAGTTGAGCGAGCCGCCCGAGAAGTTACGGAGAGTGCCAGTCACCGCGTCGAGCGGGAGGCCCTTGTTGGCGACGGGATCGAACGTCGACACGGTGCCAGTCTGGATCTGGATCATGTCGCTCGCGCTCTTCGAGACCTTGTAGTTGCCGCGCGCCGAGTACGACGTCCACTCGCTGCACTCGGGGTTCTTCGAGCAGGCGTCGGAGCAGCTCCCCTCGTTCTTGAGGGTGAAGTCGACCTGGCCGTCGCCGTTGAGATCGCAGTTGGAAGAGTCGGGGGTGAACACGTTGTTGACGACGGGCTTCGGGCCGAAATTCGCCGCGACGTGGTAGCCGACGACGCGCACGAGGGCGCTCTCGATCTTCTCCATCTCGACCGGGCTGGCGAGCCTGGCGGCGTCGATGATGGTCGGCTCGGGTACCTCGCATTTACCCATGGTGCCGACGGGGGGGATATCGAGCTGGAACGAGGGGAAATTCAGCTCGGTGAAGCCGAAGAACTCGTTCACGGTGCCCGAGAGGTAGCTGACGTGGTCGCAGACGCGCATGCCCGCCGGCGTGGAGAAGTTGAAGGCGAAGAGGTGGTTGTACCCGTTCGACTTCTTGTCCTTGTCGACGTCGTTGATGTCAGTGACGTAGAAGCCGTCGCTGGCGACGCGCGTGACGATGAGGCGCTGAGGAGCAGCGGTGTTGATCTCGATGCTCTCGTAGGGATACGGCGTCGCCGGGCCGTGGCCCTGGACGTCGGACACGCGGGGCAGCGCGTAGCTGACGGCGTTCGACACGCCGGCGGCGTAGGTGCCGCCCTCTTCGTTGTCGTCGTCGGCGAAGGCGCAGCCGGGATCGGCCGGGAAGTCGATGAGGTAGTCGCCGTCGTCGTCCTTGCCGTTGGAGCAAGCGGGCTTCTTTCCGGGCTCGGCGGGCACGTAGCCGAGGTCGTCGACCCAGAGGCGCGCCGGGCCGTACACGGCCGTGAGCTCGACAGAGCCGCTGGCCTTGCCGCCCTTGAGGCGGAGGTTGCGGCCGACGGCGCCCTCGCCGGTGACCTTGGAGATGGCGCCCGGCTTGCTGCTGAGGCGGACGACGCCGTCGAAGCTCGGATCCGGCTCCCCGCTCGCGGTGCGCGCCTCGATGGTGAACGTCCACGTCTCGGTGACCTTGCCGCCGTTGGCCGGCAGCGGCGCGTCGGGCGCGGGCAGCGGGTTCCCGTTGACGGTGAGGATCTCGACGTGGAACTGCGGCCCTTGCAGGCCCGGGGTGGTGTCACCGCCGCACGCGGAGATGGACAGCAGCGCACCGAGCGCGCCCAGCGAGAGAGAGGTGAATCGAAGCGCGCTCACTGGCCCACCATCCGTACCCGCCCGTCGCTGAAGTTGCCGAGGCGTCGGTTGACGCACGCGAGGAATTTGCACTGCTCGCCGGCGGCGCTGCAGGGCGCGATCGACGACTCGCACTCTTTCTGGACTGCCTTGCTCGTCGCCGCGTTGCAGGTCGCCTGCTGGTAGGCGGCGACGTCGTCGCGGCACTTCGCAAGGACGCACTGGCCCGCGCCCGCGCTGCAGGTGCGCTTGGGATCGGTGCTGCAGGTCGCGCCCTCGATCGCGGTGTCGGGGCAGGCGCAGATGAAGCCTTCGCCGACGCTGCCGCAGTCGCTGTCCTTGCTGCAGTCCTTGAGCTGACCCTTGGCGTCGGCGCCGCAGGGCGCGCCCGCGCGGATGTAGTCGATCAGCGCGTCGCGCTGCTGCACCTTGGTGTCGAGCTGCGTGGTGTTGCGCTGGAGCACGCGGAACCCGCTGCCGCCGCCCGCGAGGTAGTTCGACGTCGCGAGCTCGTAGGTGGCGATCTCGTGGATCGGCTCCCAGCAGCGCCCCGCCTCGACGTCGCACTGGCCGTTGAGGTTGCCGGGGCAGTCGCCGTCGCTCTTGCAGGTGGCGTCGAGGGTGCCGATGTACACGTTCGACGCGACGCCCGGCGCCTCGGTGGGCGAGGCCTTCTTGGTGCAGTCGAGGATGATCCGCGCGCCGGCGATCTGGACCTGCGAGACGCAGCCGCGGCCGGTGGATCGGCGGGCGACGAAGTCGAACATGTCCTGCACTTCGCGGCCGGAGAGCTGCATCTTGGTGATCGAGTTGTCGAACGGGAAGATGTTGAACATCTGCTCGACGGTGACCGGGCCGGGGACGAGATCGGTGCGGATGCCGGTGCTGTTGGTGAGCGCGAAGTCGGTTTTGATGCCGAGGCGCTGCCACATCGCGGTGGAGATCATGTTGCCGAGGGGCGAGTCGCCGCCGCTCGTGGCGTTGCGCTTCGAGCCGTCGAGCGCGTAGCCGACGAGCAGATCGAGGTTCGCGAGCGAGTCGAGGCCCTGGTGGTACGGCTCGAGGAGCGAGGTGATGATCGGATCTTCCGGCACGTTCTCGTTGACGGGGAAGAGCTGGTACTCGTGCGTGAGGACCTCGAAGCCGTTGTTGGCGTCGTAGTCGGGATCGGCCAGATCCTTCGGATCGTTCGAGAGGATGAGGTCGAGGCGGCCGACGTACTTCGCGAAGGCGCCCGAGTGCGCGAGGATCACGTCGCGCGGCTTGCAGTAGCGCTTGAGCTTCTGGCCGGGCACGTCGGGGCTCTCGTACTCGATGTAGTGCCTGACCTTGCCCTCGGCGTCGGTCTCGCTGTTCTGCGAGCAGTCGCGCACGCGCTTCGGCGGCTGGAGGACGATGTGATTGTGGCCGCCGAGGACGACGTCGATGCCGGTCGTCGACTCGATCATCCGCTCGTCGACGTCGAGCCCGAGGTGGGTGACGAAGACCACGACGTCGACCAGCGGCCGGAGCAGATCGATGTAGAACTGCGCGGTCTCGACGGTGTTGAGCGGCGTGATGCCGAGGCGGTTCGGGGTGTCGAAGATCGACGTGAGGCTGGAGAGGTTGCCCATGCCGACGACACCGACCTTGAGGCCTTGCAGATCGAAGGTGGTGAACGGCTGGATGATCGTGCCGAGCGGCGAGTTGCCGGGCACCTTGGGATCTTCGAGCTGGTAGTTGGCCGCGAGGACGGGGAAGCTCGCCCAGCGCTGGAGCTGGAGGCCGAGGTTGAGCGCGCCGCGATCGAACTCGTGGTTGGCCACGATCATCACGTCGGTGCCCATGGCGGCCATGGTGCGGATCTCGGCTTCACCCGAGTAATAGTTGAAGATCGGCGCGCCCTGGAAGCAATCGCCGCCGTCGAGGTGGAGCACGCGCGAGGCCCGGGCGCGCTCGCGGCCGACGATGTGCGAGACGCGCGCGGCGCCGCCGATGTTGACGATCGCGTTGGCTTGGCCGAGGCCGAGCCCGGCGTCGACCTGCCCGAGCTGCGCGTTGTACGGGAACAGCCGCGAGTGGATGTCCGACGTGTGGATCAAGGTCAGGTGGACCTGGCCCTTGAGGGGCGCGCTGGGCTGCGCCTCTTGCCCGCACCCGGGCACCGCCATGCACGAAAGGACCGTGCCGCCCGCGATCGCCAGAGAGCCAAGGATGCGGTGTCGGTTCATCACGCGGGGGGCACGCTAGGAAGCTCAAGCCCGGGGCGGCAAGCGAAATGTTTTGTACTCACCGCCGCGTGACGATGGCGTGTCGACCTGACGCAGAGCGCCGATGGACGATGAAAATACCTATCGTTCGCCCGTCAGCAGATCGTAGAGCAGCGGCGCGAACGACGCCGCGACGCAGTGCTCGACCTCTTCGGCCGTGTGGAGCCGCATCGCCTCGGCGGCCGTCGTCTCGGCGTCGGCGAGGGTGACGCGGCGCATGGCCTCCTTGATCTCGGGTATCGCCGCCGCTTCCATGGAGAAATCGCGCACGCCGAGGCCGAGCAGGAGCATCGCCGCGAGGGGATCGCTGGCCATGGCGCCGCAGATCGAGACCGGGCACTCCCACTCTTCGCCCGCGCGGATCACGCCGGCTATCAGCCGCAAGATCGACGGATCGAAGGGCGACGCGAGGTACGCGAGCGAGCGGCTCGTGCGATCGACGGCCAGCGTGTACTGGATGAGATCGTTGGTGCCGAGGCTGAGAAACGCGGCCTCTTGCGCGAAGAGATCGACCATGATCGCCGCGGAGGGGACCTCGATCATCACCCCGAGGGGGATCTCGTCGGCGCAGGGGAGGCCGCGATCGCGGACGTCGGCGTGGGCTTCGGTGAGCAGCGCGCGCACGTGGCGGAGCTCGCTCAGGCTGGCGACCATGGGGATCATGATCTTGACGTTGCCGTAGGCCGAGGCGCGCACCATGGCGCGGAGGTGCTCGAGGAAGACGTCGGGCCGCGAGAGGGCGAGGCGCACGGCGCGGAGGCCGAGCATCGGGTTCATCTCCGGCGGGACCTGGAACGTGGATGCGAACTTGTCGCCGCCGATGTCGAAGGTACGGAGCACGACGGGCTTGGGGCGCATGGCCTCGACCACGGCGCGGAAGATCTCGAACTGCTGGTCTTCGGTCGGGGGCGAGGCGCGATCGATGTAGAGAAATTCGGTGCGATAGAGGCCGATCCCGTCGGCGCCTTGATCGCGCGCGAGGATGGCCTCGGCGGGGAGCTCGACGTTGGCGCGCAGGGTGATCGGGACGCCGTCCTTCGTCGTCGGGGGGCGGTGGCGCGACTCCTGGAGCTCTTTCGCGAGGGCGCTGTGGCGGTCGGCGCGGCCCTGGGCTTCGTCGAGCTGCTCCTGGGTCGGGCGGACGACGACGGTGCCGCGGAGGCCGTCGACGATGACGGTGTCGCCCGCCGAGACACGGCGGAGCACGTCGTTGACGCCGACGACCGCGGGGATCTCCAGGGCGCGCGCCATGATCGCCGTGTGGCTGGTGCGCGTGCCCATCTCGGTGACGAAGCCGACGACGGGGGCGTCGACCATGGCCGCGGTGTCGGCCGGCGAGAGGTCGCGCGCGATGATGATCGAGGGGCCGCTCAGCGCCGGGAGGCCGCTGCCGTGGGGATCGTTGCCGAGGGCGCGGAGCAAGCGATCGCCGACGAACTCGACGTCGTGGCTGCGCTCGCGGAGGTAAGGATCGTCGACGGCGGCGAGGCGGTTGGCGATGACCTCGATGGCGTTGGCGACGGCCCACTCGACGCAGCGACGGTCGGTCTCGATCTGGACGCGCACCGACTCGGCGAGCGTCTCGTCGGCGACCATGAGCACGTAGGCTTCGAGGATCGAGGTCTCGGCGCGGCGATCGCCGACGAGCGTGGCCATCTCGCGGAGGTCTTGCTGGGCGCGCTCGACGGCCTCGCCGTAGCGGGCGATCTCGGCGGCGACCTCGGTCGGGGCGACGAAGCGGTGGCGATGGACGGCCTTCTGCGCGCCGACGACGACGGCGCGACCGACGGCCACGCCGGGTGATCCGGCGATGCCGCGGAGGACCTCGGATCGCGCTGGCGAGACGTCGTGGTTCACTCCGACTCCCCGAAGCGGTCCTTGATCAGCTCGCCGATGGCGACGACGACCTCGTCGGCGCGAGCGCCGCGGGCGCGGACCTCGACCACGGTGCCCTGCGAGCCGCACAGCAGCAGCACGCCCATCACGCTCTTGGCGTTGGCGGACTGGCCATCGGGGCCCGACACGGTGACCTCGCACGGGTACTTGCCCGCGAGCAGCACGAGCTTCGTGGCCGCGCGCGCGTGCAATCCCTTGGCGTTGACGATCGTGAATCGACCGGAGGCTTCGTCGCTCATTTGGCCCCCCCTTCCCACCTGCCTCCGCCGGTGGGCGGAGACGGTCTCTGACCGAAGTTATCGGACCTGCCGACGTCGCGGTGCAACACCAGGATCGGGAGGCCTGTTTTTTCTCGGAGGCCGTCGGCCAGTGCCGTGGCCACGGTGACAGAACGGTGCCTTCCTCCCGTGCAGCCGATGGCGACGGTGAGGTAGCTCTTCCCTTCGCGCTCGTAGCGCGGGAGGGCGAACGCGAGGAGGTCGTCGGCCCGGCGGATGAATTCGAGCGCGTCGGGGTTGCGCAGGATGTAGTCGCGCACCGGCGCGTCGGTGCCCGCGAGGTTGCGCAGCTCGGGGACGAAGTACGGGTTGTCGAGGAGGCGCACGTCGAAGACGAGATCGGCGTCGACCGGGAGGCCGTATTTGAAGCCGAACGAGATGAAGCGCGTCGTCATGCGCGGCTGCTCGCCCTTGCCCGGGCCGAGGTGGGCGATGACCTGCGCGCGCAGCTCGTGGACCGAGAGCAGCGTGGTGTCGAACACGACCGTGGCGCTGGCGCGGAGCGGCGAGAGGCGCTCGCGCTCGAGCTGGACGCCGTCGAGCACGGCGACGGCGCCGACCTGGGCCGAGCTGCTCCACTCGGCGGTGGCGGGATCGCGCATGCGGGCGCGCGCCGCGCCGGTGAGCGGGTGCGGGCGGCGCGTCTCGCTGAAGCGGCGGACGATGGCCTCGTCCGAGGCGTCGAGGAAGAGCACCACGACGTCGCGCGACGGGCGGCCGGTCGCGTCGACCGCGCCGATGCGCGCGAGGGCTTCGACCGCGCCGTCGAGGAACGAGCCGACGCGGACGTCGATCCCGAGGCCGATGCGCCGCACGTCGCCGGCCTCGCAGACCTCGACCGTGCGATCGAGCAGCGCCGGCGGGAGGTTGTCGACGCAGAAATAACCGAGGTCTTCCAGGGCGCGGAGCGCGGTGGATTTACCGGCGCCGGAGAGCCCGGTGACGACGACGACGCGGACGCGATCACTCATCCGTTCCCCCGGGGCTTGGGCGGGATCACCACGGCGAAGCCCGCCGACGACTCGGGCGGGCGCGGCCGATGATGCGCCGGCCGGGGAGCGCCGACGTCGGAGCTCGGCGGCTGGCGCATCGCCACGGGCGGCATCACCGCGGACTCGTCGTGGGGGCGCTCGCTCAGCAGCGAGCCTTCGAGGTTGCCGAAGAACTCGCGCGCCGCGTGGTGGCCCGCGTTCTTGAGCAGCTCGTTGCGCGCGGCGACCTCGAGGATGGAGGCCATGTCGCGGCCGGGGCGCACGGGGATCATCAGCTCGCGGATCTTCACGCCGAGGATCGCGTGGTAGCGATCGTCGAGGCCGAGGCGGTCGTACTCGGTGTCCTTCGACCACTCGACGAGCTTGACGACGACGTCGATCCGCTTTCGTTCGCGGATCGAGGTGACGCCGAACAAGTCTTTCACGTTGAGGATGCCGAGGCCGCGCACCTCGAGGTGGTGGCGCAGCAGCTCGGCGGCGGCGCCGAAGACCATGCCCGGCGGCCGGTAGTCGCACTCGACCACGTCGTCGGCGACGAGGCGGTGGCCGCGCATCACGAGATCGAGCGCGCTCTCGCTCTTGCCGATCGCGCTCGCGCCCATGAGCAAGAGGCCGACGCCGAACACGTCGACCAGCACGCCGTGGAGGCGGATGCGCGGGGCGAGGCGATCGTCGAGCAGGCCGTGGATGGCGTTGATCGCCGTGCTCGATCGCTCGTCGGCGAGGAGCAGCGGCGTGCCCGTCTCCTCGGCGCACTCGACCAGCTCGGGCACGGGCATCACGCCGACGCCGGAGCCTTCGTCGTTGTGGCGCGTGCCCTGCGTGAGGACGACGCAGCAGAGATCGAGGCGAAAGAACCCGCGCAGGCTGCGCTTGCGATCGTCCGCGCTCAGCCGGTGGAGGAACGACAGCTCCGTCTGCCCGAGGATCTGCACGCGCGTCGGGACGATGCCGTGAAAGTGGCCGACGAGCGCGAGCCCCGACTTCTGGATGCGCGGATGGCGGATGGTGCGATCGAGGCCGTTCTCCCCGGCGAGGAGCGTCACGTCGATGCCGAGGCCCGGATCGTTGATCAGGGCGCGCACCGTCACGGCCGGCGCGAGCGATGGCGGCGGCGGCGGCGGCGTGCCCGGGCTGCTCTCGCGAGCGCTCACGTTCCGGCGACCCTCCCCTCCTCGTCGGCGATCATGGCGAACGCGTCGCGGCCGCTCTTCGCGCCGAGGAGGCGCTCGCGAAAGCTGTCGTCGCGCAGCAGACGCGACACGCGCGCCAGCGTCTTGAGGTGCTCGCCCGTCGCGCGCTTCGGGCCGATCACCGCGAACAGGATCGAGACCGGGGCGCGATCGATGGCGTCGAACTCGATCGCCTTGGGGCAGAGGAGCACGGCGCCGACGAGGTGATCGAGCCGGTCGATCGCGCCGTGAGGGATCGCGACGCCGCCGCCGACGCCGGTGGACTGCAGCGCCTCCCGCTCGGCGAGGACGCGCTCGATCTCGTCGGCCGACACCATCGACTGGCCGTGCGAGAGCAACATCGAGAGCCGACGGATGGCCTCGGGCTTGTTGCGGACCAGCCCCTCGGCCGCGCTGGCCAGGGAGACGTGGTCGGGCGTGAGGATCTGGCTGACTCCCATGGTTCCGTCGGAAGCTCGGGCACGGAGCGGAGCCGCCGGGGAGGCAGATCCGCTCCGTGAATTGGGGTGGAAGATAGGATCCGAGGGGAGAGTCGGCCAGCTACGAACGCGGGCGGGACGTGGGCGCCGGGGGCGCGTTCTCGACGCTCGCGGCGAACTCACCGGCGCTCGTGCCGTGGCGCTTCTTCGACAGCTCCGAGCCCTTCTGCGCGCGGATCTGACGCTCGAGCTTGTCGTGCACCATGTCGAGCGAGGCGTACATGTCGTTGCTCCGTTCCGTGGCGTGGAAGTGAGAGCTGCCGGACGAGATGTTGACCTCGGCGATGTGCTCGAGGCCCTCCACGGCGATCGTCACCTGCGCCGACATCGTTTGTCGGAGGAACTTCTGGAGCTTGGCGATCTTCTCGTGGGCATGCTTCTTCACTGCCTCCGACCCATCCATGTGCCGGAACGTGATCGTTATGTTCATCGGAGATTCGCCTTTCTTCCGGTGTCGCGTGAGCTCGCCGGGACCGGTCGAGCACGCATCTGTTTCAAGTCGCAGCGTAACACCCTGCATCGCGAGATTGCTCCGTTTATTGCAGAACGACGGGCCTCTTTTTTCGTGGGCGTCGGGCCCCACCCGGGGCCCGCGACAATGAGACGCGACCGCGGGCAGCCCGACGAAGCTGCCGGATTCTCTCCACCAACGGCGCTGCTATTCTAGGCTTGAGGTCGCCACTCGGGGAGGACGACATAGTGCTTCCGGACGAGCGGGTCGGCCGAGAAAGCGGCGGGCTCGGCCACGAGGGCGAGCTCGCCCTCGATGAGGAGCGCGGCGCGGTGGCAGAGGCCCAGGGCCTCGGCGACGTGATGATCGGCGATGATCACCGCGGCGCCGGCGGCGGCGAAGGCGCGCAGACGAGCCGCGACGCGGGCCGCTCCGAGGGGATCGATCGCGGCGAACGGCTCGTCGCAGAGCAGCACGCGCGGGGAGGCCGAGAGGGCGCGGGCGAGCTCGAGGCGACGGCGCTCGCCCCCCGACAGCGAGCCCGCGCGCACGTCGAGGCGCGCCTCGAGGCCGAGCTCGGCCGCGAGCGCCGACGGATCGAGGTCCGGCCCCGGCGCGCGCGGAGCCACCGATCGAAACACCGCGAGGTTCTCGGCGACGGTGAGATCCCACAGCACGCTCGGCGTCTGCGGCAAGTAGCCGAGGCCGCGCCGCGCGCGTCTCCACAGCGGCAGCGCCGTCACGTCGTGGCCATCGAGGAGCACGCTCCCGGCGCGGAGCGGCTGCTCGCCGGCGAGCGCGCGAAAGAGGGTGCTCTTCCCTGCCCCGCTCGGGCCGAAGATGCCGAGCACCTCGCCCGCCGCAGCGCCGATCGTCACCGCGCGCAGCACGGGCGCTCCGCCGAGATCGACGCTGATCCCCGCCGCATGGAGCACAGGCGGCGACGTCGTTGACGATGTGGTCAAGGCGGGGACTTCGTCCCCGGGAGCGGGCCGACGGGGATCGATCCCTTCACGCCGACCATCGACACCTTGCCCGTCGCGATCTGGATCGTGGCTTGGTCGGCGGTGATCCAGCCTTCGCCGCGCGTGAGGCGCACGCCGCCGCGGAGCGACAGCGCTTGCCCGGGCAGATCGAGCTCGACCTCGGGAGCCTCGGCGCGGACGCCCTTGACCTCGGCCACGACGCCGCCGGAGCCCTTGGCCCAGGTGACGTGCGGCACCTGATCGTAGCGAACCTCGACCCGCGGGCACTCGACCGTGAGCGGACCCTTCGTGAGCTTGACGCTGCCGGTGAGGAGCGCCGTCTTGGCCTCGACGTCCAGCTCGAGGTGCTCGGCCGACATCTCGAGCGGCTCGCGCGCCGCCCCGGTCGGCAGCGGATCGGCCCCGGGCGCGCCGGACATCGCGACGGTCGCGGCGAAGATCAACAGGGCCGGGGCGCGGGACGTCACGCGGCGATGCTACTCCGGCTTTCCATCGCGGGGGAGACGGATGAGTCCGGGCAGGGGCGGACGCGGGCCCGCGCTCCTCGCGCTCTCGAGGGCGCGCCGGACGAGGTGCACGGCGTGCCCTGAATCAAAGGCGATCTCTTCCACCGTGGGCGCGCGCTCGAGCGCTCCGCGCAGCCGACGCGCGCTCGCCATCACGTCGCGCATCACGGTGATCGCCGCCTCATCGGGCGGTTCGCCGACCACGAGCCCCTCGGCTTCGAGGCGCGCGATGACGTGATCGACCTCGTCGTACGAAACGGGCAGGGCGCCGATGACCTCGTCGATGTCGTTCAGGTGGACCCGGCCCGAGGCCCGGTGCCGCACGAGCAGCTCGGTCACGACCGCTTCCACGACGGGGCGCATTCCTGCAGGGCTTCGCACGAACCAGACGCGCGCGCACGTGGATCGCGGCGGCCCGGGCGCGCTATGATGCCCGAGGCCCCGCGGACCGCTCGGGACCTCGAAGCGTACCCTCCCGCAGAGAGACGGAAAATGAAGAGACTTTGCTTGCCTGAGCTCGCGCAACGCCTGGCCGCGCCGGTCCTGTTCGCGAGCGCGCTCGGCCTGGCGACGACCGCGGGCTGCGCGACGCAGACGCCGAGCGGCGCGGGCGGCAGCTCGCTCACGACCGGCGACGGCGGCGCAGGCGGCATGGCGACGGCGTCAGCCTCGGCCTCGTCATCGGTCAGCGGCGCGACCAGCAGCGGCGACGTGACCAGCTCGACGAGCAGCACCGGCGGCGTGGGCGGCGCGGCGGCGGGCTCGTCCAGCGCGTCGAGCTCCGCGAGCACGGGCGGCGAAGGCGGCACGGGCGGCGCGCCCTTCATGCAGCCGGTGGGGAGCGCGGCCTACCCCGCCGAGACCGAGCAGAACAACCTGAAATCGAGCGCCAACGTCCTGCAAATGGGGACGAAGGGCTTCACCGCCGCGCTCCACCCGATCGGCGACGTCGACGTGTTCGAGGTCGACGTCACGGTCGGCGGCTCTCAGCTCCGCGCCGAGATCAGCGACGGCATGGGCGGCTGCCCCGTCGGCGCGACGACGTACATGCGCGTCTTCGACAAGAACGGTCAGCTCCTCGCGTCCGACAAGGCGAGCGGCGCGGGCAACTGCTCGCTCCTGCTGCCGGCGACGAACCCGTCGCTCCAGGGCCTCGTGCCCGGCCAGTACTACGTGCAGGTGGAGAACCTGACGATCAACCCGATCGGCGCGTACATCATCGACATCAAGCTCACGCCGCCGAGCTGCGGCGACGGCATCGTCCAGTTCAGCGCGGGCGAGCAGTGCGACGACGGCGCGAACCTCGCGGGCGACGGCTGCTCGCCGACGTGCCAGCTCGAGGGCACCTTCGGCAACGAGGTCGAGCCCAACGACACCGCGGCCACGGCGAACCCGCTCGGCGCGCAGAACGGCATCGTCGCGGCCATCGGCACGACCGGCGACCAGGACTACTTCAGCTTCGTCGTCACCGTCCCCGGCTCGTCCGTGGCGCTCACCGTCACCGACGGCCTCGGCAACTGCCCCGCCGGCTTCGACTCGAAGATGTACCTCTACGACGCGACCAGCACCGAGCTCGTCAGCGACGACGAGAGCGGGCCCAACAGCTGCTCGGCGATCCTCCCGACGATGTACCCCGCGGCGGCGAGCCTCGCGGTCGGCACCTACTACGTGCGCGTCGAAGAGTTCGGCAACAACGGGCTCACCCCGTTCTACGTGCTGGGGATCAAGCTCCAGCCGCCCGCGTGCGGCGACGGGATCCTCCAGCTCGGCGAGCAGTGCGACGACGGCAACACGACCGCGGGCGACGGCTGCTCGCCGACGTGCAAGCTCGAGGGTAACTTCATCACCGAGACCGAGCCCAACGACACGCAGGCCACGGCGAACCCGCTCGGTAGCGCCGACGGCTTCGCGGCCGCGATCAGCCCGATCGGCGACCAGGACTACTTCAGCTTCAGCGTCGCCACGGCCGGCTCGTCGGTGTTCATCCAGGTGACCGACGGCCTCAACGGTTGCCCGAACGGCTTCGACTCCAAGCTCACCCTGTTCAACCCCGTGGGCGCGCTGATCGGCACCGCCGACGACGGGGGCGCCGCGAAGTGCTCGCTGCTGTCGCCGGCGACCACGGCCGCGGCCGCCAACATGGCCGTCGGCACCTACAAGGTCCGGGTCGAGTACAACGGCAACAGCGCCGCCATCGCCTCGTACGTGGTGAAGATCAAGGTCGTTCCCCCGAGCTGCGGCGACGGTGTGGTCCAGTCGGGGACCGAGCAGTGCGACGACGGCAACACCACCGCCGGCGACGGGTGCGATCCCACCTGCCACGCCGAGGCGCCCTACGAGATCGAGCCCAACAACACGCTGATGACGGCGACGCCGCAGTGGCCGGGCTTCACCAAGTGGATTGGCACCATCGCCCCGCCCGACCACGACTATTACTCGTTCACGCTGGCCGCTCCGGGCATGGCGACCCTGACGGTGCACTCGGTGAACGACGCGACGAGCTGCCCCGGCGACACGCTGCTGCACCTCGACAACAGCACGGGTACGGAGCTGACGTTCAACGACGACGGCGGCGTGTTCCCCTGCTCCAGCCTGAGCATGTCGCTCCAGGCAGGCACGTATTACACCTGGGTCCAGGGCTACCAGGACAACAAGCAGGTCGGGCAGTATCAGCTCGATTTGACCATCAACTGAAGCTCGGCGCGCCCCGTCGCCCGGCGTTGACGTCGGGCGACGCTGGGCAACGACCCTCGACAGGGCTTCGCTCGGCAGCGAGGGAATCGAGCGCGTCGATCACCCGATCACCTCGCCGGCAGAGCCGCCGGGAGACTCGCCCTGCCCACGCGCTCTCGGGCGGGCCTGCTGCCGACCGGAGGCGCCTGAGTAACTCTGTCGGAGTGATGGCGAGCACCGTGGCAGGGGTGGCGCGGGACGACGAGAACGCTCTGCCATCGACCGATGACGCGCCGCCGCAACCGCGCGGCTGTCCGGCGATCGCTTCGAATTCACGCTCCAGAAAATATTTCTGAAGTTAACGGGCGAACCGGGCCAACCCCCGTGCCTCCGCTGCGCTTCACCTCCCCACGCCGGGGCGCAGCGGCGGCTTCTTCCTCCGCGCGGCTCGCGCGGCCCGTGCAACACTTCACCGCTCGAGGCACTCCATGCTCCACCCGCTCTTCAAGAACCTGACTGCCGGCGCGCTGCTCGGCGCCGCGGCCCTCACCGGCTGCAACTCGGGCTCGACCACGTCGTCGACGTCCTCTGCCCTCACGGGCTCGATCGATCAGGCCTCGTTTCCCGCGGCGCTCACCGCGATCACGGTCGCGCGCGACGACGGCACCTCGGCGATCACGCCCGTCCTCAGCGACGGCACGTTCACCGCGCTGCTCGAGTCGGGCGGGACGTACCGCCTGCTGCTCTCGGCCGATGGGAAGTCGACGCCGCTCGTCCTCGACGCTAGCGGTGGCCGCCTTCGCACCGAGATCCAGGTGACCTCGGGTGGCGGCGCGCTCGACATCGGCGCCGTGCGCTACTGGGATCCGAAGGTCGGCTCCAACATGCAGGCGCTCCAGATCACCGGGACGACGACGGCGGCGACGTGCACGAACGGCGTCATCGCGGGCACCACGCAGCCCTGCGCGGCCACGACGGCAGCGGTCGACTGCAGCGTCGCCGAGGACATGAGCAACGGCTGCCCCGACCTCGGGCAGACGGATCCCACGGCGGCCTCGGGCGCCACCGCGACGACCTCGACCAGCGACGCGAGCGCGGCGCTGCCGATGGGCGTCCCCGTCGCGAACGCGCCCGCGCAGATGGGCTGCGCCAGCCACGATCACGGGCCGGGTGGTCACGGCGGTCACGGTCACGATCACGATCACGATAACGATCACGATCACTGATCGATGACGATGCGCCTCGCTCCAGTCGTCGGGGTCGCGTCGCTCGCGGCCGCCGCGCTGCTCGCCGGAACGGCGAGCGCGGGACCGTGTGCGCCGGTGCGAATCGAACGCGCCGACGCGACGATGCCCCTCGACTTTCGCCAGGCGATGACCGAGCTGATGGAGGCGACGTCCGTGGAAGGTCAAGCCTGGAGCTGCACCGGCGGCGTGCTCACCGTGTCCGTCGACACGAGCGGCACCACCGCGACGCTGACGCTCACCGATGCGGATGGGCGACGGGTCGAGCGGCGGATCCCTCGCGCGGCCGACCTCGTTCCCTCGGCCAAAGCGCTGCTCGCGGCCCCCGCCGCGGACGTCGCGCCCGCGCCGCTCGGCAACGTCGAGCCAAAGGTCGCGCAGCCGCTGCCGATCGAGAAGCCGATCGCCGTCGCGCCGCCGGCCGAGCCTCGCTTCTTCGTCGATGCCCTCGTCGGCGCGCGCTACCGCAAGCCCGAGGACGCGATCTGGGGCGCCGCGACGGTGCGCGCCATGGTCCCCTTCGGCGCCTGGTCGGGAGGCTTCTGGCTGCGCGGCGCCATCCCCGCGACGCTCGAGCGCTCGGGCGAGCACCACAACCACACGACCTCCGAGGCGACGCTCGGCGTGTCCGGCGGTCGCCGCCTCATCGACAGCGCATTTCAGCTTCATTTCACGGTCGATCCGTCGATCACGTTCGCGTTCGAGCCGAGCGCGACCAACGTGCCGCCTGGTCAGCCCGGCCCCCATGACGAGCTGTCCGTGCACATCAATCCGCAGCTCGGCCTCGGCCTCCGCGGGTCATTTCCCCTCGCGGGCCCGATCCGCGGATCGGTGGCGCTCGACGGCGAATTCTTGCCCGATACCATCGGCGCGGGCGTCTCCCTCGGTATCGAAGCGGTGATCCGATGAGCGCCGCGAGCTCGCGCGGGTCGGTCATCACGATGCCGCGACGCCAGGACCCTCCCGAAGATGACGGCGTCGTGATCGCGCGCATCGCCGGGGGAAACCTCGCGGCGCTGGGCATCCTCCACGACCGCCACAGCGAAGCGGTCCGGCGCTTCGTGCTCCGCGCGACGAACCGCGGCGCCGACGCCGACGACATCGTCCAGGAGACATTCCTGACGCTGATGCGGATCGCCGCGACCTACGACGGCCGCCCCTCGGCGCGCGCGTTCCTCGTCGGCATCGCGGCGCAGCTCGTGCGGCAGAGCGCGCGCAAGCGGGCCCGGTGGAGCAACGCCATCACCGAGCTCGGCAACACCATCGCCCGCGCGGTGAGCTCGACGCCCGAGTCGAAGGCCATGGTGACGGAAGAGCTGGCCACGGCCGACTCGGTGCTGAGCGGCCTCTCGGAAGAGAAGCGCATGGTTTTCCTGATGATCGAAGGAGAGGGCCTGTCCGGCGAAGAGGTCGCGACGGCCCTCGGCATCCCTGCTGCCACCGTGTGGACGAGGCTCCATTACGCGCGGCTCGATCTACGACGAACGCTGGCGAAACGAGGCATCCAATGAGCATCGAGTCCTGCGATACGATGCGTCTGGTCGAGGCGCGGTACGACGGTCGGCTGGGAGAGCGGGAGGCCGCCTCGCTCGACCGTCACGTGGCCACCTGCGAGGCGTGCCGCGCGCACCTGGAGGCCCTGCCCGAGCTGCGCGAGATTGCCAATCAGCACCCCGAGGCGCAGACGCCGCTCGAGCAGCAGCGCAGCCGCGCCAGGCTGCTTTACGAGGCGGCGCGCATCGAGCCGCGCGGGCTCGCGCGCTCGCGCCCGAGCTGGGCGACGGGGTTGATGCTCGCAGCGGCGATGTTCGCGGCGGCCTTCGTGGGCTGGACGCTGCACACCCCGCTCACGGCGCACAACGCGCCTCCGAGCGAGCCCGCGAGCACCAGCGTCGCGCTCACCGCTCCTTCGGCCGCGGCGCCGGCGCGCTTCGCCACCACCGTGGCTCCCGAGCGCGGCGCGCGCTTCGCCCAGCGGACGGCGGCCGGCGCGGAGACTGTCACTCTCGACGAGGGCGCGGCCACGTTCGTGGTGCGCCCGCTCGCGAAGGGCGAGCGCTTCCTGATCAAGACGGCCGACGGCGAGATCGAGCTCGCCGGGGCGTCGGTGCGCGTCGAGGCGGCCAATTCAAAGGTCCGCACCGTGACCGTGCAAGAGGGCAAGGCCGAGGTCCGCTACAGCGGCGCCGTATTCGAGCTCTCCGCCGGCAGCACCTGGAGCCCGCCTGTCGATACCGCACCTCCCGCCCCGGCGATCCCCGCTGTCGATCGGACGACGCCCGCGCCCGCGGCCGCCGCGGATCCGCGCCTCGGCCGCGCGTCCATCGCGGCTCCGGGCGCGCGCCCCTCGGCTCGCGTCGTCACGAGGCCTGCTCCCGCGGTCGCGGTCGCGCCGGCCGCCACGGCCCCTGCGAACGAGCCTGTCGTCCCCGCCGTGGCCCCGCCCGCTCCCCCCAAGGTCGAGCCCGGCGCGACCGATTTCGCCGACGCAGTGCACCTCTTCGAGCGCGGCGATTACCCCTCTGCGGCCAGGCGCCTCGCCGATTTCTCGAAGGCTCACCCCGCCGATGGACGCGGCGAAGACGCGGCGTTCCTCTCCATTCTCTCGCTGCAGCGCACAGGCAGGCAGGCCGACGCCGCGGCGGCGGCGCAGCGCTACCTGCAGGCGTACCCGGACGGGTATCGCCGCGCCGAGGCCGTGAAGATTGCCGCGCAGCGCTGAAAGGCCACCGCGTTTGCGGTGGCGGCGGTCACCGCCCGGCGATCACAGCCAATCAAACCATGATAAGCCTCCATGACGAGCTTATCCCGGATCACGAAGCCCTTTTCAGCTTTCGCGAGCAGCGCGCCGGGGCGCCTCCTGCGCTAGGCTGGGCGGCATGTCCGGCGCGCTCATCCCTGTCGACGGTGGCAGCAGCCCCGCGAGGTGCCTGCGTTGCGGCGCGCTCGCCGCCGGCCCCTGCGCGCGCTGCCGAGAGCCGGTGTGCGGCGATTGCTGCGTGCTCACCGAGGGCGGCGCGCGCGTGTGGGCGATCTGCCTGGCCTGCGAGGATCGCGGCGGGCGCACGCTCCGCCGCGGGTGGCTCACCGTGATCGGCTGGATCGCCGTCCCGATCCTCGGCCTCGCGCTCCTCGTGACGCTGCTCGGGTTGCTCACCGCGAAGTGATCGCGTCGCTCGCGTCCTGGATCCACAGCGACGCAGGTACGCGTGTTCACGTGCTCTCGACGCCGCGTGACCGCGCGCGACGCGGCCCCGCTTTCGTGTAGCCTGGAAGCGATGACCTTGCGTGGCGGCCGCTACGAGATCATCCGCGTCATCGCGTCGGGCGGGATGGCGCAGGTGTGCCTCGGGCGCGCGCTCGGCGCGGGCGGCTTCGAGCGGCTCGTCGCGGTCAAGGCCATGCACGCGCACCTCGCGGCCGAGCCCGACTTCGTCGCCATGTTCCTCGACGAGGCCCGCCTCGCGGCCCGCATCCGTCACCCCAACGTCGTCGCCACGCTCGACGTGCAGCAGGACGAAGACGGCCTGTTCCTCGTCATGGAGTACGTCGAGGGGCCCGCGCTCCAGGCCGTGCTCCGCCAGCTCCGACGCGCGCGGCGCACGCTGCCGCTCGACCTCACGCTGCGGATCTTCCTCGACGCGCTCGCCGGCCTGCACGCCGCCCACGAGCTCACCGGCCCCGAGGGCGAGCCGCTCAACCTCGTGCATCGCGACATCTCGCCGCACAACATCCTCGTCGGCGTCGACGGCGTCACTCGCCTCACCGACTTCGGCGTCGCCCAGGCCGAGTCGCGCCTCTCGACGACGCGCGGCAGCGAGGTCAAAGGGAAATTCCCGTACATGGCGCAGGAGCAGATCCAGCGCGCGGGCGTCGATCGGCGCACCGATGTCTACGCGGCCGGCGCGGTGCTCTGGGAGATCCTCGCGGGCGAGCGCCTCGTGCGCGGCGACAACGACGGGCAGCTCCTCACGCAGATCCTCAAGGGCGAGACGCGCAGCGTGCGGGCCCTCAATCCAGCCGTTCCCGAGGAGATCGAGGCCGTCTGCCAGCGCGCGCTCCAGCGCGAGCCGGCCGATCGGTTCTCCACCGCGGCCGCGTTCGGCGAGGCGCTCGAGGCCGCTGCGAAGGCCTCGGGCGTGGCGATCGCGGCCCCGCGCGACGTCGCGATCTTCGTCAAGGAGCTCAAGGCGCACGAGGGCCGCACCGACTCGCCGTCGGGATCGCTGCCGAAGCCCGCGCAGTCGGCGTCGCGCTCGGCGATCACCGCGCCGGCGTCGACGAGCACGACCGGGTCGCTCCGCGTCGAGCCGGAGCCCACGTCGACCCATGGCGCGGCCGTCGCGTCGGTCGCGGTCGCCGCGAAGCCGAAGCGCACCGGCGCCGTGTTGCTCATCGCCGCCGCCGGCATCGCGCTGGTCGCGGGCGCCGCGGGTCGCTTGCTGATCCCACCGTCCGCGCCGCCTGCGCTCAGCGAGCCGGCCGCCGCCGCAGCGATGATCGCGCCCAGCAGCGCGCCGACCGCAGCGGCGATCGCCAGCGCAGCGACGGCGACACCGACGGCCTCCGCGTCGTCGATGCCGAGCGCGATCGCGAGCGCCGCGACGAGCGGTCCGAAGGCGAAAGCGACGGCGGCGGCCGCGTCACCGAAGCCCACGGCGGGGCGCCCCACGTCGACCACCACCACGTTTCGACCGACGGAGCTTTGAGCTGGCGATGACGCTGCGGCGCAAGGGCATGAGCGCGACCGCGCTGGCGATCCTCTTCCTCGCGGGGCCGGCGTTCGCGCAGCAGGCCGACGCCAAGGCCGAGTTCGACGCCGGGCAAAAGCTCTTCGACGGCGGGCGCCAGGCCGACGCGCTGCCGCATTTCCGCGCGGCGTTCGCGTCCTCGAAGAGCCCCGACGCGCGCCTCATGGTCGCGCGTTGCCTCGTCGCGCTCGGCAAGACGGCCGAGGCCTACGAAGAGATGGCCACCACCACGCGCGAGGCGACCACGCGCGCCGAGACCGATCCGAAGTACGTGCGCACGCGCGACTCGGCCGCCGCCGAGATGGCGGTGCTCGAGCGCCGCGTCGGCAAGCTCGTGGTCGCGCTGGCCGATCCCGGCGTCGGCGCCACGGTCACGCTCGACGGCGCGCCCCTCGGCCCCGAGCGCCTCGGCGTCCCCGTCGCCGTGCAGCCAGGAAAGCTGACGATCGAGGCCACCCACGCGGGCGACACGCCGGTGCGACGCGAGGTCACCATCGGCGCGGGCGAGACCGGGACCAGCGTGCTCGCCGACGACTTTCCCGGCGGCGATCCGGGCGACCTGTGGACCCTGAACTCCAATGGCAACACGGTCGCCGAGGCCGGCGGCGAGGCGGTGATCACCCTGCCGAGCAGCAGCCCCAGCGGCAGCTGGGGCGAGCTCGACTCTCATCGTGCCTACGACCTCCGCGGAGACTCGTTATCGATCGAGCGGGCCACGGCGACCAACCCCCTGACGAGCGCCCAGAGCTGGTTCGGCACCGGCTACGACAAGAACTACCTCCAGATCGTCCAGCAGAAGGGTCAGATCCGCTTCGGTTACCAGCTCGCGGGCATGACGACCAACCTGACGTCGATCGTCTTCGACCCCGTCGCCCACCGCCACTGGCGCTTGCGCGAGGATGGACAGACCACCTTCTGGGAGACCTCGAGTGACGGCGCCGCCTGGACGATCAGGGCCCAGATCGCCTCGGCGACGCTGTTCCCGATGAGCCTCATGTGGGTCTGGTTCGGCGCGGGCACCGACGGCGGCGAGGTGAACCCGGGAGCGGCCCACTTCGACCGGCTCAACGGCGGCGGGCTGCCGAAGGAGAAGTATTGCCCCATCAGCACCTTCACCGACGATTTCAACGATGGCGCAAAGTCGCTCGCGTGGGGGCGGGGCTGGGAAGACAAGCCCGGCATGCTGGCCGAGGCCGGCGGGGCCCTGACTGTCACCCAGCATCAAGACGGCCGGCGCCTGGCTGGAGCTCGCGAGCGTGCTTTACGTGCCCGCGACCCACCGCTGGTGGCGGATCCGCGATAGCGCGAACACCGTTTACTGGGACACCTCGCCTGACGGCAAAGCCTGGCAGCCCCAGGCCGAGCTGACCCCGATCC
This sequence comes from Byssovorax sp., assembly GCA_025362495.1. Taxonomy (GTDB): domain Bacteria; phylum Myxococcota_A; class Polyangia; order Polyangiales; family Polyangiaceae; genus JANYGI01. Next base: position 24,747 of record JANYGI010000139.1, on the reverse strand, counting down.
CGATGGCCATCGACATGCTCGACGTGTACCTCGAGAGCGGCGGCTGGAGCGCCCAGGCGAGCCCGGGGAGCTCCAGCTTCGACAACCTCAACCTGCCTCCCCCGTGACGGCCGGCCGAGGTCGCCGGGTGCGCGCGGCGCTCACGCCATCGCCATCGCCGCTGGATCGAGCTCGACCGTGATGAAGCTGCCATAGCTCACCACGGTCAACGACTCGTCATCGATGATCAGGACGCGCACACACCGCAGCGGGGCGGGCTCCAGCAAATCCGCATACGGATCGAAGAGCACATCCGGCGCCCTCGGCAGCACCTCACCCAGGAACGCGTGGAGCCTCCGGCGATCGCCCAGGATCACGGCAGTCCCCGGCTCGGTCGCCGAGCCGAAGAACACGGCGTTGGCCGCGGGGGCGATGATCAGCACGGCCACGTCGACCACCTCGGCACCAGTCTCTTCGCAGAACGCCTCGATCCGCTCCGATACGCGGTTCTCGACAACCTGGAAAATCCCGAGCCGACGACGCTGCCCCGACGTGAGCGCCTCCGCATCGAGCTGAGCCTCGAAATTGCGGGAATTCTCGTCGTCCATGGCGTCTCCGCGGCGCCGTCCAGGTCGCCGCGCCTCCCCGAGGATCGCCATGCATGAGCGTCGCCAACGGACGCGGACGCGCTACTTCTTCTTGTCGGACTTGTCGACCTCGCCCGTCTTCGCGCGGAGCTCGACTTGAATTCCGCCCTTCGGCTGCCCCTTCGGCCCGCCGCCGATTGCCGCCGTCGTCCGCTGCGACACCTCGCTCGTCGTCGGCACGACCTGGTTCGCGAACCAGCTGATCGAGCCCTTCCCCTGCGACTCGAAGCGCTCGGCGACGATCTTCTGGTTCTGCGCGATCGCTCCGAGATCGATCTGCTCGCTCACCGCGTACTGCCGCGTGTCGACCGTCAGCGTCGCCTGATCCTTGTCGATCTTCTGCACCTTGAAGACGCGGTAGCGCACCACGTCGATGCCGAACGACGTCCCGCGATCGGTCGCGATCCAGTACCCGCCGACGCCGACCGGCTTCTTCGGCAGCGGCACGTTCACCAGCGTCACGGCCTCGAGCAGGCCGCGCATCGCCAGATCGAGCAGCGGGGCGATCTCGGGGCTCGGAGCCTTGTCCTTCGGCAGCGTCGTCGTCACGTCGAGCATCGACCCGTCGGACGTGAGCTTGTAGCGGATCTCGGCGCCCTTCAGCTTCTCGAGGCCGTCGGTCATCTCCTTCGGGAGCTTGCCGCCCGCGCCGGGGATCTGCACCGACACGACCTTCGCGACGATCGGTACCGGCTTGCCGAGATCATCCTTGCTCCTGGGCACGTCGGCCTTGATCGCGAGGTTGAAATCGAATGCCGGGAGCTGCTGCTGCGGGCCCTGACTGTAGCCCGCGAGGACGCGCACCTGCTGCTCGCTCGGCGGCGCCGTCATCAGGAAGACGCGCGGCTCGGCGCCCTCGCCCAGGACCTCGACCTTGGCGGGCGCGCCGGGCGCCTGCGCCTTGTCCGCGCCACCGGGCGGGAAGAAGCCGGCCTCGGGCGGCCCATCGCCGGGCGCGCCTGCTGCCGAGGGTTGCCGCGTGCTCGACTCGGCCGCCGCGACCGCCGCGCCGAGCTTGCCGTCGAGCACCGGCTTTCGCCCGGCGTCGTCCGCGCCGGCGTCGTCGGCCGCGGTGGTCTTGTCGTCCTTGCAACCGGTGAAGATGAGGCCGAGGGCCGCGATCGAGAGGCCCGCGGCACGGAGGAGCGCGTTCATCGGCCCTCCATGTCCCCGTTGCCTCGCCGTGTCCAGAGCGAACCCGGGGGGAACGCTCCTACCGCTTGGCCGCCTTCGCGCGGCCGAGCGAGTTGATGTCCGCGAGCAGCTCGAGCGGGCGAAACGGCTTGGCGTAGAAGGCCGTGGCCCCCGCGGCGAGCACGCGGCGGCGCGACTCGGGATCATCCATCGCGGAGATCACGAAGACCGGAAGATCGTGGGTGGCCTTCTCGGCGCGGATCCGCTCGCACACGGCGAACCCGTCGAGCGCACCGGGGAGCATCAGATCGAGCAGCAGGATGTCGAAGTGATCTGCGAGGGCGAGCTCCACCGCCTGGGCGCCGAGCGCCACCCCCACGACCTCGTGACCGCTGGCGCCGACCAGCGTCTGGATCATGTGCCGGATGGCGTCTTGATCTTCGCACAAGAGGATCCGCATTGGCTCTCCCTGACCTCGACGGAGGCCGATGCCTCGGATTGTCGCTTTCCTCGGCGCGCAAGGAAAGGCCCACGGTGATCTAATACGGGTTCGCCGGAGTGAGCGCGCCGCCCGAGGCGGTCAGCGTCGAGCCGATCACCGGCGTCGCGCCCAGCGGCAGCGTGATCGTCGCGCCCGCGCCGAGTTTGTGCACGGTGAGGTTCGCGTACTCGAGCGGCTTGCCCGCGGAGCACGTCGTCGGCGCCGACGTCGCGTCGACGAGGTACGCCGAGCCGCTGCCCAGCACCGTCCCTTGCCCTTTCGAGTCCACCACGATCGCCGTCGCTTCGTCGATCCCGAGGCCGTGGGCCTGCTTCGACCACCCGTCCGTGAGGACGCGGCCGAGGAAACCGACGAGCCTGCCCATTCGATCGCGCTGCGCGAAATGGGTATCCAGGATGAAGCCCGCGAGCGGCGGCAGCGCCAGGAAATCGCGGTCCATCGTCATGTACTGGTTGTAGGGATCCGCGAGCGCTTCGGTGGAGAGCACCGAACCGTGGAGCGCGCCGAAGATGAACGCGCCGAGCACATCGCAGCCGGCGCTCGTGCCGCCGACCACCGCGCCGCGCGCCCAGGCCTTCATCAGCGCGGTCTCGACGCCCGTGCCCTTCCACGCGGCGAGGTAGCTCGCCTGATCGCCGCCCGCGAGGAACACGCCCTCCGCGTGCGTTATCGCGAAGCTGACGTAGGCGCTGTTCGCGAGCTCGGGCGACGTCACGAGGAGCGTCTCGACCGAGTCAGCGCCGCCGATCTGCGTGTAGAGATAATCGTTGTATCCATCGGCGCCCGAGGCGCGGAGCACGACGACGTCGCCGCCGTTGACGTAGGGTTTCCACCACGTGAACGCCGCGTCGACGTCGGTGCCGCCGCCCATGAGGATCAGCCCCGGTCCCGCGGGGACGACGGGCGCGTCGGCGGCGTTGCCCGTCATCCACGTCGTCAATCCAGGGGGCTTCGGCGGGGCCACGTCGACGCCGGAGCCGCCGGTGCCCGAGGCGCTCGCGGAGACCGACCCGCTCGTGCCAGCGCCGCCCGTGCCCGCGCCGAGCGACGACGACGACGACGACGCCTCGCTCGCGGTCGCTCCGGGTTCGCCGCCGGAGCAGCCCGGGAGAGACCAGATCCCGGCGGCGACGAGCGAGGCCGCGAACCACCTTGATCGACTCTCCACCATGCCTCGGCGTTTCCCGCACGAGACTGCCCGCGTCAAGAGGTACTCTCCCGCGAGCGATGAACGTCTCCGTCCGATCCATCGTCCTCGTGCGCCACGCGCGATCGACCGCGAACGCCGATCCCACCGTTTACCGCCTCACGCCCGACCACGTCATCCCGCTGATTGATCCCGAGGCGGATCCCGGCGCGATGGCCGCCGGCGCGAAGATCGCCACGCTCGATCTCGATCCCGCGACGGTCTGCGCGTGGAGCTCGACGTACCTGCGCTGCGCCCAGACCCAGGAGATCGTGCTCCACGAAGCCTTCGGCGAGCGCGCGGCCGGCGTGCATCGCCGCGAGTCGTTCCTGCTTCGCGAGCAGGAGTTCGGCGACTGGGACGGCCTCACCGACGAGGAGATGGAAGCGCGCGATCCCGCGCACTGGGAGAAGCGCCGCCGCATGAGCGATCTCGCGGGGCGCTTCTACTTCCGCTGCCCCAACGGCGAGAGCCGCGCCGACGTCGCGCAGCGCCTCGCCGTCTTCATCGGCAAGGTCCACCGCTCGCGCTTCGAGCACCACGTCATCTTCCTCCACGGGGTCACGCAGCGCGCGTTCCGGATGGCATGGCTCAACCTCAACCCGGCGTGGTTCGAGAAGGAGCCCAATCCCCCCAACGCGTCGGCGCTCTTGCTGCGGCGCGACGGCGACGAGGGGTACTGGGAAGAGATCTGGCTCGTCCCGCCGTGACCGGCAGCGGACGAGCCACTGGCAACGACGCTACTGGCCGACGACACCCATCCAGATGTTCGACGCGTTGCCCAGGGTCGACTCGATCCAGAACGGCTCCGACGCGAAGTTGGGGTCGGCCTGGAGCACCTTGATCGTCAGGTGGAGGACGTCACCGTTGTTGCCAGAGGTCTTGTCGAACGTGAGCTGCAGGTTGGCCTTGCCGTTGTACGCGTCGCCGTAATCGACCGCGGCCACGTCCCAGGGCCCCGGCGTCGCGCCCGTGCTCCAGAGCTGCACGTCGACCGTCTTCGTCGCGCCGACGGCGATCTTCACGCCAGTGGCCTTGACGGCGCCGTTGTACCAGGTGGCGTTCACCGTATCCGTCATCACGGGAGAGCTGTTGAAGTACACGTCGGCCGGGATCGACGGGGGCACACAAGGGTCCTTGCCGGCGGCGGCGGCGGCGTTCGACCAGGAGCGCTGCACTTGATAGTGCATGTCGGCCGGCTGGAGGTACTGATCGGCGTCGAACTCGCACATGTCCGCGAGCTCGCCCTCGGTGACCTGCGACCACGCGACGTCGGCGTCGGCCGTGGCGCCGAAGGCCGCTTTGGTCTGCACGTAAGGATCGGTGACGGCCTCGACGATCTCGTGGCTCAGGGCCGTGGTGAGCGAGCCGAGCGTTGAAATCCCCGGGCCGTCGAAGCCAGGGCACGTGCAGACGATGGCATAAGCCACCTTGGTCGCCCCGACCTTGGTCTCGTCGTGATAGGCATCGTAGCCCGAGCAGCACACGCCGCCGCTGTCGATGGTCGAGCCCTCGGGCAGCACGAAGGTGTAAACCACGTTGGGATCCGCCGCGCCCCAGGCCGGGTTCGGGCCCGAGAGGTTGGCGTTGATCTGCGCGAGGAAGTCGGCATCGGTCGTCGTCTTGGGGGCCGCCGTCGCGAGGTGGATCGGCGCGCCGACCGTCAGCGGACCGACGCCGTACTCGCTCGTGGTCGCCGCCCAGTAGCTCGACGCGGCGAGCTCCGTCGTGAACTTGTCGAGCTCGGCCTGATTGGCATCCTCGTTGTACGTGATGGCGATGATCTTCGGCGTCTTGAGCACCGGGCCGCCGAGGTTCACCACCTGGGGCGCCGGCGCGTGCGGGCCGACGGCGAAGTCGCTCCCGCCGGTGCTGCCGGTGCTGGCGCCGCCGGCGCCGCCGCTCCCGCCTTCGCCGCCGGTGCTCGCGCTGCCGCTCGTGCTACCGGCGCTCGTCCCGGTGCTCTGCGCGGGGGAATCGGAGCCGCCGCACCCGAAGGCGACGAGAGAGATCACGGACGCGGCCAGACCGGGGACGAGACGCTTCATCCTCGAATCAAAGCCTCGATGCCTCCGCGCGGCAAGCGCGGCGTGCGCTCGAATCGTCACGCAATGGCCAGCGCCGTCCGCGACGCCGCGGTGAAAACGGATAAGCTCGCGGGCGATCATGGTGTCGTTCAGCGCCGACGCGCGCATCGCCGAGCTCGAGATGCGGGCGATCCTCTTCGTCCTGGTCGCCTTCGCCCACGCCGACGGCAAGTTCGACGCGGCCGAGCAAAGCTTCATCCGCGACGTCGCCGACCAGCTGATCGCGCGGCGCGCCGACGAGTCGTTCGGCGCCGATCACCTCACGCGCAGCAACGTCGTGCCGCAGTGGCGCGCGCACTTCTACCACGCGATCACCAGCATCGATCACGAGGTGCGCTCGGCCGTCACCGAGAGCGTCGCCGCGGGCGAGCGCGCCGGCCAGTTCGCGAGCTCGCTGCTCAAGCTCCGCTGCTACGAGCTCTTGCAGCGCCTCGGCGCGAACAACCGCGCGGCGCTGCTGCAGATGGTCGACGGCCTGATCCGCGCCGACGGCCACGTCCACCCGAACGAGCAGCGCTTCCGCGACGAGCTCGTCGCCCTCTTCCGCGACGATCCCGTGACCGCGGCGCCGCCCAGCCCGTACTCGCGCCGCGGCTCGGCGATGATCCTCGACGAGCCGCGCGCCCGCCCGGCAAAGTCGCTCGATCACCCTTTCTTTCAAGGCTCGGAGCACCGATACTCCACCGATCCAGCGGTCTTCGCGCACCAGGCCGCGGCCGACATCGAGGTGATCCGTCAGGTCGAGGCGCGCCTCTGGGAGCAACGCGCGCGCGGGCAAGGCCGCCTCGCGAGCGGGGCCACGTTCGCCGCGTTCGCGGGGCAGGCGCCCTTCCTCGATGGGCACGTGTACGTCGCGCCGCCGCAGCCTGGACGAGAGTACGAGCTGCTCGTCCTCGGTGATCTGCACGGGTGCTACTCGTGCCTCAAATCCGCGGTGATGCAGGGCGAATTCTTCGCCAGGGTCGAGGCGTACCGCGCCGCGCCCGAGCGCGCTCCGTTCCCGATGCTGGTGCTCCTCGGCGACTACATCGATCGCGGCCACCGGAGCTACGACGGCATCCTCCGCACGGCGCTCCGCCTCTTCCTCGCGGCGCCCGCCCACGTCTTCGTGCTCCGCGGCAACCACGAGCACTACATGATCCTCGGCGATCGGATCGAGTCCCCGGTGCGCCCCGCCGAGGCCATCCACTCCATCTCGGCGATCGCCCCGCGCGCGCTCCTCGACGCGCACCTGCGCCTCTTCGAGCTCTTGCCGAGCATGCTGGTCTTCGATCGCACGCTCTTCGTTCACGCCGGCATCCCGCGCGAGGACACCGGCGCAGCCCGCCTCGACACGCTCGCCGGCCTCAACGATCCCGAGCTCCGCCAGCAGATGACGTGGAGCGATCCCAGCGACGCCGACCACGTGCCGATCGAGCTCCAGCGCGCCAACACCCGCTTTCCCTTCGGCCGATCGCAGTTCAAGCGCTTCATGGCGCGCCTCGGCTGCTCGACGATGATCCGCGGCCACGAGCGGGTGATCGAGGGCTTCCGCACCGTGTACAGCGATCCCGAGGCCACGCTGCTCAGCCTCTTCTCGGCCGGCGGCGCGACCAACGACGATCTCCCCGAGGCGAGCAACTACCGCGAGGTGACGCCGATGGCGCTGACGATCCGCCACCGCGACGGGATGAGCCGTGTCTCACCGTTCCCGATCGACTACGCGCGCTACCGCGATCCGAGCGTCAACGGCTTCGCCCTCGAGCGCTGATCGAGGCGACGCCTCTTCACTGCCACATGATCGGGAAGACCATGCTCTCGCCTTCCCACTGGACCCCTCCCGGGGGCGCCGCCGCGCCGCGCTGCCAGGTGCCCCAGAAGTACTTTTCCCCGGGCTTGACGGCCATCTCCATCGCCTGCTTGGTGGTGAAGGTGCCGTCGAACGCGGCGTCCGTCGCGGCGCCGTACGCCGAGCTGAACCACGGATCACCAATCGATTTGATCATGGCCTGACCGCTGCCGTACACGCTGGCTCGCGCCTGGGCGTACCCGGGGATCACGCTGATCTTGAAGGTGGTGGGCAGCGTGGTCGTGCCGACCGGGAGGTTCGCGGCGGACGCGTGATAGGCCACCTCGACGGCATCGAGCTTGACGTTCTTGTCGATCGCCACGCTCGACGACAGCGCGCGGCGGAGCGCCGAAAGCGCCACCGGATCGCGCTGGGCGTCGGTCTTGTTCAGGAACGTCGGGTGCAGCACCTGGATCCGCACCGACGCCGACGCGCTGAGCAGATCGAACGTGCCGTCCGCGGCCGTGACTGCGCGGTTCTCGAAGAAGTGGTGCGACATCGGCTCGTCGCGATCGAGCTGGACGAGATACCCGCCGACGCCCACGCCATCGTAGGTGACGAGGCCTTTGACGTGATGAATCACGGCAGGCGCGGGCGCCGGCAGCGTGAGCAGCGAGCACGGATTGGAGTTCATCATGCCGTACGTCGGCGAGCTGGCCGGACAGGCGATGAAGTCCGACGAGGCCCCATCCATCGCATAGCGGTTGTACGTCGGGCTCGCCGCGTCGTCGCCGGTGACCTGAAACAGGTACGGATACTTTCCATCAGGCAAGCTGGCCGGGGCCGTCCAGGCACCGTCAGCGCCCTTGACGAGCGTGGCATAGGGCTGCTTCGGGTCCCAGTCCGTGGCCGTACCGAAGCCGCCGATGACGGTGACCGCCGTGACCCCCGTCCACGCCGGCTCGTAGCGAAACATCGCCATCGCGCCGCTGCCGCCGGCGCCCGACGAGCTGCTCGCGCTGCTGCTGCTGGCGCTGCTCGTCGCCGTGGCGCCCCCCGCGCCCGCGCCGCCGCTGCCGCCGCTCCCACCGCTGCCGGTGGTGCTCGCGGCCGAGGTGCTGCCACTGGTCGTCGACCCGGTGGGCGTCGTTTCGGTGGTCCCGCCGCACGCGCCCAGCGGGAGGAACGCGAAGGCGACGAGGGAGAGCGAGAGTGAAGACAGGGCGAGATCGTTGGCCATGTCGAGGCCTGAGCAGGATGCGAGCCAGCCCGTCAGCCCTTGATTTATCCTGGAATTGCGCTCGTTCGGCGCATCGATCCAGTCGATCCCGTGGCGCCCGCGCATCGCCGTTGCGAGGGCGCCACGAGTCGAGTCCGCCCCTCTCAGTCGCGCCGGTACACCGTCACGACGCAGGCCCCGCCGAGGCCGAGGTTGTGCTGCAAAGCCACCTTCGCCCCCTCGACCTGGCAGGGCTCGGAAGGCTCGCGTCGGCGCCCGGAGCCGTCGGGGCGGCCTCGACCGCGCCGTGCGCTCGCGCGAGAGCGTCCTCGCCGGGCTCGGCCGGGGATCGCCGCCGAACAATCGCGTCCGAGGATCCTCGGACGCGATCTTCGCGGCCTCGGAGGCGGCTTCGACCGGGGCTGCCGTCGGCGCGCGTCGACCGGAGCACGTCGAGGAATTCGCGCCGTCGTCACGCCTGCTCGGACGACGCCCGACGCTCCGCGCGACCGTCAGCGGCGGACGTTGACACGTCCGAGTTGGCCGCCATACCGTTCGCTCGCCTGGTCGCCCTCGCGCCGGCGGGAGGAGTCGAATGGGAGAGATCACCAAGCTGGGACATGACAGAGAGCCTTTCAAGCAGCTCGCGGCAGCCGGATCAGAGCGCGAACACGCTCTTGCAAGTGCAGTATGCCTTCCTGGAGCTGCCCAAGCTGCCCGAGAGCAAGCCCACGACAGGCGCCTCCCAGTGGGCTTGGCTGTTCGTTCATGCACCCAGCTTGACGGCGATCCCCGCCGATCTGCCACCTGGGCCGTTCCGAGCTGCGCTGGAGGGTGGGCTGGCATTGGCGAGGGGGTGCGCGATCCGCGATACGAGGTGATCGGACCGGTGAATCACGCCGCGCTCTTCCCGAGGCTCTCGGCCGTCGTTCATCACGGAGCAGCGGGCACCACGGCGACGGCGCTGCGCGCGGGGGTTCCCCAGATCATCGCTCCGCACATGTTCGACCAGCACTACTGGGCTTCACGCGTGCGCGCGAAGGGACTCGGCCCCGCACCGCTGAGCCGGTATTTCAGCTCCGACGCGCTGTCCTCGGCGCTCCGTGAGACAATCGGAAACGCCGCGGTGGCGCACCGGGCGCTGTCCATGGCCGCGCCTATCCGCGCTTCCCACGGCGCGCAGCGCGCCGTGGAGGTCCTCGAGCAGCAGGTCTCGGCCCGCGGCAGAGCCCAATCCCGGTAGGCCTCCGCTCCGGGCCAGGCGCGTGCCGCCCAACCAGGGCTTGCTGACCGACGGGTAGGCACGCTGCGCGCGCCCACCCACGGCAGAAGCCCAGGGCGTTCGGCCGTCGGACCGGATGCGGCGACGCGGGAGCCCGCCGGCTCGCATTTGGTCGAGTCTCTGTGACGCGGCCGGCCCCCGTGTTCGCGGTTTTCGACGTGATCGGGTTGCTTCCGGACTCAGGCCTCGGTACCACGGAAGCGTGGCTTTTGCGGATCTGACCAACGACTTCGTATTCCGGCGCATCTTCGCGACGCATCCCGACATTCTTCGGGGATTGCTCAATGATCTGCTCGATCGGCAGGGCGAGCAAGCAATCGACGCCATCGAGTACCTGCCGAGCGAGCAACTCCCGCTGGCGGTAGGGGCCAAGCTGTCGATCCTGGACGTTCGCTGCAAGGACCGAGCGGGAACGACTTTCGTTGTGGAGATGCAGCTCATCCACCATCCGGGCTTCGTCAACCGCGTTGTCTACAACGCCTGCAAGGCGTATGTCGGTCAGCTCAAAGCCGGCAAGTGGTACGACACGCTGAGCGACGTTGTGGCGATCTCCATTTGTGACTTCGAGATATGGCCCGATGCGGCGCAAGAGGCGCAGGGGCTCGCCCCGGTGCCCATGTTGAGCCGATGGAACATGGCCGAACGCGGCTCGGGCAACGCTGGTCTCTTGCAGGTTCAATATGCGTTCCTGGAGCTGCCCAAGCTGCCCGAGCGGAAGCCTGATACGGGAGCATCCCGGTGGGCATGGCTCTTCGTTCATGCACCGGAGCTGACCGAGGTGCCAGCGGATTTGCCCGCGGTATATCGGGATGCGCTCGCGCTCGCCAACAAGGCCACGTTCACCCAAGAGGAGCTCGATGCGTACGAGAAGGTGAGGGACGAGATTCAGCAGGTGCTGGCGATCGCCGAGGCCAGGTGGGCGGAGGGGCAAGCCGCGGGCGAAGCCTCCGGCTTCGTCAAGGGGGAGAGCGCCGGCTTCGTCAAGGGGGAGACCGCGGGCTTCGTCAAGGGCAAGGCGGCGGCCGTCCTCGCAATCCTCGCGGCGCGCAACATTCCGGTTGGCATCGAAGCTCGCGCTCGAATCGAAGCGTGCGAGGACCAGCTGACGCTCGATCAATGTATCGCGCGGGCAACCACGGCGACTTCCGCCGAGGAAATTGTCGCTCTTGCCTCGGCGCGGCGTTCACGAGATTGAGCCACCATCGAGGAGGCTAGCGTGTCTCCGAACAAGCCAATGCTGCCGACCGTGCTTCGCGCGGCAGTGGCGCGCGGCTCCGGGCCTCGCTCGTTGATGTCAGGACTCGTCGGGCGGGTCTCAAGGCTTGGCGATCTTCACAGGCGCCGTGAACGCCCGTGAAGATCGCTGCCATCCCGCGCCCCCGTCGCCGCGTCAGTCGCGCCGGTACATGGTCACCACGCACGCCCCGCCGAGGCCGAGGTTGTGCTGCAAAGCCACCTTCGCCCCCTCGACCTGGCGCTTGTCGGCCGTCCCGCGGAGCTGCCACACGAGCTCCGTGCACTGCGCGAGCCCGGTCGCCCCGAGCGGGTGCCCCTTGGAAAGAAGGCCGCCCGAAGGATTGGTGACGTACTTCCCACCGTAGGTGTTGTCGCCGGCCCAGATGAACTTCTCGGCCTCACCCTCCTTGCAGAGCCCGAGCCCCTCGTAGGTGAGCACCTCGTTGGTGGTGAAGCAGTCGTGGAGCTCGACCACGTCGACGTCCTCCGGGCCCACGCCCGCCTTCTCGTAGACCTGCTTGGCGGCCTGCTTCGTCATGTCGTAGCCGACCATCTTGATCATGCTGTCTTCGTCGAAGCTCGACTTGTAGTCGGTCGTCATCGACTGCGCCGCGATGTACACCGGGTTCGCGATGCCGTGCTTCTTCGCGAACTCGTCCGAGCAGAGCACCGCCGCCGCCGCGCCGCAGGTGGGCGGGCAGCACTGGAAGCGCGTCAGCGGATCGAACACCTCGTCCGAGGCCAGCACCTCTTCCACCGTGAGCTGCGTGTTGAAGAGCGCGTAGGGGTTGTTGGCCGCGTGCTGTCGCGCCTTCGAGGCCACCTTGGCGAACGTCTCTCGCTTCGTGCCGTACTTGAAGCGGTACTCGCGCCCCGCGCCGCCGAACATCTGCGCGGCGGGCGGGGCGGCGGTGAAGCCCTGGAGCTTGTTCATCACCCCGGCGTGGTACTCGAGCGGGTTGGTGCGATCGGTGAACTTCGAGCCGAGCGCGCCTTTCTCCATCTTCTCGAAGCCGACGACGATCACGCACTCGGCCAGGCCGCCCTCGATCGCCTGGCGGCCGAGGTAGAGCGCGCTCGATCCCGTCGAGCAGTTGTTGTTGACGTTGAACACCGGGATCCCGGACAGGCCCACGTCGTAGATCGCTCGCTGGCCGCAGGTGCTGTCCCCGTAGACGTACCCGGTATAGGCCTGCTCGATCAGGTCGTAGCCCACCTTGGCGTCTTCGAGTGCGGCTCGAGCTGCCTTGGTGGCCATCACGTTGTACTCCTCGCTCGCGCCCGGCTTGGCGAACTTGGTCATCCCGACGCCGATCACATTCACTCTTCGACCCATGATCATCATCCTTTCTCGAACGGAGCGGTCACAGGCCCTTGAACAGACCGAGCTTGTGGGCGAGGCGCATGTCGCCGTCGACGCGGAGCGCGCCGCGCTGGAAGAGATCCGAGGCCAGGTGGCCCTTGACGAGCTCGGGCAGCACCTCGTCAGCGAGCTTGAAGGTCGTCGCCGCGGCGGCGTTCTTGCCTTCCTTCACCGTGGCCGGAGCGCTCGTAGCATCGACGGTCCACGCGCTGTCCGGCCCGGTGATCACGAACGTGATCACCGCGCCGAGATCGCCCGCGAGCGCCGGATCCGCGGCCAGCCGCTCGCCAAGGGCCTTGAAGATCACCGGCGCGCTGGCCTGCTTCTCGGCCTTCGGCGCCTCGGCCTTCGGCGCGCCCGAGGTCGCCTGTCGCGCCTCGCGGATCGCCTTCTCCGCGGCCTTGGGATCGACCTTCTTCAGGAACGTCAGCTTCTGAGAAGCCATGACGTTCCCATCGATCTTGAGCTTCCCGCCGAAGTAGAGCTTCTGCGGATCGGCCGCGCCGCTCGTCATCGCCAGGAAGTCCTCGTCCGAGAGCGTCAGCGTCACGTCGGCCGCGCCCTTCCCGGCCGTCACCGAGCCAGCACCATTCTTGACGTCGATCAGCCACGAGCTCGCCGGCGCGGTCAGCTCGAACTGGAACACCGTGGCCACCTTGGCGACGGTCTCGGGATTCTTCGAGAGAAAATCGCGGATCGCCACGAACACATCGCCGCTCGTGAGCTTCCCGTCGTCGGCCGGAGCCGCCGCCGGAGCTGCGGTTGCCGCGGGCGCAGCGGCCTTGGCCGGAGCAGCCTTGGCCTTGGCCTTCGGGATCTCGGTGTAGAGCTCGACGGCGGCGTTGTTGATCACCACCTTGTCGCGCTCCTTGATCTTGCAGCGGAAGACGATCTTGGTGTCGGACTCCTTCCACATCTCGGTGATCAGCGTCTCGCCCGGATACACGCTGTCGGCGAACCGCACCCGGATGCTCTTGAAGAATCGCGGATCGTTGCCCGAGAAGGCCTTGATCACCGCGTGCGCCGCGTACCCGAAGGTGCAGAGCCCGTGGAGGATCGGCCGCTTGAAGCCGAAGTTCTTCGCGAACGAAGGATCGGCGTGGAGCGGGTTCCAGTCGCCGGAGAGGCGATAGAGCAGCGCCTGGCTCTCGCTGATCTTCTCCTCGGTCGAGGCGTCGGGGGCGCGCTCGGGAGGCACGTTGATCTCGCCCGTCGGCCCGCGCTCGCCGCCCCACCCGCCGGCGCCGCGCACCAGCATCGTGAGCTCGTTGGTCATCAGCTCTTCGCCGCTCTCGTCGTAGCTCCGGGTCTCGGTCACCACCACGGCGTGACGGCCCTTGTCCCAGATGTCCTTGATCCGCGCCTTGTGAACCAGCCTGGCGCTCGTCGGCAGAGGCCGCTTGAGCTCGGTGTACTGCTCACCATGGAGGATGCGATCGAACCCGTAGTTGAGCCCGGGCGCCGTCTTCCCCTGCTTGGCCATCTCGAGCACGGCGTTGATCGCCGGGATGACCGCGAAGGTGGGCAGCGCGCGGAACCCGTCCGGGTGCATCTCGTAAACGTACTGCAGCTCCTTCGGATCGAGCGGATCGTTGCCGATACCCACGCCGAGCGCGTAGAGGGCCAGATCCCGCTCGGTGTAGCTCGACTCGATCGGAGGCAGCTCGTACCCGAGCGCCAGATCCACGTCGATGAAGTCGTTGCCACCCAGGCTCTTCTTCTGGAGGTTCTCCAGCACGGGCTGCATCGAGGTGGTCAGATCCGGCGGGTGCGTCACCTTGCTGAAATCGGTGATCGCGGGCCAGGCCTTGGCGATCGCGTCGACCGTGATCGGTTTGCCGAGCTTGAACGTCTTCCCGACGGTGCGCTCCCACCGCAGCTTGTTGAAGACGCCGCCGCCGACCTCGAACAGGCCGCCGGTCTCCTTGCTCGACTCGTGGCAGAGATAGGCCACCAGCGGAGAGACCAGCTCGGGCTTGAGGGCGTCGATGATCTCTTTGGGGAGCACCGTCTCCGTCAGACGCGAGCCGGCGACAGGCGCGATGGCGTTGACGAAGATATTGCGCTTGCGCCCCTCGAGAGCGAGGGTGTTGGAGAGGCCGACCAGCCCGAGCTTGGCCGTGCTGTAGTTGGCCTGCCCGAAATTGCCGTAAATTCCCGCGCCGGACGAGGTGAAGATGATCCGGCCATAGCCGGCGTCGCGCATGTGACTCCACGCCGCGTGGGTGACGCGGTAGGCGCCGAGCACGTGAACACGGTTGATGAGGTCCCAGTCCTCCTCGCCCAGCTTGGGGAAGCTGGTGTCGCGGAGGATGCCCGCGTTGTTGATCACGATGTCGATCCGACCGAACGCGTCGAGCGCGGCCTGGACGATCTTCCCGCCCTCTTCCACCGAGTCGGCGTTGACGACGGCGTCGCCCCCGAGGGCCTTGATCTCCGCCACGACCTTCTCGGCCGGAGCGCTGTTGCGCCCGCCGCCGTGCATCGAGCCGCCGAGATCGTTGACGACCACCTTGCAGCCGAGCCCGCCGAGGAGAAGCGCGTGGGAGCGGCCGAGGCCGCCGCCTGCTCCGGTGACGATCGCGACCCGTCCGTCGAAGCGTAGTTCGTTCGCCATGAATGACCTTCCAGAATGGTGAGGGGACCGATGTTTCGCGTGCGAATCATCGGCGGCGACGCGGCCCGAGTCAAGGGCGACGACAAGCGACTCGGCGGGGCGGGCGGCGCGGCGCTCGTGCGGCGCGGCCTTCGACTACCACCCCAGCTCGTCGAGGCCCATCGCCGACGTGATGTCGTCGACCGCCGCGGCGCCCCAGCCTCGCTCTCGCGCGAGGTCGGCTAGGCCGCGTAGAGCGGTGTTGGTCCACTCGATCTCGGCGATGTCCTCATAGGCACGCTCGGTGAAGATCACCCGGGCGTATTTCTGGATATCAGGCCTTCAAGAACTCGAACGTCCGGCGGATGGCGTCCTTTGCGCCGTGGGTGACCGGCGTCCCGTGGGCGATGATGGCGCCCTCGAAATCATGCTCGAGCAGCGCGTCGACGCTGCGGCGCGCGGCGCGATGATCGCGGTAGAGCACGCGGAGAAAGCGGCCCCAGCCCGGCTTCTGCCAGACCCCGGAGGCCTGGAGATAGAGGCGCGTGAAGGTGTCATCCATCGCGAGGAAATTCTCGAAGAGATCCGAGCTCACCACGGTGCGGCTCGACGGGTGGACGAACACCGTCTCTCGTAGCAAGCACCCTTCGATGGGCACGGGCAACAGCGTATCTGCCCAGTCCTTGCTCGGCGGGCCCTCGCCGAGCACCGAGTCGATGCGCAGATCGGCGCGCTTTCGACCGAGCCCACGCGCGGCGTGGAGCTGCGCCGCGGGCCAGCGCGCCCGGGCGTCGCCGACGTGGACGTGGTGATACAGGTTCGGCGCGACCAGGTGACCCACCGTGCCGAGCGCGTCGATCTCCGCGGCGAGCGCCGCCGAGATGGCGATTGGCGAGTGGAGCAGCAGCGTACCGCCGGGGAGCCGGACGATCGTCATCCGCGTCCCGAGCTTCAACCCGAGCATGCGAAACTCGGGCTCGCTCGCAGTCCACAATCCATCCGCCACCCGGGTCAGTCGATCGTCGCTCATGGTCCTCCACCCTCTCTCACGCGAGGCGCGCTCGCCGCGAGAGGCTATCATCACCGGGGCCGCGCGACCGAGCGATCGCCTGGCCAATCTCCGGAACACGGCGGCGCGAAACCCGCTACATTGCCGACGCATGAGCCACCTCCCCCTCGCGTCCGGCGGCGCGCTGCCGGCCGCCGTCGTCATCGCGGCGGCGGCGGCCTCTTCCTCTCACGAAAGACCGGCCGCCATGAAGCTACTACTGAGCGGGTTCCTGACTGCCACTCTCGCGCTCGCCTGGGGCTGCGGGAGCGCGGGCGGTCCCTCCGGCGGCGCGAGCGGGAGCACCGGCGCCTCGTCATCCGGGGGCGCGGCGGGGACGGGAGGCGCCGCGGCGACCACCGGAGTCGGCGGCGCCGCGAGCACCACCGTCACCGCCGGCAGCGGCGGCGCGGGCGGCGGTCCGATCAAGGATCCGAACGCGTTCGTCCACCCGGGCGTCCAGGTCGACAAAGGCCAGCTCGACTTCGTGAAGGCCAAGCTCGCGGCGAACGCCGAGCCCTGGAGCACCGCGCTCGCCGAGCTGAAGAAGAGCTCGTTCGCCGCCCTCGATTACCAGGCCATGCCGCGCGCCACCGTCGAGTGCGGCCCAACGTCGAACCCGGATCATGGCTGCACCGAGGAGAAGAACGACGTCCTCGCGGCCTACGCCCACGCGCTGCTCTGGTACTTCACCGGCGACGAGGCCCACGCCAAGAAGTCGATCGAGATCATGAACGCCTGGTCGGCCGTCCTCGTCGAGCACACCAACAGCAATGCGGCGCTCCAGGCCGCGTGGGCCGCCTCGATCTGGCCGCGCGCGTCCGAGATCATGCGTTACACCTACGCGGGCTGGGCCAAGGCCGACGTCGACGCGTTCGGCGTCATGCTCGAAAAGGCCTACATGCCGCTCATCGATCATGGCAGCGCCTCCAACGGCAACTGGGAGCTGAGCATGATCGAAGCGTCGATGGGGATCGCCGTGTTCCTCGACGATCACGCGGCCTTCAAGACCTCGGTGGACCAGTGGCGCAAGCGCACCCCCGCCTATGTGTACCTCGCGACCGACGGCGCCACGCCCGTCCCGCCGCCGACTGGCAGCAAGACCGGCGCCGCGCTCATCGCGTTCTGGTACGACCAGTCGAAATTCGTCGACGGCCTCTGCCAGGAGACGTGCCGCGATCTCGGTCACGTGCAGTATGGCCTCGCCGCGATGACCAATGCGGCAGAGACCGCGACGATTCAAGGCGTCGACCTCTTCGCCGAGGAGCCCGAGCGCCTGCGCGCAGGCTACGAGTTTCACGCCCAGTTCCTCGACAAGGCCGCTGTCCCGAGCTGGCTTTGCGGCGGCAAGCTCACCGACGCGACGCCCGATCCCATGTGGGAGATAGGGTACAACGCCCTCTTCGGTCGCGCCGGGCTCGATTTGCCGGAGACGAAGAAGCTACTGCCGACGATCCGCCCCACCGGGGCGACTCATCACATGGCCTGGGAGACGCTGACGCACGCCGGGATCGGGAAAGCCGGCCTCTGACGTCACCGCGGCCGCGATCGAAGGGGGTTGAATCGCGGGGGTGAACGAGGAAGCCTCGCCCGCGTGGACTCTCCATCTGCCCGGCGTGCCTCGCCTCGATTGGAATGCTCGACTTCATCGATCGAGCGATGCGCGCCAGGCTGGCGACGGCGGCCACCAGCTCGGCGGCCTGAGCCGGCTTGGGGATGTGCATCTGATAGCCGGCGACGAGGGCCTGAGTGCGATCCTCCGCGCTCGCGTGGATCGTGAGCGCGGCGGCGGGGGTCGCGGCGCCGTTCTCGGGGGGGAGCCGGCGCACGCGCCGGATGAACGAATACCCGTCCTCGATCGGCATGGCGATATCCGAGATCATCACGTCAGGCCGATACTGCACCAGCGCCTCGAAGGCGTCGGCGGCGTTGTGCGCAGGGATCAAGATGACGCCGTGCTCGGAGAGGATCGACGTGACCCGCTCGCGCGCGACCTCCTCGTCGTCGACGACGAGCACCCGGAGCCCCTCGAGCTCGTCGATGTCGGCCAAGCTGGGCCGGTTACCGAGGCTCGTCACCTCCGATGACTCCGGGAGAGGCGCCAGAGGGAGATTCAGGACGAACGACGAGCCCGCCCCTCACCCTCGCTGTAGGCTTCGAGTCGACCACGATGAAGCTCGACCAGGTGACGGCTGATGGCGAGACCGAGGCCCAGGCCGCCCTGAGAGCGGCTCTTCCCTGTCTCTGCCTGCTTGAAGCGATCGAACACCTGCGGCAAGAGATCGGCGCGCATATCCCGACCATTGTCGACGACGCGGAGCTCGGCGAAAGAGCTCTCGCACGCCAGCGTGACGTCGACCCGACCACCCTTGTGCGTGAACTTTCCAGCGTTGACGAGGAGATTCCAGATCACCTGCTGTATCCGCGTCGGATCCCCCACGACGGGGGCGGTGACGGGTTCGAGGTGCACCTGGAGCGCGATGCCCTTGGCGTCCAGCGTCGGCCGCACGGAGTCGACGGCCGCCTCGATCAGGCGAGCGAGGTTGAGCTCCGTGAAATGAAGGCGCATGTTGCCGGCGATGATCCGCGACACGTCGAGCAGATCGTCGATCAAGCGCGCCTGTGCGACCGCGTTCCGCTCGATGACGACGAGCGCGTGCTCGCGCTTCGAAGGCGAAACCTTGCCGTCGATCAGCATCCGCGTCCAGAGTACCTCCCCGCTCCGGTCGGAGTGCGTCGTAGTCGCCGCCCGACTACCTCGGCGAGGTACTCCCGGTACGTCGGTTACCCGCTCGGAGTGGGTCAAAGACCCTGTTGCACCCCGGGGAGGCCGGGGTCGGAGCGAGGTGATGAGGTAGCCACAGCGCGAGGGCAGCAGCGAATCGGCCTCGGTCTCGGGCTCACCATCAGCCGCAAAGGCATCGAGGCCATGGGGGGCACGCTCAGCGTGCGGGATCTCCCCGGCCAGGGGTGCGTGTTCTCCATCGAGCTGCCGAGGATGCCGGCGGCGTGAAGCCATGGAGACGCTCCCGAGAGCACCAGGCTCTCGCTCTCCAGAGGCAGCGCTCAAGACCTCCGCGCTACCACCTGGGCGATGACGAGCGCGAGATCGCGGGGGCTCGCCGGCTTCGCGAGGTGGGCGTCGAACCCGTGCGCGCGCGCCTGCTCACGCTCTGCCTGGCTGGCAAAGGCGGTCAGGGCGATGACAGGGAGGTGACCGTTCCCCGAGACTTCCCGCATCCGCACGTGACGGAGGAGCGCATACCCATCCTCGTCGGGCATCCCGATGTCACTCAGCAGCACGTGCGGGCGAAAGGATCCTATCGCGTCGATGGCGTCGCGCGCAGAGGGCGCGGCATGCACCTCGGCGCCGGCCGCGCGGAGCACCGTCTCCAGCAGCTCACGGGTGTCGGGATCGTCGTCGACGACCACGACGCGCACGCCCTGGAGCGTCACCGGCGGCCGGGGCTCATTTTGCCGGAACTGCCAGGGACGCGTCCCGGGATCGCCGCGCTCGCGCTCGGCGAGCGGTAAGCTCACGCGGAAGGTGGCGCCCTTTCCTTCTCCAGCGCTCTCGGCCGTCACCGTTCCTCCGTGGAGCTCCACCAGGTGGCGCACGATCGCCAGGCCCAGGCCAAGCCCACCATGCGAGCGCTTGATTGTACTCTCCGACTGACAGAATCGATCAAAGACATACGGGAGGAACTCGGGCGAGATCCCGGCGCCGGTGTCCTCGACCGTGATCCTGGCCGTCATCCCGTCGCGCGCGAGCCGAAGGCTCACGCGCCCGCCTTTCGGCGTGAACTTCACCGCGTTCGAGAGCAGATTGGAGATTACCTGTTCGAGCCGCGCGGAGTCGCCGAGCACCTCGCCTGCCTGCGGATCGAGCGTCGCGTCGAGCTGGATCGACCTGGCTTCCGCCCCGATCCTCGCGCACGCGAGCGCCGATTCGACGACGGCCAGGAGATCGACTCGCTCGCTGGCCAACCGCAGCTTGCCCGCCACGATCCGCGAGACATCGAGCAGATCCTCGATCAGCCGCGCCTGCATCTTGACGTTGCGATCGATCGTCAGGAGGCCTTTTTGCATTCTGGGCAGGTCGACGCCCGGCGCTTGCAGCATCTGGGTCCAGCCCAGCATGGATTGCAAGGGCGCCCGCAGCTCGTGGGAGAGCACGGCGAGGAACTCGTCCTTGGCGCGCGTCGCGGCCTGCGCCTCGGCGCGCGCCTCTTGCTCGCGGCGGAGCAGCTCGGCGCGCTCCTGCTCTACCTGCTTTTGCGTGGTGATGTCGATCGTCACCCCCAGCATCATATCGGGGCTGCCGTCACCGTACCTGACGACACGGCCCGTCGTGGAGAGCCAGTGAATGCTACCGTCGGGCCAGACCACGCGGAGCTCGGCGGCGTAGTCGGAGCGGTGCTCCAGGGCGCTCTGGGTCGCCTGCTCGATCCGCGCGCGGTCGTCGGGGTGCACCAGAGCCAGGAAGCGCGCATAGGTCACCTCGTCCTCCGGCCCCAGCCCGTGCATGCTCCTGCACTGCGGTGTCCACACGAGCTCGTCGTCCTCGCAGCTCCAGTACCAGATGCCGAGGTGAGCCGCCTCGACGGCGAGCCGTTGCCGCTCCTCGCTGTCGTGCAGGAACTTCTCGGCCCGCCTGCGCTCGGTGATGTCGCGGGCAATCATCGACGTCCCGATGATGATCCCTACCGGGTCCACGATGGGTGACAGAGTGAGCGCGATCGCGACCTTCGACCCGTCTTTGCGACGCCCGCTCGTCTCGTGGTTCCTGATCCGGTCGCCGCGGCGGATGCGCGCGCTGAACTCCGCGAGCTGCCGGTACCGCTCCGGTGGAACGAGCATCTTGATCGGTCGGCCAAGCGCCTCCTGGTACGAGTAGCCGAACATCTGCTCCGCGGCGGCGTTCCAGCTCGTGATCGTGCCGTCGAGCGTCAGCCCCATCATGGCGTCTGCGGAGAAGTCCACGAGCGCCGCCAGCCGGGCGTAGATCAGCTCCTGGGCCTTGCGCTCCGTGATGTTGCGGGACACTCCGATGATGCCGGCCACCTCGCCTGCAGGATCATAATAGACAGTCTTGGTGGTATGGAAAACGTGGGTGCCCTCGGGTCGAACCAGGGTCTCCTCGAACGTCTGCGGCTGGCCCGTGAGCAGGACCGCTTGATCCTTCTCGCGCATGAGCTGGGCCTCTTCGCTGCGAAATAGCTCGTGATCATGCTTGCCGGCGATCGACTCCGCGGTCGCTCCGAGCAGGCGCGCGCACGCTGCGTTCACAAAGACATAGCGACCGAGCTGATCTTTGACATAGATAGGATCGCTCGTTCCGTTGAGGAGCCCTCGTAATACCAGATTCATGGGGTGGAGCTTCGGATCACCTTGCTTCTTCATCCTGGGCGGAGGGCGTGTCGAACCCGAGGAGCCGCTCGTCAAGGGCGCACCCGCGCACGCCGAGAGCGAGAGCGCGGAGGCGGTCAGGCGGGTGCAGGGTTCCGTGGTCCGCGGGTCCCCAGGATGGGTAGTGGAAGCCGGTATCAAGCTCGTCGAGCTGACTTCGACGTTCCCCGGAGCCCGGCTGTCTCCGCCGGCTCCTCGACCAGCAACGAATGGGTGAGACCATAGGCGATCACCTCGTTCGCCTGCTCGTCCGTCATGCCGGTGCCGTCCTGAAGGAGCTTGACTACTTCGGAGCGCGCCATCGCGCTCAAGGCGAGGATTTGAGCGAGCGCTTGAGCAAGGACAATCAGCTCAATTTCCACCGCCATGACGCGATCCTGAAGCGGTCGCGGAACAGCGGCAGGGGGTCTCCCGGAGGGCGGCTCCCGAGCTTCGACCATGGACGAGCGGGCCACGTCGGAGACGTTCGCGCCCTCAGCGAGCAGACATCCGCAGACCTATGCACCTTTTTTCATGTTCTCTTCACATGGTGATGGCATAGCCTCGCCGCATGATGGCGCGCGGCTCGTGGGTGGGGACCATGCTCGTCGTTCTCGTCGGGTGCGGGGGAGACCCGGGTATCGACGGGCGTATTTGCATGGATCCCTATCCTGCCCATGTCGGCGTGGATGGGCTTTCCGGTCCCTGCCGCCACCAGGACCAGGACGCCGGCTCGGGGTGTGGATCCGGCGAGGCCGTGCACGTGTCGCTGGGGTGGGACGGACCGAGTCGACTCTGGTTCGGCCCGGAGGAGCAAGCGCCGGAGTGCCCCTATGGGCCGGCGAGTATCTCGTACGAAGGGCACGCCGATCTCGTCGCCCCGTCCATGTGCGAAGCGTGCGCCTGCGTGCCGTCGACTGGATCGTGCGCGCTGCCGTCGACGCTCACCGCGAGCACGAAAACCTGCGGCAACTTCGCCGGAGGCACCCTCACCTCGTTCGACGCGCCCGCCCCGTGGGACGGACACTGCGACGACACGACCCAGGTCCCGACGGGCGCCGCCCTCTCGCTGACCATCGGCGCGGTCGCGATCACCGAGAACGGATGCGCGGTCGCTCCGCCGGTGCCAGCGAAGGTGATCGCGTCGCACTGGAAGACATTCGCACGCGCTTGCGACGGCAAAGATTGGACGCCGGGCCGGCTCTCGCGATCGACCTGCATTCCAGAGAACGATCCCACTCCCCCAGGCTTCAGTTTGTGCATCTACCAGAATGGCGAGAATGATTGTCCTGCCGCCGACGCCAGCAACGTATTCACCGAGCGGCACGTCTTCTACCAAGGAACCCAGGACGATCGTCAGTGTTCAGCATGTGGCTGTGGGTCACCGATCGGAAGTCTGTGTACAGGCACGATCTCGATCTACAAGGGCGATAACCTGACGTGCAGCGCTTCGCCCTTGGTGCCAATTCCTGTTAGCTCGGCAAGCACGACGTGCCTCGATATCCAGCCACCGGGCCAAGCGCTCGGGAGCAAGTCCGCGAAGCCTGCCACGTACCTCCCGGGCACATGCGAGCCGATGGGCGGCCAGCCGAGCGGTCTCGCTGTGCCGATCCATCCGTCTACGCTTTGCTGTCGCCCCTGACAGGTCCTCGAGGAGAACCATGCGCACCCTTCTGATTGGGTTTGCTCTGTTCGCGGTGCCGGGCGTTGTCGTCGTCGCTTGCCGCCAGGACCTTGGCACTTCGGCAACAGCTAGTGGGAATGGCTTTGGCGGCGCTCCGAATTGCGAGGGTGTCTATCTCGTCACGAGTGACAAAGACGGAGGAAATCCGTGCGACATTTGCCTCCATGACAACTGTTGCGCCGAGATCGCGCAGTGCAGAGACAAAGCCTGCATCGACTGCGTGAACTATCTTCAGCCGGGCTGCAGCGATATCTCCAAAGCGGTGAGTCATTGCGCAGATGACCACTGCTTAGCTACGTGCTCTCCCGGGTGGCCGCCCAGCACCGCGACTAGCGGGACTGGCGGTTGAGTCGCTCGCGGTCGGCTCGCCGCGCTGGAACAGTCGCGTCAAGGCGTTGACGTCTTCTTCCGGCCTCGGGCGATGCGGACGCCGACGAACAGCGGCGCCAGGTGCGGCGCCTCGGTGATCGCCAGCAGACCCAGCGTGACGAGCCCGCGCATGACGGCGGAGAACGAATGGACTTGCGCCGTCTCGTCGAGGAGACGCTCCGCGATCATGTTCAATGTCTGGTCCAGGCTGCGGGGGACGCGGATCACCCTCCGAGCGAGGCGCACTGGCGCGGCGACTTCGCGGGTTGGGCCAGCCGGGATTCGAGCAAGTCGGGCCTGACGAGGATGCGGTCTGGTCATGCCGTGGCCTCTCCCTCGCGTCGATTGCACTCGGGTTGCCGAACGGCAACGAGGCCGGAGCCGGCGCACACGGGGCAGCGGCCGATTCCTCCGTTCCCGATCGCGACGAAGCCGCCGTTGCATCCTGGCTCCTTGCAAACCTCCCTGGTCTGGACGGCCGCGATCGAGCGCGCGGGCGTGATCGGCGCGCTGCCTGGCTCCGCGGTCGCCGCTTGCATCGACAGCATGGTCCCGGGAAATCGCGACGGCGGCGGCTCGACCGCGCGTCCGCGGTGAACCGTGCTCCCGATCAATCCTTCGCGCCTGAGCGCCTCCCACGAGAGGCGCTCGCCGCTCTCCACGGGCCCAGGTTGGATCCCTGTCATGGTCCGGTGTCGAGAGGGAACTCCCACCGATCCAGGATCAGGCACCGTGATGGGCGCGGGCCGGCGCGTCGAGACCAGCGACACCGGGCCGCTCCTCGCCGGGAGCGGGCGCGGCCCGATCCCCGCTGCCACCTCGGCGGGCGCCGCGTGGGGCACCGGAGCCGACCTCCGCGCCGGGGGCCTATCGAGAACCTGCGTCGCGCAGTCGCTGTCACGATCGCCGCGAGCTGCCGTCGTCGGGTCGGACGCGGTCCTCATCTCGATGGTCGTTCGCTCCTGGGCGACGAGCTCTTCGCCGATCCCACGAAGCCGCTCGGTGCTGGAGAACAGCTTACCCCAGATGGCGCGCGTGTCCCGCAACCAGATATCAATGGATTGGGCGCGAGCACCTCGGGCCTTTCGGTCGTCGGTCCTGTCTTTCCGGTGCTCGATGTCCCGCGCGTCGAGGAACACACGGAGTCGGACCAGCGATAGGCTGGTCTCCTTGGCGTACCAGGCGATCACCGCCAGCACGATCAAGGAAGCAAACTGCAACATACCATTCCACATGATCCTACCCTCCTGTGGCGCAGC
>JANYGI010000118.1 GCA_025362495.1 Byssovorax sp. | reverse complement strand
TCGGTACGCATACGCGGCCATCACGCCGACGAGCAGCGGCCCGGCGCGCATCCACGGCTTCACATAGAGGTGGTCGAATCCGTGCGCCCACCGGAAGTAGTCTCGATTGACGACGATCTCGGCGTCGATGGCGGTGAAGCCGCCCGACACGACGACATGCGCGCCGACCAAGCAGAGTCCGAGGACGATCCCGGCGAGCGTCATCCAGCGCGCCCGCGTGGTGAGCTGAGCCAACCCGAGGATCAGCCACGGGCATGCAAGATAGAACTGCTCCTCGATCGCGAGCGACCACGTCCAACCCATCGCCGCCTGGACAATGGGAATGAAGTTGCTGACGTAGAAGAGGTTTGCCCAGATCATCGACGCGTTCTGGCCGACGAGGAGCACGTAGAGGATCGTCGCAGCGCCGAGCGCTGGCCAGAGACGGAGCAGGCGTCGCACGTAGAATCGCCCGAGCGCGAGACGTCCGGTTCGCTCTCGTTCGTCGATCAGGAGGCCGGCAATCAAGAAGCCGGAGAGAACGAAGAAGATGTCGACGCCGAAGTCGCCCCTCCACAGGGGGAGCATCCACCTCGACGCGAGGATACCGCCGTAGACCGGCGGCGGCACCACGGGCGCGGCATACCAGCCGGCGTGGAAGACAATGACCCAGAGAATCGAAAGCGCTCGGAAGGCGTCGAGCTGCCGGAGGTGCTTCTCCGGAGGCACGAACAATGTCCGGAGATTGCGACGGAGCGAGATCGCTCGACGGACGCGCTCCAGCGCCCTGCCTCGGGTACCTTCGTTTTCGCGCTCGTTCCGAGCGGGGGTGCTCGCGATCTCGGCTGCCATTTCGCGCCGATGATAGCGGGACGGGCCGCAAAATGCGGGATCGAATCGACGCGGCCCCCGGATCCAGGTAAAGAACTACGGTCGTGCAGCAGCGATCCGCTCAACCCGATAGACGTCGACGCTGCGCGCGCATGCGCGCGACGGGCGCGTGGCTACCGCGCCTCGCATCGGGGTGGGTCACGGCGTCGTTAGTGGGCCTGGCTGGGTGCCTCGGCGTCGATCCCCCGACCCCGACCCCCCCGCCGATGGTCGACGCGTCCACGCCGCCCTATCCGGAGCTCGCCGGCACGGATCCGTGGAAAGATCGGCTCGGACAGCATACACTCGACGATCGGGGCTTGCTCCTCGGTTGCGCGCACGCGACGACGTTGACCAAGGCCGAAGTATCCCAGAATCCGCTGTTCCCAGAGACCGTCGGGTCGCCAACCAACGGCTACGAGCTGTTCGTGATGCAGTACGTATCGGAGGGACGCCCAGGCGTCGCGAGCGCGATGACTGCGCTCCTGTACCTGCCCTCCGGGGGGGCGGCCGACGTGCCAATTGTTGCTCTCGAACATGGGACTTACGGAATTGGCCCCGCGTGCGGACCATCGCACCTGCCAATCCGGACTGATACCCTGGCGGTGGGACTGGTCGGGCGCGGGTACGCCGTCGTCGCCCCAGACTATGCTGGGGCCGGGGTCGACAACGGTATGACATCCTATCTCGTCGGCGCCGCGGAGGCCGCTGCGACGTTAGACGCGATCCGGGCGATCCGAACGTTTCACGATCCGCGCTTCGATGCGGACCAACTCGGGACAGATTTCTTCATCGCCGGGCACTCGCAGGGGGGGCATGCAGCCCTCTTCACGCATCAGCTCTTCGATCCGAGCATTGGCGTTCGGCTCCTTGGTTCAATCGCGTTTGCTCCAGGTCTCGGCAGCGCGCGGGCCTGGTCCGACTTCTTCAAAGGCCCTTTGCGTCCTGTCGGTGGGATGGAGACTTTCGCGCTGATGTCGCTGTACACGCGGATGCTGTACTCGGGGAGCCCCGCGCCCGATGCATGGCTCGCCCCCACAGCTCAGGCTACGTTACCAACCCTGTTTCACGATCAGTGCCTATCGAGTCTGGTCTACTCCGTGCCCGCCGGCTATCCGACGCTGAGTGATCTCTACCAGCCGGCGTTCCTCGCTGCGAGCGAGGGGTGTACATTTGAAGGGAAGTGCCCGAGCTTCGAACCCTGGGCGTCCTCGCTCGTAGCTGACGAGCCGGGACGCTTCACGAGCGTCATCCCGTCACTCATTCTGCAAGGTCTCTCCGACGTTCTCGTCCCGCCCTCGACCGTCGCGTGCATCGTCGATCGGATGAAGGCAGGTGGAACACCCGTCCAAGCGTGCGGCTACGTTGGCGTCGATCACGAGGGTATCATGCAGGGCGCGCTGCCCGACATGATCCGCTGGATCGACGCGCGACGCGCGGGAGGCACGCCTGACGTTTGTCCCGCGCCGCTGAATGTCGCGTGCGCGGGCCCGTAGCGACTCTCGTCGACGCTGGCGTGTTCTACTTGTGGGCTCGGTGAATGACGCCGTCTGCCGTTACCCAGTAAACGTACGTGCCGTCCACGGCGATGCTCAGCGGAGCCTGATTGCCAGTCGCCAAGACGATGGGCGTGCCTCCCGCCTTGGGGACCTTCTTCACCGCACCGTTGTTGGCTTCCGCCCAGTAGACCGTCGTCGCATCGATTGCCAGGGCGTTGGCGGCACCATTCGCGGGCGCCAGCGACACAGCTTGTCCTCCACCGATCGAGACCTTGACGACGGCGTCGGGCCCAGCAGTGTCCACCCAGTAGAGTGTCGTCGCGTCGACGACGATCACATTGGGGAAGTGCTGCGTCAAGGCGACGGGAACGGTGGCTCCACCGCCCACCGGCACGCGGTATACGGTGCCCGGATCAGCCTGCGTCACCCAGTAGGCGTTCGCGCTGTCCGCCGTGATCGCATACGGATTGACGAGCGACGAGGCAAGCGTCGTCGAAGCGCCGCCCAGCACGCCGACTTTCTTCACGGTCCCAGTGTTGACGTTGTTGTTCGTCCAGTAGAGGGTGGATCCATAACTGGCAATCCCCGCCGGGTAATTCTTACCGGTCACGAGGGCCGAGGCCGCCCCGCCGCCGATGGGAATCGTCATCACTGCGCCTCCGTTTGCGTTTCCCAGGGAGTTGTTCGTCCAGAAGACGTTCGTCGCATTCACGACGATTCCCAGCGGGTTGGCCTGCCCGGAAGCGAGTGTCGTCACCGCTCCGCCCGCGAGCGGAACCTTGACCACCGTGCCGTCGCTGCCGCCCGCGGTCCCGTAGTTGGTGCAGTAGACGTTCGTTGCGTCGATCGCTATCACGTGGATGCCAGTCGGCCCCGTCGGACCTGCACCCAGGATCAGCGCGTCGCACACGTTGTTGATGCAATAGGTGCTGGCGCAGTCAGCGGCGACCTTGCAGGCCTGCTTGAATGCGCATGGGCCGCAGCTCCCTCCGCCGCAATCGAGGTCGGTCTCGGTGCCATTTTTTGCCCCGTCAGTACACGTGGCTGCACAGGAGCCGCCTTGACAGAGCCCACCGAGACAGTCGGTGTTGAGCGAGCAGCCCTGGGAATACGCGCACTTCGTGGCGCACGATCCGCCGCAGTCGAGGTCCGTCTCGGTGCCGTTCTTGGCCCCATCGGTACAAGTTGCTGTCGTGCAGACAGTGGCCTTGCAGTAGCCGTTGGTGCAGTCGTTATTCTTCGCGCACGTCAGGCCGTTCGGACAGGGGGAGCAAGATCCTCCGCAGTCGAGGTCGGTCTCATCGCCGTTCTTTGTGCCATCGCCGCAGTGCACGGCGATGCAATTGCCCAGCCCGTCGCACGCGACGCCAGCGCCCTCGGCGCAGACCGCCCCCTTCGCGGCGTTGGTCACAGAGCACGCGTTTGCGCCTGTGCAGTGGACAGTCGCGCAGACGGTTCCTGTCGCCGTGCAGTTGGAATCCACAAGACAGGCGACGCAGCTCCCTTGGTCGCTGCAGAGCTTCCCGCCGTTATCGGAGCATTGCGTACTCGAGGCCACTTTCGACGTGCCGCAGGCGTTGTTCGTGCAGGTGTTCGTCAGGCATGCCGTCGTCTGCGCTGGGCAGTCGGAGGCCATCATGCACTCCACGCAGGTGCCCTTGCCATCGCACACGTCGCCGCCGTTGCTCGCGCACTTCGTGCCGGCGACGACTTTGGCCGTGCCGCAACATGCTTGGGCGGTGCAGGTGTTCTTTACGCAATCGTTGGCTGCTGCGGAGCAGTCAGTCTCGACGGTGCACTGCATGGCGCCGTTGGAGCAGGCTCCGCCGGTGCCACCGGTCCCACCGGTCCCACCCTGACCACCTCCGCCGGTCGTCGCCGCAGCCTCGGAGAATTGATCTAGCCCGAGCACGAGGCTGCAGCCCGCGGGCGCCAGACCGAGCGCGAGGCCGCCGAGAATCCACCCAGAAGCCGATCGATTTAGCTTGCGCATGTTCCAGATTCCTGATGCGAAGACGCGCCTCGGTGCCGGGCGTTATCTCAGCGAACAGGTTCCGGAGCAAGGCCGGGATGGGAGCCCGCGTCGAATTGAGGGCCCGCATTGTAACGTCACGCGGGCGGGCGGATGCCCACGCTGCACGGGCACGGGATCTAGGGCCTCGTGTTCGCGACGACCGGGAACTGGTCGCCGTCGGAGCGGGGCTCCGCAGCGTGGGGGTCGCGCAGCGCCCTCAGGCTCCGGGTGCCTGTTCACCCTACGCAGATGACGGAGCCCGCCGAGGCTGGTGCTCCCGGCCGGCGAATGCCGTGCACTCGGATCGTCGGGCGCCGTGGCGACGATCGCGATCCCCGGCCAAGTGCACGCGTGGGTCCGACGCAAAATCTCGATGCGTTACCCTTGGCGGTCTCTCATTTCGTGCTTATTGTTCCGCACGATGCCCGTTCTCGTCGACAAGGATGAGCTTACCGCGCCACCGCAGGGCGAGAGAACCGACAGCGAAGCGCCGAGCGGCGTTGACCCCGTGCATCTGCACGGCACACGTGACGCGCACGGCGATCGGATCCACGAGAGCCAGCTCGACACCACGTCTTCAGGGGATCCGTTCAACGAAGCGCTCAAGCACTTCATGGAAACGTGGGTTGCTCCGGAGGCACATGCAGTCTCTTCGCATGGCGATGCGGCGCCGCAGAGCGAACCTGCCACCCTCCCTGTTTGGTGTCAGTTCGTCCTCGCAATCGCGCAATTTAAGGCAACCTGGGTCGCTCCAAAGGTGCCTGTGGTGGCCGTTCCGGTGCCGACGACCAGGGATGGGCTCCGAGCGGTGCCCTTCGACCTGGATAGCGTGGGTGCCGCCGTGGACCAGGCGACCACCTTGGACGAGGTTATGGCCGCCGTGATGGGGTTCGCCGAGAGCGGTGCATCGGTGCTCAAAACCGCCGCGGATCCCGGCGCCGCCCTTACTGCCATGTTCGGTGCCGAATGCGTGGCCACCGTCACGGAGGCCGCCGCGGCGGCCGTGGTCGCTCTCGACGTGGAGACCGCGGTTACGGGTAGTCCGCCCACGGAGCGAGCCGCGACACGCATCGTCCGCGGCATCGTCGATCGGGTGACCCGGCGCGCCGGCCGCACGATGGTTCTCGCGCCGCGAACTCGGGTTGTGGTTCATGGGCGGACCTCGCGCGCGCCGCGCGGCCGTCGCGCGCCTCGACGGGCTGTTCGCCTATCCGCGGTTGCTTCGGCGGGCGACGGTCCACCACCACCACCATCCCCCGACTCTCACGCGCCGAGCTGCGCGCGTGAGCGCGCACTGCGCGTGCGGGCCGATCGTGGGCACGCGCTCGTCGCGCCGATTGACGACGTCGGGGAGCGCAACGGTGCCCTGAGCGAGCGGCACCCGACGCCGACTCCGCGCACGCTCGTCAGCGGCGTCGTGACGCGCCACGTTCGCCGTTCCGAGCCTCGTCGAACGAGGCGCGCGCGGTTCACCACGAAGCGTTGGCCAAGTTGCTCTCGGGGGCGGCGAGGCCAAGGGACTGCCCCGATCGGGTGCCGCGCCGCCGGCAACGGCTCGACGCGCCTGGCGAGATCCGCCTGGTCGTTCGCGAGGTCGAGCTGGCGAGCCGCGCGGCGCGCGCCGGTCCGTCGACCGACGACGGGGGTCCGAGCGACGATCTGCGCTGACCAGCGAGTGAGGCGCGAAGCAACGTGCTCCGGACTCTGGAGGTGCGGCGACCAGCGCGTATGCCTCGCGACGGACCGGAGAGGGTTGACTCCGCTCGTGGCAAGCACGTGGTTTCGATTGCGGCCTGGTATCCGCCGTCCATATCGGCTCTTCGTCGGTCATTCGCGATCCGATGCCGGCTATCCGGCGTCCGCGATCGACGGGAAGCTGCGTCAGTCGACCTCGAAACGACGACCATTCTCGCTACCCGCGGTCGCGATCCTCCTGCACGCGCGACACGGATTCGCCCCTTTGATGGCGTCGATGGGTCCGCACGAGTTGCGCAGCTCAGGCGAAGCCGTCGAGCACGGTTACTGCGATTTCACCTTTACTGCAGACTCGAGGCATTCATGTCCTGTGACCGCTTGGCGACGGGCCCCCTCCTTCAACGAGACATCGAGAACATCGTCGTCGTGCTGCTTCGCGGCCTCCAGAGGCAAGCGGAGCGTGCGGAGCCCCCAACCGATAATGCGCCACCGCGCACCGATTCGGCGCCCTCGGCAGCCGGCGACCGAGCCGAGCCGGCTCTTCATGTCCGCTCCGGGGACACCCAAAGGAAGCTGGCGCCAAGGCGTGCAGCCGCGCGACGATAGCGCCACGGACGCTCGAAAGGCACGACTCATCGCGTGCGCGAGACATCGTGTCTTGGCAGCGAATTCAGCATTCAGCACCGTCAAATCGTGTGATTTGTACGCCGTGCCGGACTACTCTCGGACTTGCCCGAAGGGCGGCCCGCGAGCTGAATGCGCGCACACTCGTGGCCACTTGATCTGCGACGACCCAGGGGGCCGCGCCGCGCCAATCAGGAGTATCACGCCATGAATAACACCACGATCCAACGATGTTTCACGTACCGCCGAGTCAGAACCAGTGACCAGCGGGCAGCCGGCTCGTCGCTCGACGTCCAGTCGGAGGCGCTGGCGCGGTTCGCGGCCAGCATTAACGTCCCGGTGGTGCTCGATTTCTTCGAGGTCGCGAGCGGTGCTGGCGGCACGAGGGGGCAGCGCGTGGAGCAAGAGCGAATGCTCGATGCCGTCGGCCCCGGCGACCTCGTGGCCGTGATCAGACTCGACAGGATCAGCCGCGATCTCGCGTTGGCGAGCCGCAAGGTCGACCGGATCCTCGACAAGGGGGCTCGGTTTATCTCGCTCGATGAAGGCGAGTTCGACCGCTCGCCCGCGGGGCGGCTCAAGCTCTCGATCCTGACCTGCTTCGCGCGGAAGGGGTGACACCTCATGATGAACATCACGATCAAGCGATTCCTCGGCTACCGCCGCGTCAGCACGGGAGAACAGGGGACTTCCGGCACGTCGCTCGACGGCCAGAATGAGGAACTGGCGCTCCTGGCCGTCAACATGCGCGCTCCCATCGTGCTCGACTTCGTGGAGGTCGAGAGCGGCGCCGCGGAGAAAGAAGAGCGGCGCTTTGAGGTGGCAAGACTGCTGAACGCCGTGCGCCCCGGAGACGTCGTGGCCGTCACGAAGTTCGACCGCTTCACCCGCGATCTGGAGTTCGCGATCCGCAAGGTTCGCGAGATCTTGAACAAGGGGGCGCGGTTCATCTCCATCGCGGAAGGCGAGTTCGACCGTACGCCCGAGGGCGAACTCAAGCTCTCGATCTGGGCGTCGATCGCGCAGATGGAGCGCGCGCGCATCCGCGATCGGACGCACGGACAGAAGGTGAGGCTCCGCGCGCAGGGCAAGTTTCTCGAAGGCTTGCCGCCGTTCGCGTACCTGAAGGCCAAGGGCCGCGACGCGAGCGACAAGCCGCGCCGGCTCGTGATCGATCCCGACAGGGCGCCGATCATCGTCGAGATGTTCCAGATGTGTGTCGGCGGCGCGAGCCTCCTGGATATCGTTCGCCACCTCCGCGCGAACTACACGGGACTTCGCTTCACGAACACCTGGGTTTCGCGCGTTCTTCACAACCGCGTCTACACCGGGCAACTCGCGACCACCCCGGTTCGTCCCCGCGGCGCCCCGCACTATTTCCAAGGGTCCGCCACGTGGATGACAACGCACGAGCCGATCATCCAGATGGATATCTGGAGCCGGGCCCAAGCGGCGCTCACCTCGCGACGCGCAGGAGGCGATCGGGCGAGTCGCGGATCGGGGACGGAATATTTTCTCATGCGTAGCCTCGCGACCTGCGGTGTTTGCGGCACTGTCGTTCGCGGCGTCCCCGTCCACGAGTCCTGCAACACCAAGCACCTCGGCTACTATGTTTGCCGGCACCGGACGCATCCGCCGGAAGGGCGACCGCGCTGCATTAAAGCGCCGTACGTACAACAGCTCACCGCCGACGCCGAGATCGAGCGGTTCACGCTCGCGCGGCTGCTGGAGGTGCGGGAGCTTCTCGCGGACGCTCCCGAGCCCGAGAAGAAGGGCCCGGACTTCGACGCCAAGCGTGCCAGTCTCGCAGCACGTCGCACGCGGCTCGTTCAGGCGGTCGCGGCAGGCAAGCTCGGGCTCGACGATATCGACGCGCCCATCGCCGCGATCGAGGCTGAGCGGGCCGACATCGAGGTCGCTGCGGCCGAGTACGCGGCACGCGCGAGCGCAGACACCGTGGAGGGGCGGCGCGCGGCCCTGGCGTTCGTCGAGGTGGTCTCCGCCGCCTGGGCGGGGCTGATGCCCGGCGAGCGGCGCAGCGTGCTGGCGATCCTCGCCGAGCGGATCGTGCTGACGGTGGAGCGGAAGGTCGAGGTCACCTGGCGCGATGCCTCCGACCTTTCGACGTCCGTCGCCTCGGCGCGGCCCGAACTGGTCACCCGACTCGTGGAAGCGGCCCCCGCCGCACCGGCGAGCGCTCCGGTTCTCGCTCCCGAGCGAGCCCGCAGCCGTGCGGCTAAGCGGACGCCCCCCGCGGGGCGCAGCGCTGCTTAGCCGTGCGGCTGTGTGTTCGGTCTGTAACCTCCATCCCGACTCTCGGGATGAATTGAAAGCCCCAGCCCGACCCCGCCCAGGCTTGCGATACCCGGATCCAGCATGAGCTGTGCTCGTTGCGCTTTCCTGCACGGTCCCAGTGAAACTGGACCTTGATTCGCCCGTGCTCGTCGGTGTGGATCTCCTGCCCATCTGGCCCCACCACGAGCGCCGTCTCCGTCACCTGCTGGAGCGCTCGCGCGGGGCGCTGGGGCCGTGCGGCGACGTCCTTTGATACGCACTCGAACGTATTGACGTAAACGGCCTGCCCCTCGGTCGCGCTCTCGGGAGACCGCCCCTCATGCTTGATCTGGGTGACGACATACTCGCCGTCGAGCCGCCCGAGATCGTGGTCACAGACCTTGAACCACGAGCCCGGAACGAGACGCCGACATCCGCTCGCCCCCCGCCCGACCTCGACGCGGGCGCGGAGCTGCGCGAGCTCGGCGTTCACGGCGCCAGTAAGAACGTTTGGCTCCTCGTCTTCCTTGTGATGGACGAACGCCTCGCCCCGCGCGGGTTCTCCGCGGGTAAGGTCTTCCAGGTTCGCGTCCGCGCCGAGCGTTTGAGCGGGGTTCCGGAAGTCATAGCCCCATCGCAGCACCGACGTCGGGCGGAGCGAACGCCGACGTTCGAAGCGCTCGAGGTGGTGCTCGGAAAGCGCCTTTCCCGCCCCGCCGTGCGGGCGATAGACCAGCTCCGCATCCCCCTCGATCGGCGGGTAGACATGCGCGCTGTCCCCGAACGAAACGATCTCGGCGTCACCGTCTGGGCCGCCGTGATCAAACGTGTAGAAGATTCCCTCTTCGGCCAGAAGCCGTTCGACGAACTCGAGGTCCGTCTCGCGATACTGCATACAGTAGGTGCGCGGCCGGTGCTGGTCGAGCAAGCGAAGAGCACGAGGAATGGCCGCCTCGTCGAGCACGGCGGTCACGATCTCGGGCACGGTCTTGTCCTGAAAGATGCGGCTGGTCGTCCGCTTTTTGAGCAGCCACAGCGCCGGCACGAGACGCAGCCGATAGATGGCACGGCGCCCGTGAACAGCGCTATGGCCCGCGACCGACGCGACCACGCCGCGCACGAAGCGTGGACCCGACGCGCCAGCGCGCATCATCAGGCAGGCTCGGCGCCCGAGGAGGTCGCGCTCAATCGTGGCGTCGTCCACGTCGGCCGATGCCGCCACGGTTAGCTCGAACGAGAACGGTCGCGAGATCTGTTCACGGCCTCGCAGCGACAGCACGGTCAGCGCGGATGCCTCGTAGTCCCCTGCGCGGAGCTCGAATGGAGAGCCCTTTGCGTCGCCGAGCGGGACTGCGGTAGCTCCCTCGCCCGCGCGCACCAGATCGAACCTGACCGTCATTCCAGACCTCTCCTCGACGAGAGCAAGCGCTCGCCGGATCTCTGGAGTGAGAAGGTACCGGACCGGGCGCTGTGTCAACATCGTATTCGAGCCCAGGTATCCGCGGCCGGGGTTCGATCGCGTCGAGGGCGTCGTGGCGGGGCGCACTGGTCGTGAGCGTTGCCTCGAAGCACCACCAATGCTCGACCGTGCAAGAGAGCGACATCTCGCCTTCAGACGGCAGGTGGCGTTACCGTGAGCGGCTCCAGCGAGCCTTCACCCGTCATCTCGACGACGTGACGCGCGCTCATCCGTTCACGCGCCACCGCCGCGTCGTCCTGACGATCGACGACGCAGACCGCGCTGCGCTCACCACCTGGCTCGATCTCGCGGACGAGTTCGATCCAGAGCAGCTCATCGAGGCGATCCGCGTCGCGATGGTCAAGCGTGGCAGGAAGGCGCGGTGAGCACTGGCCGCGCCGTCGCGCGGACCGGAGCGCTCAGGCTCCACGATTGCCTATCTCGGACTACGTGGTAGCCGGCCACGCCGTCAGGCCTCGCGCCCGCGGCGTCCGGCGATGTCGAGCGCCGCGACGCGGTAGGCTTCGGCGAGCGTCGGGAAGTTGAAGATCGAGTCGACGAAGGTGTCGACCGAGGCGCCCGACGCGAGGGCCATCTGGCCGAGGTGAATGAGCTCCGAGGCGCCTTCGCCGACGATCTGCACGCCGAGGAGGCGCCGCCCGTCGGGGCCGGCGACCATCTTGAGCATGCCGTCCTCGATGGCGGCGATCTGGCCGCGGGCGATCTCGTCGAAGCGGGCGCGACCGACGACGGCGCGACCGAAGCGCTCGATCACCTGCTCTTCGGTGAGCCCCACGCTCGACATCTCGGGGACGGTGTAGACCCCGACCGGGATCAGCTCGGGCGCGCCGCCGACCGGCAATCCGAGGGCGTGGCAGATCGCTCTCCGGCCTTGTTCCATCGAGGAAGACGCGAGCGAGGGTGGTCCGATGACGTCGCCCACCGCGTAGATGTGGGGCTGGCTCGTGCGGAGGTGGTCGTCGACGGCGAGGAGCCCGCGTGAGGTGGTGGCGAGGCCCGCGGCCTCGAGCCGGAGCCGCTCGACGTTGGCCACGCGCCCGAGCGCGTAGAGCATCTTCTCGCTCTCGACGACGGCGCCGTCGTCGAGCGTCGTTTGCACCGTCGAGAGGCCGTCCCACACCACGGAGCGGACGCTGCGGCCGCCGATGAACTGGCCTCCGTTGCGCTGATATCCCTCGAGGAAGCGGGCGACGATCTCGGGGTCGAGGAACAGCAGCGGGCGCGCTCCCCGATCGATCATCGTCACCTTCACGCCGAGCGCCGCGAACACCGAGGCGTACTCGCAGGCGATCACGCCGGCGCCGATCACCGTGAGCGAGGCCGGGAGGTAGCGCATCGAGAGGATCGAGTCGCTGTCGAGCACGTGCTCGTGATCGATCGGCACCTCGGGCGGCGTGCGCGGCCGTGATCCGGTGGCGATCACGAACACGTCGCCGCGAGCGCGGCGGACGCGGCGATCGACGCCCTCGACCTCGATCTCGTGCGGGCCGGCGAAGCGGGCGCGACCGTGCCAGTGCTCGACGCCGTTGCGCTGGAGCTGGCGCACGATGAACGCCTCGTGCGCTTGAATCACCTGATCGACGCGCGCGAGCAGGCTCGCCATCTGGAGATCGTCGCGCAGCGTGACTTCGAACACGTGGCCGCTGCGACGGCGGAAGCCGGTGAGGGCGACGGCGGTCTCGCGCAGCGTCTTGCTCGGGATGGTGCCGTGGTGCACGCACGCACCGCCAACGCTGCCGTCCTGCTCGACCAGCAGCACGCGGCGACCGGCCTTGGCGCCCTGGATCGCGGCCTTCTGACCGGCGGGTCCGCTACCGATGACGACGATGTCCCAGCTCTCGGTCTCGCCCTCCTTCTCGATCTCGATCTCGATCGCGCTCACGAGATCGCCTCGACCGTCTTCGCGAACAGCTCGCGCTTCGCCAGCAGCGCGTCGAGCTCGTCGGCGTACATGTTGAGCGGCCCGAGCGTGGGGTGAGCGCGCACCGCCGCCTCGTCGATCTGCTTCGACTCGAGCAGAGCGTGCGCGAGATCGTCGGCCAGCGCCGTCATCAGCGCGGTCTTGCGGAACGTGGGCGCGCCGCCGGGATCGTGATGAAACAGCACCGTCTCCGCGATCTGCGCGGGCAGCGCCCAGTGGGTGAGCAGCTCGCTGCCGACGCGCGCGTGGTGCGCCGTGATGATCGCCGCGACGGTGTCGGCCGAGCCCTTCACGCGGAGCTCTTTCTGGAGGTCGACGAGGAGCTGCAGCAAGACGGGACGACCGATGTCGTGGAGCAGGCCGCAGAGGAACGCCTCCTCGACGTTCCACCGCCGCGCGCGCGCGATCTCCTGGGAAAACAGGGCCGCCGCGAGCGAGTGCTGGAACAGCGCGCGGACCTCGCGCTCGTGGCCGGGGACGGCGAACAGGCGCGCCTTGCAGGTGATCAGCAGCGCCATCTGCCGGATCTGCCCCGTGCCGAGGCGCCCCAGGGCCTGCTGCAGCGTGACGACCGGCGAGGTTGGCCGGTACGCGGGGGAGTTGGCGATGCGCAGGAAATGGCTCGCCATCGCGGGATCGCGGCGGATGACGCCGGCGAGCGCGACCATGCTGCAGCCCTCCTCGGCGGTCATGTTCATGACCTGCGTCGCGACCTCGGGGAGGACCGGGAGATCGAGCGTGCGGGCCGCGATCCGTCGCTCGACTTGCGCCTCCAGCGTGGCGGATCCGAGGGCCGGATCCGGTCTGCGCGCCTCGAGCTCGGGATGGACTGCGTTCATGGTTCCCTTCGTCGTGTCAGGTCGACGGGGAAGAACGGCGCTCACCGCGGAACATTGAGGCTTGGTTCGAGCCGCGCCGGCCCGTGGCATCCGTCACCGGTACGCCTGGAGCTTCGCGCTTTTCCGCTCGGGCTACTCGGCGCTCTGGCGCCCTCATTCGCCCGGCGCGGGCTCGGCGCTGAAGCCGAACGCGCCCACCGTGAGGGCGATCATGATCGCCGCGAACACCCCGAGGCCCATGAAGATCGCGATGCCGAGGTGCATGGCCACCGTGACGAGGATCCACGGACGCCGCGTGCGTCGCGGCCAGATGAAGACGCAATAGCCCGTCTCGATCGCCATCACCACCCACCCCGAGACCGCGGCGACCCAGGGGTGATCGGCGAGCCAGCAGAAATCCAGCTGACGGTACTCGGGCAGTATCACCGAGCGCCAGATCGCGTCGCCGTCCCACCACTGCTCGCCGGACGCCTTGAACAGGCCTCCTGCCAGGTAAACCATGCAGAGGTGGAGCTGGATCACCCGCAGCCCGACGCGCGCCGACGACGTGGGGCGGAGGGGCCCGCGCCCGGCGAGGCGATCGAGCGACAGGGCGGCGCCCGAGGGCACCCAGATCAGATAGAACAGGAAGATGTTCCCGAAGTTGTCGACACCGTAGTTGGTGCCGCTGCCGGTCATCATCAGCGTCAGGTGGGTGAGCCAGGCGACGGCGGCGACGATCCGGGTCCGCCAGCCGAGGAGCAAGGCAATCAGGGAGAGCACATAGACAGCCCCGGTGGCCGTCAGGATCACCTCCTCACCGAGGCCCGCCTTGCCGAGAGCTTGAATCAGCCACCCGAGGTTGGGGAGCCCTGGCCTTGCGAGGTTGTCGCGGACGACCCCTTGCATCACGCCGGAGCGCTCGTAGAGCGCGAAGAACGCCGGCGCGATCAGCGCGGCTTGCACGAGGAGCACGAGGGTGAGGCCGATGCGCAGGGCAGCGAGCGGCGTCGCCCGGGCTGGCGCGAAGAAGAAGCGGTCGATCGCTGCGGCGGCGCGCGCGAAGCGTCGCCGGCCGGGCAGCGCGCGCCGGGCATCTCTGGTGGTGCTCATCGATTCCCCTCTTTCTCCTGCTCCGGCGCGGCGTCGGTGCGAGCGCGACGGACGAACTCTGCCTCGTAGTACGGGCCCCACTCAGGCCTCTTGCCCTCCCGGTAGTCGGCCATCGTGGGGAGATCGTAGGCGTCGAGGTGGACCACGACGCGGATCGCGTCGGGGTGTCGGGCGAGCATCCGCCCGGCCCAGCTCGCGGCGATCGAGCGCTTGAGGTCCTGATCATCCATCCAGAAGATCGCGACCATGTCGCCGATGCGGAGGTCGGCCTCTTTGCTCACTCCCGTCGTGAGGATGTCCGTGGTGGTCTTGCCCGCAGCGTCGGTGAGCTCGAACGTCACCTGGAGCTGGGTTCCGACGCTGGGAGCGAAGAACCCGTAGGCGCTGTCGGTTCCGGAGAGCGCGCCATAACGCGCGAGCAGCGCCGGCGCGTGGTCGAAATCGAGCTCCATCGCGCCTGCCGCCGCGAAGCAGAGCTGAACGACGACCGCGGCGATGACGAGTCGAGGTCGCCTCGGCGAGCCTGATATTCCCTCCACGATACCCTCCTTCGTCCCCGATCCAGGAGCCGGCGAGCGTCCGCCGCTCGCGCTTGGCGACGAGCCCCCGCGCGGGCTGCGCGGGGGCTCGATTGACTCCTGATGTGCGAGCGCGGGCGCCGGATGCGACCTCGACTAGAAGCGGTGGTGTGGGAACTGGAAGCGCGGGAACTGGAAGCGCGGGAACTGGAACCGGGGGAACTGGAACCGCGGGTGCTGGAAGCGCGGGAACTGGAACCTGGGGAACTGGAACCTGGGGAACTGGAACCGGGGGAACTGGAACCGCGGGAACGCCTCCGGCTGGATCCCCTCGGCGGCCGGCGTCGTCGCGATCGAGGTCTCGCTCACCATGGCGAGATCTTCAATCGGGACCGTGGTCTCCGCCGAAGAGGTGTTGACAGCACCGAGGATCGCAATCGCAGCGGTCATGGTGCTGATGAGGATGATGCGCTTCATGTCTGTGCTCCTTGCATGGCCGCAGCCCGCCGGGCTCCGTGTCCGGGGCCGAGGCGGCCATCACGAGTGCAAGGCACAGACCAGTTGTGTTGGGAACAGATGGCAATTCGCACGCGGTGGCGAGCCGGGCGAAAGAGCAGAAAGCGACTCCCATGCAGGATAGCGCTCCTCGCGTGTGTCGTCGGCGCACAGGCAGCCACGCTGTCGCCCGGCGCGTCTCGCCAGGCTCAGGGGGTTTGCAGCACCTTCGCGAGATCTCCGACGATGCGCGCGGCGTCGCCGCTCTCCAGGTTGACCAGCACCGACACCGTGACCTCGGGATCGCTGAAATGATAGGAGGCCGAGACGAAGCCCCAGACTCCGCCCTCGTGTCCAGTCGCACGCCGCTCTCCGAATTTGCGCTTCGCCAGCCCGAGGCCGTACTCCGGGATCGTGGGCCACGTGGTGTCCACCATCGTCGTCATCTCCTGGAGATCCGCCGGCGCCAGCACCTCACCGTCGAGGAGCTGCTGGTAGAACCTCGTCAGATCCTCGGTGCTCGATACCAGGCCTCCGGCCGTCCATGCCCACGAGGGATCCTCGCTCCACGTCACGTCCAGATAGTCGTGACCATCCGTTTCGTACCCGTGAATCAGGCCCGGCGCCTTGGCCTCATACCCGTCGAGGTAGGTGTGCGTGAGCTGCTGCGGATCGAGGATCCGCGACCGCAGCGCCGCCGCGGCGGGCTCGCGCGCCGCCTTCTCGACGATCATCCCGGCCACGATGTAGTCGCTGTTGGAGTAGTGCCAGCCTTGCCCCGGCTCGAAATTCGGCGGCTTGGTCGCGGCCAGCGCCACGAGATCCTCGGGCTTCCACACGTGCGCTGGATTGGCCTTCACCACGTCCCAGAACGCGTCGCACTCGGTGTAGTCGAAGAGCCCGCTCGTGTGATTGAGCAGCTGCCGGACCGTCATCACGTCGCCGCGCGGGACGCCGGCCACGTACGTGGACACGGGGCTGTCGAGCGACACCTTGCCCTCGGCGCGGAGCTTCAGCAGGAGAGCCGCGGTGAAGGTCTTGGTGATACTGCCGATGTGAAACAGATCCCCGGGTCGAGTCGCGGTCTTCGCGGGGAGATCCGAGACGCCGGAGGCGCCGCGCCACGAGCACCCGGCGCCATGGACAGCCGCCGCCGATCCGGGGATCTTCTGGGCCTTCGTCGCCTCGTCGAGCGCCGCCTGGAGCTTCGTCGACAGCGCCGCGCAGGCGGCGAGCTGCCCGCTCATCGCGCCTTCTCCTTCGCCGGAACCCCTGCTGCCGCTGGCGCCCACGACCTCACCGCCGCTCGTCCCGTTCGGGTCCGCCGGCGCACTGGCCGATGGACTGTCATTGCCAGCACACCCGAAGAGAAGCGAGGAGGAAGCGACCGAGATCAAGGCAAGTCGGCGGACGACATCATTCATCGAGGCAACTCCGTGCCCCCCCTGGGTGAGGAAGAGATCAGCGCGACCGAAAGCTGATCGCGCCGATCCACCAGAGGCGATGAGCGTCGATCCTGTCAATCGATGATTGGGGCGAACGACAGCGGCCGTATCCCGGACCACGAACGCCGACTCGAGGTCTCGTGCGGGCGCTCACGAGGAGCGAGCGCTCTCGGCGTTCGTTCGCGGCCGAGCTCGCCGCACGGGAGCTCGCCTCGGGCCGTTGACGCGGGGAGGCCGCGCTCCATGGAGCCGCAATGATCATCGCGAAAGTAGGTGAGCCCGCGCCCGACTTCAACCTCGCGGTCTTCGATCCGGCCGATCCGAGCAACACCCGGCTGCGAGCCTCCCTCGACGGCTATCGCGGCGGCTGGCTGGTGTTCTTCTTCTACCCGATGGACTTCACGTTCGTCTGCCCGACCGAGATCCTGGCCTTCGCCGAGCATCAGGCCGAGTTCGACGAGGTCGGCGCGCGCATCCTCGGCTGCTCGACCGATACCATCTACACCCACCGCGCCTGGGTGGAGACCCCGCGCGAGAAGAACGGGATCGCCGGGACCACGTTCCCGATCGCCGCCGATCACAGTGGCGACGTCGCCCGCCGATACGGGATCTTGATCGAGGAGGACCACGCGGCGCTGCGCGGGCTCTTCATCATCGATCCGGCGGGCGTGCTCCAGTATGCCGTCATCCATTCGCTCAACATCGGCCGATCGACCGAGGAGACGCGGCGGGTGCTCACCGCGCTCCAGACCGGCGGACTCTGCCCTTCCAACTGGAAGCCGGGCGGCAAGACGCTCACGCCGCCCGCGGAGCAAAAGCATGCTGCGTAGCGGCTCCCCGTTACCCTCGCTCGAGGGCGCTACCCTCTGGCTCAACGGCGAGGTCGCGCCCGGGGACCTGCGCGGACATCCGGTGTTCGTCCAGCTCTGGGCGATATCCTGTCACCTCTGCAAGGAAAACCAGCCCACGGTGCGCCAGTGGCGAGCGCAGTATGGAGATCGCGGCGTGACGTTCGTCTCCATCCACATGCCACGACAGGCGTCCGATACGCGCGTCGATGAGGTCGAGGCGGCGGCCCGCGCCCTCGGCATCGACGAGCCGCTAGCCATCGACAACGAGCATGTCCTCGGCGATCGCTTCGAGACCGACGGTATCTGGCCGGTCTATTTTCTCTTCGACAGCGACGGCAAGCTCCGGGCGCGGGCCGCGGGCGCCGCCGGCCTCGGCGTCCTCGGCGCCGCCCTCGAGCGAATCGCCCCGGCCCCGGCTGCCTGATCGCCTCGATCGCGACGCCCGAGCTCTCGAAGGCCGCATCCGTCGACGCGGCCTCCGAGCGCGCGTCGCTCAACCGAGGTGCTGATGAAGGAAGGTGACGGTGCGATCCCACGCGAGCTCGGCGTTCTTGGGCGAGAACACCTCGGGGCGCGTGTCGTTCATGAAGGCGTGCTCGGCGTCGTACACGTGGAGGATCATCTGGCCTCCGGCCGCCTCGATTTCCTTCTTGATCGCCTCGGCGCCCGCGACCGTCGCCCACTGATCCGTGGCGGAGAAGTGCGCGATGATCGGCTTCGCCCGGGTGTAGTCGGCGCGGCCGGCCGGCGGGATCCCGTAGAACGGAGCTGCGACGCTGATCTCGGGGATCCGCGTCGCGGCGGTGAACGCGTACGCGCCGCCCATGCAGAAGCCGGTGACGCCGATCTTCCCGCTGACGCGCGGGTGCGCGAGGAGGTGCCGTGTCGCCGCGGCGATGTCGCCCAGCGCGCGCTTGCCGTCGAGCGCCGTCATCAGCGCCTGGGCCTCGCTCGGGTCCCTCGCGACAGTGCCGTGGTAGAGGTCGGGCGCGAGCGTCACGAAGCCCGCCGCGGCGAAGCGATCGGCGAGGTTGCGGATGTGATCGTTGAGGCCCCACCACTCTTGCACGAGCACGAGGCCGGGCGCCTTG
Organism: Byssovorax sp.; assembly: GCA_025362495.1. Lineage (GTDB taxonomy): Bacteria > Myxococcota_A > Polyangia > Polyangiales > Polyangiaceae > JANYGI01. The sequence goes on along the minus strand of JANYGI010000118.1, from coordinate 95,481 downwards.
TTGTCGCCCGCGGGCAGGGCGATCGCACCTGTGACCTCTGAACCATCTGCCGCGGTGAACGTGATCGGTGACGACATGAGATCTCCTCTACGAGTGAGTCGGCGCGCTCCGGGATCGTGTCCGGGATCCTGATCGAGGCGCATTGGCTGGGCCTTACCGCCGACGATCCGCGCCGTCCACGCCGATCGGGCTTCCTTGCGCGCGTGCCCCTCCCCGCCTACCGTTCGCGCGATGTCGTCTGCTTCGAAGCCTCCGTCAGCGCGGCCTGCTCGCCCTCTTCTCGACGCGATCCACAGCGGTGTGGTCACCGTCGACGGTGGCATGGGCACCCAGCTCTACGAGCGCGGCGTGCTCTTCAACGTGAACTACGAAGAGCTCGTCGTCTCGCGCCCGGAGGTCGTCCTCCGCATCCACGAGGACTACGTGCGCGCCGGCGCGCAGCTGATCGAGACGAACACGTTCGGCGCCAACCGCGTGCGCCTCGCGCGTCACGGGCTCGACGATCGTGTGCGCGAGCTCAACGTCGCGGCGGTTCACCTCGCGCGCAAGGCGGCGGGCGAGCGCGCCTGGGTCGGCGGAGCGATCGGGCCGACGGGGCTCGTGTTCGCGGGCTTCACCGACGAGGAGCGCGAGCGCGTTCGCTCGGCATTTCGCGAGCAGGCCGAGGCCCTCGCCGAGGGCGGCGCCGACGCGATCCTCCTCGAGACGATGCGTCAGCCCGAGGAGATCGAGCTGGCGATCGAGGGCGTGCGCCTCGCCCTCGGCAAGAGCCTCCCGCTGATCGCGCAGGTCTCCGTCGACGAGGGCCTGACGATGGCCGACGGCACGCCGATCGCCGTGATGGGCGCGCGCCTCAAGGCGCTCGAGTGCGACGTGATCGGCATCAACTGCTCCGACGGCCCGCAGGTCGTCCTCGCCGCGGCCGAGCTGCTCTTGCCCCTGGGTTTACCGGTGTCGGCGGTCCCCAACGCCGGCCTCCCGCGCCGCGTCGACGATCGCTTCATCTACGTGTCCACGCCCGAGTACTTCGGCGTCTTCGCGCGTCGCCTCTGCAAGATCGGCGTGCGGATGATCGGCGGCTGCTGCGGTACGACGCCCGATCACGTGCGCCGCATCGCCGCCGCCGCGCGCATGGAAGGCAGCGCCGCGGCGTCGTCGGCCGTGAGCGAAGCGGTGAGTGAGCTCGGCGGGCCGATGTGGGCCGGGACCGCGAGCGACGCCGACGCCGCGCTGGAAGACCTCGCAGTCGACTCGGCCTCTTCCGCCGCCGTACCCCTGGCGCCCGCCGCCAACATCACGATGGTTCCCCGCGACCGGAAGAGCCCACTCGCGGCCAAGATCGGGAAGAAGTTCGTGATCTCGGTCGAGGTCAATCCGCCGCAGGGGCTCGATCCCTCGGGCGCGCTCCGCGCCGCGCGCATGCTCATCGACGGCGGCGTCGACGTGATCAACATCGCCGACGGCGCCCGCGCCCAGGCGCGCATGAGCAACCTGGCCCTCGCCGTGCGCTTGAAGGAGCAAGGGATAGAGCCGCTGCTCCACGTCTGCGGCCGCGACCGCAACCTGCTCGGCCAGGTCGCGCACCTCCTCGGCGCGCACGAGCTCGGGATCCGCAACCTGGTGATCATCACGGGAGACCCTCCGAAGATCGGCGATTTCCCCGACGCGACCGCGGTCTACGACCTCGACTCGATTGGCATCCTCCGCCTCGTCAGCCGCCTCAACAAGGGCATTGATCCCGGCGGCAAGCCGCTCGGCGCGGCGACCTCGTTCTTCTGCGCCACCGGGGCCGAGCCCGCCGCGCTCAACTACCCGCGCGAGCTCGAGCGGCTGCGCCAGAAGAAGCGCGCCGGGGCCGAGCTCGTGATGACGCAGCCGGTGTACGATCCCGCGGTGCTCGACCGGTTCCTCGCCGACATCGCGCCGCTCGGCCTCCCGGTGCTGATTGGCATTCTCCCGCTCGCGAGCCACCGCAACGCCGAGTTCCTCCACAACGAGGTCCCGGGCATGCAGATCCCCGCCGACGTGCGGGCGCGGATGAAGTCCGCGGGCAGCGGCCCCGACGCGCGGCGCGAGGGCGTACGCATCGCGCGCGAGATGCTCCTCTCGGTGCGCGAGCGCGTCGCCGGCGCGTACGTGATGCCGCCGCTCGGCCGCTACGAGATGGCGCTCGAGGTCATCGACGGGATTGTCGACGCTCGCGTGACGGCGAGCTGACGGCGGCGCGCGGCGTGATCTCGTCCACCGCCGTGCTGCCCCCGCTCGCGCGACGCTGGCTCCGCGCGACGCCGGCGCTGAAGAGCCTGGCGCTGCGCGCGGCGTACCTCCGCAGCGAGCTCGATCGCCACCCGCTGGCAGAGATCGCCGTCGCCCTCGACGCGCTCACCGGCCTCGCCGAGCAGGCCGAGCCCACGGCGCGCGCGGTGCTCACCTCGCTCATCCCCACGCTCGCCGATCCCGATCTCGCCGATCGCGTCGCGGCCTTGCGCCAGGCCTCGATCGAGGGCGCTCTGCTCCCGCTCGGTCGCCTCGTGCGCGCCGGTCCGCTCGAGCTCCCGCCGCCGGCCGAGATCGACGAGCGCAAGCTGGCGGCGTCGGCGACGGGCCGCGCGCTCACGCTGGGCGAGCGCCGCGCCCTGGCGCGAAAGCCTTCTCGCGCCGCGTTCGACAAGCTCCTCCGCGATCCGCATCCGCTGGTGATCCACAACCTGCTCCGCAACCCGCGGATGACGGAGGACGACGTGCTGCGCCTCGCCGCGCGCCGCCCCGCGCACCCCGAGGTGACGGTCGAGATCCTCCGCCACCCCGAGTGGTCGCAGCGCGCGCGCGTGCGCATGGCGATCATCCAGAACCCCGGATCGCCGCCGGGGATCGCGGTGCCGCTCGTGCGCCTGCTGCTCCGCCCCGAGCTCCACCAGGTGCTCGCCGCGGCCGACGTGCCCCCGGTGGTGCGCGTCGCCGCGCAGGAGCTGCTGGAGCGTCGCCCGCCGGTGCCCGAGCGCGGCGGCCGCGGGGAGCCGCAGTGATCCGGCGGGCCACGATGGACAACGCCGTCAACGACGGCTCTGGGAGAACGGCATGAATCTGACGAAGCGTCTCGAAGGCAAGGTTGCTCTCATCACCGGCGCCGCGTCGGGCCTCGGCGCCGCGTCGGCGCGCCGGCTCCACCGCGAGGGCGCCTTCGTGGTCGTCACCGATCGCGACGTGGAGAAGGGCGCGGCCGTCGCCGCGTCGCTCGGCGAAGGCGCGGTGTTCCACAAGCTCGACGTCGTCAACGAGGCCGAGTGGATAGCGGTGATCGACGCCGTCGTCGCCGCGCAGGGCGGGCTCGACATCCTCGTCAACAACGCGGGAGTCGGCGTGCTCGCCAGCGTCGAGGACACGACGATCGAAGCCTTCCGCTTCGTTCACGCCGTCAACACCGAGGGCGTCTTCCTCGGCTGCAAGCACGGCGTCCGCGTCATGAAGGCCCGCTCCGGCGGCTCGATCATCAACATGTCGAGCGTGGCCGGCATCGCCGGGGCGCCGGACATGGCAGCCTACTGCTCCAGCAAGGGCGCGGTGCGCACCCTGACGAAATCGGTGGCGATGCACTGCGCGCGGAAGGGCTACGGCATCCGGTGCAACTCCCTCCATCCGGCCTTCATCGATACGCCGATGGTCGACGCCGTCGTCAACGCGCACCGCGACGCCGATCGCGCGCGCGCCGGCCTCGTGAAGAGCATCCCCCTCGGCCGGCTCGGCGAGGCCGACGACGTCGCGGCGGCGGTGGCCTATCTGGCGTCCGACGATGCGAAGTTCATCACCGGGGTCGAGCTCCCGATCGACGGCGGGCTGCTCGCGCAGTAGCGCGCTCGTTCCGGGCGGCGATCACCGGCTGTTCTTGCCGCCGCCCGCGCCGAGGCGCTTGTTCAGACTGGCACGCTCGCGCCCACGATCACTTGCACGCGACAGGCCCTATCCGGCATTGCCGGGACGCATCGCAAAGCAGGACTTGCGCTGTCACGCCTGCGTCGACGTCGATGCTGCAGGTGGAGTCGGCCGGATCACAGGGGTTGCAGACGGCGCCACACATCGAGGCCGCGCACCGGGGATCCGGGGGCGGGGTGGGGCAAGCGGGCATGTCGAGGGCGCAGACGCCCAGCATGGTGCATTTGCCGCCGACGCTGGGAGGACACTCGTTCGTCGAACACGTGGTGAGCGGGCAGGCGTCGCCGCACGAGAGCCCCAGGCACGCATCGCTCGGCGGAACAGGCGGGACCGTTTCGCCTTGCGAGCCGATCGGCACGATCTCGCCGCACGCTGCCGTGAAGAGCATGGCGACGATCCACGGCAACGCGCGGGGCTTCAAGGCGCTGCGGGCTCGGGCGCCGCGAGGCCGAGGAGCGTGCGGATCGCGCTCGCGTGCGGGCTGCGCGGGCTCGCCGCGAGGAAGGCCTCGGCCAGGCGCGTCGCCGCGGCGCGGTCGCCGCGCAGCGCCAGCGCCTCGATGCGCAGCACCGTCGCCTCGGGGCCGAGCGCGCCGCGCGGGAAGGCGCGATCGCGCGCGTCGAGGGCGCGGAGAGCGCGCGACGAGTCGCCCGAAGCGAGGGCCTCGCGAGCGCCGTCGAGCGCGGCGATCTCGTCGGCCAGCGCCGACGAGGCGGGCGACGGCGAGAGCGATCGAGCGCGCGGCGCGTCGGTGGCAGCGGCGATGGAGCTCGCGGCCGCGGCCGGCGCGGCGACGAGCGGAGGCGCCTCGATCACCGGAGAAACAAGCTCTTTCGACGTGTCCACCGGGACCGCGCCGAGGCCGCGCGCGGGCCCGCGCGGCGTCGCGCTCGACGCGCGCGCGTGATCGTCGATCGCGGCGGAGGTGATCGTCGTCGAGGGCGGCGAGGAGACCGAGTGCACGACCTCGGCCGCGCCGACGACGAGCACGCCGCCGGCGATGCCGACGCCGATCCATTTGAGCAGGCCGAGCGACGCTGCGGCCTTCACCGCGGGGCTCGCCGCCGCGGTCGCCGTCGCGCTCGCGCCGAGCACGCTCGCGCCGAGGCCGAGCGCCGCCAGCGTTCGTCGCCGCGCGGCCGGTGACGGTCGGTCGTCGCGCGCCGATCGCAGGAGGGATTGCTCGAGCCCGCCGCCGTCGTTCAGGAACCTTCGCGGCTCGCTCATCGCCTGCCTCCATCGAATGCGTCGCGCGCCTTCATGCGCGCGATGATGCGTTGAAACTCTTCCCGGGCGCGGCGCAGACGCGAAGCGACGGTGCCAATCGGGAGCGCGAGGACCTCGGCGATCTCCGCCGAGGGGAGCTCTTCGAGCTCGTAGAGAACGAAGACAGCGCGCAGCTCCATCGGGAGGCTGTCGAGGACCTCGTCGAGCAGGGCGCGCGCGCGCTTCTGGTCGGCGAGCTGCTCGGGGTCGGGCGCGGAGTCGCGCGGCTCGTCGACGTCTTCGAAGACCTCGCGGCGGCGCGATCGACTCCGCCTCGCGTCCGAGGCGACGCGGAGGGCGGTGCTGAAAAGAAAGGGTCGCTCGCAGCCGACGACGATGTCGCCCAGCTTGCGCGAGGCGACGAGGAACACCTGCTGCGCGCAGTCGTCGGCGTCGCCCTCGGGGACGCCGAGGCGGCGCAGCGAGCGCCAGATGAAGTCGTACTGATCGTCGACGAGGCCGCGGAGGCGCGCGCCCTCCGCCCGGGCGTCGGCCGCGCCGCGGACGATCGGGATCGACCCCGCGCTCGCCGGGCCGGCGAGATCGCGGGCGCGGCTCGGCGCCGCGTCGATCAGTCCCAGTCCCGGATCGCCCATCGGAGCCAGGATGGCCGGATCCGCCTCGCGCGATCAGTAAAAATGCACCCCGACTCCGCCGGCGAGGAAGCCCGAAAGGCCGGGGACCGCGTGGACGACGGTGACCGGCCTGACGAGGAACGTGTCGCGCACCAGCGGCAGCGCCGCGCTCCCTTCGATCTGGAGCTCGATTTCCCCGGCGACCATCCAGCGAAAGCGCCCGCCGAACCCCGGCGCGGCCCACGGGCGATCGCTCGATCCCGAAGCCGCCGAGCCCCACCCCTCGGCAAAGAGCGAGCCCACCTCGAACCAGGCGCAGGGCGCGATCGCCACGCCCTCCGTGATCACGAGGCGCATCGGGCAGACCTCGGCGCGCGCGGTGTGAAGCTGAAACCGAGCGACGATCGGCGCGGGTCCGACGTACCCGCCCACAGCCTCGATCGCGGCGAAGCGGATCGACGGCGCGAACGCGAACGCGCGAGCATCCGTCAGCGTGGCCTCGACGAAGAGCGCGGATCCCGGGACGAGCGCCGGCGAGAACCCACCGACGGCGGCGACCTCGACGCCCGCGGTGAAGCGCCATTTCGACGGGATCTCGGGGAGCAACTGCGGGATCACGGGCAGGGGCCAGACGTCGAGGTCGGCCCAGCTCGGCGGCCGGGAGTACGGCGCCGGATGGTTCGGTGGCAGTCGCGCGCGCGGCGGCGGCGGGAGCGTCGAGCTGGCGCCGGGAGCGGACGGATCCGATCCGATCGCGGGCGCCGGAGGGGGCAACGGGGCCGCGGGCAAGCGCGCCGGAGGCGCCGTCGACGCGTGCGGATCGACGGCGAGCGCGGTGATCAACGCGAGCGCGGAGACGACCTCGGCGCAGCGCTCGCCGGTGACCTCGCGGATCTCGGTTTGAGAAGCGGAGTCCTCGATCGCGAGGCGCCCGTGGACCTTCCCCCCCTCCTGCGTGAGCCGCACCGCGAACGTGCGCGCCTTCTCTGCGGTCGCGGCGACGCGGACCTTCGCGGTGCGCGCGCGGACTTGGTCGAGGAACGCGGCCTCGCCCGGGCAGTCGGGCGGCGCCTCGAAGCGGAGGCGGATCGGCTCGGTATCGGCCGCGAAGGCCGACATCGTCGCGAGCGCGATCATGAGCGCCGCGGCAATGACCGCAGCGGCTCGACGCTCCCCTCGCAGACTGCGCATCGCGCCCGGTTATCGCGTCCACGCGCGCGAAAAGCAACCGGTGGGAGGCGGAGGCGCCGTGAGCCCGCGCGAGGTCGAGATTGCCGCGTCAGTGTTCCGCGAAGCCCCGAGCGGAGCGCGCGTGAGCCGTCCGGGGAGGGGAGCGCCTTCGAGGCTCGCTTGCGCACTCTGCACGTCATCAACGCCAAAACGGCGCACGGTGAGCTGCACAGTGAATGCGTAGATCGAGCTGCTCGCGCCTGAATTTGCCATGGGACCGGGGGCATGTGCGTAGTCGTCGACTCGACCCCGGTCGCGAGGAGAGCCCGATTTCTACGTAGAAATACCAGCTCCGGTGGCACCCTCCATGCGGTAGTCTCTGGATCACGCGCGTGGTGACCCACGGCGAGGCTCGTTTTTTTCGAGTGGGGGAGTCGATGATGCGCAAATCGGATCTGGTCTTGAGATGGTCGCAGTCACTGGGGCTCGGGTTGATCGTGGCGCTCGCGGGATGCGCGCTGGACACGGGGGCGGTGCCGGAATCAGGGCAAGATCCCTCGATTGGCGATCTGCCGGGGCCGGCGGCGCAGCCGGCCCGGGACGGCGTGCTCGGCGAGTTCGTGATGCGCGTCGATCCGCGCCAGAAGACGCTGGCCATCTCGCGAATTCATCGCTCGTCGGGCGTCGGGAAGGGCCCGGAGAGCTTCGACAGCCTGTCGGTCGAGCAAGACGGTAACCCGGGCACGGGCACGGCGAACAACGTCGAGCTGGTCACCAACAGCGTCACCTTTGGGTCGGCGTGCGACGGCGGCCTGGCGGCCTCGTTCTGCGGCAGCGTCACGCTCCGCAGCTTCTATGGTCGCCCCCTCAACAACGTTCATGTTCAAGTGACGTCGATCACCGACACGAACGGCGTCCCTTTCTCGACGTTTCACGGCGGCATCAACAGCGATGCTTCTCCCGCCGTCCCGGCGACTCAGCTCGACGCCAGCCTGGGCCTGTGGCGTCACCCCGTGCTCGCCGCCGCGCAGAATTTCCTTGGCACGACCGCGGCGACCAACAACGCTACTCGCAACTGGGTGTTCGCCGATCCGGATGGCGCGACGACGAACATCACCCTCCGCGTCGTGGCCTCTCTCACGTACAAGGACTACCAGAAGACCTCGTCGACCCAGGCCTTCATCGACGGCTGCTCGCTCACCGGCAGTGTCACCAACACCACGGCCACGGGCAACGTCACCGCGGTGATTCCCTTCCCGTTCACGTTCTATGGCACCGGCGCAACGACCAAGGTCATCTACAATCGCAATGGTGTCTTCGCCTTCGGAGGCACGCTGCCGCCGAGCGCCGACAACGGGAGCTCGAACAACTACACCTTCAAGAACGTCTTGCTCCCGGAGACGCCGACGACGAAGTCGGTGAGCCCGGCTGCCTACGCCTTCTGGGACGGGCTCAACAGCAACCTCGGCGGCCTGCTCTGTCATGGCACCTCCGGGGCGACCCCGAACCGGAAGTTCGTGATGACGTGGAAGAACCTGAAGGGCTTCAACAACGCCGACGGCTCCACCAACCTCACGTTCTCGGCGATCCTGAGCGAGGGAATCGACACGATCGACTACGTCTACAGTACGATGACGAGCGCGGTCGGCAACGACGCGATCTATCCCACGATGACCAACGCGCAGCGCGCGGCGGGCAAGAACGCGGTGATCGGCGTCCAGGGCCCGGCGGGCTCCGTCAACATCTCCACGCCGTTCCCGGCGACGATCGGTGGCACCGTGATCGCGAGCGGCACGAAGATGCGCTTCCGGCCCGTTCCGTAGCGCTCCCGCCCTCTTCGGGTCCTCGCGCGAGAGCTTCGGGTCGGCCTGATTAAGCTGCGTTTAAGATCCATTCCACGCTGGAGATTGATAACGTCGCTTCACGATGGCTGGCAGGGAGCACGACGCTCGCTCCGCGATCGAACCCACGGAGACACCACCATGAAAAGCGTAACCTTGATCGTCGCCTCGATGTTCCTGGGCCTGCTCGCCGCCGGCTGCGCAGTCGCGACGGGATCGCCCGACGAAGAGAGCCTGGGCGAGGCGCAGCAGGAGCTGCCCTCGAGCGCCCGATTCGTCACGTATTACAGCACCGCCGCGAAGACCACCGAGGTGGGCTCCTGCGTCTATCCGTCGCTCTGCACGGGCAGCACGACGACCTGCAGCGGCGTGAAGACCGCTTATTCCACGATCGAGATCGACTCCTGCCACCCTTAGCCTCAGGCTCCTCCGCGACGCGAGGTGGAGCGCGTCGCTCTGCCTCCATCCCCGAGCGCTCGTTATCAGCGCTCGGGGAGGCTCGCGGCCATCGCCGCGAAGAGGGCTGTCCAGTCGACCTCGCCGTAGCCCTCGCCGAAGCGCGTCACCACCACGTCGCGGTCGCGATCGACGAAGATGTACTGGCCGTTGTAGCCCTTGGCGAAATAGCAGCGGCCGTCGAGCGTCCAGAACCATTGATAGCGACCGCGCCGCACCGCCCCGTCGGTGGTGTGCACCACGCCGGCGACCGGATCGTCGGCGAGCGTCTGCTTCACCCATTGCTCGGATACGACGGCCTTGTCGGCGAAGCGGCCATGGTGCTGGAAGAGCACGCCGAGCCGCGCAAAGTCGCTCACGGTGGCGCTCAGTCCGCCGGACAGCTTCTCCACGCCGCTCTCGGCGCTGTCGAGATCCCAGGTGGCGGGCCACTCGGCGCCGAGGGCCTTCCAGATTCGCTCCTGGAAGTAGCTCGCGAGCGTGCGCTGCGCGAGCCGCGGCTGCAGCACCTCCCAGAGGAGCTGCACGTTGATGCTGCCATATTGATAGTGCTGGCCCGGCGGCGACGTGACGTCGAACGTGTGAGTCCACGAGCGGAGATCGGTGGTGTAGTAGAGCACCGCGCCGGCGACGGACTCCTCCTCGAAGTCGATCCCGGACGTCATCCGCAGCAGGTGGTCGAGGGTGATCTCGCTGTATCCAGGCCGATCTGCGAGCGCCGGGACGAAGTCGACGAGGTGCTGGTCCACGGTGGCAAAGAGGCCATCTTGCAGCGCGCATCCCATCAGTACGGCGGCGAACGTCTTGCTCATCGAGAAGCACGGCAAGCGGGTCTCGGCCGTCACGTCCCCGAAATAGCGCTCGTACACCAGCACGTCGTGGTGCAGTACGAGGAGAGCGCGGGTGTCGTTCTTCTCGACCAGGTCCTCGAATGTCGGGTACGTGGCCTTGCGCGACTGCCGCATCGGAAAGGCCACCTGCTCGCGCCGACGCTCGAAGGGGAGCGGGTGCGACGACGCTGCGACCTCGCGATGATCGAAGTAATTCGCGGCGGCGAGGCTGGGTATGTTGAAATAGAAGGCGCGCGCGTACACGCACGACGAGCAGGGCAGGGCGAACGCGATCGTCAGCAAGCCCAGGAGGCCACGCCACCGCCGCGCGGTGGAGAGCGCGGTGGCCGCCGTCACGTGCCGAGCGCGCCGCAGGGCGCCTGTGTCGATCGTCTCGAGGTGTGGTGAGCCGTCGGCCGGCTTGCCCGTGGTTCTGATTGGAATCGCCTTGATCGTGGGGGAGGATTGCTCCCGGCCACGCATCGGCACCATCCGTGCCGATCCGCGATCGCAAGTGAATCCAGGGCGTCGTCGCTAGATCGGCGTGCCTCGCGGAGCAAGCGCCGCGAGGCAGATTTGCGCGAACGTGGCGTTATTGCCGCCCGATCAGGCCCACGGGCGAGGCGTGATCAGTCGGGGATCGGGGGCGAGCCGGGCTCGGTGCCGCCGTCGCCGCCGCCGCACCCGTGGGGGGCGCACTCGGTCCAGCACGTCACGTTGCCGACCGCGGTGCCCGGCTCGGCCGGAGGAACCATCCCGGGGGCGCTTCCGCCGGTGCCGCTGTTGCTCGAGCCCGCGTCGGGGCCGCTGTCGGAGCACACCGTCACCGCGTCGGTGCCCGGCGGGCAGCCCTGATTGACAGGCACGCACTGGAACGAGCACCCGGGCGGCGGGAACGGAGGAGGGCAGCCGGGATCCGAAGGATCGCATTGCGGAGGCTCCACCGGCGAAGTGCAGTTGGGGTCCGAGGGATCGCAGGACGGAGGGGTGCCGCCGCCGCTCCCGCTGCCAGGGGTCGGCGGAGAGGAGCAGTTCGGATTGGCAGGATCGCAGGGCGGGGACGCGCCGCCGTCGCCCGGGTTCGGCGGAGAGGAGCAGTTCGGATCCGCCGGATCGCAGGGGGGCGGCGGAGGAGGGCAGTTCGGCCCGTCGCACGTGCCGACCGCGATCACGCCTCCATCGGGGGGCGCCGTGTCACACACGAGCTCGGCGATCATGCCGGCCGGACACACGATGGGGGGCGGCGGATCCGTGGGGTTCACGCCGGTTCCCGACGTATCGCCGCTGCCGCCCGAACCGCCGCTGATGACGGTGCCGAGGCCACAGCCAGCGTCGTTGGCGCCGGTGAGGAGAGCGACGGTGGCGAGGGCGAGGACACTCTGGAGAGACCGGACGAAGAAGGTGCGCATGAGATTGCTCCAGGACGCGCAGAGGCGCGCCGGTGCTCCGTCGGCCGGCTCGCAGGAGGAGACGAGAGGCCGAGACGGGCACGGAAAAAGTGAACAGCAGGCTTTGAAAGGAAGGAGATAGAGGAGCGCCGGTGAGGCGGGAGGCCGCGCCCGCTGCCGGCGGCCTTCAGCGGACTCAATGGCCGGGCCTCGACGCCGCGATCACAAAAAAAGATCGACGCGGCGATCGAGCCCCCGCGCCGACGTTGGGAGACGCTCGCGTCCGTGCTATCGAGCCGGCGTGATGGACGAAGCCCCTCCGGCCGCGCGACCCCGCGCTCGCCTCCGCCGTGTGATCCGCACGCTCCTCGTCGGCCTCGGCGCCGCGACCTCGCTCAGCCTCGCTCTGCCGGCCTTCGCCGCGCCGCCCGCGAAGAAGCCCGCGGCCGTCAAGAAGGCCGCGAAGGCCGGCGGCAAGGGGAAGGGCAAGGGAGCTGGCAAGGGCGATGGAGGCGGCAAGAAGGCCGCCAAGGCGCCCATCGCGCCGGCCAAGGCCGAGCCCGCTGCGAAGGTCGACGCGCCGCCCACGGCCACCTCGACCGACGTCGCCGTCGCCCTCGACATCCAGCGCGCCACGCTCGAAAACGGGCTCCGCGTGGTGCTCAACCCCGATCACACCTCGCCGACGATCGCCGTCGCCGTGGCCTACGACGTCGGCTCGCGTAACGAGGAGCACGGCAAGAGCGGCTTCGCCCACCTGTTCGAGCACATGATGTTCCAGGGCAGCAAGAACGTCGAAAAGGGCGGCCATTTCCGCCTGATCTCGGCGCACGGCGGCCAGCTCAACGGCACCACCAGCTCCGATCGCACCAACTACTTCGAGATGCTCCCGGAGAACGAGCTCGCCCTCGGCCTCTTCCTCGAGGCCGATCGGATGAAGTCGCTCGACATCAGCGAGGCCAACTTCGAGAACCAGCGCAAGGTCGTCCAGGAAGAGTATCGCATGCGCGTCTCCAACGCGGCCTACGCGCCGAGCGAGATCCGCCTGGAAGAGCTGGTATACCAGGGATACTGGCCCTACGAGCACAGCACCATCGGATCGATGGCCGACCTCGACGCGGCCAAGCTCGACCAGGTGGGGGACTTCTTCGCGCACCACTATGGCCCGAACAACGCTGTCCTCTCCATCGCCGGCGACTTCGATCCGGCGCAGGCCATGGTGCTCGTTCATCGCTACTTCGACAGCGCCGCGAAGATCACCGCGACGCCGTTCGACGCGGTCACGTTCCCCGAGCAGACCAGCCAGCGCACCGCCGTCGTGAAGGACGACAACGCGCGCACGGCGGGCCTGTTCTACGGCTGGGCGATCCCGCCGAACCGCAGCGCCGATCACTACGCTCTGGAGATCGCGGCCTATCTGCTCGGTCAGGGCGAGAGCTCGCGTCTCCATCAGCTCCTCGTCCGCGACAAGGAGGCTGCGCTCAGCGCCTCTGCCGGCACCGACGATCGCCGCGGGCCAGACCTCTTCACGATCAACGTCAAGCTCGCCGAGGGCCGCAAGACGGCGGACGTGGCGGCGCTCGTCGAGGCCGAGGTGAAGAGCCTGTCGACGCGCGGCCCGAGCGACGCCGAGATCGAGAAGGCCCGCCGGCAGATCCAGACGAGCACGGTGCTCTCGATCCAGTCGAACGGGGCGCGCGCCCGCAAGCTCGCCGACTACGAGCTCTTCTCCGGCGACGCGACGCAGTTCAACGGGGAGCTGGCGAAGTACGTGGCCGTCACCAAGGACGACGTGAAGCGCGTCGTGACTCAGTATCTCGGGCCGACGCGGCGCTCGATCGTCGAGACGTATCCGACCGAGGGCCCCGGCGCCAAGGACGCTGTCGTCGCCAAGGCAGCTGCCGTGACCCCCGCCGGCGCGGGCGCGGCGGCTCCGAAGGCCGCGCACGAGGCCGCCCCGCCGAAGGGGAAGAAGGCTGCCGCGAAGGAAGCGAAGGCGAAGAAGGCCGCCGCAGGGAAGAAGAAGTGATGTTCACCAGCAAAGCGATCCTCCGCACGACTCCGCTCCTCGGCCTGCTCGCGGCCTGCTCGACCACCACGTACAACCTGCCCGAGCCGAAGCCGGCGCACGTCGAGGCTCCGGTCGAGAAGCCGGCGCCCGTGGCGACGACGCCCGTCGTCGTCAAGGAGGCTCCGCCCGAGAGCGGGCCGGCCAAGGAGTATCGTTTCCCGAAGGTGACGTGGGTCGAGCTCTCCAACGGGCTCAAGGTCGCCACCATCCCGATCAAGGCGCTTCCCCTCGTGCAGATCCGCGTCGTCGTATCGGGCGGCAAGGCGGCCGACGGCGAGCGGCCGGGGCTCGCGTCGATCACCGGCGATCTCCTCGAAGCGGGCGGCGCCGGGCCGTTCTCGAGCAAGGATCTCGTCACGCGGATCGAGTCGCTCGGGGCCAACCTGGCCATCGAGACCTCGTTCGACAGCACCGAGCTCGCCCTCTCGGTGACGCGCGATCACCTCGCCGACGCGCTCGGGCTGCTCGGGACCATCGTCCGCGAGCCGCGCTTCGACGCCGCCGAGTTCGGCAAGCTCAAGAAGCGCGAGACGGAGCGCACCGCCGACGCCGCGCGCACCAGCGGCGCCTGGGGCGCCTCGATGGTGCTCTATCGCGATCTCTTCGATCTGCCGTCGGATCATCACCCTTACGCGTCGTACGACGCCACGCCGGCCGAGCTCGGCCGGATCACCGCGGCCGACTGCCGCGCGCTCCACAAGCGGCTCTACGTGCCGAAGAACGCCTTCCTGGTCGTCGCCGGCGACACCACGCCCGAGGCCGCCAAGGCCTTTGCCGAGAAGGCCTTTGGCGCCTGGCGCGGCGGCGAAGCGCCCGTCATCTCGTTCACCGATCCCAACCCGCCGAGCGGCCTCAAGATCACCGTCGTCGATCGACCGAAGAGCTCGCAGAGCGACATCTACGCGGCGGTGCTCGGGCCGGAGCGCGCCGACAAATCGTGGGCTTCCATCGCGGTCGCCAATCAGGTGCTCGGAGGCGGCGTGTCGAGTCGCCTCTTCCTCGACGTGCGCGAGAAGCAGTCGCTCGCGTACCGCACGCGGTCCTCGCTCGTCGAGGTCGGTCACGGCCCGGCGCCGCTCGTCGTCTATGCCGGCACCCAGACGGCGAAGACGGGCCTGGCCCTGAAAGGCCTCCTCGATAACCTCGAGGCCATCGGGCACACCGCGGCCAACGCCGAGGAGATCGACACCGCGACTCGCTATCTCGCCGACGTGTTCGCCATCCGGATGGAGACCGTCGGCGCCGTCGGGAGCGAGCTCGCCCACCTGCGGGTGATGGGCCTGCCCGACGACTACGACGATGGCTATCGCAAGGAGCTCCGCGACATCACCGCTCCTCTCGCGCTCAAGGCCGCCGGCGAGGCCATCCGGCCTGGCCACGAGATCGTCGTCGTCGCCGGCGACGCCAGGATCATCGGCCCGATGCTCAGCCATTTCGGCGAGGTGAAGGTGGTCGATCCGACCCGCGATTTCGCCCGCGTCCAGACGATCCCGATGAACGCCGAGGCCCCGCTCGAGGTCACGCGCGAGGCCGGCAAGTAGGGAGTCCGGAGCGCGGGACTGGGCGCCACACGTTCGCGGGATACGGAGACCCGCTAGCGTGTGGCGAGGGCGCGCGCCTCTTCGGCGAACCCGACCGCGAGCGGTGAGCGCGGCGCCGCCTGACGGAAGAAGAGCGCCGCCACGTGGGGTGGGGGAGCGGGACGGAGCGCCACCACGGCCAGGCGATCGGACTGCTCGACGCGAGGCTCGGGCAGCACGGTGATGGCGAGCCCCGCGCGGACCACGGCGAGGACCGTCGCCACCGCGTCGGCTTCGAGCACCACGCGCGGTGACATCCGGGCGCGCGCGAAGAGGGCGTCGGCGAGGCCGCGGGCGCGCAGCGAGCGCGAGAGCAGGGCGAACGGCTCGTCCTCGAGATCACGCAATGAAGTGCTCGTCTCCTTCGCGAGGCGGTGTTGCCGCGGCACGATCAGCGCGAGGCGCCCCTCGAAGAGCGGCTCGGTCTCGATCCCCGGCGACCGCACCGGCAAGAGGCCGAGCCCGATGTCGGCCTTTCCTTCGACCACGAGGCGCTCCACCCTTCGCGACGTCCCCTCGTAGGCCACCACGCGCACGCCAGGGTGCTTGCGCAGCACCGACGCCACGGCGGGGACCACGAGGCTCGCCGTCATGCTCGGCAGGTACGCGACGCGCAGCTCGCCCACCTCGCGCCTGGCCAGCGCGTCGAGCGCGCGCCCGCCGGCCGCCACGTCTTCGAGGGCGCGCGACGCATACGTGCGGAAGAGCTCGCCGGCGGGCGTGAGCCGCACACCTCGCCCGCGCCGCTCGAAGAGCTCGGCGCCGAGCTCCTCCTCGAGCTCACGGATCTGCTGCGAGACGGTGGGCTGCGAGATGTGCAGCCGCCGCGCCGCGCGGCCGAAGTGCAGGCCCTCGGCGGCGGCCAGGAAGTAGCGCAGGTGGCGGAGCTCCATGAATCGACCGATAGGTATCACCTATCGATGTCATCCGAGCAAACGTCTGTCGCCGAGGCGAAGGTGGCCCCACTATCTGTCCCATGAGCGACGCGAGCGGTGCTGTGAAGGCCTCGGACCTCTTCGTGCAAGCCCTCGAGGCAGAGGGCGTGAAGACCATCTTCGGGCTACCGGGCGAGGAGAACCTCTCCCGTGGCCGACGAGCGCGCCGTGGCCCGCGCGGTGGAGGCCATCGAGGGCGCCCGGCGGCCGCTGCTCATGATCGGCGCGGGCGCCAACCGCAAGCTCACCTCGCGCATGCTCCGGGCCTTCGTCGATCGCACCAGCATCCCCTTCTTCACCACGCAGATGGGCAAGGGCGTCGTCGACGAACGCCATCCCTCGTGGCTCGGCACCGCGGCCGTGTCGCAGGGCGACATCGTTCATCACGCCATCGAGCAGGCCGACTGCATCATCAACGTCGGTCACGACGTGGTCGAGAAGCCGCCCTTCGTGATGAGGCGCGGGCTCGCCGGCAGCAGCGATCCCGTGGTCGTGCACGTCGACTTCTCGCCCGCCGAGGTCGACGCCGTGTACGCGCCGCAGATCGAGGTCACCGGCGACATCGCCAACGCCGTGTGGCGCCTTTCAGAGGCCGTGTCGCCGCAGACGAGCTGGGACATGCGCGGGTTCGACGACGCGCGCCGCGTCTTGCTCGAGCACCTCGGTCGCGAGGCGGACGACGACCGCTTCCCGATTCATCCACCTCGCCTCGTGGCCGAGGTGCAGCGCGCCGTGCCGGACGACGGGATCGTGTGCCTCGATAACGGCATGTACAAGCTGTGGTTCGCTCGCTACTACCGGGCACGCTCGCCCAATACGCTCCTGCTCGACAACGCGCTCGCCACCATGGGCGCGGGGCTCCCCTCGGCGATGGCCGCGAAGATCGTGCACCCCGATCGCAAGGTGCTGGCCGTGGTCGGAGACAGTGGTCTCATGATGAGCGTGCAAGAGCTGGAGACCGCCGTGCGGCTCGGCCTCGACCTCACGGTGCTGATCGTGCAAGACGACGGCTACGGCATGATCCGCTGGAAGCAGGCCGAGATGGGCCTGCCGGATCACGCCATGACCTTCGGCAACCCGGATTTCGTCAAGCTCGCCGAGGCCTTCGGCGCCCACGGTCACCGCGCCACGAGCGCCGCCGAGGTGGGCTCGCTGCTCCGGAGCTGCCTCGATGCGCGCGGCGTACACGTCATCGACGTCCCGATTGACTACGAAGCCAACCACCGCGTGCTCGGCGAAGAGCTGCGCGGCCTGGCGGCCCTGGTTTGAAGCGCGTCTGAAACACGAAAGAACACGAAGGAAGATCTCATGGAGCAGCACTATCCCTACTGGCGCGCGAACCGACCGGTCTTTGCCGCGGCGACGTCCGCCGAGGAGCTGGCGGTCACCGACAAGTTCTCCGGCGAGGTGGTCGCGCACGTCGCGCTGGCCGGCCCCGAGGCGCTGGATGCCGCGATCGCCGCCGGTTTCTCGGCGCGCGAGGCGATGCGCCGACTGCCGGCGTTCACGCGGAAGGAGATCTTGCTCCACGCGGCCAAGCGTTTCCGCGAGCGCGGCGAGGAGCTGGCGCGCATCCTCGCGATCGAGGCGGGCAAGCCCCTGCGCGACGCGCGCGGTGAAGTCACCCGGCTCGTCGAGACCTTCGAGATCGCGGCCGACGAGGCGTTGCGCCCCGGCGGCGAGGTGCTGGGACTCGAGATCTCCGAGCGCTCGAAGGGGACGCGCGGCATGACCAAGCGCGTGCCGGTAGGACTCTGCTCCTTCATCACGCCCTTCAATTTCCCGCTCAACCTGGTGGCGCACAAGATGGCGCCGGCCATCGCCGCGGGGTGCCCGTTCGTCTTGAAGCCCTCGGATCGCACGCCGGTGTCGGCCATGATCCTGGGCGAGGTGCTGGCCGAGACGGAGCTGCCGGAGGGCGCCTTTTCCATCCTGCCCGTGAAGCTCTCGCACCTCGCGCCGTTGATCGAAGATCCGCGGTTCGCGCTGCTCTCGTTCACGGGCTCCTCGAAGGTGGGCTGGGATCTGCGCGCGCGCGCCGGGCGCAAGAAGGTGATCCTCGAGCTGGGCGGCAACGCGGCCTGCATCGTCGACGCCGATCAGCGAGAGTCTCTCGATGCCGTGGTGGAACGACTGGTGTTCGGCGCCTTCTATCAGTCGGGTCAGAGCTGCATCTCCGTGCAGCGGGTGCTGGCCCATCACTCGCTTCACGACGCCCTGCGCGAGAAGCTGGTCGCCAGGGTGCGTACGCTGGTGGCGGGCGATCCGAAGGAAGAGAGTACCTTCCTCGGACCGATGATTGACGAGCCCGCCGCGCAGCGCCTGCAAGGCTGGATCGAGGCAGCCCGAGCTCGCGGGGCGAAGGTGCTCGCGGGCGGCGGTCGCCACGGCGCGATGCTGGAAGCGACCGTGGTGGAAGACGTGCCGCACGATGCCAGTCTCTACGCGGAAGAGGCGTTCGGGCCGGTGGTCGTGCTGGAGCGCTTCACGAGCTTCGCCGAGGCGCTCCGCACCGTGAACGCCAGCGACTACGAGCTACAGGCCGGCGTCTTCACCAACGATCTCCGCCACACCCTGCGCGCCTGGGACGAGCTGGAGGTCGGCGGTGTGGTGATCGGTGACGTACCGAGCTTCCGCGTCGACAACATGCCTTATGGCGGAGTGAAGGGCTCCGGCGTGGGACGCGAAGGCGTGCGGTGGGCAATGTCCGACATGACCGAAGAGCGTCTGTTGCTATTGCGCGGGTCCTGAGCCGATCGAGCGGCTCGGTCGGCTCGCGACCCGTGCTGCCACGTCTGCCTTCAACGGGTGAACGTCGGGCTTCACCCGGAGTCCAGCAGGCGCGGCAGACTCAGCGACCGACCGCCTTGAGCGCGACGAAGATCAGGAACGCGCCGCCCAGGCCACCTCCGAAGAGGAGATAGAGAAGCGACCAACCAGCGGCGAGGACGGGCGTGACGGTGGCGAGATCGGTGATCATGGCATTCTCCTGATTGGTCAAGTAGCGTGCGCTTGTGCGGGCTGCCCTGCGCAGCGACTGATTACCGCCTTAGCAAGGAGCTTGCCAATTCTCCCCGAGCCACGACCTCCTGCCGAGCCGACACGCCCCGAGCTCGCGCCGCGCTGGCATACGGCCGTGCTCCTGGCCTTGTATCTGGCCGTCGCCATCACCGGGCTGGCCTTGACACGGCAGGGCGCGGCGCCTGCGATTGCCCGGGAGGGAGGCTCGCGTGTGGCGATCTACCTGCCCTTGATCGTGGTGCAATTGCTCCTCGTCGTCTACGTGGCGCGCATCGGTCGCCCGCGCTGGGCGCTTTTGAGCCTGCTGGGAGAGCGCTGGAGCACCGCGCGACGGGCAGGTGTGGACATCGTGCTGGCTGTGGCGCTTTGGCTCGCGATACGCGGTCTGGAGCTTGCCTGGACCAGGATGGCGGGCCCACCGCCTCACGCGATCGCAGCGATTTTGCCAGTTTCCAGCGGCGAGCGGATCGTGTGGGCCCTGGTCTCGGTGACGGTGGGGGCGTGCGAGGAGCTCGTCTTCCGCGGTTACCTGAGAATCCAGCTTGGCGCGTTCACCGGCCGCGCCTGGCTGGCGATCCTGATCCAGGCCGCGATCTTCGGCCTCGCGCATGTCCAGCAAGGCGCCGCGAGCGCCATCCGCATCGCGATCTATGGCCTTGCACTCGGCGCCGTCGCTCAGTCCCGGAGGAGCGTCGTGCCCTGTATCCTCGCGCACGCCGCTACCGACCTCGTCAGTGGCTTCGTGCATTGAGGGCCTCCCTTTCGAGATCGCGGAGGTGAATCAGCGAGGGAACCCGACGAGCTCAACCCGGCAGAGCTCGGCGGGCCTCGCGGGATCGTCGGGATCGGTCACGAGGAAGCTGGTGCGCGTCTCCGGATCGACGGCGATGCCCTCCACCTTTCGCACGCTCGGGGTGCCGTCCGGCTCTTCGAGCGGCGCGAAGCGCGCGCGGCCGCCGGCGAGGATGCCAATCGCCGCGCCGACGATCGGCCCGTCGTCGACGGCGTTGGGCGTGTCTTCCGCGACCGCCAGATAGATCATCGCTTCTCCGCAAGCGATGGCGTCGGTGAACGTGAGCGCGACGCCCGTGGCCGTCGTGCCCAGATCGCAGAGCGTGAATGCCAGTACAGCCACGTGGCCTTCGCCTATCGACGTGGCCGCGACCTCGAGGATCGCGCTCGGCTCGCCGCCCGCACCGCGGTGGAAGAGGTGGAGCACGTCGCCGAGGCGCACCGCTCCTTCGAGGTTGGGCGGGCCGCCGAGGCGCTCGCGGAGGGCCTCGAAGAGCGGTGTGCAATCGAGGAACCGAACGCCGCGTCCACCCGTGACGTCGAGGCTCGCCGCGCGACATCGCGCCGCCGTCGAGCCCGAGCCTAGGAGGGTCACCGATCCATTCGCGGCAACGAACGCTGACTCGAAATCTGGTTTCCTGATCTTCGGCAGCGCGCCGCCGTCGCCTTCCAGGGCCCGGTGCTCGATCGCGCCGGTGCGCGGATCGATCCACGCGACCGCGAGCGCGTCGTCCTGGACCACGAGCAGGCGGCCGCCCAGGTGGACGAGCGCCGAGCCGGCGCGGACGCCCGGGAGCGGGGTAATCGACTGGATCCGGGCGCGGAGCTCGGGATCTCGCTCAGCGCGCAGCATTGCTGATCTCCTCCACCAGAGCGGTGACGAGGCGCTCGGCGCCGATGGTGCACGCGGCGATCCGCGAAGGAGCCCCCGTCGGCACCAGCGTGCGGAAATGCTCGATGCGCATCGCGGTGCCCGAGCCCAAAACCTTCCGAGGGCTGCCGCCGATGAGGATCGTCGCCGTGAGATCCGCGGTGTAGCCCGGAGGGCGCCCCGATCCGCCGGGCCCGACGCTCTGATGGATGCTGTCCGGGAACTCGTCGGCGGGCGCGTCATGGGCCGTGTCCGGGAAGAAGACGACCTCCACCTGCACGGGAGCTCCGGGGCGAGCGACGACGAAGCCGTGACGGCGCAGGGCCTCGCGGATGCTTGCCTCGCACTGCTGGCGCACGTCGGGTTCGTTCTCGACGAGGGATATCGACGAGAGATCGAGGCGGGCCGACGCCACCGGGACCATCACCGGTGGTGACGCGCAGGCGCCGAGGGAGAGCGAGGCGAGGAGCGCGAGG
Organism: Byssovorax sp.; assembly: GCA_025362495.1. Classification (GTDB taxonomy): domain Bacteria; phylum Myxococcota_A; class Polyangia; order Polyangiales; family Polyangiaceae; genus JANYGI01. Next base: position 74,279 of record JANYGI010000118.1, on the reverse strand, counting down.
TGAGCTGTGAAGCGCATGTTCGCCGAGCCTATCGCATTTCGCGTTCCGGGCGCTCGTCTTCACCCCAGATGGCCTCGCGCAGCCCGGAGGCGCGCTCGATCCGCCGCGCGACGGCGTGGGCCACGACCTCGGCGTCGCCGAAGATGGTCACTCGCGAGCGCGCCCGCGTCACCGCCGTATAGACCAGCTCGCGCGAGAGGATCGGCGAGATCCCCGGCGGCAGCAGCACGACGACCTCGTCGAACTCCGATCCCTGGCTCTTGTGGATCGTCATCGCAAAGGCCGTCTGGTGCGGGGGCAGGCGCGTGGGCGCGAGCGAGCGGGTCTTGCCGTCGGGGGTGCTGAACGTCGCGACGAGGCGCCCGCGCGCCGGCTCGTCCTCGAGGATCAGGCCGATGTCGCCGTTGAAGAGGCGAACGTTGTAATCGTTGGTGGTGACGAGCACCGGGCGCCCGGCGTAGGTCGCGCCCGAGCGCGTGAGGAGCCGCGCCGACCCGAGGGCGCGCTCGGCGAGATCGTTGGTGTCGTCGACGCCGTGCGGCCCGTGGCGGTGCGCGCAGAGCACGCGAAAGCGATTGAAGGCCGTGAATTTCGCGGCAGCGCCGGTTGCCGTCAAATAGGGGCGATACCCCTCGACGAGGAGCGCGCGGAGCTCGTCGCCGGTGCCCGTCTCCGGGAACGGATGGAGGGTGACGTCGGGGTAGTCGCCCGAGGAGAGGATCCGCCGCACCGCCGCCACGTCCCCCGCGTTGACGGCGCGGGCCAGCACGCCGATACCGCTGCTCTCCGCGTAACGATAGCTCTTGGTCAGGTGAGCGACGCAGTCCCACACGCCCGTATCGGGCCGCGCGCTCGCGCTCGAGGGGACCGGATCGCCGGTGATCTCCGCGACGCGTCCGGCGAATCCAGCCGAGAATCCCCGCGAAGCTTCGGCGTTGCAGAGATCGCCGAGCACCGCGCCGGCGTCGACCGAGGCCAGCTGATCGCGATCGCCGAGCAGGATCAGCCGCGCCGTGGGCGGGACGGCGTCGAGCAGGCGGACCATCAGCGCGAGATCGACCATCGAGGCCTCGTCGACGAGCACGAGATCGGTGGCGAGGGGGTTCTCGGCGTCGTGGCGAAAGCGGCCTGGCCGCCCCGGGATCGGGCGCAGACAGCGATGGATCGTGGTGGCCTCTTCGGCGATGTCGCGCTTCACGGCGTCGTCGCAAGGCAGGCTCTTCTTGGCGCTCTGGATCGACTCGACCAGGCGCGCGGCCGCCTTGCCGGTGGGCGCCACGAGCGTCAGTATCGGGCGCTTCTGCCCCGCGGCGGCGGCCTGCTCGACCAGGAGCGCGAGCAGCTTGACGACCGTCGAGGTCTTGCCCGTCCCGGGGCCACCGGAGATGATGGCGAAGCGTCGGAGGACGGCCATCACGGCGGCGCGGCGCTGTCCCCCGGCCTCGTCGCCGCGGGGGCCGGTGCGCGAGAACAGGCGCTCCACCCCCTCGCGCAGGCGCGGCAGATTCAGTGTCTCGTCGGTCAGCGCGGCGCGGGCCGTGATCTGCAGGGCGAGCCGCTGCTCGTACTGCCAGTAGCGGCGCAGGTAGAGCCGCCCGTGCGCGCGATCGAGCGCCAGCGGGCGGGGCATCAGGCCATCGCCGACGAGCTCGCTCTCGGCGAGTATGCCTGTCCACTCGTCGAGCTCCGGCCAGCGGAGACCGCCTGTTGCGCGCCCCGGCAGGCCGGCGATCGGCGTCCCCGCGACGCGGGAGAGATCGACGCACACGTGGCCTTCGCGCGTGCGAGCGCTCGCGAGCGCGGCGCCGAGGAGCGCTTCGGTCGTCGCCCCGCCGACGAGCCGCGCCATCGACTGCGCGAAATGCAGGTCGACGGGCGCGATGATCTCGAGGCCGAGGAGCCTTTGCAGGATCGGGGTCATCGGGCCGCCTCGGGCCCGAGCTCGGCGCCCGCGAAGAGCGCGGCGAGCGAGAGGACCAGCGCGCGCGCGGGGCGATCGACGAAGACCCCTGCGTTGTCCCCGCGGCCCGGCGCCATGCCGCGCACGAACAGGTAAAAGACGCCGCCGAAATGAGCGTCGTAGTCGTAGCCCGGGAGGCGCGCCGTCAGATACCGATGCACGGCCACGACGTAGAGGTGATATTGAAGGAAGTAATGGTGGTGCGCCATCGCCGAGGTGAGCGCGGCACCGCCGTAGTCCGCGGGCAGGGCGCCGAGGTGGTTGGACTTGTAGTCGACCACGTAATACCGCCCTTCGTGCTCGAAGACGAGATCGATGAACCCGCGCAGGAAGCCCTGGAGCGGGAGGAACGCGAGGCGCGGTAGAGCGGCCACGTAGCTCGCGGGGACCGTGGCGCTCGGGTGGCGCGCGAACACCTCGCCCAGCGTCTGCGGCGTGAGGCGCTGCGCTGGAGCACCGGATTTCGGGCCGATCGGGAAGATGAACTCGAGCTCGTTCAACCGCTTCTCGCGCGGCACGTCGCGGAGGGAGAGCACCGCGGCGGCGTCGGCCCCCGGCGCGCGCAGCGGTGTTTGCAGGGCGCCCCGCACGGCGCGGGCGAGCGGGCCTTTCCAGGCGTCCTCCGGCGCCACCTGGAAGCGCGTCAGCGAGGCGGCGGAAGCGGCGACGATGTCGGCCTCCGGGCCCTGGAAATCGATGTTTTCAAAGACCTCGTGGAGCATCACGCCGGCGCGCGCGCCTCGCGGGAAAGCGTCGAGGAGCACCCGCTCGCCCTCGCCTTCATCGCGGGTCACCTCGGCGAGCGGGACATCGACGAAGGGATCCGCGGTGACGGCGCCGTCGCGATCGCGCCCTTCGTCCGTCGTCGTCTCCGCGCTGCCGCCCGCGATCAGGCCCGAGAAGCTGCTCGTCCGCCAGAAGGACTCGATTGCTCGCGAAATGGGCCTGAATTCCAGCTCCGGCGCGGCCTCGACGACGGGGGTGTGAGGCTCGCCCGGATCGAGAGATAGAGTCTCGATCTCGAGAGCGCCCTTCGCGGCGGCGGCCAGCGCCTCCAGATCGGCGAGCATCCCCGGATCGTCGAGCGCCGCGAGGCGCGCTGTCGTCGCGTCGAGGAGATCGCCCGACTCGGCCGCTTCCTGGTGGAGCAGATACCCGAGCGCCGAGGTCTCGGCCTCTTTCACGTTGCCCCAGACGATGGTGCACTGATGCTTGGCCCGGGTGAGCGCCACGTAGAGGAGCCGCAGGTTCTCCGCGGCGGCCTCGCGCTCGGCGAGCTTCACGTGCGTTGCCAGATCGGGTGAGCCGAGATCGAGCTTGCGCTGCGGATCGCCGCTCGGCGGCGGCTCGTGGAACATCGGCGTCACCTGATCCGACGCGTGGAGGAGCTTGCCGTCCCAGAGATAGGGGCAATAGACGATCGGGTATTCGAGGCCCTTGCTCTTGTGGATCGTCACGAGCTTCACGGCGGCGTCGTCGCTCTCGAGGCGCATCTGCGCGGCCTCGGCGCCGTCCTTGTCGCGGGCGTCCTGCTCGCGCCGCACCGAGGCGAACCACCGCAGCAGGCCGGCCGGGCCGAGGTGCTCGCGGATCTGCGCGACGTGGAGCAGCTCGGCCAGGTGAAGGAGGTTGGTCAAGCGCCGCTCCCCGTCGGTCCAGGCGAGGAGCCGACTCGGCACCTGCAGCTCGTCGAGGAGGCGGCGAAAGCCGGCGATGAAGCCATGATCGCGGAAGCGGGCGCCCCACGACTGGAACTGCGCCGCGCGCGCGTCCCAGGCCTCGTCGTCGCGGTCGAGCGCCTCGATCTCGTCGGCGCGCAGGCCGATCACGCTCGTCGTCAGCGCCAGTCGCACCGCGCCGGCGCTGGAAGGAGCGGCCAGGGCGCCGAGCAGCGCCTCCATCTCGAGCGCCTCGGGGGAGTCGAAGACGCTGGCGTCGCCCTGGAGCACGCACGGTATCCGCAGCTCGCGCAGGGCGGCCTGCGCGGCCATGGCCTGGTGGTTGGTGCGCGCGAGAATGGCAATGTCGCCCGGCGACACCGGGCGCCCCTGGATCGTGGTGCCCGACGCGAGGAGCCGGGAAATGTCGGCCGCGATCGCCGCGGGCAGAGCGAGGTTGGCCGCGCCCTTGGTGAGCGGCGCGTCCTTGCGTGGATAGAAGAGGACGCGAAAGGGCGTCACCGGCGCTTCGCCGAGGTGCATGCGCGTCGTCTTCGCGGCCAGGGCGGGCGAGAAGCCGATCTGCTCAATCAGGAAAGGCGCGCGCGCTCGCGCAAAGAGGGTGTTCACGGCCGCGACGAGGCCGGGATCCGAGCGGTAGCTGGTGCCGAGGGTGAAGCGCCGGTCCTCGCGGGTGTGGCGGGCCGCGCCGAGATAGGCAAACACGTCGGCGCCGCGGAACGAGTAGATCGCCTGCTTGGGATCGCCGATGAAGAACCGAGGGTTCGCCGTGCTCCCGCTGTAGATGGCCTCGAAGATCCGGTATTGCACGGGATCGGTGTCCTGGAACTCGTCGATCAGCGCGGCCGTGTATTTCCGGCGAACCGCGGTGGCGAGCGCCGGCCCGAGCGGCCCCGCGAGCGCGGCGTCGAGGCGGTGGAGCAGATCGTCGAAGCTCTGCAGGTGCGCGGCGTCCTTGCGAATTGGCATGTCGCGCCGCGCGAAGGTGATGAGATCGCGCTGGAGCAGGATGAGCCGGCTGCCCGAGTCGCGCTCTGCCGCCGCGGCCGCCGCGAGGAGCGCGTCGCAGGCGCCGAAGAAGGGGTGAGCGGGGGGCTTCCCACCCTTCTTCGTGCCGCTCTCGAGGGTGCCTGTCGTGGCCAGGTGAAACGTTTCGAACAGCGAGGCTCCGCGCTGACGATCGGCGCGGAAGAGCGTGTCCATCGCGCCCGGGAGCCGATCCAGACGGTTCTGCGAGTACGTCGTTCGCTTGAGGGGCGCCTCCTGCAGCAGCTTGATGATCCGCGGTTTTTCAGCCGACCAGATCGCAGCCGCGGCCGTCTTCGCGTCGGCGAACGCGGCGAGCGACGCTTCGATCACCTCGGGCGCGGGGGGCTCGGGGAGGATTGGCATCGTTGGATCGGCGATACCCTTCTTCGCCAGGGCGACCAGCGTCTCCCGGGTCATCCCGGCGTCGACCATCTGGCGCACGAGCGCGGGTGAAGCATCGTAGAGGGTCTGGGCGAAGAAGTCGTCGACGACCTCGGCCAGCAACGCCTCCTGGCTGGTGGTCAGCTCTGCGTCGAAGCTCGTCCCGCTCTCGAAGGCGTGCTCGTGCAAGATGCGCTGGCAGACGCCGTGGATCGTGAAGATCGCCGCGTCGTCGAAGTCGCGGAGGGCCGTCTTGAGGCGCTCGCGGGAGAGGTCTTTATCGTCGCTGTCGACGAGGAGCGCCGCCAGCACGGCGTCGTCGCTCTCCTCGAGCTCGAAGGCCGTCAGCGCCTCGCGGAGCCGGGTGCGGATGCGATCGTAGAGCTCGCGCGTGGCCGCGTTGGTGAAGGTGACGACCAGGATCTGCCCGACCGTAAGGCCACTTTGCAGGAGCAGCCGCAGGAAGAGCGTGGTTATCGTGTACGTTTTGCCGGTGCCGGCGCTGGCCTCGATCAGGCTGCGTTCGAGCGGCGTGGTGAGCGCATCGAGGGGTTGCACGCTTCAGCTCTTCTCGCGATGCGCGAACAGCGGACCGAAGACGGCCTCGGCGAGCGCGGAGAAGCTGGGCTCGTCGGCGGCGCCAGGGATAGCGGGATCCAGGAGGCGAAAGCCAGGCTCGATCGGATCGCGCCCGGCGAGGATCTGCCACACGTGAGCGTCGTCGGACTCGGGCCTCGCGCCCTTGCGATCGTAGCCGCCGCCGGAGAACTTGGCGCGCGCCGCCGTGGCCGCGGCGTCGTCGTCTTTCCCGGCGTGGCGCGCGCTGGCGTAGGCGTACGACGTCGCCGTGAAGAAGCAGAGGGGCAGTGTCTGCCCGAGGTGATAGAGGCGCACCAGGGTGGTGAGGATCGCCCGGGCTTCCTCGGGGGGGAGCTCGCTGAAGCGCACGATGGCCACGTCGTCTTTCCCGAGGCCGATGTGTACGCTCACCCGCGGATAGCCGGGCTTCGCCGCGCACTGGAGGCCGAGGTGACGGATCCAGAGATCGAGTTCGTCCTTGGCCTTCACGGTGGCGAATCGGTACTCGACGCGGGCCTCGGGGTACAGGTTGCGGAGGAAGCCAGTCAGCCGCGTAGCGCCGCAGAGCACGTCGAGCTCGAGCGCGATGAGCTTCTCGGGCGTGGCGAGCTCGCGGATCGCCCCGGCGAGCGCGTCGACCTTCGGTAACATCCCGTCGAAGCCGACGCGGCCCATGGCCCCGAGCGGCAAGACGCCTTTGGCCCGGAGGTAGGTATAGGCCCCGGGCAAGTCGTCGCCGGCGAGGGCGCGGCGCAGGAGATCGGTGCCAATCTTGTACTCTTCGAGCTTGTCGAGCTCCATCGGCTCACGGTCGGGGACACTGTCCTTGTCGTCGGTGAGGCGGACCCCGAGGCGATTGACGAGGATGGCCTTCATCGGGCTCGCGAAGAAGCCACAGAGCTCCTCGAGCGTCACCGCGAGCGCGCGCTCTTCGGGCGGAGGGAGGCGCCGCGGGAAGAACGCCGGCGCCGCCTCGCGCGGGCCGAGCAGCGCGCGCGCCCCCTCGTAGAAGCGAGGTGAGTAGCTGAAGAGCCGGGGATTGCCCACCTTCTCGAAGTACGCCGGGCTCCAGGGCTGGAGCGGGTGGCGCACGCTCACGTGCTCGCGCGCGCGGCGCGGCCCGGCGATCGTTTCGAGCGTGAACGACTCGTCGATCACGTCGAGCAGCTCGCTCACGACGACCGAGGGCGGGACCTCGGCGTTCTCGTGCGCCGATTGCCCGACGTGGGTGATGAGCAGGCGTGATCGGGCCGAGAGGATGGCTTCGAGGAAGAGATACCGATCCTGGTTTCGAGGGGATCGATCGCCCTTTCGAGGGTGCTTGGCGAGGAGATCGAAGCTCGGCGTCCGCGCGGCGCGCGGGAAGGTGCCGTCGTTCATCCCGAGGAGGCATATCGCTTCGAAGGGGATGCTGCGCATCGGGAGGAGCGCGCACACGGTGACGCCGCCCGCGAGGAAGGCCGAGCCGCCGCCGGGCTCGTCGAGCTTCGCCCGGAGCCGCGAGCGCACGACGTCGATCGACACCGGCTCGTCGAAGCCGCCGGCCTTCGCGTCTTCGGCCAGAGTGCAGAGGATTTCGCGGATGTGCTGGAGGCCGCCGCCTTCCTCGTCGGGCTCTTTCACGAGCTGGTCGAGCGCCGCGACCAGCCTCTCGTGCCAGCTCGCGAGCGAGCACGGCGCGGCGAGCGCGCGCTGCAAATCGAAGAGCGCCTCGCAGAAGTCGGCGAAGCGCCCGAGCAGCTCGGCAGAGCTTCCCTCGATGTCGTCGAAGGGGAGAGTGTCGCGAAAGAGCAGGCGATCGCCGCCGGGCATCGCGTAGCCGAGGAAGAGACGATCGAGGCCGAAGCGCCATGTCGTCTCCTTGAAGGGTGGCTGTCCGTGGCTCTTGCGGTGCGCGGCGTCGATGCCCCAGCGCACGTTCACGTCCGTCACCCAGCGCTGGATCGTGACGACCTCGGCCTCGTCGATCGCGAAGCGCGCGCGCACCGGCTCGCGGCCGAGCACGTCGAGCACCGTGCTCGCGGTCAGGCGGCCCGTCGCGGCGTCGAGCAGCGCGAGGAAGGCATCGACGGACGAGCGCTCGGCGCGCAGGCCGCGGTCGGCGATGCGATAGGGGACGTGCCCCGGATCGGCGGACGACGCGCCGAACACCGCCTCGAAAAGCGGCGCGTACGTCTCGAGATCCGGCGTCATCACCACGATGTCGCGCGGCTCGAGATCCTTGTTTTCGTGGAGCATCGCCAGGATCTGATCGCGCAGCACCTCGACCTCGCGCATGGGGCCGTGGCACGCGTGAACGGTGATCGAACGATCGCCGGGATCGATCGCGCACGGCGCGACGACGTCGCTCTCGTCGGGGCGATTCGGGCGGATCGGGCGGCGATGCCGGAGCGCGAGGATGTCGGCCTGGAGCGTGGCCAGCATCGTCGATCCGGGCGGCTCGACGTGAAGATCGCCGGCGTCTTCCAGGTAGTCGACGCGCCCTTCGAGGATGTACTGAAAATCGCGTCCGATGCGGCCGAACGAGGCGAGGAGCGGGTTGCCGAGGGTGTGCGCCAGGTCGTCGTCGGCGTCTTTGCCGGCAGCGATGCGGCTGCGCGCGATCTCGCGCTGATCGCGGATTTCAGCCCAGTAGGCGCGGGAAGGGCTGATGAGGAACAGGTGCACGTCGAGGTGCTTCGCCAGCGCCGCGAAGGCGTCGACGAAGAGCGGTGGGAGGCTGTCGATCCCGAAGATGCTCACCCGCTTGGGGAGCGCGGCGGGCCGCGACGAGAGCTGATCGAGCGCGCTGATCGCGTCCGCGGCGCGGCGCGCGAGGTGCGTGGGAAGGCCCTCGTTGCGCTCGACGAGCTTTCGCCAGAGGATCGCCTGCCACTCGCCGGGAGGGCTCGTTTCCCAGCCCAGGACGAGATCGGGGCGGTACACCGGATACTGATCGAAGACGTCGGCGAGGCGCGCTGCGAGCTCGATCCGGCGCGCGCCCTGCCGGTCGCCGGCGAGGTAGCCGCGCAGCTCGGAGAACGCTGGCTCGAGCTCAAGAGACGGGAGGAGCGCGGCGATCGACCACACGAGGCGCTCCGGCGAGAAGCTCGACGCGGGGGGAGCGGCGGTGATCGCTTCGCCGAGCACGGCGGCGAAGGCCTCTTCGAGGAACGTCCTCGGGGTCGGGAATTTCGCGTTCGCAAAGACGCCGAGGTCGCGCGCGAGCTCCATCCCGAGCCAGCGCCCCATGCCCTTGTTCTGGACGATGATGACCTCGGCCTCCATCGGCCCGAGGCCGGGTGTGGCGCACACGGCGGCGAGCCGGGAAACCAGCGGCTCCAGACGATTGCTGCGATGAACGTACACGTTGGATGCCCTACGCCACCGTCATGGGTAGGAATGACGACATCTCTGTGGTTGATCGCGTGATCGTCATGGCCCGGTTACCGTCATTAGCCGGTGTGAACCGAGCATTCGACTACTTTCGCGAGAGATCGACTCGTTCGTGCGACCCCGGTCGCGTACGCGCCGCTTTTGCCGGGAAGCGACCCGGTATACGCTCCCGGGGGATGGATGGATTTTGCCATCGATTCGATCGTCAATTTGGCTGGCCTGGATCCGGAGCGTCATGAACCACCCCCGCTTGTTGTCGCCCTCGCTGGGCGCGGTTTTCCTGGGCGCAGCCGCGTTGACGGCGCTCGCTGCCTGCGGAGGATCGGGATCCACGGCGTCCACGGCCACGAGCAGCGGAGCCGGCGGCGGCGGATCGAGCAGCACGACGACCGCCAGCAGTGGCGGCGGCGCTGCGGGCACGACGGGATCGACCGGCGCGGCGACCGGCACCGGAGGAGGCCTCCCGGGGTGGTCTCTCGCCTGGTCCGACGAGTTCAATGGCGCCGACGGCTCGCCCATCGACGCCTCGAAATGGACAGCGCTGGTCGGCGGCGACGGCTGGGGCAATCAGGAGCGCGAGTTCTACACGACCGATACGGCCAACGCCCGGCAGGAGGGCGGCTCGCTCGTGATCACCGCGACGAGCGAGGGCGCGGCGGCTCATCAATGCTGGTACGGAGCATGCCAGTTCACCTCGGCGCGCCTGCAGACCAAGGCCAAGATGGAGCAGGCCTATGGCCGCTTCGAGGCGCGGATCCAGATCCCGCGAGGCCAGGGCCTGTGGCCGGCGTTCTGGATGCTCGGAGGAAACATCGAGACCGTCAGCTGGCCGGGCTGCGGCGAGATTGACATCATGGAGAGCATCGGGAAAGAGCCGGGCACCGTGCATGGCAGCCTCCACGGCCCCGGGTACTCCGGTGGCAACCCGCTCACCGACAAGTACGCTCTCCCCGGCGGGGCGAGCCTCGCGGACGCCTATCATGTCTTCGCCGTCGAGTGGGAGAAGGACGTGATCCGCTTCTACCTCGATGACACGCTCTACGAGACGAAGACCGCGGCCGACGTCCCCGCCGGGAAGACGTGGGTTTACGATCACCCGTTCTTCGTGCTCCTGAACGTGGCCGTCGGCGGCCAGTGGCCGGGCGATCCCGACGGGACGACGATGTTCCCCCAGACCATGAAGGTCGATTACGTGCGCGTCTATCAGCGACCCTGAAGGCCGCGTGACGAAGGGGGGCCTTGGCGAGAGGAGGATCGACGCTATCTTCGGCGCGATGATCGACCTCTTCGCCGACGCCTCGCGGGTGACCCTCAACGCGGACGGGACGTTCGACGCCCGGATCGAGGCCGCCTGGTATCAGGGGCGAGGCGCGTTTGGAGGCCTCGTCGCGGCGCTGATCCTCCGCGCGATCGCCGCGAAATCAGGCGCGGATGGGCGGCCGTTTCGCACGCTGACGTGCCATTTTTGTGCGCCGGCGCAGGCGGGGCCGGTCCGCATCGAGGTCGAGATCCAGCGCGCCTCGAGCGCCGTCAGTCACATCACGGCGCGGATGATCCAGGACGACGGCGTCGTCGCCATCGCCACGGCGACCCGCGCTCGCGCCCGCGACGTGGGCATCGCGTTCGCGGACCGCCGCATGCCCGAGGCGCCGTCGTTCGAGGCGACTCCCGCGCTCGATCTCAGCCTGGGAGGCCCGGTGTTCGCGCAGCATTTCGATTTCCGCTTCGCCTACGGATCGGCCCCGTTCTCGGGCGCAGATCGGGCCTCGTTCGGCGGGTGGATCCGTCATCGCAACCCGGGCCTGATCGATGCGCCGCTGGCCGCCGCGTACGCCGACGGGTGGATGCCCGCGATGTTCACGCGCTTCACGGCGATGCGCCCCGTCGCCACCATGGCGCTGACGTATTACTTCTTCACCGACTTCACCCCTGGACTCGAGGCCTCCCCGGGCGATCCGGTGCTGGTCACCAGCCGATCCGACGTGCTCGCCGACGGCTACGCCGAGCAGAGCAACGAGGTCTGGACGCGCTCGGGCGCCCTGGTGATGACCGCGGTGCAGCTGCTCGCCGTGATCCGCTGAGGCGCGCGCGGCGAGGCTCCACGCGGCGCTCGCCCCCGGAGGCGCGGTGTTCGTCGTCGATTTCACCCTGGAGGCGAAGCGCGGTCCGCCGGCGCACCATCGACTCCGGCCCGAGCAAATTATCGACGACCTCACGGCCGGCGGGCTCGAGGCTTCGTTGATCGACGAGCCGCTGCCCGACCAGCACATCGTGGTCGGGCGACGGAAATGATCCGCACGGAAAGCCTGGGCGCCATGAAAATTGCCAGCTAATACGAGCTGGTGGTGACTTCCTCCACCCGACGCGCGCTGCCATCCCGCGCCTCCGCGCTGGTCGCCCTGGCGGCGCTCATCGTGTCGGTGGCACCCGCGCAGACGTCGTTCGCGGCCCCCGCGCACGCGGCGAAGGGCGCGAAGCAGCCGGCGGCGAAGGGCGCAAAGAAGAGCGCAAAGAAGCCTGGAACGAAGGCTCGCGCCGACAGCGCGGCGCCCGGCGCCGAGCGCAAGAAGACGAAGCCTGCGCCCCCTCCGCCGCTCGACGGCGCGAGCTACGAGTACGCGTACGACGGCGCCGACGTCGGCCACAAAGATCGCGCCTGGCTCGGGCGGGCCTTCGTTCACAGCTCGATCGCCACGGTGCCGGAGAAGCCCGCGCCGATCCTGGTGTTCCTCCACGGGATGAACACCGAGCTGATCAAGTACCGGTGGATGGGCGGCGGGCAGGAAGGCGACGTGCGGCGCATCGTCGCCGAGCTGATGGAAGCGGGATCGGTGACGCCGATGATCGTCGCCGCGCCGAGCACGATCGATCCGGTGACGGCGAGCAACGCGGTGCTGCTCTGGCCGGCGTTCGATCTCGACGCGTTCCTCGATCGCACGTCAGCGCGCCTCGCCGGGCTCGCCACCATCGATCGCAGCCGGGTCATCGTCGTCGGGCACTCGGGCGCGGGCTGCAACATCCGCGGCGGGCTGGCGACGGCGCTGCACGCGAAGTCCGCGCCGTTCGCCGATCTGGTCATCGACACCTGCATGGCGACCGACTTCGCGAAGGATCTCGCGCACGCGCCGCCGGCGACCAACGTCATCGTGTCGTGGCAGTCGATCAGCTGGGAAGATCGGCTCTTCGACGACTTTCGCCACGTGTTCAAGCGCGAGCTGAAGAAGGCCACGCCGCCGCTCGAGGGCGTGCTGCGCGAGCTCGACTACGAGCAGCCCACCACGGGCGGACCGCACGACGCGATGGTCGGGATCACGCTGCGGCGGTGGCTCCCGCGGCTCGTCCCGCCGCCTGGTCCGGTGAAGGTCGCTCCCGCCGCAGACGGCTGATCTTCCCGACCCGCGCACCCTGCGCTCCCCGCTGGCGGTGCCCTTCGTTCGGCCGATAGTTCATGGATGAATCGGCGCCGCACGGCCGCGCTCGCGGCGCTCGCTCTCGGGCTCGCACCGGGGCTCTTCGGGTGTGCTTCGGGGCCCGCGCCGCAAGCGCCGGATCCACCGTGCCTCTTCGTCGCCGAGGGCTACGGGCCGCCCGGGATGGCGCCGCTCAAGGCCGAGACCGTGGTGAGCGGGCTCGAAGTGCCGTGGGGGATCGCCTTTCTTCCCGGTGGGGACTGGCTCGTCACCGAGCGCCCCGGTCGCGTGCGCCTGGTGCGCGACGGCGTGATCGTCAGCACGGTGGCGACGGTGGAGATCGCGCAGAGCGCGGAGGGCGGCCTCCTCGGGATCGCGGCCTCGCCGACGTTCGAGCAAGATCGGCTCTTCTACGTTTACGCCACCGTCGTCCACGCGGGCGCGCGCGTGAACCGCGTGCTGCGCTATCGCCTCGATCCCGAGCACCGCGCGGCGACGCTCGACCGGATCATCCTCGATCACCTTCCGGGAGCGGAGTTTCACGACGGCGGGCGCCTGCGCTTCGGGCCCGACGGGATGCTCTACGTCGGCACCGGCGACGCCACCGAGGCGTCGTTCGCGCAGTCCAGGGACAGCCTCGGCGGGAAGGTCCTCCGCGTCACGCCCGAGGGGGTCGCGCCCCCCGATAACCCCTTCTTTCCCAGCCCGATCTTTCTCCTCGGCGTGCGCAACACCCAGGGCTTCGACTGGATCGATCGGAGCACGATGGTGGTCACCGATCACGGCCCGAGCGGCGAGCTCGGCCGCACCGGGCACGACGAGGTCAACCTCGCGCGCGCCGGCGACAACCTCGGCTGGCCGAAGATCTACGGCTGCGAGACGGCGCAAGGGAAGGTGACGCCGACGCTGACGTGGGAAGAGGCCGTGCCGCCCGGGGGCGCGGCGGTCTACACCGGCACGGCGATCCCCGAGTGGCGAGGCAGCGTGCTCATCGGGACGCTGCGCTCGAAGCACCTCCATCGCGTCGAGCTCGATCCCGAGAACCCGCGGCGCGTACGGCGTCACGAGGTGTATTTCCAGGGCGATCCGCCGACGGGGTTCGGTCGCCTGCGCGAGACGATCATGGGCCCCGACGGCGAGCTCTACGTGAGCACGAGCAACTGCGACGGTCGCGGTACGTGCCCGGCCACGCGCGACCGGATCCTGCGATTGACACGTTGATGCCGCTCGGTGGAGCGCTCTGCTATCGTGCGCGCCGTGCGAAGCTCCGCCGCCACCTTTGCCGCGCTGGCCGCGATCACCGCGCTCGGGAGCCTCGGGTGCGCCGCGAGCGACGGCCTCGGCCGGGTGTGCGAGGGGGGCTGTGACACCGGCGCGTCGTGCGTCGTGGGGCGCTGCCGCGCGGTCGACGAGGCGCCCGCGGCGATCGACACGCGGCGGGTGATCCTCGCGCCGAGCGACGTCGCGGTCATCGCCGCGGCCGGCGCTTCGTCGTCGGCCGAGGGCGTCCCCGAGACGATCGCGCTCGGCCGCGCGGGGGGCGGCACCGTGGCGTTGCTCCTTCGTTTCGCGGCCTCGTGGCGCGACGACGCCGAGGTGCTCAGCGCGTTCGTGATCCTCGATCCGATCGAGTCGGCGCCGCCCGCCGCGCTGCCGGCCGTGTTCGAATCGGCGCGGATCCTCGAGCCGTGGCAGCCCACCGTCGTCTCGTGGGGCCGGCAGCCGCGCCTCGATTTGCCCAGGCTCGCCGCGGTGATCCGCGCCATCCCGGGGACACCGGTGCGCGTCGACGTGACGGCGCTGGTGCGCGCGTGGTCGTCGCGCCGCGCCGACGATCACGGCCTCGCGCTGCTGGTCCACGGCGACGATCGGATCGGGTCTGCCTTCTCGATGGGCGTCACCGGGGGCGCGGGGCCGCGCCTCGAGGCGTACGTGCGGTGACGGCGCCGCTCCTCCGGATCCGCGATCTCGCCGTCTCGTTCGCCACGTACGGCGGCGTCCTCCAGGCGCTCGACGGCGTCTCGTTCGACGTCGACAAGGGCCGCGTCGTGGCGCTCGTGGGCGAGTCCGGCTGCGGCAAGAGCGCGACGGCGCTGTCGATCCTGCGCCTGCTCGCGTCGCCTCCGGCGCGCCTCGTGCGTGGCGAGATCCGCTTCGAAGGGCGCGATCTGCTCCACCTGTCCGAGCGCGAGATGCGCGGCGTCCGCGGCGCGCGCATCGGCATGGTCTTCCAGGATCCGATGACGGCGTTGAACCCCGTCTACACCGTCGGCTTCCAGCTGATCGAGGCCATCCGGCTCCACCGCAAGTTCACGCGAAAAGAGGCGCGCGAGCAGGCGATCGCCGGCCTGGCGAAGGTCGGCTTCCCCGAGCCGGCGGCGCGGATCGACAGCTACCCGCACGAGCTCTCGGGCGGGATGCGGCAGCGCGTGCTCATCGCCATCGCGCTGGCGTGCAGCCCGACGCTGCTGATCGCCGACGAGCCGACGACGGCCCTCGACGCGACGATCCAGGCGCAGATCCTCGAGCTCTTGCAGAAGCTGCGCGTGGACCTGGGGATGAGCCTGCTCCTCATCGCTCACGATCTCGGCGTCGTCGCGTCGATCGCCGACGAGGTCGTGGTCCTCTATGCCGGGGTGGTGATGGAGCGCGGGCCGACCGCGTCGCTGCTGAGCGCGCCGGCGCACCCGTACACGCGCGCGCTCTTGCGGAGCATCCCGCCGTCGGGCCCGACGGCCTTCCGCACCCGAGAAACCAAGGGCCGATCGCTGCCGACGATCGAGGGCACGCTCCCCGATCTGCGATCGCCGCCGCCCGGGTGTCGCTTCCAGGCGCGCTGCCCCGACGTCGTCGATCGCTGCACGACCGACGCGGTCCCGCTCACCTCGCGGAGCGGCGGCGGCGCGGTGCGCTGCTTCCTCGCTGAGGTCGCTGAAGCCGCCGAGCCCGCGGCGACCACGGACGTCGCATGAGCGAGGAGAAGAAGGCCCCCGCGTCTCGCGGCCGCGTCGCCGCCGCGCCCCTGCTCCAGGTCGACAAGCTGTCGAAGCTCTTCCCCGTGCGCAGCGGCCCCTTCGAGAGCCCGCGCTTCATCCACGCGGTCGACGGCGTCACGCTCTACGTTCGCCGCGGCGAGACGCTCGGCATCGTCGGCGAGTCGGGCTCGGGCAAGAGCACGCTGGCGCGCACGATCCTCCGCCTGCACGAGCCCACGCTCGGGCGCATCGTCTTCGACGACGTCGACATCACGCGGCTGCCGGACGGCGATCTCCGCGCGATGCGCCGGCGCATGCAGTACGTCTTCCAGGACCCGTACTCGTCGCTCAACCCGCGCATGACGGTGCGCGAGATCGTCAGCGAGGGGATAGCGATCTTCAAGCTCGCGCGCGCGGGTGCGATGGCCGACGCGATGGCGGCCGCGACGCTCGAGAAGGTCGGGCTCCGCCCCGACATGATGGGGCGCTATCCGCACGAGCTCTCGGGCGGCCAGCGCCAGCGGGTCGGCATCGCGCGAGCCCTGGCCGTCGGCCCCGATCTGCTCGCGTGCGACGAGCCGGTCAGCGCCCTCGACGTCTCGGTCCAGGCCCAGGTGATAAACCTCCTCGAGCGCCTCCAGGAAGAGCTCGGCCTCTGCATGCTCTTCATCTCGCACGATCTTCGCGTGGTCCAGTACACGGCCCACCGCACCGCGGTGATGTACCTGGGCCGCATCGTCGAGATGGGCACGACGGCCGACGTCGCCGAGAAACGTCATCACCCGTACACCCGCGCTCTCTTCAGCGCGATTCCCTCGCTCACGCCCGACGGGAAGAAACGCCTTGTTTTGCAGGGCGAACCGCCGAGCGCGATGGATCCTCCGAAGGGCTGCGCCTTCCACCCGCGGTGCCCCAGCATGGAGAAGGGCCGTTGTGACGTGGAGGCACCCACCCTCGAGGAGCTGGTGCCCGGGAGTCATCACCGCGTTGCGTGCTGGCACCCGGAGATGGATTAGGGCGCCTCCGATTTCTTCTCTCGCCGTACGGGGCTGTTCTTTCGGTGAAATCGGCGCATTCTCGCGCCCATGCGTTCTTTCCCTCGCCCGGGCCCGAGATCCTCGGCAGCGCTCCTCGTCATCGCGACGCTCGCCGCCGCGGGGGACGCGCGCGCCGACTGGCCGATGTCGCGCCACGACGCGAAGCGCACGGGGCGCACGGACGGCAAGAGTGACATCACCAAGCCCGTTGTCGCGTGGCGCGCTTACCTCGGCGGGAGCATCTACGCGACGTCGATGCGCGTCCACGACATCGACGGCGACGGCAAGGGCGAGATCATCCTCTGCAACGGCGGCGTCGTCTCGGCGAGGCGCGCCGACAACACCCAGCTCTGGGCCACACGCATCTACGCCACGGGATTCCTCGGCGGGATCGAGGACCTCGACGGTGACGGCAAACCCGAGGTCATCGCCTACACGCGGGCCGGCGCCTGGGTCCTCGACATCACCACCGGCGCGGTGCTGTGGTCGCAGCCGCCCGGCGAGATGGGCGCCGCAGCGTATCTGCGCCTCGCCGATCTCAACAACGACGGTCGCGTCGACGTGATGATGACCGAGTGCGGCGGGTGCGGCGCGAGCAAGCCTCAGACGGGCTTCATCTACTCGTTCGCGAACGGCTTCACCAACCCCCAGCGCGTCGAGCTCGGCCCGATCCAGGGCGCCACGGCGGCGCTCACGGTCGTGAAGTTCGATCCGAACGCGCCCGCCGGGGTGCTCCTCAACAACGACTCGGCCACCTTGGCGATGCTCGACGGAGCGACCGGGAAGACGCTGGCGATCTCACCCTCGATCGGCGCGCAGATGGCGTGGAGCACGGTCTGTCAGCCCGGCGACATCGACGGTATCCCCGGCGAAGAGGTGGTCTGCGTGGCCTCCGAGAGCCCGGCTCCGTCGCCGGTCGTGCCCGATCTTCGCAAGGTGTTCGCCCTCAAATACAAGGCCAGCCCGACGCCCACACTCGACCTGATGTGGACGTACAACGTGCCCGCCGGCGAGGCGATCATGAACATCGGGAACGATCCTCTGATCGATCTCGACGGCGACGGGACATACGAGGTCATCGTCACGGGCTACGACGGAGCAGGAAAGTACTCGATGCACCTGCTCGCGGCGGCCACCGGGGTCGAGATTACCTCGGTCGACGGTGAGCGCTTCGGCGGCAGCGCCGCGCTCGCGGGCCTGACGCAGCGGACGGCGTTCACCTACGTCGACGGGAACACCACCGCCTGGGCCTACGACGGCGTCGCGAAGAAGCTGATCAAGCGCTGGCAGATCGTCGATCGCTATCCGCTGGCAGAGCCCGACTGGGATCGCTCGAGGATCGGCGGCGCCTCGAACACCAGGACCATCGTCGTCGATCTCGACGGCGACGGGAACAGCGATCTGATCACCGCCAAGGCCTCTCCCGGCCTGCCCGAGATTCACGGCTACGTGACGAAGCCTGGGCTCTCGACGCCGACCGACTACACCTCGCTGAAGTTCACGAAGGGCCTCGGCCCTATCGGCTTCTGGAGCGTTTCTGCGGTCGACATCGGCGCGCCGCAGGTCGCGGTGGCGGAGATCGACGGCACGCTGCACTTCCTCGATCACAAGCTCCAGCCGACGGCGAGTCAGGTGCAGTTCGGCGGGTACTACGCGCCCGGTGGCTGGGAAGATCTCGGCAAGGCGCCGGTCATCGCCTCGGTGGGCAGCGCGGCTCAGGCCATCTTCGCGCGCGACAGCGGCGGTCGGCTGCTCCGACTCGATGCCTCGAAGGCCACGCCCGACGTGCCGCCGGTCGAGGTGTGGAGCTCCCCGGGCGGGTTCTCTCCGATCGTCGTCCCTGGCTTGCTGGGCGGCAAGCCCGGCGTCGCCGCCGCGTTCACCGACGTGAACGTGAGCCCGCCGCTGCAAGGCGTGATGGCCATGAACCCCGCCGATGGCAGCGTGGTCTGGACCTCGCCGATCCCCTCAGGCGCCGTCAACGATATCCTCTCGGCCAATTTCGATCTCGACGGCACGCCGGACATCTCCGTTCAATGGACCTCGCCCGGCGGCGCTCAGCTGATCACGGCGGGTATCTCGGGCAAGACCGGAGCCCAGCTCTGGACGTTCGGCGCCGTCGCCGGCGATTGCGGGCTGCAAACCTCGGGGATCGCGCTCTCGGACTGGAACGGTGACGGCATCGACGACGTGCTCCAGGTGATGCCCAACGTCCGCGCCGACTCGGGCAAGGATGGCTCTCTCCTCTCGAAGAGCGACGTTCATCCATGCTATTTTCTCCCGACGCCGGTCGACACCAACAAGGACGGCGTCGACGAGCTGGTGCTCCACGGCGGCGCCGTCGGCGTGGTGGTGTTCGAGCACGACCTCAACACCGTGCACTACCAGAGCCTCGACGACGACAAGCCCTATCCTTACGGCGCGATCGCCACGTGTCCTTCGGGCCCCGTGCTGGTCGAGGGCTCGCTGCGCAACACCGCGCGTCTCAAGCTGACCGAGCTCGCGACGACGATGGTCACGACCCGGGTCCTCGCGGGCGGTCAGGCCTTCGCGGACGAGGCGGCGGCCGCGGCGGCCAAGGCCCCTCCGGGACAGCTCACCTCGGCGTCGATCCACGGTGATCTGGCGGGCGACGGGCGACCCGTGGCGATGGTGGGATCGTCCGACGGCTTCCTCTACGCGGTCGACCCGTGCACGGGAGATCTGGTGTTCTCGAAGGACTTCGGCTTCGAAGTGGGCGAGGTCGTCTTCGGCGACAGCGACGGCGACGGACTCGACGAGATCCTGGTCTCGGTCGCCGACGGGAACCTCTATGCCCTGAAGAACGAGCCTCCCATCACGGGCACCGGCGGCGCCGGTGGAATGGGCAGCACCGGCGCGACCACCGGCAGCAGCAGCAGCAGCAGCAGCAGCGGCGCGGGCGGCGCCCCGACGCTCGAGCACTTCCCGCTCTACGGTCGCGCGGGGTGTTATTGCGCCCTCCCGACCGGCCCCGCCCACGACGATCCGGCGCTGCTCGTCGTCGCGGGCGCCCTCGTCGTGGCCGTTCGTCGCGCCCGCCGTCGCGCGAGGTAGTTGCGGCGTTCGCCGGCCGGGGCTACGAGCGCTCCATGGCCGATCTCCAATCCAAAGCCCTCTTCGAGCGCGCGCGCGCCCTCATCCCCGGCGGCGTCAACAGCCCTGTCCGCGCGTTTCGCGCCGTGGGCGGCGAGCCGATCTTCATCGCGCGCGCGAAGGGCGCTCGCCTCTTCGACGTGAGCGGCGGCGAGTACGTGGATTTCGTCGGCTCGTGGGGCCCGGCGATCCTCGGCCACGCGCACCCCGACGTCGTGCGCGCGGTGCAGGAGGCGGCCGAGCGCGGCCTATCGTACGGCGCTCCCACCGCGGGCGAGGTCACCTTCGCCGAGGCCGTGCGCTCGCTCTATCCCAGCATCCACAAGATGCGCTGTGTTTCGAGCGGCACCGAAGCGACGATGAGCGCCATCCGCGCCGCGCGCGGCTTCACCAAGCGCGATTACATCGTCAAGTTCGAGGGGTGCTATCACGGCCACGCCGATCACCTCCTCGTCAAGGCCGGGAGCGGGCTCGCCACGTTCGGCGTCCCCGACTCGGCCGGCGTCCCCGAGGGCACGGCGCGCACCACGCTGACCCTCCCGTACAACGACATCCCCGCGCTGGAAGCCCTCTTTGCGGCGCGCGGCGCCGAGATCGCCGCGGCGATCGTCGAGCCCGTCGTCGGCAACATGGGCTGTGTCCCGCCGGCCCCCGGCTTCCTCGCGGCGATCATCGATCTCTGCAAGAAGCATGGTGCAATATCCATCTTCGACGAGGTGATGACGGGCTCGCGCCTCGCCCGCGGCGGCGCGCAGGAGCTCTATGGCCTCGTCCCCGACATGACGGCGCTCGGCAAGATCATCGGCGGCGGGATGCCGCTCGCGGCCTACGGCGGGCGCGAGGAGATCATGAATTGCGTCGCCCCGCTCGGCCCGGTCTACCAGGCCGGCACGCTCAGCGGAAACCCCGTCGCCGTCTCGGCCGGGCTCGCGACCATCGCTCACCTCACGCCCGATCTCTACGCCCGGCTGGAGTCGCTCGGAGCCCGGCTCGAATCCGGGTTGCGCGAGGGCGCGAAGGCGGCCGGCGTGCCCGCCACGGTGCAGCGCGTGGGCTCGATGATCACCCTGTTCTTCCGCGACGGCGCGGTGCGATCGTGGGACGACGCGGCGACGAGCGATACCAAGCGATTCGGCACCTGGCACATGGGAATGATCGCCCGCGGCATCTACTGGCCTCCTTCGCAGTTCGAGGCGGCGTTCCTCTCCGGCGCCCACACCGAGGCCGACATCGATCGCGCGGTGAAGGCCTCGAACGAGTCCCTCGCCGCGTGAATGCTGCTACTGGCCGCGCGCTCCGGTCCACGTCGTGAAGGCGGGGCCGGTGCGCGGCGGTGTCGCGGCGACCTCGTCCTCGGCGAAGAAGCACAGGAACGTCAGGCGCTCCCAGCCGATGAAGCCGCGCTTGTCGTCGGTGCGGAACACGCTCTGCCGGAACGTGCCCGAGTTGAGGTAAACGCTGTTCTTTCCCGCGCTGGACGAGAGCGCCACCTCGAGCGGAGAGTGGGTGTGACCGTAGGCCACGAAGCGCAGCCCCTGCTGGCCGACGGTGCGCAGATCCTCGCGGCCGGCGCCGAGACGGCAGGCGTCGCGCGGCTCGCCGGTGCCGACCAGCGCCTCCAGGCGAGTGGCGATGCCGAGCCCGCCTTCGAGGCTCACGAGCGAGAGCCCGTAGAGCCCCACCCTGAGCAGATCGGCCGAGTCGACGCGCAGCGCGCGGTTGTGCTTTTCGAGCCACGCGCCGTAGAAATCGAGGTCGCGGAAGCGCTGCGCGAGGTCTTTCACGGTCGCGTCGACGATCCGGCGCACCTCGTCGGCGGCCGCCGTTCGCATCGTCCCGCCGAGGCGATCCGCCTCGCAATAGGCCCACTGGAACGAGGCGAGCAAGGGGCGCACGTCCTCGATTCGCTGCATGCGACGATAGATGTGCTCGCGCTCCTCGGGCGTGATCCGGGGTGAGTCGAGGAGGCGTCGCCGGATCTCGTACGGCAGCCGCGCCGCGAGCTCGGTGGTGATCGGATCGCCGATGGGCGTGGGCAAGTAGTCCTGATCGGTGTACTTCGCGGGCACGGCGCCCGGCTGGTAGCTCTCGAAGTTCCACTCGTCCCACTCGTGTCCATGGCGCGCGAGGAGGCCATAGCGGGGCATCTCGAGGCGATGCTGGAAGATGCCTTCGGACTCCAGCCCTGTCAGCTCCACGGCGCCGAGCGCCGCGCGGATCCGAGCGGCGAGCCCGGCGTCGTGCGCGTAGAGCCGGTCGTGGTTGCCCGGAAGATAGAGGCGTCGCACCTCCACGCCCGCGGGGGCCCGCTCGCCCTCGGTCTCGCCCCGGAGCATCGCTAGCGCCTCGGCGTTCTCGACGAGGATCTCGTCGAGGATGCGGCCCGCGCGCGCGATCACCGCGGGTGAAGCCGGGGCGCTGCCGAGAGCCGCGACGCTGCCCCACGGCCGCTCCGAGAGAGGCACCGCGACGCCCTCGCGATCCTCGAACCAGCGCTCGGTGCGCAGGAGGTCGAAGACGTCGCCGAGCAGCACCAGATCGATGCGGACTGGCCGATCCTTCTTGCGCACGACCTCCGTCGCGAGCGCGTAGATCTCGCGCAGCGCCAGCGCGAACGCGCCGGGATTGACGTTCTTCTCGGTCGCGGTGCCGTCGCAGAAATGCAGATCGGAGATGATCGCCAGCATGGGTGCCTCTTCGCGTTCGAGCGACGAGACTACGCGCGCTCCGCCGCGTCGTCGCGCCCGATCGCGGGGCGCCCCGGATCCAGCGCTCGTGCGCCGAGATAGAGCACCACGGCGACGCTCAGCCACTGAGGCGTCGAGAGCGGCCCGAGCATCCCGCGGTCGTCGCCGCGCGTGAGCTCGACCAGGAAGCGCCCCACGGCGTACGTCACCGCCGCCGCCACGAACAGGGCACCTGGAGCCGGCGGACGCGCGGATCGACGGCTTTTCCAGCCCAGCGCGAGCACCACGATCACCATGGCCGCGCCGACCAGCGACTCGTAGAGCTGCGCCGGGTGAACCGGTAACGACCGGGTATCCGGAGCATGGATGAGCCCCGCGTCGAGGTGCCGCCGGAACGCCGCGGTCCCCGCCGGATACCGCACCGCCCACGGAACATCGGTGACGGCGCCGTGATCGCACCCCACGAGGAAGCAGCCAATCCGCGCGACGCCGACGAGGACTCCCAGCGGCGCCGCGAGCGAGTCGAGCGCGGCCCACGCCTCGAAGCCGCGGCGACGCGCGAGGACGGCATAGGCGATCACCAGGCCGAGCAGGGCGCCATAGGCCATGAAGTCCGCGTCGTGAACAAGGACGGCAGTCCTTAAATCGGAGCGGATCCACGCGGGCACGCGCAGGAGCATCCCGAGCCCGAGGGCGCCGAGGCCCGCGAACGGGAACGCGACGAGGAGACAGAGGCGCAGCGGCGAAAGGCCCCCTCGGGTGCTGCTGACGAACACCAGAAAAGAGAGCGTCATCGCGGCGAGCTGAAGCGCGGACCACAACCCCATGGCCCGAGCCGTTGCAAGATGCGGGGCGGACGCCGGCGCATCGTGAAGCGCGAGGATTGGCGCCGGGGCATCGCGCGGTGCGTAACGAATCGAGCGAACGCCGTTGCGCAGCGGCTTCGATCAGCGCATGACGCTTCGCGCCGCACCAAGTCGCGTTTTCAAAATTCTGCTGAAATAGAACGAACCGGGCGGGGCACTCGCCTCGTTCGTCAGCGGCACGACCGTTGCGATAGCGTCTGGCCTCGGCGACCCCATCGTCGCCGTGATCAGGAGGAGGATCGCATGAATTCGACTCGATCGATCGCGCGTCGTCGCGGGTTGCGCATGGCCGCTCAGGTGGCATCGATAGCGGGTGTCGTCGCGGCCAGCGCGGCGCTCTCGCAGGCCGCGCCGGCGCGCCCGGCCACGGCGAACATCGCCCCTCAGGAGGGCGTGATGCTCGGTGACGAGGGGAAGGGCGCGGCCGATCAGCTCGGCGACGCGATCCGCGTGCGCAACGCGAGCGGCTGCGGCTGCTCCCCGTGCTGGGGACCGCCCGCGCCGCCTCCAATGCGCGCGGAGCTGCTGGAAGAGGGCCTGTCATGACTCCAGTGCTGGACCTGCGCCGAGAGGCCCGGAGAGACCCTCTGGAGATACCCGGCCTCGACGCGATCCCCGCGGAAGAGAGGGCCGCGGCGCTCGCCAACTGGCGCGAACGCATGGTGAGCGAGCACGCCTCGGCGCGGGTGTTCGCCGCGCTGATCCCCAGGCTGATGGCGGCCGGCGTGGCCCGGCGCCACGTCGCGGCGGTCTCGGCGATGATCGGGCAAGAGCTCGATCATGCGGTGCTGTGCGCGAGGGTCGTCGTGGCCCTCGGCGGCGAGGCGAAGCTGCCTTTGCCGCCGCTCACGGCGGTGCCGGCGCACGAAGACGCGGGCCCGCTCGAAGGGCTGCTCCGCGACGTGATCAGCGTGAGTTGCTGCAGCGAGACGGTGGCTGTCGCCCTCGTCGCGACCGAGCGCGAGCAGGCCGGGACTGCCTCGCTCCGCGGCGTCCTAGGGAAGATCCTCGCCGACGAGGTCAAGCACGCTCGCTTCGGGTGGCGCCTGCTCGACGAGGTGGGGCCCACGCTCGACGCGCGGACGAGAGCGCGGCTCTCGGCCTATCTGGTGGCTGTCTTCGAGCACCAGATAGCGTTTCACTCGCCCTTCCTGCGGCTCCCGAGCGCCAGTGATCGCGCGGTGAGCCTCGGCGCACCGGATGGCCCGTCGAACTGGCGGGTGTTCGTCGACACGATCACCGGCGTGACGATACCGGGCCTCGAGCGGCACGGGCTCGACGCCGAGCGCGCCTTTCGCCGGGCCACCTCCGCGGTGCTCGCCGCGTGAACGGCTACTTCTGCCTGGCCTGCTCGGCGATGGCGAGGAACTCGGGATCGTCCTTGATCGAGGCGAACGCGGCCTCGGAGGCGATCTTCTCCGGGTTCGGGAGCTTGCGCTTCACGGCCTCGCGGAGCTGCGTGAGCGCGCGGGCCTTGTCGCCCTTCTTCGCGGCGACGATCGAGAGGCCGTAAGGGCATGTCGCCGCGCCGGGGATCACCTCGCAGATGTGCTGGAACGTCGCCTCGGCGTCCGGGAGCTTGCCTGCGGCGACGTAGATCGTGCCGAGCGTGTAGAGCACCGGCTCGTCGTTTCCGCGCAGGTGCGCCGCCTCTTCGCCCTGGGCGACGGCGCACGCCAGATCCTTCAGCTCGACGCAGGTGCGGGCGACGTTGAGGTGCGAGACCGCGTCCTTCGGGCTCGCGACGACGAGCATCTCGAACTGATGACGCGCGGCGGCCCAGTCTTTCCGGCGCGTCGCGACCATCGCCAGGCCGAGGTACGCCTCCGAGAGCGAGCGCGGCTCCTCGCCCTTCGAGAGGGCGACGGCCCTGTCGAAATCGACGCGCGCGTCGTCGAGGCGATCGAGCTCGAACAGCGATTTCCCGCGGAGGATCAGGAGCGGGACGTTGTCCTTCTTCGAGGCGAGGCCGAGGTCGCACTCGGTCAGCGCGGCGCTGGCGTCGCCGCCGCGGAGGAAGGCGTTGGCGCGCGTTCGGTGCTCGGCCGCCTGGTCCATGCAGCCCCCGAGCGCGAGGCCCGCCGCGGCGATGAAGAGCGAGGCAGCGACGGCGCGGAGACGCGAGGGGGTGAAGCGGGGAGCCATGGACCGGCCGGTCCTAGTGCTGGGCCCGGGGACGGTCAAGCGCGGGCAGCGCGCGAGCCGGGGATCATCGCCCGCGCCTCGCCGCGCTCGCGGAAGCGCTCACTTGCCCGGCAAAGGCTCGGGCTCGGGAGGCACGATGAGCTGCGCGGCGGGCGTGAACAGGAGCCGGCGCGAGAGCATCGCCGCGAGCGCGCCGGAGATCGCCGTCGTCACGACCAGTTGATACATGATCACGATCTGGTAGCGAACGGCCTGCTCCGGGGCGACGCCGCCGACGATCTGGCCGGTCATCATCCCCGGAAGCGCGACGAGCCCGACCGTGAGCAGCCCGTTGATGGTGGGGATCATCGCGGCGCGGAGGGCCGCGCGCGTGTACGGAGCGAGCGCCTGCTGCGGAGTCGCGCCGAGGGCGAGGAGCTGCTCTATCGTGGCGGCCTCGGCGCGAGCGGAGGCGAAGAGCCGCTCGAGCACCTGGGCGACGACGTTCATCGAGCTGGAGAGCATCATCCCGCCGATGGGCACGAGATACCGAGCCTCGTACCAGGGCTTCGGAGGCACGATGAAGGCGAACACCGGCACCAGCGCCACCGCGGCGCCCGCGGCGATCGAGGCCAGGGCGTAGAGCAGGAGCGCGCGCGAGCCCCGGCCGCTCTTGATCCGTCGCGCGCTGGTCCAGGCCGCGACGAGGAGCATCAGAGTCAGCGCCAGGATCACCCAGCCGGGCCGCTCGTTGGCGAAGAGCGCGCGCAGCAGATAGCCAATCGCGATGAGCTGCGCCGCGGCCCGCGCGGCGCCCCAGGCGAGATCGCGCTCGAGGCGCAGCTTGCCGCGGCGCGAGAGCACGATCGCCACGACGATGAAGCCGAGCGCGAGGGCGAGGCGGGGGAGCGGGATGTCGACGTAGCCCACGCGTCACTCCTTCGCGCGGATGCGGCCCGCGACGCACTCGTAGCGCGTCCCGTCGAGGCGAGCCGCGTGCTCTTCCACGTGCGTGACGACGATCACGCCGAGGCCCTGGTCCGCGAGCGCGCGCACCAGCGCCAGCACCCGCGTCGCGCTCGTGGGATCGAGCGCCGAGGTGGGCTCGTCCATCAGCAGGAACCCGGGCTCGTTCGCGAGGGCGCGCGCGAGGGCCACGCGCTGACGCTCCCCACCCGAGAGATCGCGGGCCAATCGCGCGAGGATCTCTGCCGGCAGGCCGACCCGCGTCACGAGCGCGGCGAGCGTCTCCTCGGTGATCGACGCGCCCGCGAGGCGAGGTCCGGTGGCCACGTTGTCGGCGACAGAGCCTTCGAGCATCGGGGGGAGCTGAGGCAGGTAGGCCACGCGACGCCGGAAAATCGTGGATGGAATCTCCGCGGCGTCGATCCCGCCCAGCGTGAGCGAGCCGGCGTCGCGCGCGATCAGCGTCGCCATCGCGCGGAGCATCGTGGTCTTGCCGCTGCCGGAGGCGCCCTCGACGACGACGATTTCGCCGGCCTTCACCGCGAGATCGGCGTGGTCGACGAGCGCGCGCCCGTCGCGGATGACGACCACGCCCGCCGCGGCGAGGCGTCCTTCCGCGGCGGGCGATCCCTGGCTCGACGGTGTCATTGCGGCGTCAGCTCTACCACGTTCGCTCTCCCGTCGCGGCGTCGCTCGGTCGCGCCGCGTCGGGCCCTTTGCGACCGGGTCCGGAGCGACGTACTCTGCTCGCCCGCCGACGGCTCCCCTCTTTCTTCAGCGCGCCGCGAGCGCGCCAACCGAGGTCCCCATGTTGCGACGCCGAGACTTTCTTCGTGCCACCGTCTTCACCGCCGGTGCCCTCCTCGTTCCGGGGTGCGGCGGCGGCGACACCACCCCCGCGCCGGCCCGCGTCCTCGACGACGGCACGAAGTTCTTTCCGCAGTCGGTCGCTTCGGGCGATCCGCGCCCCGACAGCGTGATCCTCTGGACCCGCGTCGCCGATTCCGATCACGCGAGCTCGAACCTCGAGCTGGAAGTCGAGCTCTCCACCGACGAGACCTTCACCACCCTGGTGAGCCTCGGCGCCGCGCAGGCCAAGGTCGCTGCCGTGTCGAAGTTCGATCACTGCGCCAAGGTGAAGATCACTGGCCTCGCGCCGGCCACCATCTACCACTATCGCTTCATCTACGTCACCGGAGGCAAGAACTACGTCTCTCGCACCGGCCGCACGAAGACGGCTCCGGCCGAGGGCGCCGACGTGCCGGTGAAGTTCGCCGTCGTGTCCTGTCAGGACTTCATCGGTCGGTATTTCAATGCCCACCTCGCCCTCGCCCAGGAAGACGTCGACTTCTTCGTCCACCTCGGCGACTACATCTACGAGACGACCGGCGATCCGAGCTTCCAGACGGCCAAGCCCGATCGCACCATCACCTTCACCGACCAGAAGGGCGCCTTGCCGCTCACCGCCGGTACCATCACCTTCTACGCGGCGAAGAGCCTCGACAACTACCGCGAGCTCTACCGGGCCGCCCGCGGCGACGCGAACCTGCAGAAGGTCCACGAGCGCTTCGCGATGATCGCCACCTGGGACGATCACGAGTTCTCCAACGACTGCCACGGTGACACCGCGGTGTACACCAACGGCAAGGTGGACGAGACCGATCCCGCGCGCCGCAAGGCCGCCAATCAGGCCTGGTTCGAGTACCAGCCCGTCGACTACGCCGGCAAGGAGACGTTCGAGTACGATCCTTCCGCGGCCACGCCCGACGACATCCAGATCTGGCGCGACTTCACCTTCGGCAAGCACGTTCACCTCGTGATGACGGATCTGCGCTCGCACCGCGCGGACGGCATCATCCCCGAGGACGCCCTCCCCGGCGCCGTCGCCATCGATCAGAATGCGCTGAAGGCCGCGCTCGGATCGCTGCCGATGTTCGCGACTCCCTACATCGACGTCGAGACCTACAACGCCGGGGCCGTGAAGACGGTGCTCGCGGGTGCGGCGAAGGCCGGCGGCTACGATCCCGCGAAGATCACCGGCAACATCTCGGTCGCGTACGTCAACGCGCTCGCCGCGAAGCTCAACCCGGGGCTCGCGCCGGCCGATCAGATCCCGACGATCGACACGGTCGCGCAGGTGGGCCTCGAGAAGGGGGTGAGCTTCGCCGACCTCGGCAAGAGCGGCAATTACACCTCGATCGGCTCGCGGTATCTGGCCGTGAAGGACACGTTCAACCTCTTCGCCGACATCACCTACAAGGCCTCCAAGGCCTCGCAAGAGGTGCTCGGCGCCGCCCAGGAGGCCTGGTTCCTGAGCACGATGCAGGGCTCCAAGGCCACCTGGAAGGTCTGGGGCAACGAGTATTGCCTCTCGCAGATCGCCATCGATCTCTCGCCCTTCCCGCTCCCGCCCGCGTTCCAGCGCGCGTTCTACATGGACACCGACGGCTGGGACGGCTTCCGCAACAAGCGCGATGAGCTGCTCGACAAGCTGGCCGACGTCGGCGGCGTCGTCGCGGTCACGGGCGACATTCACGCTTTCTTTGCCGGCACGCCCACCACCAATGACGGCAAGAAAAAGATCGTCGAGATCGTCGGAGGCGCGGTGTCGTCGACCACCTACGTGGATATCCTCCTCGGCACCGTCGCGAGCGATCCGGTCCTGAGCAGCGTCGCCGGCGCGGACATGCTGGCGAAGAGCATCGATAACTTGCTCCTGGCCAAGGACACCAAGATCAACCCCTTCATGGGCTTCGCCAGCTCCAGCGCCAACGGCTATGTCGTCGTGGAGGCGGGCCCGAAAGAGCTCGTGGCGAGCATGCACATGATCCCCGGAAACCAGGTCGGAAAAGACTTCGCCGGCGACGTGACTTCGCTCGCGATGTTCACCAAGGTGGCGACCTTCAAGACGATCACCGGCGAGAGCGAGCTCTACCAGCAGCTCGCCGGGGCCTGGAAGAAGTGGGATCCCACGACACAAGACTGGATCTGAGGTAACCCACCATTCTCCTCGACGCCCTTCGTCGCGAATACCGGAGCCTCCCGCCCGCGTACTGGACCATCTGGCTCGGCACGCTCGTCAACAAGACGGGGGGCTTCGTCGTCCCGTTCCTGGCGCTCTACATCACCCGGGATCGCCACGAGTCGGAGCGCGTCGCCGGAGCGGTGATGTCGCTCTATGGCGCGGGCTCGATCCTCGCGGGCTTCGTCGGCGGGACGCTCGCCGATCGCCTGGGCCGGCGCGCGACGATGCTGCTCTCGCTCTTCGGCGGCGCGGCGGCGATGCTCGGCGTGGGGCTGGCCGCGTCGCTGCCGCAGATCGGCGTGGCCACGTTCGCGATGGGCTGGCTCGCCGAGATGTACCGTCCCGCCGTGGGGGCCATGATCGCCGACATCGTGCCGCCCGCCGACCGCGCGCGGGCCTATGGACACCAGTACTGGGTCGCCAACCTGGGCTTCGCGATAGCCCCGCTTCTCGCCGGGCTCGCCGCGCACCGCAGCTATTTCACCCTCTTCGTCGTCGACGCGGTCACCATGGCCGCCTATGGCGTCATCGTGCTCGCGCGGGTGCGCGAGACCAGGCCTGTCGACGCCGGCGCAGCCCCTCACGAGCAGGGCGGGCCCGGGCTCCTCTCGGTGCTCGCCGACCGCGGCTTCATGGGGCTCGTTCTTCTCACCCTCGGGACCGCGACCGTGATGTGGCAGAACGGCAGCGCGCTCCCGATGGACATGGTCCGACATGGCATCTCCGCCAGCGGGTACGGCGCGCTCGTCGCCATCAACGGGGTGATGATCGTCTTCCTCCAGCCGGTGATCGTCCGGCTCCTCGGCCGGCGCTCGCGCACCGGCGTGCTGGCCCTCTCGGCGCTGCTGATCGGGCTCGGCTTCGGGCTCCACGGCGTGGTCGGGAGCGCCCTCGGCTACGCGCTCGGCATCGCGGTGTGGACGATCGGCGAGATTGCCAATCTCCCCACCTCGTCGGCCCTGGTCGCGGATCTGGCGCCCCCGGCGCTGCGCGGTCGCTATCAGGGCGTCTATGGCATGGCCTGGGGCGTGGCGTCGTGTGTCGGGCCACTCCTCGGTGGCTTTTTCCTGAGCGGCCCCGGCGGCCGCGCGCTGTGGTTTTCGTGCTTCGGCCTGATGGTCCTGGTGGCCTGTGGGCACCTCGCGATTGGCCGGGCGCGCGAGCGGCGCGAGCGGGCTTCTGCGACGGGAACGCCGACCGCCCGGGTTTGACGCGGCGTCCATCCAGAGCAAACGCGTGAAAAATATCCACGCGTCAGGTGTCATTTCGTCCAGGCGCGTCGAATATTCCACGCTTGCAGGCAACTGACCCCACCTCTATTACGCAAAGTCCAAGGGGTCATGATCATGCGAATCCTTCATTCCAGGTGCATTCTTCCGGCTTTCTTCGCCGCGACCGCTCTCGCCAGCCTCGGCTGCAGCTCCGAGCGCGTCGACGACGCAGCCTCCGCCCTGGAAGAACATTTCCCTGACACGGCGGCTCGCGTCCTCGCCGGCGCGCGCCCGATCTTCGCGACCGACCGCGGCTTCGCCCTGGAGACGAGCGTCGAGCCGGCGCTCGGCGCCCTGGTTCATCCCATCTGGCCCGCCCGCGGCGAGGACGCCGTGCGACTCGAGGTCTCGGGCGGCTTCGCGATTGCCATTCACGAGACTGGCCTCGTGGGCGACGCCCAGCCGAGCGATCGCGCCGTGGCGTACCCGCGGGAAGCCGGCGCGTCGTTCTGGGGCGCCTCGACCGACGGTGTGGAAGAGTGGCTCCATCTCGGCCCCGGCGTCGCCGTCGAAGGCCACGCCGCCGTCGTTTACCGGGTCGAGGGCGGCACGCTGCGGCAGAACGGTGCTCGGGTGGAGATCCTCGACGACGCGGACGACGTTCGCCTGGAGGTCAGCGCTCCGGAGGCCTTTGCGGCCGGCGGCGCGCGCATCCCGGTCACGCTCGCCGTGCGCGGCGACACCATCGAGCTCCACGTCGACGCGGGCGGCGCGGCCGCGCTGGTCGATCCGATCTGGACCGCGACCGGATCGATGGCGACGGCGCGCTACGGCCACGCGGCGCTGCGGCTCGCGAGCGGCGATGTCCTGGTCGCCGGCGGTTACAACGACTCTGGCTTCGTGAGCGCCGCCGAGCGCTACGTCAGCGGAGCGCACGCGTGGTCGCCTTCGGGCACCCTCGCCGAGGGGCGTCAGAACCCCAGCCTCGTCACGATCCCGGGCGGACGCGCGCTGGCCATCGGCGGCATCGGCGCCGCGGGCTACCTGGCCTCGACCGAGATCTACACCGCCTCGACGAACGCGTGGACGGCCGGACCGGCGATGTCCTCTGGCCACTACGTGGGTACGGCCTCGGCCATCAAGACAGGCGTCCTCGTCGCCGGCGGCCGCGACGCCACGTTCCTCACCACGGCCGAGATCTACTCTCCGGCGACGAACACCTGGGCTCCCACGGGATCGATGGCCGTGGCCCGCTGGGCCCACGCCGCCGTCACCCTGGTGCCGAGTGGCAAGGTGCTGGTGGTCGGCGGGCAGAACGCCGGTGGCTACGTCAGCTCCGCCGAGGTGTGGGATCCGGCGACGAACGCCTGGTCGAGCGCGGGATCGCTCATCACCGCTCGCCGCGGCCACCGCGCGTCGCTGCTCGGGGGCGGCAAGGTCATCGTCCTTGGCGGCGAGGACGGGACTGGCTCGCTCGCGAGCGCCGAGGTGTGGGACCCCGTGACCAACGTCTGGACGGCCGCCGCGCCGATGAGCCAGCCGCGCTATTTTCCCGCGCTCGTCCGCTCGGGAAGCTCTCTCCTCGTCATCGGTGGCCGCACCAACGACGATTACACGGCGACCACCGAGCTCTACGATCCCGCGACGAACACCTGGTCCAACGGCCAGAGCATGGGCACGGGGCGCTACTTCCACACCGCGACGGAGCTGCCATCCCAGGGCGGCGCGATCCTCGTCTCCGGCGGCTGGAACGGCGTCGCCGTGCAGACCTCGGCCGAGATCTACTGAGTCTCTCGCGACGAGCCCTCGCCGACGGCGACGAGGGCCTCTGTCGAGGCGCTCCCGGATCGAGATCGAGATCGAGATCGAGAGCGCAAGACCCGCACGGTGTGGCCCTTTGGCAGCCCGGCGCGACGTCGAAATCCAACCATCCTCGCTAGACCCGCTGCAATTGCCGGTACATCGTCGCCGGATATATCCGCGGCTCCACTCTTGCAATCGGGTGTGGAGGCCGGCGCAAACCTGCGCTGGCCCTGCAACAACCCGAGACCCCGGGCGCCGTCGCGCGCGAGGGGATGCATTCCCCCGCGAAGAAGGGGAGGAGCCCGAAATGAACACGCTCAAAGGTACGTGGATGGTCGGAGTCGCGTCGGTCCTGGTCACGTCGGGTGTCGCGCTCGGCGCGTGCTCGTCGTCAGGAGTGGAGGTGCCCATCGACCCCACCACGACGGGAGCAGGCGGAAACGCCACGGCCAGCAGCGGTAACGGGCAGGGCGGATCGATCGAGCTCGACGGCGGCGGCAGCGGCGGACACGGCATGATCGATCCCGACGCCGCCTGCGCGACTTCCACCATCCAGGCCAATCTGACGCCGGTGGATCTGTTCCTCATCTTCGATCGCTCGGCCTCGATGAACTTCAAGAGCAAGTGGGGCGCGGCCACCTCGGCGCTGACGAAGTTCTTCCAGAGCCCCTCGTCGGCGGGGCTCCACGTCGCGCTGCGATTCTTCCCGGACGACGGCTGTGACAGCGGCACCTGCGACGCGAACGCGTGTGGACAGCCGCTCGTGCCGCTCGGCCAGCTCCTCGCGAGCAGCGCTCCCACGGATGCGCAGGAGCAGGCCCTGGTGAACGTCTCCAGCACCAAGATGCCGGCGGCCACCGAGATCAACGGCGGCGGCGGTACACCCCTTTCCGCCGCGCTCACGGGCGCGGAGACGTGGGCCGCCACCCTTCATGGCCAGAAGCCGGGCGACCGCGTCGCGGTGGTGCTCGTGAGCGACGCCGAAGCGAACGGCTGTGACGAGGATCAAACGTCGATCGACAAGGTCGTGGCCCAGGCCCAGGCCGCCGGCGTCGACACCTACGCCGTGGGACTCGCAGGCTATTTCGAGGGGAACATGGAGGCCATCGCGCAGGCCGGCGGGACGGGCAAAGCGTTCTTCATCGGCAAGACCGACGTTGAGCTCGATCTGCTGACGGCGCTCCAGACGGTGCAGCAGAAGCAGGTCTCGTGTGATCTGGCGATGCCGCAGCCGAGCGCGGGCAAGACCCTCGATCTCAACCTCGTCAACGTCGATTACTCGCCCGACGGCGGCGCTCCGGGGCTCCTCGGGCAGGTCGCCGGCGCGGCCGGCTGCGGCGCGAGCGGCGGCTGGTATTACAACAATCCCGCGGCGCCGACCCAGATCACCCTCTGTCCGTCGACTTGCTCGACCATCCAGGCCGATCCCGGCGCCAAGATCGATATCATCCTCGGCTGCCAGACCATGCCTGCCAAGTGAGCGTCGGGCGCGCCCGCGTCGATCCTCGTTCTGCCATTGACGCGCCGCGGGGCGTCCGCCATGGGAGGGGCCATGTTCGACTCGATTCGCACCCTTCTCCACAAGGCGATCACCACCCCGCGCGGCGACGCGCTCGCGCCGATCCGCCTCCCGAAGCAGATGGCCAAGGGCCTGAACGAGCTGCTGGGCGAGCCGCTCTGCTCGGCCGAAGAGCTGGAGAAACGCCGCGCCGAGGAGAAGGCCCGGATCGACCGCATCCTCCACCCCGAGGGCGCCACGAAGCGAGCCCAGGCGCCCGTGGTGGTCTACTTCGAGAAGGACCGCAACGCGCGCGAGCTGGTGCGGTTGAACGAGGTCCTCGGCGGGCGCAACATCGTCCCCCAGCTCCTCGACGTGTCGGGCGACGAAGCGACGATATCGTTCGTGATGCTCGAGGCGAAATGCGAGCGCGACGAGCTGCCGGTGGTCTTCGTCGGCGGCGTCGCGGTCGGCGGCTATCGCGAGCTGGTCGCCTTCGACACCAGTGGTCAGCTCATGAAGGCCGTCTTCGGCGCCTGATTCCCTCCCTCGAGATGCCGAGATCGGAGGCGATCTCCGCGGCGGCCAAGGCGCCGGTGGCGGCGGCGCCTTCCATGTATCCCTGGGCTTTCAGGCTCGTGTGCTCGCCGCAGAAGTGAACGTTCTTGAAGCGCGTCCGCTCCGCCCCGGCGAACCTCGTGTATTGACCGACTCTGTACGTCGAGTAGCTGCCGAGGACGAGCGGGCTCGTCGGCCAGCACATGCGTGCGACCTTTCCGTTGCTCGCGGCCGTGGCCCCCGGGAAGACGCCTTCGAGCTGGGTCAGCAGCTCGGTCAGGCGCTCTCCGGGCGAGCCGTGGCCGAGGGCGATCCCGCGCTTCCCTCCGGTGAAGTTGGTGAGGATCCCGCTCTCGCCTGGCTGGAGGCGGCTCGTCTCCCAGGTCGACTGGTAAGGGAGATCGGAGCACGTCGATCCATTGGACTTGTGTAGCGCGCGCCAGGGGCGGCTGGAGAAGCCGGCCATGAGCTTGGCGTTGGTGCCATACCCCAGCTCGGCGATCGCGGCCCGCTTCGCCGCGGGGAGATCGAGCCGCACGTCGAGCCGGCGGAGGATCGAGAACGGGAGCGCCAGGACGACGTGATCGGCGATCACTTGCCTGGTCGACGGGCCTCGCTGGAAGTCGAGGACATAGCTGCCGTCGGCCCGCTCGGAGATGGCCTGTAGCGACGTTTCGAGCACGATTTGCCCTGGATCGAGCGCCGCGGCGAGCCGGGTGCAGAAGGCGTCATTGCCGAGCTTGGTGTGGAATCGTTCGTCCGAGTCGCCGTAGAGCTCGAGCTTCGTCGTGTCGGTCGAGATCTGCAGCAACAGGTTGAGCGCGTTGCACTCGGCCGTCTCGAGGCCATATTCGAGGGTGTACGCCACGTCGAGCAGCGAGCGAATATCCCCCGTCACCCCGGCGCCGTCGAGCCACGCTGCCACGCTGAGGGCGTCGAGCGCCGCTCCGCCATTGGCCTTGTCGTGGTAGACGAAGAGATCGCTCTGGTCGGTGAGCGTGGCGAGGGCGGCGGTGATCTTGGCGGCGATCGGGGCGAACCCCGCGAGGAGATCCTGCTCGCTCACGCTCTTTCCGCCGATGGACGTGACGAGCGTGCTCAGCGCGTGGTCGTCATCGCGGTAGTCGTAGAGGTCGAGGCCGAGCTCGACCGCCAGATCGCGCATGGTCACATGACCGGTGTCGATGAGCTCGCCGCCCAGCTCGCAGTGCATGCCTTCCGGGAACGTCGTTCGATCGGTGAAGACGCGGCCCCCGACGCGCCTGCCCGCCTCGTGGACGGTGGCAAAGATACCGAGCTTACGCAATCGATAGGCGCAGTGGAGCCCCGCGAGGCCGCCCCCGACGATGGCAATGGTGGGCGCGCCGTCGACGGACGGCGCCTTGACGCGGCACGCAGCGAGGATCGGAATCGAGGCGAACCCCGCGGAAAGAGCGAGGAAATTCCGACGTGACGTGGCGCGCTCCTCCCGCTCGCGCGCCGCATGTTCCAGGATGGGCGCCCCGGCACGGCCGGCGACGAGAAGACGAGAGAGCGCGCGCAAGAGCGGGGTGCGAGCCATCGAGGTGCCTCCGTCGACGGCGCATCTCGGCGTCGTCAAGCTCTCACGGAGGATGACACTCAGTCTCGCGGCGGCGACCCTACTTCAGCGCCCGGACGCCGCTGCTCTGCGCGTCTCACGACGTCGGGTACGGACCCCGAGGATGACGAGGGCGCACGCCAGGATCCCCGCGCCGGAGCGGGCGTCGCGGTCGAACGGTGAAGCGCTGCATGCCCCTGTTTTGAAGGGGATCGGCGCTGCTGCGGGGCCGGCGGCGGTGCTGTCGCTCCCGCCGGCGGAGGCCGCCGCCGCGGTGCTCGAGCCGCCGCCGCCCGCGCCCCCTGCGCCCGCGCCGCCGGCGCCCGAGGTCCCGCCGGCGGCGACGATCTTGATCGCCGCGCAGGACCAGTAATAGGGCTTGGCGGAGCCGGTCATCAGCTGACGAAGCTGGAGTGTGCAGCTCGCGCAGGGCTGATCGGGCACGGTGATGGTGGCGGTGATGGTGTTGCCAGCGACGGTGTTGGTGTCGGCCTTCTCGTAGACCACGTGGGCGTCGAGGTCGGCCTTGATGACGCTGTCGACGGGCGTGGGGGCGATCGCCAGGCGGAACATGCCGTCGTGATTCACCGTCTCTTTCCAGGTGATCTGGACGAGCGAGCCGGCGACGAGCTCGGTTGTGGGGTAGGCCGCGGGGCAGGCCGAGGCGGTGGCGTCGTCGGCCGGATCCTGGGGCCCGGCGCCGAAGTAGCAGCCGCAAGGCCCGCTCTTGGCGTTGTCGTCGGAGGTGAGGGGAGGGGGATTGACGAGCAGGCTGTGAGCCGATGCGACGCGGGGAGCGCCGAGGACCGTGAGCGCGAGCGCGAGGGCGACCAGGGGTGAAGCACGCAGCATGATCGCCGATGCTACCTCAGGTCGCCCCGCGGCGTGATGCTTACAGCTTGAGACGGCCCTTGACCCGCGCGATGAGGGCCGCGACGGCCGGGCGATAGGCGTAGTCGGCCTTCGTGGTGTCGGTGAGCTGGACCGGGCAGATCGAGGCGACCACGCCCTGGGTGCCGACGCCCTTCAGCACGCCGAGTTCGCGCTGGCCGGGGTAGGCCTTGGCGCGGACCTGCAGCGTCTTCGTCGTCGCGTCGCAGAGCGGGTTGTCGTTGCCCGCGTTGCAGTCACACCCGTTGACCCCGGGTGCCGAGCAGTCGCGCGGCGCGAGCAGGTCGAAGACACAGG
Organism: Byssovorax sp.; assembly: GCA_025362495.1. Lineage (GTDB taxonomy): Bacteria > Myxococcota_A > Polyangia > Polyangiales > Polyangiaceae > JANYGI01. Next base: position 37,235 of record JANYGI010000118.1, on the reverse strand, counting down.
CGTACTGGAGATCGTTGTTGGCGATCGTCCACTCGTGGCCGTTGATGGGATCGGCAGAGGCCGGCGAGGTCGGCCCGGGCAGGCCGGGGCGCGGCAGGATCGAGGACACCATGTGCTGGTCCGTCGGAGGAACGTAGTTGGCGGGGTTCCCGAGGATGACGTCCCAGGCGCTGTTCTGGCCGGCCACCGGCAGGGCGAGCTCTTCCGCCGACTTGAAGCCCAGGGTGGGATCGGCGGGGTTGCGCGCGATGTCCTGCCACGGCACCCCGACGATACCGGCGATGACGACGAGGCCCGGATCGCGGACCGCGGTGACTCCGTCGCTCGGATCGAGATCGCTGAAGATCGGGTTCGCGACCATGTTGCCGTCACGATCGGGGATCATCGCCGAGGTGAGGGCCTGGGTGTAGCGGTCGGTCGGATAGAGGAAGTCGATGCCGAAGCGGCGCTTCTGATCGAAGCAGCGGAGGTTGATGTCGTCCTCGGCGTCGGCCAGCGTCGGGCTCTGCATGCAGGTGGGATCCGCGGGGCAGCCCGGGGCCGCCTGACCACACGACTGGCAGCAAGCATCGTTGGGGTTCGTCGCGCACTCCTGGCGCGCGCGGGGCAGGTGAAACTTCATCTTGCCGTTCTGCGGGTTCTGCTGCTGATTGGCGTAGTAGAACTGGCCGAACTCCTTGGTGGAGCAGTCGTCCTCGTCGCTGAGCATGAGGATCGCGAGGAGCGAGTCGGGCCGGAGGAACTTGGTGCGCTGATCGAGGAGCGCGGTGTCGGTGCCCGTGGGCACGGCGAGCCCGTTCTGCAGCGAAATCTGCTGCGAAGGCGCGGGATCGGCGAGGAAGCGATACCAGCTCTCCATCTGCGACTCGTAGCCACAGCCGACCTGGCCGACGCCGAGGACCATGGTGCGGAAGCTCGAGATGAAGTCGGCCGCGTTGCTGGCGCCGGGCGGCGAGAGCTTCTGCTCGGGATCCCAGGCCAGGAAGCCATGGCCCTGGTACGTGGGGACGGAGGCGCCCCCGCAGGCGTCGATGCGCGAGAGGAGGTGGCCTTCGTCGTTGTTCGACGGGTTGGGCGAGCCGGGGCACGACTGCGTGTCGTTGGTGACCGAGCAGGCGTCGGAGCCGTGTCCGCCGAGGCTCGAGCTGACGATGCCAACGTGGATGTCGAAGATCGGCGCGAACTCGCGGGTGCTGCCGGACGGGCAGGGATCGACGCTGGTGGCGGGCTGCGTCGCGGCGGGGTGGCCCTGGCCGTCGACGCAGAGCGGGTTCGTCAGCGACTGGACCAGATCGGCGAGGGCCAGAGCGAGCACCTCTTGCTTGTCGGCCATCGATCGTGAATTGTCGACCGATACGACGATATCGACCTTGTTGACCTTGGACATGGTGCCGGTGCCGGTGCCGGTCGACGTGGTGCTCGAAGGGTCGTTACCGCCCGTGCCGCCGCCGACCACCGAGGAGCCGTCGCAGGCCGCCAGCGCCGCCAGCGCGATGATTCCAGCGCTCGCCGCAGCGCGCTTTGCCGTCGAATGCAGTCGTCCCATCTTCGTCTCTCCTGCTTGAGCGTGGTGAGACCACGGAAGCGGAGCCAGGAGGGGCGCCGCTTCCGTGGTGTCGTCGTTGGTGCCACGCGGACTGCCGAGCACGCGCGTGAGCATGCTTGACCGGTGTCGCGAGCGCTTCGGGAGGGTGAGTGGCAGGCGCGCGGGCCCGCCATTTCAAAAAGCGACGCTACCGCGCGAACGCCTCCACGCGCGTGGCGTGCGGGCTCTGCGGATAAGCCTGGAGAAAGGCGCGAGCGCGGGCCTGCGCTTCGGACGCGCGGCCGCTCTTCGCGAGGGCTTCGATCGCCAGGGCCTCGCGCTCCTGGCCGAGGATCCCGCCGGGGACGGCGCGCTGAAGCTCAGCGAGCCGCGACAGCGCACCCGAGGCGTCGCCGCGACGAAGGGCGTCGCGCGCCTCGGTGAGGCGTCGGCTCTCTTCGAGGAGGCGCGTCTCGCGATCCATCGGCCCGACCGGGCCCGACGAGACGCCGAGCGGCCCTCTCGGATCGCGGCCGGCGCTCGGCGCGGGGCCGTCGGCGCGCGGCTCGGCCGAGGTGGCGGCGGCCGGCGCGGCGAGCGGAGCTGCGGAGTCGGCGATCGCCGGAAGGCCTTGTGTTTCAGGGGTAACGGGAGCGGCGGCCCCCGCCGCACCGCGCTCGCCAATCGCGCTGCGGACGCCCGTCCCCGGCGCGCCGACGGCCTCGATCGCCGTCGGTGCGGGAGGCGGCGGCTGGCTCACCGTGGCCGGTGTGACGATAGCGTACGTGGCGATCAGCGCGACCGCGCTGCCAGCGCCGATGAGAGCGCTCTTGAGCAGGCCACCGCCCACGGCCCCCGCCAGCGCCGCGCTGCCGTTGGTTGCCGCGCCCGCCGCGCCCGCTGCCTTGGCGGCCGCCGCGGCCTTTGCGGCGCCGGCGCCCGGGGCCGCGCCGCCCCCGGTGCTGCCCGGCGGAATGGGCGGGATCTGCGCGAGGAGCGCTGTCCACACCGCATCTTTCGCCGCGGCAGGCGGCTCGTGCGAGGCGCCGAGGCGCAGCAGATCGCGCTCGAAGCGGGTCGCCCCGCCGCCGTCGTCAAGCCATCGTTTAGGGGCGCTCATCGTTCGCCTCCGGCCCTGGCCTCGTCGCGAAACCGCTCCCGTGCCTGGAGCCGTGTCAAGGATTTGCGGAACTGATCACGGGCGATACGAAGCCGTGAATACACGGTTCCCAGCGGGATTTCCAGCGCCGCGGCGATCTCTTCGCCGCCCATGGTCTCGAGCTCGAAGAGGGTGAACACGGCGCGCTGCTCGATCGGCATCTCGTCGAGGATTGTGTCGAGCATGGCGAAACCTTCACGGCGCTCGGCCTCGGCGGCAACGTCGGCGTGCTCGTCGACGCGCTCGGCCACGGCCCGCTCGTCGTCGACGTGGTGACGCACATGCGCGAGTCGCCGCCTGTCGCGCGCGACCCGATAGCAGATGCCGTAAAGCCAGGTACTCACCTTGGAACGCCCTTCGAACTCGTCGAGGCGACGATGGACGACGAGAAACACGTCCTGAGCGGCGTCCGCGACGTCGCTTTCGCGCACACCGAGGCGCCGCAGAGACCGCCAAACGAAGCGGAACTGCTCTTCGTAGACCTCCTTGAAGGTCGGGCCGCCGGTCATTGCGCCATGCTAGTCGAGTCAGTGGTCCGGGGGCGCGCCGGACATCACCAAATCGACAGCCGCAGCTCCGCGTCGAGCCCCGCCCCGACGGAAGCCGGCGAAAATGCCTGCGGATCGCTGGCGGCGTCGACATTGTTGACGGTGAACGAGCGGCGCAAGACCGGGACGTAGACCGAGGCCCGGGTCACCAGCGAGAGGCGCCAGAAGAGCGTCTGCTCGAGGATCGCCCCGAGATTGCCGGCGATCCAGGGATCGGTGGCGCTGGCGTTGGTGACGAAGCCGTGCCCTTCGCCGCGGATCGTGCCGATGAGCGCCCCGGCGCAGAGGCCGGCGCGCGTGTCCTCGGTGAGCACGCGCGCGGTGGCGCAGAGGCGAAAAATCGCCGAGGTGAGGTCGAGATCGATGGTGGGCGTGGCCGTCGCCGGGGCGCCCTTCACCTTGCCGGAGTACGGCACCGTCTGCGTGGGGAGGACGAGGAACCCCGCTTCGACCGAGAAAACCCGGCCAATCCCGAGCCCGATGTGGCCAGTGCTCCCCAGCGCGAGCCGGGTGAGCAGCCCCGTCGCGGCCGTGGCGCCGGCCCCGGCGACGACACGAAAGGTGCGCGGAGGCGCCGTGAACGCCTCGATCGGCGCGGGCTGCGCGGGCTCTGGCTCCGTCGTCGGCTCGGCGTCGACGAGCGGCATCGGCGGCAATCGAGGGGCGAGCTCTGCGGTCTTCGGCGGCTCGGGCGGGGGCACCGGATCGGGCGGAGGCGGCGGAACCTCGGTGTCGAGGAGGATGGCGAGCGTTATCGCCATGGCGTCCGCGAGGCCGCGGCACGTGGCCCCTTTGTCGGTGATTTGCCTGGTTTTCTCGCCGGTCTGGACGACGGCGGTATAGCCGGCCTCGCTCCGGTAGATCTGGACGTCGAGGCTCGGGCGGTCGCTCCCCGGCGTCGTCGCGTCGGTGCGCGGGCGGAGCGCGGGGCGCTTCATGTGGCGATCGACGCGCGCGGCGAGGGCGGCGGCGTCCGGGCAATCGGCGGTGTCGTCGGTTCGGTGGACGACGAGATCGGGCAGCGGCGCCTCGGCGCGGGCGCGGCGCGGCGCGAGGATCGCGAGGGCGGAGGCCGCCGCGAGGGCCAGTGTCGTCGGGGTTCCGCGGCGCATGTCGACCGCTGTTATGTCAGAAGACCCGCATGGAGGGGAAGGTTGCTCGTCGACGAACCGAGAATCGAGCCTCCCGTGAGCACCTGGAGGGTCGGTGACGAGCGGGGATGAGCCCGCGGGCGGCGCAAGGGGCGTTTGAGCTCGCCCCGGCGCCGTCGCGGCATCAACGCCTCTGGACCGAGCGTGGTGGCCTATTTGTTCTTTTTCTTGCTCGTTTCCGCGGTGCGCGCCAGCACGTCGGCTGTCGAGAGGGGCTTTCCGCCGATTGCCCAATCGCCGCTCTCCACCTCCTCGATGGCGACCGAGACGAGCTCGCGGACGCGCTCGCCTTTCACGGTCACCAGCGCGTCGGTGATGGCCACGAGCAGCTCTTGCTTCTCCGCGGCCGAGAACACTCCCTTGATGAGCTTCACGTTCACGAACGGCATGTGATGTCCCCCTCTGGCCCGCTGTGAGAGCCTCTCTGCTCACGTGTGGTCAGCGCCGTCCGTCCGCAAGCCTCCGTCGCGCTCGGCTCCAGACTGGCAGCTCCTGGAGAACCCTTCGCGATCGAATTACCGGTCGCTGGCGGGCTTTTCTCACCCTGCGGCGAGCAGGGCGCGGGCGTGCATCAGCGCAAATCCAAGGAGATTCAGCCCGGGCCAGCTCCGCGGATCACGAGCGCGCGGATCGCTCTCGGCGAGACCGATACCCCAGATCGCGTCGGATGGACTGGCCTCGACGAGGACCCGTGTGCCGGTCCCGAGGAGATACGATTGCAAGGCCGCGTTCTGCGAGAACTTCGCGTGGCTGCCGGCCGCGACGACGCGAAAGCGATGCTCCTCCCAGCGAGCGGCGTCGAAGCCACGCACCTTGCGGCCAAGCGCCTTGACCGCGGCGGGCTCGCGGCTGGCCCGGATCTGCGCGGCGACCTCGGCGTCCTCGAAGAGGACCGCCTTCTGCGCCATCATGTAGTGTTCGGCGGTGACGTAGGTCTCGCCGTCGAGGGTGAAGCCCGCCGGATACCACTGGCTCAAGCACTCTTTGCCCGGCGGGGCGCCGCGAGAGGCAGAGTGCCCCCAGAAGAGCAGGTACTCCGGCGCCCACCCGGCCTCTACACGCGCCTGGAGAGCCTCTCGATCGTGCGGTTCCGCTTGCATCATCGTTGGCTCTCGTCTGGGCCGGGCGATCGGGCCGTCTGGCGGAGAGTCGCCAGGTCCGGCCATCGCCCGCAATCCGGCGCGAGGCTATCTGCCGTGCCGCCGCGGTGTCAACGCGATCGCGGGCCCGATGGGGGCCCGGCGCCGAGCGGGGGTGTCGGGGTGATGGGCGATGGCCCGATGGTGAAGAGCCATGGAGTGGCCGTGAGATCGAGGCTATCGAGGCAGCGCGCGAGGAGAGAGCGATCGAGCACGTTGCCCAGCGCCGCGCCGAGCAGGCCTTCATAGAAGGCCGCGAAGCCGCGCGACGGCAGCTCGAGGGGTGGGCGCAGCACACCGTCGATGCGGCCGGTGCCGGCGTACTGCGTGAAGTCGAGCGCGACGCGGCCCAGCCCCGCGCCGGCGAGGGCATCGTCGAGCGAGCTTGCCACGAGCTGCGGAGACGCCAGCGCGACGTCGGGCTCGTCGAGGGCGGCGATGTCGCGGCCCACGACGACGGCGAGCTCGCGGCCGAGCTCGCGCCCGAGCTCGCGCGCGCCGCTGTCGCCGAGGCTGCGGAGCGCGAGGTGGAGCGCCGGCGCGCCGAGCGGAAACGTCGGCCCGAGCGGGCCCGTGAGGCGCCCGCTGCGCAGATCGAGCGCGACGAGCCCCGGCCCGCGCTCGCCGACGGTCGGGATCGCGTGACGGACCACGGTCATGAAGATCCGGGCGCTGCTCGCGCCGCTCTCCTCGGCGGCGGCGAAGTCGGGGGCGCGCGTGATCTGCACGAGCACGTCCTGCGCGCCGTGGAGGAAATGGAAGCGGAACGCGAAGCGCTCGCTCGCGCCGGGCTCGCCGCTCGCGACCGCCTTGAAGGGGCCGAAGAAGGCCTCGACCCGGGCGCATGGCGCGACGTCGCGGAAGAAGTTGCGGCCGAGCACGCGCTCCGACGACGTGCGGGCGAGGGCCGCTTCGTAGCGGTTGTAGAGCAGGATCGTCCCCGCGGCGTCGAGGACGATGAACCCGTAGGGCAGCTCGTCGACCTCGTCGGTCGAGAGCGCGAGCAGGCGCTCCAGGCTGTCGATCGGCGCCCCGAGGGGCGAGGCCTCCGCGGCGCTCGAGTCCGGTTTCAGGCTTGTTTTCACGGCTTCTCCGGGAACAGCGTCGTCGCCCAACCCACCTGCTCGACGAGGCGCGTCAGCCCGCCGAGCACCTCGCGGACGCTGACCCGAGTGAGCCTCGCCGGCTGCTCCCGGGCGATGACGTCGAAGTACGCGACGGTCCACGCCGCGAGCCCGCGGGGGACCGCGAGGAGCGCGCGATCGAACTGCGCGACCGCGACGGAGCCCTCGGCCGAGACCACGAACGCGTCGAGCGTGGGGTGCTGCGCGCGCGCGGCGAGCTGCGCGTCGACGAGGCAGCGGGCCGCTCGCGCCGGCCCGACGTAGGCCGCCGCGTACGCCGTGCAGGCGTTGAGGATCGCCGCCGCGAGGGCGACGTTGGCCGGGCTCGAGGTGCCGAGCGCGGGCGGCAGCGACGCGGGCGGGCGTGATCGGGGCGCCGTCGAGTCGGGGCCGGCGATCACCTCGAATACCGCGCCGCGCATCGCCCCGATCTCCGCGAGCGCGGCCAGCCTTCCGCGGCCGGCGTCGAACCCGTCGACGCGCACGTGCACCGGGGCTCCGCCCTCGAGCGTCACCTCGGCGCGTCGGTTCGGCGCGCGGACGCGGATGAAGCAGGATCGGTTGCGCGAGGCGAGCGACGCGAGGAGGTGCTCGAGGCCGACGTCGTCGAGATCGCCCTGGAGCACGACCTTGCTGCGGCGCCGCTCCGACTGGGCCGCGATGCGCTGCACGTGCGCCACGAGGGCGGCGTCGGAGACGTCGTCCGACAGCGCCTGCGCGAGCTCGCTCGACGGCGCCGCGGGCAGGTCGCCGCTGATCCCCACGATCGGAGGCGGCCCGTCGAGCGAGGCGCGGACCGCGCGCGCGATCTCGAGCATCGCCGGATACCCCGTCGCGCAGGCCACCGCGGCGTCGACGCGCAGCGCGTCGGGCGGCGGCCGCTGCGAGCTGATCTCGCACGGGACCACGCGCATCCGCGCCGCGCGCAGCACCGCCGCGACGCGCGCTGCGAAGGGAGTCGAGGGAGCGGAGGTGATCACGATGTCGAACATGGCCACCACGATCTGTCTAACGTTGTGCCGAACATTGAACAAACAATTCATACAACGCTCTGCTGTGGAGTCAATGAACTGATTTCATGGCACTCGCCTGGCTACATGAATTGTACAATGTTTGTTCGCTATTGGCGCGCGACGCCCCGCCGAAGGATGGTGCGCCGATGGATCGCGGAGCCCTCGTCGACGCGACCCGAGCCTTCGTCGCCCGGCGTCTGGAGCGAGGGATCACCTTCTTTCCTGCGCGCGCGGCGGCCGCGGTCTGGGCGGTGGTGGGCGCGCGCGGCCTCGCTCGGCCGCTGCGTTTGCCCTTGAAAACGAGGGTGATCGGCGTCGGCAGCGCGGTGCTGGGCGGGGCCGGCAAGACGCCGCTCGCGGTCGCGGTGGCGCGGGCGCTGGCCGAGCGCGGGGAGCGCGTCGCGCTGATCGGCCACGCGTACCGGGCTTCACCGGGGCGAGCTCGCGTCGTGGCGATCGACGACGCGGTCTCGCTCGTCGGCGACGATGCGCTCGCGGCGGCGCGCTCGCTCGCCGCGGTCTCGGTCCCGGTGATCGTCGCGCCCGATCGGCAGGCCGCGGTCGATCACGCCGCGGCGCTCGGCTTCGGGGTGCTCGTGGTCGATGGCCTCCTCCAGGCGACGCCGGAGCGCCTCGCGGCCTCGGTCCTGGTGCTCGACGCGGCGGCTCCCTGGGGCGGCGGCGCCTGCCCGCCGGCCGGTGATCTCCGCGCTCCCCGCGAGGCGCTGCTCGCCGCCGCCGACGTCGTGGTGGCTCTCGGCTCGGGGGCTCGCCTGGCTTCGTGTCCACCGGACACGATCGCGATCCACAGCCGGATCGAAGGGGCGATCGGCGCGCGTGGGGATCGCTGGTCGCTCGATGAGCTCGGGCGGCGTCGGGTCGGGCTCTTCGTGGCGATCGCCCGGCCGGGGAGGATCGAGGCGGCGCTGCGCGACGTGGGGATCGATCCGCGGCCGGTGATCGCGCTCGGGGATCACGCGATCCCCGGCGCCCGCGAGCTCGCGCGCGCGGGGCGCTTCGAGGTCGACGCGTGGCTGACGACGGCGCGCTGCGCGGTGAAGCTTCCCGCGGCGATCGGGGCGGCTCCGGTCCTCGCGCTCGACCATCGCCTCGACGTCGCGTCGCTGTGCGCGCGCCTGCCCGCGGGTTGACGCCAGCCGCGTTCACGTCGACCCTCTCGAATGATCCCGAGAGGGCCGGCAACCCAGGTCGAGCCCATCGTCGCGAGCCGCTCGCGGCGCGCGATCCCGGCGTCTCCGCGCGACGGCCACTTTCTTTTTTCGGAGCTTCCTCGATGCGAACACGGTCTTCCCTCATGGCCCTCGGAGCCCTTTGCTTCGTGGGTTTCGCGGGCTGCGCGACGCAGAGCCCGACGGGCAGTACAGGCAGCGGGGGCGCGGGCGGCGACCCGGCAGGCGGCGCGGGCGGCGCGGGGTCGACGACGACGGCGACCGCGAGCAGCAGCAGCAGCGCGTCGTCGAGCGCGAGCGTGACCGCGTCGGCGAGCGTGTCGGCGAGCGTGAGCGCGTCGTCGAGCGCGTCGGGCACCGGAGGCGGCGGTCCTTCGCTGTGCGGCAACGGCCAGCTCGATCCCGGCGAGGCCTGCGACGGCACCAAATTCGGCGGCAAAGACTGCACGACCTTCGGCCTCGGCGGCGGCATGCTCCAGTGCAACAGCTTCTGCGGCGTCGTCGTGTCGACCTGCACGCCGAAGGAGAATTGCTCCGACGGCGTCGACAACGATCAGGACGGCCAGGTCGACTGCCAGGACAGCGACTGCGTGGTCGCGCCGACCTGCATCGACTCGTGCACGCCGCCGAAGGTGGTGAACGTGCCGGTGTTCGATTCGAGCAGCACGCTCGGGCGACCGAAGATCCACAAGGCGTCGTGCACCCAGGTGAGCGGGAGCGAGCTCATCTACCAGTTCACCGCGCCGACGACGGACAAGTACCTCGTGACGCTCAGCTCCTTCAGCGGCGTCGACTTCACGCTCTCGCTGCGATCTGTGTGCGGCGACGACCTGAGCGAGAGCGCCTGCGTGAGCACCCCGCCGGCGCAGGGCCAGGACAGCGAGCTGCTGGCGATCGAGGCGACGCAGGGGACGACGTACTTCGTCATGGTCGACACCAACGGCCTCACGGGCGGCGATTTCCAGCTCGACATCGAGCTGCCGCAGCCCGAGTTCTCGTGCGCGGACTTCATCGACAACGACGGCGACGGCTACCTCGACTGCGACGATCCGACGGGCTGCCAGGGCGGCTTCGACTGCAGCGGTGGGACCGGCGTCGTGGGCGAGCCGTGCTTCCAGCCGAGCGATTGCGCCTCGAATAAAGGCGATCCGGTGTGCCTCGCCGACGCCCAGGGGTTCCCCGGCGGCTACTGCAGCGAGTTCTGCGACGTCGCGGCGCAGGACTGCGCGGGCGACGCGGTCTGCGCGCAGCTCGGCTTCTCGGTCAACGGCGTGTGCCTCGACGGCTGCGTCGGCAACGGGGACTGCCGACCCGGTTACACCTGCAAAGACATGAACCTCTCGAAGAAGGTCTGCGTCCAGTGACGCCGCGGAGATCCAACGCCATGCGCTCTTCCTTCGTTCGTCGCTCGTTCGGGCCGCTCTGCGTCGGGCTCGTCGGCATCGCCGCGTGCTCGGCCACCGCGAAGAACAATGGCTTCGGCGGCGGCGGCAGCGACGCCGTCTCCACCGTCGCGACGTCGACCGCGACGGCCAGCGCTTCGAGTGGCAACGGCGAGGGCGGGGACATCGGCTTCGACGGCGGCCCCGCGGGGACGGGCGCGGGCGGCATGCCCATCACCTGCACCCCTGGCGGCAAAGACGACGACGTCGACAACGACGGATTCACCCCGAACGAGGGCGATTGCGACGACTGCGATCCGTTCTCGAACCCCAATGCGCTCGAGGTGATCGCCACCGACGGGAGCACGCCGAAGGACGAGAACTGCGACGGCAAGATCGACGAGGTCACGCCGGTGGTCACGTGCGACACGGGCATCGACGTCGCCGATCTCGATCCGATGATGGTCCCGAAGGCGGTCGACCTCTGCAAGGTCTCGACCGGCCCGAAGGACTGGGGCGTGGTCTCGGCGAAGTGGGTCCTCGCCGATGGATCCGCGCCTTCTCCCGGCGATTTGCCGAACTTTCACCTCGGCCACGGCTTCCTTTCGAAGTTCGGCGCGGTCGTCAAAGTGCGCGCCGGTGAGCGGATGCTCGGCCTGTCGAGCGGCACCGCGCGCGATCCCAGCGATCCGGGCTACCAGAACGTGCAGGGCTTCTCGAAGGGCTACACCTGCGCGAGCCCGATGGGCTTCCCGAAGGAGTCGCCGGCGTGCCCCGGCTCGGTGACGGGCGAGCCCAACGATCCGACCGGCGTCGAGCTCACGGTGCGCGCGCCCTCGAACGCGCACGGCTTCTCGTTCGACTTCGACTTCTTCACGTTCGAGTGGCCGGGCTTCATCTGCAGCACCTTCAACGACTTCTTCGTCGCCATCCTCTCGCCGATCCCGATGGGCCAGCTCGACGGCAACATCTCGTTCGACAGCATGGGCAACCCGGTCAGCGTCAACAACGCGTTCCTCGAGGTCTGCGGCTGCGACGGGAACCCGCCGAACCCGTGTTTTGCCGGCGGAAAGACCTTCAGCTGCGCCCTTGGCGACACCGACTTGATCGGCACGGGCTTCGGCTTCGACAGCGGCGGCAACGGCTTCGCGCAGGACCACGGATCGACGGGCTGGCTGCAGACGAAGGCGCCGGTCGAGCCGGGCAAAGAGTTCACCCTGCGCTGGGCCGTCTATGACTCGGGCGACGGCGCGCTCGATACGACCACGCTCATCGACAACTGGAAATGGTTGGCGACGCCGGGGATCACCGTCGGAACCAACCCGGTCCCGAAGTAGCGCGCGCCTCGCGCGGGGCTGAACAGGCCGCGCTACCGCCGGATTTCCAGGAGCAATCGTGGCGGGGCCGGTCGCTCGGGAGGGCGAACGGCAACCGGTCTGTGCTAGCCTCCGCGGCCATGATGGTTCTGCGAAGGCTCTGGACGGCGACGGCTGCGGCCGCGCTGTTGATCGCACCCCTCACCCTCGGCACCACGGGCTGCAGCGGCACGGCGACCGCGAAGACGGCGACCGTGACCGCGGGTGACATGCCCGCCGGCGCCGACTGGACGGGCGTCTACTTCAGCGAGCTCTACGGCTACCTGCACCTCGTGCAGGACGGCAACACGGTGAGCGGCAAGTGGATCCGCCCCGTGAAAGACCGCTGGGGCGAGGTGCACGGCACGGCGACGGGCGACGTCATCCACTTCACGTGGACCGAGCACACGATTGGCAGCGTCGGCCCGAACTCGAAGCGCAGCGGCAAGGGCTACTTCAAGTACAAGCGCCCGCCGGGCGACAACGTCGACGACACGGTGGCGGGCGAGCTCGGGCGCGACCAGGACGAGACGGGCGAGGCCTGGGAAGCCGTCAAGCAGCGCAACATCAAGCCCGACCTCTCGTCGATCGGCGGCAGCGGCTCCGGCGATCTCGGCGGCGGCGACTGGGACGGCGACAGCAAGGAAAAGGGCCCCGCGGAGCCCCCGGCCTCGCCTCCCGCGCCTTGATCCCCTAACTCCTCCCGAAGCTCCATGACGACCACGCAGCCCCAGGGCATTCAGTTTCGCGAGCCGTCCATCTTCGAGCGCGGCGCGCCGGGTCGCACCGGCTACTCGCTGGCCAAGCTCGACGTGCCCGCCGTCGATCCGGCGGCGCTCTTCGGCGGCCTCGCTCGCAAGGAGGCCGCGGGGCTCCCCGAGGTGAGCGAGCCCGAAGCGTTCCGCCACTTCGTGCGCCTCTCGCAGTGGAACTTCTGCATCGACTCGCAGATGTATCCGCTCGGGTCGTGCACCATGAAATACAACCCGAAGATCAACGAGTGGGCCGCTCGGATCCCCGGGTTCGCGCGCATGCACCCGATGACGCCGGACGCGCTGGCGCAGGGCACGCTCGAGATCATGTACCGCCTCCAGGACGCGCTCTGCGAGATCAGCGGCATGGATGGCTGCTCGCTCCAGCCGTCCGCCGGCGCGCAGGGCGAGCTCGCGGGCCTGATGATGATGCGGGCCTTCCACACCTCGAAGGGCCGCTCACCGAAGAAGGTCTTCATCCCCGAGAGCGCCCACGGCACGAACCCCGCGAGCTGCGCGCTCAACGGCCTCGTCGCCGTGAAGATCGAGAAGAACGCCGACGGCATCGTGCACCCCGAAGAGGTGCTGCGCGCCATCGAGCGCGAGGGCTCGGACGGCGACGTCTGCGGCCTGATGCTCACGAACCCGAACACCCTCGGCGTCTACGAGACGTACCTGCCGCAGATCGTGAAGCTCATCCACGACAAGGGCGGGCTCGTGTACGGCGACGGCGCCAACACCAACGCGATCATGGGCGCCGCGCGCCCCGGCGACGTCGGCATCGACGTCATCCACATCAACCTGCACAAGACGTTCACCACGCCGCACGGCGGCGGCGGGCCGGGCTCGGGGCCGGTGTGCTTCAAGAAGCACCTCGAGCCGTTCCAGCCTTCGCCCACCGTGGTTCGCCGCGGTGATCTCTACGCCCTCGATCACGATCGCCCGCAGTCGATCGGCCGCCTCCGCGCCTTCCAGGGCAACTTCGGCATGTTCATCCGCGCCTACAGCTACATCCGCGAGATGGGCGGCGAGGGCCTGACGATGGCGAGCACTCTCGCGGTGCTCAACGCGCGCTACCTGTGGGCCTTGCTGAAGGACCACATGAGCGCGCCGGTGCCGCAGCCGTGCATGCACGAGGTCGTGCTCTCGGACGTGCAGCTCGAGCGCGAGACGGGCGTGAAGACGCTCGACGTGGCCAAGCGCCTCCTCGACTACGGCTTCCACGCGCCGACGGTGTACTTCCCGCTCGTCGTCCCCGGCGCGCTCATGATCGAGCCGACCGAGACCGAGACGAAGGAGACCCTCGACGAGTTCGTCGCCGCGATGATCGCCATCCTGAAAGAGGCGCACGAGACGCCCGAGGTGGTGAAGAACGCGCCTCATCACACGGTGGTCGGCCGGATGGACGAGGCGCGCGCCGCCCGTCAGCCGCGCCTCCGCTGGTCGAAGTAGTCTCGATGGGGCGGCGCGAAGGGCCTCGGGCTCGCCACGCGTCCGCCCCTCCTGATCCCGCGTTTCTGCCTGGAAAACGCACGATCTCGACCGCAATGATCGGGGGAAATTCGCGAAGCTCGCGCGGGCATGTCTAGAATGGCCCTCCGATCAGGGCCCCCGCAGGGCGGCCCCTCCTACGGACGAGCGAAGCGTGGCCCGAACCATCGATAGCACCGGCGACATCGAGACCGTCTGTACGGTCAGCCCGCTGAAAACGGGGGAGTCGGCGATCCTGATCTTTCGTTCCGACGACGAGCCGGAGCCGCCGTACAACCTCCGCGTGAAGTCGCCCCTGGGCAAGACGATCGTCGAGCGCGTGCTCCGTGAGCTGCCGACGGGGCAGCCGCAGAGCGCTCCGCCGATCACGTTCACCGTGTCGTCGCCCGGCGAGTACAAGGTCGAGATCAAGCAGCTCTACGGGAAGCAAAAGGGCGACGCGATCCTGCGCGTCGTGGACTGAAGCGGCCGGCGAGGCGGGAGGGCGTTCAGCCGTGCGAGTGGGGGTCTTCGCCGGCGTCGGGGGAGATCTCCATCGGCGCGCCGGTGACGCCGCGGATCACGTTGAGGGCCTCGGCCATCGTGTCCTTCAGCTTCGGGAATTTCTCGCGCTTGATCGCCTCTTCGAGCAGCGCGGGCGCGGCGCCGGCGTCGCCCGCGACCATCACGGCCGTCGTCAGCGCGAGCACCGCGTCGTGGCGGATCATCGGATCGGGGGCGGCGAGGTGGAGCAGGAAGAGATCGCTCCAGTCTTCGTCCCAGGCCACGACCATGTGCGCGAGGGTGCGGAGCGCCTTGCCCGCCTCGGGATCCCGGACGTCGAGCGCGGTGCCGAGCAGCGTGGATTGGGCGTAAAATCCAGTCTTTTCGAGGATGTCGGCGAGGATCGCCGGCGCGTCCGATCCCTGCGCTTCGAGGAGCATGACCTCGAGCTCGGGGCTCTCGAACGTGACCAGGCTCGCGGTGCCCTTCTCGTTGCCGAAGCGAGCCGCCAGCGCGCCCGGCTCTTCTTCTTCGAGCAGCAAGCCTGCAGCGAGGGCGATCGGCCGCGCCGCCTGGGCGCCGAGATCGCTCGGAACGGCGTAGATCCAGCGGGCGCGGGCGGTCATCGCCTCGAGGAGGCCTCGGGCGCGGCCCTTCAACGCGGTCTCAGTGGGGCGGGGCATCGACGGTGCGTAGCATTTTTGTGGAATAGCGGGGACCTCGCTGTTGTCTCTCCGCGCCTGCCCTTGCTATGAGCACCTCCCGCTCGTCGCCGAGCGGGGTCGGCCTTTTTTCGGGGACTTGCCAAGACCATGCACGACGTCCGCGCGTTGAACGAGCTCGTTGCAAAAGAGAGCGCCTTCATCGAGACGCTCCTGAACGAGGTGGGGAAGGTCATCGTCGGGCAGACGTACATGCTCGAACGGATCCTCATCGGCCTGCTCACCGGCGGGCACGTGCTGCTCGAAGGCGTCCCCGGACTCGCCAAGACGCTCACGGTCCGCACGCTCTGCGACGCCATCGACGCCAGGTTCGCGCGCGTGCAGTTCACCCCGGATCTGCTGCCCGCCGACTTGATCGGCACCGTGATCTACAACCAGCAAAAGGGCGAGTTCACCTCCAAGCTCGGCCCGATCTTCGCGAACCTGGTGCTCGCCGACGAGATCAACCGCGCGCCCGCCAAGGTGCAGAGCGCGCTGCTCGAGGCCATGCAGGAGCGTCAGGTCACCATCGGCGACACGACGTACAAGCTGCCCAACCCGTTCATCGTCATGGCGACGCAGAACCCGATCGAGCAAGAGGGCACGTACCGCTTGCCCGAAGCGCAGGTCGATCGCTTCATGCTGATGATCAAGGTCGGCTACCCGAACAAGGCCGAGGAGCGGATCATCGTCGATCGCGCCACGGGCCCGCTCGAGCTCGCGGCGAACCGGGTGCTCGATCTCGAGCAGCTCGTCAACGCCCGTAAAATCGTGCGTGACGTGTACATGGACGACCGCGTGAAGGACTACATCGTCGACGTCGTCTTCGCGACGCGTAACCCCGATCAGAAGGGGATGAAGGATCTCAAGAGCCTGATCGAGTACGGCGCCAGCCCGCGCGCCTCGATCGCTCTCGCCCTCGCGGCGCGCGCGCACGCGTTCCTCCGCCACCGCGGCTACGTGACGCCCGAGGACGTGAAGGCCATCGGGCCCGACGTGCTCCGCCACCGCGTCGTGCTCACGTACGAGGCCGAGGCCGAAGAGGTCTCCGCCGAGCAGATCGTCCGCCGCGTGTTCGAGGTCGTGGAGGTACCCTGATGGCCTCTCCCGTCAAAGCGGGGGCCGAGCAGCGGGAAAAGAAGCGCGCGAAGCCGCTGCCGCCCGAGCTGCTGAAGCAGCTCCGCGCCATCGAGATCCGCACGCGGCGGATGGCGAACGAGCAGCTCACCGGCACCTACTCGTCGAGCTTCAAGGGGCAGGGCCTCTCGTTCCGCGAGGTGCGCGCCTACAACCCCGGCGACGACATCCGCTTCATCGACTGGAACGTCTCGGCGCGCATGAGCGAGACCTTCGTGAAGGTCTTCGTCGAGGAGCGCGAGATGACGGTGATGCTCGTCGTCGACCTCTCGGCGAGCGAGCAGTGGGGCACCGTGCGCGCGTCGAAGGCCCGCGTCGCCGCGGAGATCTCCGCGCTTTGCGCCTTCAGCGCGATCAAGAACAACGACCGCGTCGGCCTCGTCCTCGGGACCGAGGTGATCGAGAAGATGCTCCCGCCGAAGAAGGGCGAGAAGCACGTGCTCCGCGTGATCCGCGAGATCCTCGGCTTCGAGCCGAAGTACCCGGGCACCAACCTCGAGCTCGCGCTCTCGACCCTGGTGAAGGTGGCCAAGCGCAAGAGCGTGGCGTTCGTGATCAGCGACTTCTTCGCCACGGGCTTCGAGCGCGCGCTGGCGCTGGCCTCGGCCAAGCACGACGTGATCCCGATCATGCTGGTGGATCCGCGCGACGAAGAGATCCCCGACGTCGGGCTCGCGACGTTCGAGGACCTCGAGACGGGCGAGGACGTCGTCGTCGACACCGGCGATCCGAAGGTGCGCGAGCACTACAAGAAGACGATGCGGGCGCTGCGCAAAGATCGCGAGAAGCTCTTCCAGAAGCTTTCGCTGGACGCGGTGATCGTGCGGACGGACGGGAGCTTCGTGGATCCGATCCGCAAGCTCTTCCAGATGCGAGCGCGGAGGATCCACCGATGAAGGCGCGTCTCGTCGCCTCGCTCGGGCTCGGCCTCCTCGCGGCGCCGCTGCTCGCGCTCGTGACGCTGCCGGCGCTCGCCGCGGGCCCGACGCCGCCCGCGCGCGACGCGGGCGCCGGGGCGATCGATGCCGGCGCCGCGGATCCCGTTGAAGCCGACGCCGGCGTCGATCTCGCGACCCCGGCCGACGCTGGATCGGTGTGGGTCTCGTGCCTCGAGAAGATCCCCCCGGGCGTGTCGCGGCCGTCGATGGCGGAGAGCTTCCCGGCGCGCGGGATGAGCGGCTACGCGGCCAACCTCGAGGTCACGATCACCCACGGCGGCGGCGAGACGGTCTTCCCCGGCGGCGTGAAGCTCGGCAGCGACGAGGCCGCGGCCAAGGCGCTGAAGGAGGTCGGCTTCATCATCCCCGACGCTGACGGCGGCGCGCCGATCCTGATCGAGACCAGAGAGGGCAGCGCCTCGGCGACCACCAAGGTCACGCTCCCGTTCGTGCCGCTGCCGAAGGACGGCGGCCGCAATCAGCTCGATTTGCCGCCGATGCCCATCGTGATCGCCCGCGCCAACGGCGACCTGATGACGCTCTGCACGGCCCGCCATCACATCGTCGTCGAGGACCCGATCGCCAACGAGGTCGAGCCCAAGGTGAAGCCCAACCCGCCGGCGCGATCGCAGCGCGAGCAGTGGGATCTCGCCAAGCAGGTCGCGATCGGGCTCGCCATCGGCCTTTTGCTCGGCGTCGCCGCGGCCTTCCTTTTCCGGTGGTACCGGCGTCGCCCGGTGATCGTGATCGCGCCGCCGCCGCGCCTCCCGTGGCTCACCGCGCTCGACGAGCTCGACGCGATCCGCCGCTCGAAGCTCATCGCCGAGGATCGCACGGCCGAGTATTTCGACCGCGTCAGCAACTGCGTGCGCAAGTACCTCGGCGCCCGCTACGGCTTCGACGGCCTCGAGTCGACGACGGACGAGATGCGCGCCGTGCTCAAGCGGATCCGCCCGCAAGTGCCTGGATTGAAGCGGATCAGCGTCTTCCTCGAGGAGTGTGATCTGGTGAAGTTCGCCCGCGCCGTGCCCGACGGCGAGGCGTGCCTGGAGGCGCTCGCGCGCGGCGAAGAGATCGTCCGCACCACGATCCCCGTCGCCCCCGTGGCCGACGTCGGCACCATGCCCGCGGGAGGCTCGTCATGAACCGCAAGCGTCGCATCGGCCTCGTCGCCGCGATGACGGGGGTGATAACGATCCTCGCGCTGATCTACCCGTGGCTCGCGCGCGGCGCGGGGTGGTTCGAGGTCAGCTTCCAGTACAAGTGGTTCCTCCTGCTGCTCCTGGTGATCCCGCTCGTCTTCTGGGCCGGGACGTTCGGGCAAGACGCGCGCAAGCCGCGCCTCCGCATCGGCATGGTCGCGCCGCTGGTCGCCGGCCCGCGCGGGCTGCGAGCGCAGCTGCGCGATCTCCCCGGCGTGCTCCGCGCCGTGGCGCTGATGTTCCTGATCGTGGCGATGGCGCGGCCCGTCTCGGTGCTGCGCGATCAGACCGGCGATCAGAAGGGCATCGACATCATCCTCACGCTCGATCTGTCGGGATCGATGCGCGCCATCCTCGAGAGCAACGCCAGGGATCTCCCGGGCCTGCAGGGGCAGCAGCCGACGGGCAAGCGGCTCACTCGGATCGAGACGGCGAAGCTCGTGATCCGCGACTTCATCCGCCGCCGTAAATCGGATCGCATCGGCGTCGTCGTCTTCGGCAAGAACGCCTACGTGCTCTCGCCGCCGACGCTCGACTACTACCTGCTCGATCAGATGGTCGCGAAGATGACCCTCGGCGTCATCAACGGCGACGCCACGGCGATCGGCGACGCGCTCGGCACCGCGGTCGCGCGCATCCGCAAGAGCGACGCGCGATCCAAGGCGATCATCCTGCTCACCGACGGCGACTCCAACGCGGGATCGATCTCGCCGGACTACGCCGCGCACCTGGCGTCGACGATCGGCTGCAAGGTCTACACGATCCAGATCGGCACCGGCGAAGAGGTCGACGTGGAAGAGGGGACCAACCTCCTCGGCCAGCCCGTTTACGGTCGCGGTCGCTTCCCGGTGAACCCGGCGCTGCTCCGCCAGATCGCCAAGGAGACCGGCGGCGAGGCCTACATCGCGACGGACGGGAAGGCCCTCGCCGACAGCATGCACAAGGTGCTCGACTCGCTCGAAAAGACGAATTTTGAAGCCTCGATCGGCTCGTTCGAAGATCTGTTCCAGCTCCTGCTCATCCCCGGCGTGCTCCTGATCGGGCTCGACGCCGTGCTGCGCGCGTGGCTCCTGCGGAGGTTCCCGTGAACTTCGCCGCGCCTTATTTTCTCCTCGGCACGGCGATGGCGATCCCGATCGCCGCGCTGCTGATCCTCGCCGGGCTGCGCGTCGGGCGCTCGGTGCAAGCCTTCGGTGACGTCGAGCGGATCCGCGCGCTGTCGACGTTCGATCCGGCCAAGCGGCGGGCCTGGAAGGGCGTGCTCCTCGTCGCCGCCGTCGCGCTGGCGTTCCTCGCCGCGGCGCGCCCGCAGTACGGCAAGGGCACGCGGCTCATCCCCGCGACCAACCTCGATGTCGTGCTCGTGCTCGACTACTCGAAGAGCATGTACGCGCAGGATGTCCCGCCCTCGCGGATCTTCCGCGCCAAGGTCGAGGCCGCGCGCCTGATCAAGGATCTCGAGGGCGCGCGCTTCGCCGCCGTCGCGTTCTCGGGCGAGCCGATCGGCTTCCCGCTCACGGCCGACGGCGCGGCGATCGCCCAGTTCCTCCGGCAGCTCGATCCCAACAGCATGCCGGTGCCCGGCACGGCGATCGCGCGCGCGCTCGAGCAGGCGCGGGATCTGCTCCGCCGCGATCCGAAGTCGAGCGAGCACAAGCGGGTGATCTTGCTGATCACCGACGGCGAAGATCTCGAGGGCGATCCCATCGCCGTCGCGCAGTCGATCGGCGCCGAGGGGACGACGATCCACGTCGTGCAAATCGGCGGGCGCACGCCGGAGCGCATCCCCGAGGTCAGCCCCGAGGGGAAGATCACGTCGTGGCGCACCGACCGCAACGGCAAGCCCGTGACGACGGCGCTCTCGGCCGAGGGCGAGCGCCAGCTCAGCGCCGTGGCCGCGGCGACGCCCGATGGCAAGGTGATCCGCGCCGAGCGAGGCACCACCGGGATCGAGCAGATCGCGGCCGATCTGAAGCGGCAAATGAAGAGCGAGCTCGCCGAGAAGGTCGAGACGGTCTACGCCGACGTCTACTTCTACCCGCTCGGCCTGGCGATCCTCCTGCTGCTCGTGGAGGTGCTGATCGGCGACGCTCCGCTGCGGATCATCCGGCGTCATAAGGCGCAGCCGGTCCCCTCGCGCGCGGCGAAGGCCAAGCGCGCGCTGCTGGCGATCGGCGCCGGCAACGGGCCGAAATCCCGTCGAGGTGACGCGTGAGCGGACCCGAGAAGAACCGCAAAAAGGCTGCGAAGAGCGGCAAATCAGCGAGGTCGTCGTCGCCTTCGGTGGCCGCGCGGATCCTCGCGCGCGGGCGGGCGCTGCGCATCGGCGGCGCGGTGGTGATCGGCATCGGCCTCGCCGGCATCGTCGCGTGGGGATGCAGCGGGTGGGATCCGCGATCGCCGTTCGAGCGCAACGCGCCCGCGGTGGAGCAGGCGATCCGCGACATCGACTCGGGCAACCTCGCCTCGGCGGAAGAGGCGCTCGAAGCCTACCTGGGCACCGGCGTCTGCGCCGACGGCGGCATCGCGCTGCCGCCCGGCGTCCACGAAAAGCCCGACGGGACGTTCGATCTCGGGCTCACGCTGTTCTACCTGGCCGAGCGCTTCGGCCATCGCTTCGGCGAGGAGGACACCGACGGTGGCCAGGCCGACGAGCTCCTCGCGCAGCAGCGGAGCAGCGAGATCGACTGCGCGCTCTTGCTCGTGAAGGCCATCGCCGGCGACGCGAAGGTGCCGCTCGAGCTGCGCGCGCGCGCCCACTACCTCGCGGGCAACCTCGAGTTCCTGCGCGCCAAATACGAGGACGCCGTCAAGGAGTACGATCTCGCGCTCGGCCTCGTCCCCGGCCTCTACGAGGAGGCAGGCGGCGATCGAATCGGCCGTGATTCCGCCTGGAATCGCGCGATCGCGCTCCGTCGCGTCGACGAGCAGAAAGACGCCGGCAACGACGCGAGCGACGGCTCCGACGGGAGCGACGGGAGCGACGGAAGCGACGGCGCCGACGGCTCTGACGGCGCTGACGGCTCCGATGGTGGCGACGCTTCGCCCGACGGCGGCGACGCGGGTCCCGATGGTGGCGACGGCGGCGACGGCGGCGACGGCAAGGACGCCGGGCAAGACGGCGGCGACAAGGACAGCGGCGCCGACAGCGACGCCGCGTCGCCGCAGCCCCCGCCGAAGCAAGATCAACCCACGCCTCCGCCGCAGCAGGACGAGCGCATGCTCGACAAGCTGGAAGAGGCGCCGACGTACCAGGAGCAAGAGGCGCGATCGCGCGCGGGCGTCCGCCGCGGCAAGCAGATGGAGGACAAGTGAAGGCGGCGCGGCTCGGGTGGCTGCTGCGGGCGATCGTGGCGATCGCCACGATCGGCGGCGCCTCGGCGGCCCTCACCGACGTGGCCTTCGCCCAGGCGAGCAGGCCCAAGGTCAGCACCAAGCTCAGCGCCACGCGCGTCGAGGTCGGCGAGCCGTTCCAGTACGAGCTCCGCGTCACCACCCAGGACACCGATCCGGTAATCACGCGGATCGCGCTGCCGTCGGGCCTCCAGGCCGTGGGCGAGAGCTCGATGCAGGGCGGCGGTCGCACGCGGCAGACCATCGTCACGTGGCAGATCATGGCCGCGAAGCCGGGGCGCTACTCCATCCCCGGGCCGCCGGTCGCGGTGGGTGGCCAGCGCTTCACGCCGGGCCCGCTCAGCGTCGAGGTCACCGCCTCGACGGGGCGCCGCACCAGCCCGTTCATGCTCCCCGGCGGCATCTCGATCCGCCTCGGCGGCGGTGACGACGACGACGACACGCCGACCGAGAAAGAGAAGCCCGAGCTCGCGCTCCCGACCGCGCCCGACAGCTTGCTCTTCCTCCGCGCCGTCGCGAACAAGAAGACGGCCGTGATCGGCGAGCAGGTGACCGTCACCTTTTTCGCTTATTTTCGAGCCAATTTTCACCCGGAAGAGTCGCACGACGCGCCCTTCGACGACTTCCGCACGGTCTCGATCGTCGACGAGCCCGGCACGCAGCAGGGCCCGCTCTACGCCCACGCCGGGCAGGATCGCTACAACGTGAAGGTGATCGGGCGCGTCGCCGCGTTCCCGCTCAAGGCCGGCGTCCTCCACACCGGGACCGCGAAGATGAAGCTCAGCGGCTTCCGCGCCGGCGGCGCCACCGAGCGCGAGTCCAACGATGAGGTCGTCACGGTGACCGAGCCTCCGCTCGAGTACCGGCCGCCCGGCTATCGCTTCGGCGACGTCGGCCAGTTCAAAGTCGAGGCACTGGTACAAGCGCGACGCATCGACGAGGGCGGCGCGGTCCCGGTGCTGATCACCGTCACCGGCTCGGGCAGCTTCCCCGACACCCTCCGCGTCCCCGATCGCACCGGCCTCGAGTGGCTCGATCCCGAGAAGAAAGAGAACCTCGGGATCCAGGGCGGCACTGTCGCGGGGTGGCGATCGTTCGGCTACGTCGTGCGCGTGAAGGAGACGGGCTCGGTCGATCTCGGCGCCGTCGATCTCTCGTACTGGAACCCCGCGGCGCGGCGCTACGAGACGACACGCGCCGAGCTCGGCAAGGTCGAGGTGACGCGCAAGGGGCTCAACGCGGCGTCGTCGGCGCAGCCTGTGGCAGCGGTCGATCCAGGCGTCGTCGATCCGTTCGTCGGCCTCTCCACGCCGCGGATGGCGCTCGGCGCCTACGCCGCGGTGCGCCCGCCGTTCTGGGGTGAAGGCGGCCTCTGGTGGGGGCTGCTCGTCGCGCCGCCGCTGCTCGTCGTCGGGGCGTTCGCGGGATCGCTCGGGCTGCGCAAGGCGCGCGAGCGACGGGCCGCGGGCGCCGATTCCAAGCGCGCGCTCGCCGACAAGGCCCTCGACGAGGCGGCCGAGGCCGAGGCGCGCGGCGACACCAGGGCGCTCGCCGCGGCGCTGGAGCGCGCGATCCACCTCGCGGTGGAAGACGCGACGGGGCTCAAATCACGGGGCGTGCTCATCGCCGAGCTGCCCGGCGTGCTCGCGCCGCTCGGCGTCGCGTCCGAGCTCGCCGAGGCGATCCGCGCGTCGCTCCTCGCGTGCGAGTCGATCCGCTTCGATCCCGACGGCGGGTCCGCGCACGACCTCGCCGAGCAGGCGCGCGGCGTCGTGCGCGAGCTCGCCCACACCGCGGCGGCGACCACGTGAGCGCCCGGATCCGCCGCCGCTCGCTCTCGCTCTCGCTCTCGATCTCGATCGTGGCCGCGGCGATCGTTGCAGCTGCAACCATCGGCCGCGGCGCGCCCGCCCGCGCCGACGACGCGCCGACGACGCCCGAGGCCATCTTCCAGAGCGGGGCCGAGGCGCTCAAGAAGGGCGAGCACGGCAAGGCCATCGACGCCTTCGAGGCCCTCGCCGATCGCGGCTACTGGAACCCCGACGCCAGCTACGACCGCGGGATCGCCTACCTGATGCGCGTGCGCGCGGGCGCCGATCGCCCCGGCGATCTCGGCCGCGCCGCCGCCGCCTTCGAGGAGACGCTGCTGCTGCGCCCCGACGATCACGACGCCGACGTCGCCCTCGATCGCGTGCGCGCCGAGCTCACGCGCCGCCGCGCGCGCAAGAGCCGCTCGTCGATGGACGCGCGCCCCACGCTCGATCGCCTCGTCGTCGGCCTGGCCTCGGAGCAGACGTGGGGGCTCGCCGCGGTGCTCGCGTCGATCCTGTTCGCGATCGGCCTCGTGCTGCGCCGCGAGCCGGCGGGGCGCGCTCATGTCGCGGGCAGCGTGCTCGCGCCGACGGCGTTCGTCGCGCTGCTCGCGCTCGTCCCGCTCACGCTCGGCGCGCGGCACCTGCGCCGCACGGTGCGCCCCGGCGTGATCGTCGTCGACGAGGTGTACCTCGCGGACGAAGACGGGAAATCACGCGGCGGCGATCCGATCCCCGAGGCCGCAGCGGTCGAAGCGAGCGAGCGTCGCGGCGGCCTCGTGCAGGTGCGCTGGGGCGCGCTCACGGGCTGGGTTCCGCTGGGGAGCGTCCGGTTGATCGGCCCGGACAGCACGCGCTGATCGCGGGGATTTCGCCGCGCGGTCGCTGCGACGCAAGATCGATCGACTGTGCTAGGTTGCGCTCGTGTGGGTTCGCCGAGCTGCCATCCGTCCCGTCGCGCCGTACGCGCTGCTGCCGCTGCGCGCGCTGGCCGAGGTCGAAAATCAGCTCGGTGAAGACGACGAGCAAGCGCGCGAGCGCCTCGACGAAGCCTTCACGCGCTTCGAGGAGACGCAGCCCGCCCTCGCGGAGCGCATCTCGAACATCCTCAACGGCCCGCTCGACGAGACGGCGCTGGCCCTCGGCTACTTCCTGACGCTGGCGATCTGGCTCGGCTTCGACGCCGCGTTCGGCGCCGAGATGGCCGAGGTCACCGAGACGGCGCTCACCGGCGTCGAAGAGTCGCTCCAGCTCGACGAGCAGATCCGCCTCTCCGATCCCGCCGAAGCGGTCGACTCGGATGACGTCGTCGCGATGGAGCAGCCCGACATCCTCGCGTTCGTGCACGAGCACCTCGACGCCGCGCTCGAAGCCAACGCCGGCGAGGTCGACGTGGGCGACGTTCACTCCATCTACCGCGTCGTCCTCGTCGAGGTGCTCGCCCTCAGCTACGCGGTGAAGGCGCCGTCGAACTGGGCGATGCCGACGGTCGAGTTCACGGCGTAGCTCGGCGCGCGCCTCGCCTGCCGCGCGAGCATCACGGTGATAGGAGCGAGGGGTCCGGCCCTCACTGCGGAGGGCGGAGTGAGGGGTGGATGCCTCAGTCGCCGAGCTCGCGCGGGCGGCGGCAGATCTGCGCCACTCCATCGCGCACGTCCTCGATCAGCACGGGCTCCCCGCGGGCGATGCTCTCGTCGCTCGTCACGGCGAGCAGATCGACGCTCTGCCCGCGCAGCGCGAGCCGCACCTGCCCGGTGCGACCGCTCCCGCACGCGACCAGCACGCGCGCCTCGCGGCCGACCGCCTCGCTCAGGTTCACGCTCGACGAGGCCGAGCTCCGCGCCACCGCGCGCACCACGAGCGCCGCGAACGCGCCCGAGGCGATCCCTGCGCCGCCGGCGATCATCGCGATCGCCGCCGGCTCGGCGAGATCGAAATGATCCAGCAGCGATCCCGAGAGGCCGAAGGCGAGCAGCGCGAAGATCCAGAAGCGAAACGAGAGCACCACCGCGAGCGGGCCGTCGTCGCCGGCGTGGCCGGTCTTCGCGAGATCGTGGCCGTGAGCGTGACCACCGGCGTGCCCGAAATCGTGGCTACCCGTACGTCCGCCGAGCGCGACCTGCACCACGAGGACGCCGAGGCCGACCACCAGCGAGGCGAGATAGACGAGGCCCATCGCTTGCATCGTAGACGCTCCGGCGGGAGCCGAGGTCAACTGTGGAGGCGCTGTCCCACCGGGGCGCGCCCAGCGAAGAGAACACGGATGCCGATCAGCAAGGTGCTCATGATCGACGATGAGCCCTACATCCGGCGCATTGGAGAGCTCTGTCTTCGCGGCGTGGGGAAGTGGGACGTCGTGCTCGCGTCGTCGGGCGCCGAGGGCATCGAGACCGCCGTGCGCGAGCAGCCGGACGCCATCTTGCTCGACATGATGATGCCCGGCATGGACGGCAAAGCCACCCTGGTCGAGCTGCGATCACGCCCCGAAACAGCGAAGATCCCCGTCGTTTTCATGACGGCGAAGGTCCTGCAGCACGAGGTGCAGCTCTACCTCAGCCTCGGCGCGGTGGGCGTGATCGCCAAGCCGTTCGATCCAATGACGCTCTCGAGCGAGCTCGCGCGCTTCGTCGAAGGGCCGACCACGTGACCATCGCCTCCGGCCTCGAGCGTTCGAATGAACCCCGCTGATCCCCGGATCGTCGCCGCGCTCGCCGAGCTGCGCGAGCAGTACGCGCGCGAGCTGCCCGACCTCGTCGCCGCGCTCACCGCCGCCGTCGCGCGCCTCGGCGTCGATCCCGCGGCCGAGGGCGACGCCAGGGCGCAGGCGCATCGCCTCCGCGGCACGTCGGGCTCGTATGGCTTCGCCGACGTGAGCGAGGCCGTCGCGCGCCTCGAGCTGGCGCTGTCGCCGCCGGTGATCCGCGGCGACGTCGAGGCGGCGATCGGCGCCGTGCGCGCCTCGATTTCGCTCGTCGCGGGGTGAGAGCGCGGCGGCGATTTCAGCTGTCGGACGAGGGCGGCTCCGACTCGCGATCGCCGCCCACGAACCACTGCGCGCGATCGGCGATCGCGCTCAGCGTCAGCACCAGCGCCTGCAGATCGACCGGCTTGCTCACGAAGTCGTTCACGCCCATGACCGCGAAGCGCCAGCGCTCCTTCGGGCCCGCGGCGCCGCTCACGACGACGACGCGCGCCCAGCTGCTCCCGGGCAGCGCGCGCAGCCGCGAGAGCGTGTCGGCGCCGTCGAGGTCGGGCATGTCGAAGTCGAGCAGGATCAGATCCGGCGACTCCAGCCGCGCGAGATCGAGGGCCTCGGCGCCCGAGCCCGCGAGCGCGAGGTGCACCGGCTTCCTGTAGAACGCGAGCTGCGCGGCGCGCGCGGCGAAGCGGCGGAACGCGGGATCGTCGTCGACGACGAGCACGCTCAGGCCTCGCGGGGTGCTCTGCGGCGGCGGCCGCGGTCGGGGCGCGGCGTCGCGCTCGAGCCAGCGCTCGCCCGCGGCCAGGATCGCGGCGCCGAACGCGGCGCAGGTCGGGAAGCGGTCGTCGGGATCCTTCGCCAGCGCCTGCGCGAGCGCGTCGTCGAAGCACGCGAGCTCGGGGCGGATCGTCGACGCGCGCGGCGGGTGGCGAAAGGCCAGGTGACGCAGCTGATCGGCGTAGGTCGTCGCCTCGAACGGGAGGCGCCCCGTCAGCATCTCGAACGCGGTGCACCCGAGCGCGTACACGTCGGTCCGCGCGGTGACCACGCCGGCCTGCGGCCCCACGCCTGCTTGCTCCGGCGCCATGTACGACGGCGTCCCGGCGACGGCCTCGGCGCTCCGATCGTTCGACTCCACGGCGAGGCCGAAATCGACGAGCACCGCGCGACCCGTGCCCTCCTCGATCACCACGTTCTCGGGCTTGACGTCGCGGTGCACGATCCCCGCGGCGTGGACGGCGTCGAGCCCGCCCGCCACGCGCCCGA
Source organism: Byssovorax sp. (assembly GCA_025362495.1). Taxonomy (GTDB): domain Bacteria; phylum Myxococcota_A; class Polyangia; order Polyangiales; family Polyangiaceae; genus JANYGI01. The sequence goes on along the minus strand of JANYGI010000118.1, from coordinate 9,813 downwards.
GGATCGTCAGCGCGCGGTGGATCGGGATGAACGCGTGGTGCTGGCGGTGCTCGTCGAGGATGCTGTCGAGGCTCTTGCCGCGCACGTATTCCATCGCGAAGAAGCACGAGCCGTCGTGCGGACCGAACGCGAAGATCTGGACGACGTTCTCGTGACGGACCGACGCGAGCGCCTGCGCCTCGCGCTGGAAATCCGCGAGCACGGTGGCGTCGCTGATCCAGCGCGGCGACACCAGCTTGAGCGCCACCTTGCGGCCGAGCCCGAGGTCTTGCGCGAGGTACACCACGCCGACGGCGCCGTGGCCCAGCTCGCTCTCGATCCGGTAGCGGCCGTCGACGACGACGGGCGCGCCGCAACCCGCGCACGCGTCGGGGACGCTGTGTTGTTCGTGTCCGCAGAGCTGACAGGAAACGGCCATCGGGCGAGTCGACGTCCCGGGCCGCAGGCTGCGCGCGGTGGGGAGGGACACGCTACCCATGCCGGGGGTGCAACGGCAAGCCTCGGACAGCGCCCCGGTGATCGTCGTCGCGGGCGTCAGCCCTCGGCGAGCCGCAGATCGACGTGGAACGACGTCCCGAGCCCGCCCACGCTCTCGAAGCCGATCTCGCCGCGGTGCAGATCGACCAGCGATTTGACGATGCTCAGCCCGAGGCCGGTGCCTCCGCGGTGCCCCCCATCCGCGGCGGACGCCTGCGCGAATTTCTCGAAAATATGAGGCCGAAAGCTCTCCGGGACGCCGGGGCCGAGGTCGGCCACGGTGAGGCGCGCGGTGTCGCCGCGCCGGGCGAGGCTGACGACCACCGCCTCGCCGCGGGGCGAGAACTTCACCGCGTTGGAGACCAGGTTGACGACGATCTGCACCAGCCGATCGAAGTCGGCCTCGACCCGCGCCTCGATCATCGCCCCGACCTCGACGTGCACGTCGTAGCGCTGCGCGAAGGGGCGCATCTCGTTCGTCGCGCGCGTCACCACCTCGCGGAGATCGAAGCGCGTCCGGTGGAGCTCGAGCGCGCCGGCCTCGAGCTTGCGCAGATCGAGGATGTCGTTGACGAGGCGGAGCAGGCGCTCGCTGTTGGTGTGGGCGATCTGCACCAGCTCGGCGACGGCGTCGCTCATCGGCCCGGCCACGCCGCCGGCGGCCAGACCCAGCGCGCCGAGGATCGACGTCAGCGGCGTGCGCAGCTCGTGGCTGACGATGGCGATGAAGTCGTCCTTCATGCGCTCGATCGCGCGGCGCCCCTCGACGTTCTGCGCGATCAGCACGTAGCCCTTGATCTCGCTCTGCTCGCCGATGACCGGCGCCACCGCGAGGGTCGCGGCGAAGGTCGAGGCGACGCCTGTCACGTCGTGCCGCCGGAGCGTCCACTCGCGCTCGGAGGGCGCGCCGTCGCTGCACGGGGCGACCAGCACGTCGAACCCGGTGATCGGGCGCCCGAGCTCGCGCGACAGCTCGCGGCCGCGGGCGTCGATCTCGGCCGGGTCGAGGAGCTCGAGCGGCGTCGCGCGGCCGAGCAGGTCCTCGGCGCGGACGTTGAGCATGCGCTCGGCCCCGCGGCTCATGCTGGTGAGCACACCGTCGCGATCGCTGCCCATGATCGCGAACGTGGTCGCCGCGCGCAGCAGCCCCTTCAGCGTCTGCAGCGCATCGAGGTGCTCGAGGTGCTTGTCGCGCACCTCGTCGAGCCGCTTCTGGAGCTGGATGTGCGCCTCCATCTGCCGCGCCAGCCCGTTGAGCATGCGACCGAGCCGCTCCGACGGGGCCCGCGGCGCGCTGCTGAAGACGCAGAGCACGCCCATCCGCCCCCCGTCGCGGAAGCGCAGCGGCAGGCCCGCGAAGAAGCGCACGCCCGGCTCGCCGCGGGTGGCGGGCAGGTCGGCGAGCGCCTCCGAGGCGCGCGCGTCGGCCTCCATCACGAGGTGATTCTGGAGCAGCGTGAACATGCCGAAGGGCGCGTGCAGGGCCGCCTCCTCGCCGCTCATGCCGACCATCGTGCGCATCCGCTGCCCGTCCGCGTCGAGGAGCCCGACCAGCGCCTGGTCCACGTCGCAAACATCGATGGCGAGCTGCACGAGCTCGTACAGGGCCTGTCCCGCCGCGCGATCGAGGGCCTCGTAGCGGCCAAGGGTGCTGAGATTTGCCATCGAGCCAACCGCCGCCGAGTCCAGGTGCATACCGAGCGTAGGGTACATCACGCCACCAGATCCACCACCGAGTCCGGGCAGAGTCGCCGGGCGCCATCGCGAATGCCTGCGTCGCAGCCCACGAGCGATGGCCCCATGGTGTGATAGTCGGCCCGGGCGCCGTCGGTGCGATGGTGGTTCCGATCGACAAGCTCCCCTGGACGCCGCGCGCGCCGCCGCGCTTCTGATGCCGCCGCAGCGAGCACGAGTCCAGGACGCCCCGTACGGGCTCTGATCTCAAGGCATCTGCGGCCACGGATCCGACAGCCGCGGATCGTTCAGCAGCTCTTCGTCGGTGAGGCTCGCGAAGAAGGCGAGCAGATCGGTCTTCTCCCGCGCGGTGAGCGAGAAGCCTTTGACCAGCTCGCTCTTCAGCGGGCTCTTGCTCCCGTCGCCCGCGTCGGGCCCTGTCGCGATCGTCCGCCCCCCGGCGGCGTAGTGATCGATCGCGTCGTCCAGCGTGGCCACGCTTCCATCGTGCATGTACGGCGCCGTGACGGCGATGTTGCGCAGCGTCGGCGCCCGGAAGCGGCCCATGTCGACGGGGAGGCCGCTCACCGCGAGGACGCCGGTGTTGTCGGGTGGATAGGCCCCCTGGCCATCGAGGTTGTAAAGGCCGGTGTTGTGATACTCGACCACGCCTCCCGGGCTCCCCGCGCGCACCACCGCGTCCGAGAGCGCGAAGCCGCCGTGGCAGCGGAAGCACGCGACCTTGTCGGAGAAGAACAGATCGCGCCCGCGCAAGGCACCCACGGGCAAGGCCGAGCGGTCACCCCCGTAGGCGTAGCGATCGTACGGGGAGCGAAACGAGACGATCGTCCGCTCGAAGGTCGCGAGGGCGCGGGTGACGCTCACCAGCGAAATGGGGTGGCTTTCCCCGGGAAACGCCGCGGGAAACAGCTCTTGATAGACCGGCTCCGCCGCGAGCCGAGCGAGGAGCTCTTGCTCTTTCCCGGCGAGGCCGAGCTCCACCGGCGCCTCGCCGAGCATCGGGAGCAAGGCCTGCTGCTCCAGGCTCGCGATCAGGGGGTTGGCCCAGGTCAGCCGCGCGGCATAGGCCACGTTGACCAGGCTCATCGAGCCTCGCGGGTGGACTTGCCCTGTCGATCCGAGGGCGTGAGCGCGCCCGTCGGTGAAGGCTCGCTCCTGCACATGGCACGTCGCGCAAGCGTAGGTCGTGTTGCCCGAGAGGCGCTTGTCGTGGAAGAGCCTGCGCCCCAGCTCGACCTTGGGCGTCGACATCGGATCGTCGGCGGGCACCTGCGGCTCCGGGACGCCGAGGGGAAGAGCCCAGTCCCACCCGCCGACAGCGCCGCCGACGCCGCTGCTCGCGCCGCCGGCGCCGCTCAACCCCTCTTCGTCACCGCAGCCCGCGAGAGCGGCCGTCAGCGCTGCTGCCACGACGAGGACGCGCGCGGGGTTCACGACGCGCACTCTACTCGCAAGTAGCTTCGCGGGCTCGCGTCGGGTTGACACGCGCCGGCCGCTCACGGACACTCTTCACCATGACTCACGCTGCTTCGCCGCTGATCCGCGTCGTTCTCCTGGCTGGCCTGGCGTCGGTCGGGATCTACGGCGGCGCCTCGTGCGATCCGGCGGAAACCCCGAGCAGCAACGCGACGAACCCGGCGCTGGTCTTCGAGGGCGACGCCAACGCCCCCGCCTACGCCGACCTGACCGCCGTACAGGGGCCCGAGAACCCCGCGACATATGCCATCTTCGACACGCCGGCCGAGGGCGCCGTGTACGCCGCGACCAGGGTCCCCGCCTTCACGTGGCACATGAACGCGCAGCCCGGCGGTGGCGCGTTCCTGCTCTCCCCCGCGCCTCCACTGCGCCATGCGTCGCTCGGCCCGCTGCTCGATCTCTTCGCCGGCGAGCGCGTCGCCGCGGCCCAGGGCAACCCCATCAACGGCCTCGGCTATCTGCTCCTCTTCTCGACCGAGAAGAACAACAACCTGCTCCGCGTCTTCACCACGAAGACGAGCTACACGCCCGAAGGTGGAGCGCTGGAGATCATGAAGAACGCCGGCGCCTCGATCCAGGTCTGGATCCTGACTGGCCTCTTCAAGGACAGCGCGCTCACGCCCGACGGCGGCCCCTTCCGGGGGCCTTGGACGGGCTACGAGATCACCAAGTAGAGCCGCTCTACTTGGCGAGCGACACCACCACATCCCGGTGGAGCAGCGCGTCGGCGCGCTGCGCGAACGCCTGGAATTTCGCGTAGTCCTCGACCTTCACCCGCCCGGCGGGGATGTCGACCACGCGATCGAACACCAGCGCTCCGGCCTCGCTCCGATCCTTCACCCAGGCCGTGCGTCCGTCGTTGTCGACCGACGCGGGCTCGAGCGCCGTCGTCACCTTCGCGCCCGCGGGGAGCTTCACCCGGAGCTCCAGCTCCACCCGGGTCGCGAGCTGCTCCGAGATGTAGAGCGGCGTCTCCCGGCTCGGGAGCTGCGCCAGCTTGGCGAGCTGCATCGGGAACGGTGGCGGCACCAGCAGCTCTTTCCCCTGCGAGCGCGCGAAGCTCGACATCTCGAGCTTCATCGCGATCTCCAGCGGCTGATCGATGTCGGAGAGGTTCTTCACCTCGACCGAGATCACCCGCGCTCCGGGGAGCGACTGCGGCAGCAAACGCGCTTCGACCGTCTCCTTCAGGCGCGCGTCGGGCAGCGTCTCCAGCGCCGTGCGCAGCAGGATGGCGAGCTTGCCCTCGTACCGTTGCACGATGTCGAGCGTGGCTGATCCGTCGGCCCCGAGCGTGACAGTCCCCTTGTGGATCACCGCGTCGCTCGAACCCTCGTTCGACGTGGTCTCGTGCGGCGCGCCGGCCTTGAGCACCACGGCCGGCTGCCCGCGGAGCGAGCTCGGCATGTAGCCGTAAGGGGCGAACTTGTCGCGCACCACCATCCAGCGCGGGCCGGTCTCGGTGGTCACGCGGACGGCGATGGCGCCGTAGGAGTCGGCGTCGCTCATCGGCCCGATCGGCGGCGGAGCGAGCCGGTCGCGGACGAGGCCGAGCGAGGCCTCGATCCCCGCGAGGCGACACAGGTGGAGGAAGGCCTCGGTGCGATTGCCGCTCTTGCCGATCACGATGCGGCGACCATCGCTCTCGCGGCCTTGCTCGACGTTGCTGAGCACCCAGCGGTAGATGCGGCGAGCCTTCTCGTCGGTGGAGAGCGTCGCTGTCGCCAGCGGCTCGGCGGCGGCGGCGACAGGCGTCTTGCCCTTCTCGACGGCCTTGCCCTTCTCGTCACCGGGCTTGTTCTGGAGGATGCCCTCGACCACGCGGAGGAGCCGGGGATCCCGCGGGGTCTCGTCGCTCGCGGCGTCGACGAGGCGAGCGATGGTGTCGTCGAGGCTGATTCCCCAGCCGATCCGCACGTTCGGGAGGAACTCTTGAATCGGCGCCGAGGCCGGCTCCTCCGGCAGCGCCGGGCTCAGATCCACGCGCCAGCGCCGGATGGCCAGCGCCCCGCTCTCGCTCACGTCGGGCTTCGGCACGTTACCGCCCGTCTCGACGTCGAGGTGCTTGTTCTTGGGCGAGATCACGATGAACTCGCTCCGCCAGTAGGGGATCTTCTCCTCGCGGAAGAACCACCGCGGGCCCTCGAAATGCTGGCCGCCATGCCCGTCGTTGCGCATGGTCGTCACCGTCTCGGTCTCGATGTAATCGCCGACCTCGAGGTGCGGCATGGTGACTGTCTGTTTGCCCTCGACGATCTCCGGCTCCAGCACCTGACCATCGTGCTTGATGGTGCGGATCTTCAGCACCATCCCGCGCGGCAAAGGCTGCTCGGCGTGTGTGGCGATGCCTTCCCGCGACTGGATACCGATGATCTCGTGCTCCAGCATCCGCGCCGAGCCGTCGGGGTGAACCCAGATGGCCGAGTAGTCGAGCACGCGCGCCGCGGTGCCGGGCATCTCGGCCTTCGAGGCCTCGTATTCGGCGATGATCTTCTTGCCGTCGATGCGGTACGGCGACAGCTCGGTGATGCCGTCGACGAGCTCGATCGCGTCGCGGAGAGGCGTGGTGTCGGCCCCCGACTGGATGGCAGACACCAGGCCTTCGCGCAGCGATCCGCGGTCTCCGCCGGAGAATCGCGCGTCGGCGAGGGCGAGGCGGGCCTGCGCGTCGTCGGGCCGGCGCTGCACGGCGGCCTCGAGCTTCTTCATCGACTCGCGGGTGAGCCCGGCGCGGGTGAGCATGTCGGCGATGCGAGCGGCGATGTCGCGGCGGTCCTTGCGGACCGATCGCAAGCGCTCCAGCTCCTTGATCGCGGCGCGGAAATCACGGCGCGACACGGCTCGTTCGAAGTCGACCTCGGCGTCGGGATCGAGCTTGCGAATGCGAATGGCCACCTTGTCGGCCTCGTCGACGCGGCCCTCTTCATCGTAGAGGCGGAGCAGGCCACCCAGGGCCTCGGCGTCGTCGGGGAAGCGAGCCGCGATGTCCTTGATGGCTTTATCGCGCTCGACCTTCCAGCCGATCTTGCCGTAGATCAGCGCCAGACCCTTGAGGATGTCCGGCACCTCGCGGAAGTGATCGGCGAGCTCGACCAGCTTGGGGGCGACCTCGCCCATACCGGCCTTGTCGGCGTCGTCGAGGGCTTGCCAGAAGCGCGGCCACCACAGCTCTGCATCCTTGGCGATGGCGCGACTCCGCACGTCCTTCTGGAGATCCCGCCCGTCGCTCTGGGGAAAGATCGGGTCTTTTTCGAGGAACAGGGCCTGAAAGCCCATGGCAGGGCCAGTGGCCTTCTCTTGCTCCTTGATCAGCGGCTCGATCAGCACCGAGCTGACGTCGTCCTGGCCCTCGATGTGGGCCGCGTACGCCGCGAGCAAGCGAGTCACCGGATCGCGCACGTCGCGCGGGAAGGCGAAGCGCGGCGTGCCCGGCTGGCGGGGGACGCCCTCGGCCGTGAGGAAGGGAGTGAGCACGTTGGGATCGTCGAGGATCTCCGGCGGCGTGAGCAGGTACGGCGGCGCCGGATCGTCGGAGGTGGGCACTCCGAGCGGCATCCCGTCATTGGCCACGATGCGAATCGAGGTCTCGCCGCCGGCGACGCGGGCCACGATGCGATGGCGGCCCTTCTCCAGGCGGAGGCGCGAGCCGAAGCGCGGCCAGACTCCCCACTGCCGCGTGTCGCGCGTCATCACCTCGACGTCGTCGACGAAGACGGCCAGCGCGCCTTGAACGGCGATGATCGTCTCGCGATCGGCGGGGAGATCGAGGTACGTCTCGACATAGAAGATGCCGCCGTCGCTCGCGCCCGAGGCCCGCAGCGCGCAGCCGGTGCGATCGACCGCGACCACGCGCGGAGGCGCCTGGCGCAGCGGATCCCTGGCGAAGACGGCCGGCCACGGGCCCGATCGCTCGGCCTCGAAATGCCGGCTGTGATCGCTCGGCGAGAAATGCCCGAACGGCCCCGCCATGCGGGCGTTCTCGGCACATCCATAGCGTCGCGCCGCAGCCTCGAGCACGCCGGATCGCGCCTCGGGGGGCTTGGCGGCGTCGGCCATGGCGGCGGGATCCTTCGAGTCTTTCGCGTCTTTGGCGTCCTTCTTGGCGGCGTCGCTGGAGGTCTTCGCGTCCTCGGCGAGGGCCTTCGCCTCCTCGGCGCCGCCGCCGTCGCGGAAGCCGTCGAGGCTCCACCACTCGACCAGCTCGCCGCGGGCACGCCAGCCGATCTGGCCCGGATGATCGAGGGTGTATTGCACCACCGGCCGCGCCGTGGCCCAGAGATCGGCGACGCCCGCCCGGAGGTTCAGGAGGTGATTCGCCGCGTACCAGGCGATGAGCGGCGCGTCGGGCAGCGGGCTCGTCCGCGCCGCGACGATGGCGTCGAGGTGCGCCGTCGCCGCGCCGCGAAAGTGCCCGTGGATCTCATCGTCAATGGCGCGGGCGAGCGAGGCGAACAGCCCTTTTTGCGCGTCGCCCCCCATCGCGTCGAGGCGCTTGCGCGCGCTCTTTGCCCGCTCCGCGGTGCCGCCGGGAGCGACGAGCTCGTCGAGGAGCAGGTGGCCCACCGTCTCGCCGTCGGCCGCGGGATCGGCCGCGCGGCTCCGGATCGCGTCGAGCGGATCGACCGGAGCCGGCGTGGCCCCGGCGCAGGCCCCGAAGGCCACGGTGGTCGCGGCGAGGGCGAGCAGGCGAGCAGAGGCGCGAAGAAGGCGAGGACGCATCGGCGAGCGCTCTAGCGCGTGGGGCTTGGGGGGGCAATCGTGAGGCGATTTCGAGCGAGCGCGCGAGGAGGGAAGAAGGTCGACCCTACGGTTGGGGGGTGGTCGACCATCCTGGAGGGAGGAGGTTGACCATCTGGCGGGGCGTGGTTGACCGACGGTGGAAGTGGTCAAGCACCTCCCGGGTACGTACGAGCGGACTCTCAAGGGTTCAAAGCGGAGCCTGGATCGAGGAGCCAGCGCATGGTGTAGGGCGGCGTCAAATCAAGAGGCGAGCAACTCGCCATTTGCGCTCAGCTTCGTGCTCCTCGATGAGCGGCAGCCCCGCGTCGATAATCAGTCGTTGACGAGTTGGAACTCTTTGGCGTAGCTGTAACAGCTGAATCCGAGAAGATAGTGTATTTCTTCTTGCTTGTTTCTCTGCGCGCTGACGCGAACCGCTGATCGAGTGGTTTTCGAGCCACCGAAAGAACTCCAATGCGCTCCAAGCGAACCACGCCCCGCCCCGCAATCCCGGCGTCGTTGAAGAGAGGCATCGCTGCGCGAGCGCTGCTCGCCGCTGCTGTCCTCTTGATTGCCGGCTCGGCGAGCGGCGATGGAACCACGCAGGTCGATCCGCGCGTCGCGCCGCCGATGCCAGTCACGATGGCTCTGCCGACCACCCCGCTGGTCGCGGCGGCCAAGGGATCGGGCGACTATTTGTCGGGCACGTGGGACGTGACGTCAGCCGGCGCGTTCACGTATTCGATTCCGCTGGAGGTGCCGGCAGGGCGCAACGGTATGGAGCCGTCGCTCGCGCTGAGCTATTCGAGCGGCACGCGGAACGGCATCCTCGGGGCGGGATGGTCGCTCTCCGGGCTGTCGCGCATCACCCGCTGCAACCGTACGATTGCGACGGAAGGCGCGGTCGACGGCGTCGACTATTCCAATTTCGTGACGGACGACAACGCGTCCGTCGACCGCTTCTGTCTCGATGGGCAGAAGCTCGTCACAGGTGTCGCGCTCAACCACGTCGATGGCATGTACGGCAAGGATGGCGCCGAGTACCGAACGGAAGCCGATATCTTCGCCCGGATCGTGTCCACGGTCTCCAGCGCCAACGCACCGCTCGGCCCGGACAGCTTCACCGTCTGGCTGAAGAACGGCAACATCCGCACCTACCTCCCGCGGTACGCGACCCGCAAGCAGTCCAACGTGGTGCTGAACAACGGCGTCGTCACGGCGAGCGCCGTGGATGTGGGCCAGTTCCCGGTCGAGTGGTTGTTGAGCACCGAGTCCGACCGATCCCACAACGAGGTCCACTACAGCTACACCACCACCCCGACCGGCTATCTGCCGAGCCAGATCGACTACACGTACAACTCGGAGGCGAATGGTGACGCTGAGAAAGGTCATCGCACTGTAGTCTTCAACTACGAGGGGCGCACGGATCCGGCCTTTGCCTGGCAA
>JANYGI010000101.1 GCA_025362495.1 Byssovorax sp. | reverse complement strand
GCGCGGTGTCCGGCGCGCGGCTCTACCGGACCGGCGACGTGGCCCGGTATCTCGCGACGGGCGAGATTGAATATCTCGGTCGCGCCGATTTTCAGGTGAAAATCCGGGGTTTCCGCATCGAGCTCGGCGAGATCGAGGCGGCCCTCGGCGATCACCCCGCGGTGACCGAGGTCGCGGTCCTCGCGCGCGAGGACGCGCCCGGCGAGAAGCGGCTGGTGGCCTATCTCATCCTTCTCGGCGGCAAGGCGCCTTCCGGGAGCGAGCTCCGCACCTTCCTCGAAGGACGGTTGCCGGCCTACATGGTGCCTTCGGCGTTCGTGACGCTCGACGCGTTCCCGCTCTCCGCGGCTGGAAAGCTCGATCGTCGAGCGCTCCCCGCGCCGGACGGAGCAGGCCTGTCGGAGCGCGTCTACGTGGCTCCGCGTGGCCCGGTGGAAGAGTCGCTCGCGGGGATCTTCGCCGAGGTGTTGCGCCTGGAGGCAGGCGCCGTGGGCGCGCACGATGGCTTCTTCGAGCTGGGCGGGCACTCGCTCCTCGCGACGCAGGCCATGAGCCGCCTCCGCGCTGCGTTCGGCGTCGAGCTGCCTTTGCGGAGCATCTTCGACGCCCCGAACCCCGCCGCGCTCGCGCGCCTCGTGGAAGGCGCCCTCGGAGCGGGCCTCGCGATCTCGGTGCCTCCGCTCGTGCGCGCCGGCGAGGAGCGAGCGACCGCGCTCTCGTTCGCGCAGGAGCGCCTCTGGTTCCTCTCGCAGCTCGATCCGAACGATCCCGCGTATCTGGTGCTCCTCGGGATGCGCCTCGAAGGGCGGCTCGATCGGGCGGCGCTCGGGCGCGCGCTCGCCGAGATCATGCGTCGTCACGAGGTCTTGCGGACGACGTTCGCGTCGGTGGACGGCAAGCCTCACGCGGCGATTCACGCGGATTTCACGCTCGATCTCCCGGAGGCCGATCTCCGCGCGCTCGCCCCGGAGGATCGCGACGAGGCCGTACGACAGGCGTCGATCGAGGAGGCCAGACGCCCCTTCGATCTCGGCGTGGGGCCGCTCATTCGCGCTCGCCTCCTGGCGTTCAGCGACGACGATCATGCCCTCTTCCTCTCGATGCATCACGTGGTGGCCGACGACTGGACGCTGACGGTCCTGGCGCGGGAGATCGGCGCGCTCTACGCGGCCTTCCACGCGGGCGAGGCTTCGCCCCTCGCCGAGCTCGAGGTGCAGTATGCCGATTATGCCCTCTGGCAGCGGCGGTGGCTCGAGGGCCCGGTGCTCGACGAGCAGCTCGATTACTGGACTCGCCACCTCGACGGAGCGCCCCGGATCCTCGCGCTCCCGACCGACAGGGCCCGTCCGCCGGTGCGCTCGTCGCGCGGCGCCCGCCGGCGCTTCGAGCTGGGACGCGAGCTCACGGATCGGCTGACCGATCTCTCGCGCCGCGAGGGAGCGACGCTGTTCATGACGCTCCACGCGGCCTTCGACGTGCTCCTGTACCGGTACACCGGGCAGGCCGACATCGTGGTTGGATCGCCGATCGCCAATCGCACCCGGGCCGAGACCGAAAGGCTGCTCGGGCTCTTCATCAACACCATGGTGCTCCGGATCGCGGTCGAGCCGGATCTCTCGTTCAAGGACCTGCTCGCGAGGGTGCGCGAGGTCTGTCTAGGGGCCTATGCTCACCAGGACACGCCTTTCGAACGCCTGGTGCAGCGGCTCGACACCGAGCATGATCCCGGCCGCTCCCCGCTGTTCCAGGTGATCTTCAACCTCCAGAACGCGCCCGGCGGCGCGCTCGAGTTGCCCTCGCTCCGCCTCTCGCCCCTCGCGATGGAGAACCCGACGGTGAAGACCGATCTGGTGCTGATCATGAGCGAGGGGCCGCAGGGCCTGCGCGGCTCGTTCTACTACAGCACCGAGCTCTTCGAGGCCGAGACGATCGAGCGCCTGGCCACCCACTTCATCACGCTGCTCGAAGGCGCCGTGAAGGCCCCGACCGCCAGCATCGCCGAGCTTCCGCTGCTCCCCGAGGCCGAGCTGCGCCGCGTCCTCTCACAGCACAATGACACTCGCGCTCGCTATGCCACGGAGTCGACGATTCATGGCTTGTTCGAGGCGCGCGTGTCGCGCACGCCCGACGCCCTCGCGCTGGTCGCGGGGACGACGCGCCTCTCGTACCGCGAGCTGGATCGGCGCGCCAACCAGATTGCCAATCACCTCCGTGCGCTCGGCGTCGGGCCGGACTCGGTCGTCGGCCTCTCCGTCGATCGCTCCGCGGGGATGATCGAGGGGTTGCTGGGTATCCTCAAGGCCGGTGGCGCCTACGTTCCTCTCGATCCTGCGTATCCGGCGCCTCGCCTCGCGCAGATCCTCGAAGAGGCTGGGACCACCGTCGTGGTGACGGAAGAGCGCTTTGCAGCGAATCTCCCTGGAGGCGTCACCCGGGTTCGTCTCGACGCGGACGCGGCGGCGCTCTCCGCCGCGAGCGACGCCCGCCCGGTCTCCGGCGCGACCGCCAGGAACCTCGTTTACGTGCTCTTCACTTCGGGCTCGACCGGGAAGCCGAAGGGCGTCGCCATCGAGCATCGGCAGCTCGTCAACTACGTGTTCGGCGTGGCGGAGCGGCTCGATTTGCCGACCACGGCGAGCTACGCGCACATCTCGACGTTCTCGGCCGATCTCGGCAATACGGTGCTCTTCCCGCCGCTCTGCCTCGGAGGCACGCTCCACGTCATCGCCCAGGAGATGACGACGGATCCCGACCAGCTCGGCGCGTACTTCGCCCGCGAGGAGATTGACTGTCTCAAGATCGTCCCTTCGCACCTCTCGGCGCTCCTCTCGGGCGCGCACCCCGAGCGGGTGATCCCGCGAAAGCTCCTCGTCCTCGGCGGCGAAGGGTCGAACTGGGACCTGATCGCCCGCGTCGAGAAGCTCGCTCCGGAGGCCCGGATCATGAACCACTACGGCCCGACCGAGACCACGGTCGGCGTCCTGACGTACCCGGTCGAGAAGGGGCAAACGGTGCCGGGCACGGCGATTGTTCCGCTCGGTCGCCCGCTCCCGAACAGCCGTGTTTACGTGCTCGACGCGCAGCAGAAGCCCGTGCCGATCGGCGTCCACGGCGAGGCCTACATCGGGGGCAGCGGCGTCGCGCGGGGCTACCTCGGGAGGCCGGATCTGACCGCCGAGCGCTTCGTCCGTGATCCCTTTGCGGGCGAGCCGACAGCGCGGATGTACCGCACCGGCGATCGCGTCCGCCGCCTCGCGGACGGGACCCTGGTGTTCCTCGGTCGCATCGATTTCCAGGTGAAAATCCGCGGTTTCCGGATCGAGCTCGGCGAGATCGAGGCCTCGCTCGCGTCGCACCCCGCGCTCCAGGACGCCGTCGTGCTCGCGCTCGACGACGTGGCGGGAGGCTCGGGCAACAAGCACCTTGCGGCGTTCGTCGTCGCGCGGTCCGGCGCGTCGATGGAGCCCGCGGCGCTCGCGGCCTTCATCGCGGCGCGGCTGCCCGAGTACATGGTACCGGCGTCGATCAGCGTGCTCCCGGCGCTCCCGCTCACGTCGAATGGCAAGATCGATCGCCAGGCCCTCGCGGCGCTCGATCGGCTCGCCGCTCCGGTGGAGGCGCAGACGTCCGCGCCGCGCAACCCCACCGAAGAGGTGCTGGCGGCGATCTGGGAAGACGTCTTTGGCAAGGACCAGATTGGCATCGACGAGAGCTTCGCCGATCTCGGCGGCCACTCGCTGCTCGCCATCCAGATCATCGCCCGCGCCCGCGACGCCTTCCAGGCCGAGATTTCGCTCCGCGCCATCTTCGAGAAGCCGACGATCCGTGGGCTCGCCGGGGTGATCGAGGAGTCGGTCCGCGAGGGCTTTGGGCTGCTCGTGCCGGCGATCGTGCCCGTCCCGCGCGGCGGCGGGATGGAGCTCTCGTTCTCGCAAGAGCGCCTGTGGTTTCTCGATCAGCTCGAGCCGGGGAGCTCGTTCTACAACGTGCCTGTCGGGTGGCGCTTGCACGGGCGGCTCGACACCGGAGCGCTGGAGCGCGCCGTGCGCGAGGTCGTGCGTCGACACGAGGTGCTTCGAACCACGTTCACCACCGTGAACGGGCGCCCGAGCCTGATGATCCACGCCGACGTCTCGGTCCGACTGCCAGTCTCCGACTTCGGGGCTCTCGCGCCCGACGCGCGCGAGGAAGCCGCGAAGCAAGAGGCCCTCGCCGAGGCCAACCGGCCCTTCGATCTCGCGCGCGGGCCGCTCCTCCGCGTCAAGCTGCTCCGCCTCGCCGCCGAGGATCATGTCCTCCTGTTGACGCTGCACCACATCGTGTCCGACGCGTGGACGCGGGGTATCCTCAACACCGAGATCGGCGCGCTCTACGAGGCCTTCCGCGCGGACCGGCCGGCGCGGCTCGCGCCGCTGTCGATCCAGTATGCCGACTACGCGCACTGGCAGCGTCGCTGGCTCGACGGCGAGGTGCTGGAAAAGCAGCTCGAGTACTGGAAAACGGCGCTCGATGGGGCGCCGCGGGTGCTGGAGCTTCCGGCCGATCGCCCGCGTCCGCCGGTGTCGACCCACAGGGGCGCTCACCTCGGCTTCACCTTGCCTGCCGAGCTCGCCGCGGCGCTGACGGCCCTCTCGCGACGCGAGGGGACCACGCTGTTCATGACCATGCTGGCAGCGTTCAGCGTGCTGCTGCACCGGTACACCGGGCAGACGGACATCCTGATCGGGACGCCGGTCGCCAACCGCGCCAAGGCCGAGCTCGAGAGCCTGATTGGCTTCTTCATCAATACCCTGGTGATGCGCGCGCAGATGACGGACGATCTCCCGTTCATCGAGCTGCTGGCCCGGGTGCGCGAGGTCTGCATCGGCGGCTATGCCCACCAGGACATGCCGTTCGAGAGCCTGGTGCAGCAGCTCGCGCCCGATCGCGATCTCGGGCGGACTCCGCTGTTCCAGGTGCTCTTCCAGCTCCAGGCGGCGCCGATCGAGGCGATGACGCTCCCGGGGCTCACCCTGCGCGCGGCCTATCCGGAGGTGTCGACCTCGAAGTTCGATCTGACGTTGAGCCTGATGCAAGGGCCGTCGGGGCTGCGCGGGATCTTCGAATACTCGACTGACCTCTTCGACCGGGCCACGATCGAGCGGATGGTGGGGCACCTCCGGACGCTGCTCCGGGGCATCGTCGAGAGCCCCGAAGCTCGGCTGTTCGAGCTGCCTTTGCTGACGGCAGACGAGCGCGCGCGCCTGCTGACCGGGGTCCGGAGCGGAGCCCGGGATTTCCCGGTCACGAGCGCGATCCACGAGCGCTTCGAGGCCCAGGTCGATCGGACGCCCGACGCGATCGCGGCGTCGTTCGAGGGAGAGAGCCTCACGTACCGCGAGCTCGACGCGCGGGCGTCGCGGCTCGCTCAGCACCTCCGCAAGCTGGGAGTCGGGCGCGAGGTGCTCACTGGCATCTGCGTGCAGCGCTCGCTCTCGATGGTGATCGCCATCCTCGGCGTGCTCAAGGCCGGCGGCGCGTATCTGCCGCTCGATCCCGAGTACCCGAAGGATCGCCTGGCGTTCATGGTCGAGGACTCGCAGGTGCCGGTCATCGTGACCGAGTCGACCCACGCCGCCTCGCTGCCGGAGCTCGCCGCGAAGGTGGTCTGTCTCGACACCGATGCAGAGGTCATCGCCGCGGAGCCGTCGAGCCGCCTCGCCGGCGCGGAGCCGGGCGATCTGGCGTATGTCATCTACACCTCGGGCTCGACCGGGAAGCCCAAGGGGGCGATGGTCACGCACGAGAACGTGGTGCGCCTGTTCGACGCCACGGACGATTGGTATCACTTCGACGGGACCGACGTGTGGACGCTGTTCCACTCGTACGCGTTCGATTTCTCGGTGTGGGAGCTCTGGGGCGCGCTCCTCTACGGTGGTCGCCTCGTCGTGGTGCCCTACTGGGTCAGCCGCGCGCCGGACGCGTTCTACAAGCTGCTCGGCGACGAGGGCGTCACGGTGCTCAACCAGACGCCGTCGGCGTTCCGTCAGTTGATCTTCGCGGAGCAAGAGGCCGGGATCGAGGCGCAGCGGCACCTCCAGCTCCGGTATGTGGTGTTCGGGGGCGAGGCGCTGGATCTCGCGGACCTCGAGCCGTTCTGGGCGCGCCACGGTGACCGCAAGCCGCAGCTCGTCAACATGTATGGCATTACCGAGACCACCGTCCACGTGACGTACCGGCCGGTGAGCCTCGCCGATCTGCAGCGACCGTGGTCCAGCGTCATCGGGTGTCCCATCCCGGATCTCGACGTCTACATCGTTGACGGCCGACGAAACCTGGTGCCGATCGGCGTCCCGGGCGAGATGCTCGTCGGCGGAGCGGGCGTGTCGAGAGGCTATCTGCGGCGGCCCGAGCTGACGGCCGAGCGCTTCTTCCCGGACACGCTCGGGACGAAGCCGGGTGGGCGCCTCTACAAGACGGGTGATCTCGCGCGTCATCTCCCGAACGGAGATGTCGAGTACCTCGGGCGCATCGATCATCAGGTGAAGATCCGCGGCTTCCGCATCGAGCTCGGAGAGATCGAGTCGGTGCTGGAGCAGCACGCGGCGGTGCGCGAGGCGATCGTGCTCGCGCGCGAGGACGGGCCGGGCGAAAAGCGCCTGGTCGGTTACCTGGTCTGCGCCGCAGGGCAGGGCCCGACGGTGGGTGAGCTGCGCGCGTTCCTGAAGGAGAAGCTGCCGGAGTACATGGTCCCGGCGGCGTTCGTGCTCCTCGAGCAGCTGCCGTTGACGTCGAATGGCAAGGTCGATCGCCGGGCCCTCCCGGCGCCCGAGGCCGGCGAGCGGCTCACGCTCGGCGAGTCGTTCGTGGCGCCGCGGAGCCCGGCGGAAGAGGCCCTGTCGCGGGTATGGGCCCAGGTGCTGCGGCTCCCGAAGGTGGGTATCCACGACAACTTCTTCGAGCTGGGCGGCGACTCGATTCTCTCGATCCAGATCGTGTGGCGAGCGGCGGACGCGGGGGTGAAGATCACCCCGCGGCAGCTCTTTCAATACCAGACGATCGCCGAGCTGGCGGAGGTCGCGGGCGTGGCCGGCGCGTCGACGGCCGAGCAAGGAGCCGTGACCGGCGAGATCCCGCTCACGCCGATCGCGCGCTGGTGGCTGGAGCAGAGGGTCGCTTCGCCTTCGCACTACAATCAAGCGTACTTCCTCGAGGTGCGCGAGGCGCTCGACGCCGAGGCCATCTCCGCGGCGCTGGGGTGCTTGATCGAGCACCACGACGCGCTCCGGGTGCGGCTCGACGTGGGTGCCAGTGGGGCGCTGCCGCGGCTCGCCGCGATCGGAGAAGAGACTCCGTTCCAGAGGATCGCCCTCCAGGGCGTCCCCGAGGACGCGCAGACCCGAGCGATGGAGCAGACCGCGGCCGACGTGCAGGAAAGCCTCGATCTGGCGCGCGGGCCGGCGCTGCGCGCTGTGCTGTTCGATCTCGGAGATACCCGCTCCAACCGGCTCTTCCTGGTGATTCACCACCTCGCCTGCGACGGCGTCTCCTGGCGGATCCTGTTCGAGGATCTCTGGACGGCCTACGAGCAGCGCCGCCGCGGAGAGGCGATGTCGCTCCCGGCCAAGACCACCTCGTTCAAGCAGTGGGCCGAGAAGCTGACGGCGCACGCGGGCTCGGAGGCGCTGACCGACGAGGCCGCTTACTGGATCACGCCGTCGCGCGCGGAGGTGTGGCGCCTGCCGGTCGATCACGAGGGCGGGGAGAACACCGAGGCGAGCCTCCGCGCGGTGTCGCTCTCGCTCACCGAAGACGAGACGGACGCGCTGCTCCGCAAGGTGCCCGAGGCCTACCGGACGCAGATCAACGATGTGCTGCTCTCGGCCGTCGTGCTCGCGTTGACGCGCTGGACAGGGGCCCGGTCGGTGCTGGTGGATCTCGAGGGCCACGGGCGCGAGGAGGTCTTCGAAGACGCGGATCTCACGCGCACGGTCGGGTGGTTCACCACGGTGTTCCCGGTGCTGCTCGACGTGCCCGGCCGCGACGGCCCAGGAGAGGTGTTGACGTCGGTGAAGGAGACGCTGCGCGCCGTGCCGGGGCGGGGCCTCGGCTACGGGCTCCTGCGGTATCTCCGCGGCGAGGGAGATGCGATTGCGGCAAAGCTCGTGGCGTTGCCGCAGGCTCAGGTGAGCTTCAATTACCTGGGGCAGCTCGATCACGCGTTCCCGGAGTCGTCGCCTTTCCGGATGGCGCGCGAGTCCGTCGGTCCGTCGCACAGCGTGCGGGCGTTGCGGCGATATCAGCTCGACGTCCGGTCGAGCGTGCTCCACGGCCGCCTCGGCATTCGCTGGGCGTACAGTGAGAATCAGTATCGCGCCGAGACGATCGAGGCGCTGTCGGCGCGGGTGATGGAGGCCTTGCGCGAGCTGATAGCGCACTGCCTCGCTCCGGAGGCCGGCGGCTACACGCCTTCGGACTTCGACAAGGCCAACCTGAGCCGGGAAGATCTCGACGACGTGATGGACTCGCTCGATCTGGACGACGACATCTGAAAGGTGTGGTCACTCTTCGCGTGCTCTCGCCCGGGTCGCGCCGGGCAAGAGCACGTCGAGGTGCGGCGCGAGGCTCAGGCGGAGCTCTTTCACGATGGCCTCGGGCGCGCTCTGCTCGATGAAGGGCAGTCGCAGCACCGGGACGGGGGCGAGAGGCCGGAGCTCGCGTTCGAGGGTGGTTGCCGCAGCGGCGCGACTCTCGCGCTCAGTTTCGAGCACGGCGAGCGCGTCGACGATCGAGGCCGGGAGACCCCTTTCACCCTTCAGCGCGGCCACGAACGGCGCGGGCTGGAGGTCTGCGCGGTTGAGCACGACGGCGCGCGGCGAGAGGCCGAGCTTCGCGAGGCGCTTCGCGAGGTAGAGCACGTCGTCGCGCGCCGCGGCGGTGGGCGCCGCGACGAGCACGTAGGCGGCGCGATCGCCGAGGAGGAGATTCGAGGCGCTCCCGGTGAGGGCGACGAAGCGCTCACGCACCGTGGCGAGCTCGGCGAAGAGAGCGGCAGTGTCGCGCAGCAGGTGTGGACCGGCCACCCGGGCGAGGAGGCTTTCGACCCGACCAGCGGTCCAGGAGCGCGCTCCACGCCGGCCCTGGTCGCCCTCGCCGGCGCGCTCGGAGAGGCCGGCTAGCCAGCCCACCGTGCGGCCGCCGAGCAACGCGGCGAGGCGCCCCGGGTAGGTCACGAAATCGATCGCGTGGCGCGAAGGGGCGGTGTCGATCACCACCACGTCGAATCGACCTTCCGCCGAGGCCTTGGCCACCAGCGTCATCGCCACGAGCTCGTGCATCCCGGCCGCGGCGTCGGAGAGGCCGAGGTACAGCGCGTTGGTGAGGAGACGGGCGCGGCCCTCGGGTTTTCCCTCGAACAGGTAGTCGAGGAAGGTGTGGAGCGAGCGCTTCGGGTCGGGCATCAAGGCATGGAGTCTACCGGCGGCGATCTCCAGCTGCACCGGCGTGACCTCGTCCGAGATCGGTACGCCGAGCGCGCCGGCGAGGCGACGCGCAGGATCGATGGTGACGATCAGCGTGCGTGAGCCGGCGGCCGCGAGCGCGAGGGCGAGGGCGGCGGCCGTCGTGGTCTTGCCGACGCCGCCGCCGCCGACACAGACGATGACCCGGGGCTCGGCGGAGGAGATTGGCAGTCGCGCTCCGGCCTTCATCCGGCCCCGGCGGCGCGGAGCCAGCGCGCGACATCCCGCGCGGAAGGATCGATCGGCGCGCGAGGGAGGTGCCAGAGGGCATGAGCGCTGTCGACCAGGGTTTCCAGCGCGACGCGCGCGGCCTCGCTGATCGCGACGCGCGCCTCGAGGACCCGGGTCAGCTCGGCGAACGACGCTGCGAGAGGGCCTGACACGGCGCGCGCCGCGGCGTCCCGGAGCGCGGCCTCGGGGAGCGCGACGGGCAGGTGGTTCACGACGAGGCGCGCCACGCTCATCCCGGCGTCGCGCTCGATGGCCGAGCACAGCTCCAGGGTCTCTTCGAGGACCAGCCGCTCGGGGAGGGTGACGACGACGATGGAAGCGTGAGCGGGGGAGAGCAGCTCTCTCCCGACGCGATCGCAGAGATCGAACAGGCGTCCTTCGCCGAGAAAGTCCTTTCCTTGCTGGGGGACGCGCAACCAGGCGACGCTGTGGCCAGTGGCGGGCATGTCGACGACGACGCGGACCCCCGGGCGCTCGGCGGCTATCTGCCGTACGGACTCCAGCATCGCGAGCTCACGGATCGCCGGCGCCGCGCGCAGAAGAGGCCTCATCGCGAAGTTTCCGAGGGCGATCCGGGCGAGCACGGCGGAGCCGAAGAGGGGCGCCGCGCCGCGCTGGATCGCCTCGTCGGGGCGGATGACGAGGTGCTCGACGCCCCCCGGCGCGCCCGCCAGCGCTCGCTCGCCGGATTGGCCATCTCCGAGCTCCACCAGCACGGATCGGCCGTGAAGCTCCGCGTCGAGCACCGCGAGGCCGGCGGCGATCGTGGTCTTGCCGACTCCGCCCTTGCCGGTCACGAGGACGACCGGCGCGAGGCGTCCAGGCGGGGCTCCCCGGGCCGGAGATCTGCTGTGCTCGGGCGTCCCCGGAGCGGGGTTGTCGCGCGGTGACGATGTCATTCGTCGGGCCGTTGAGCCATGGCTTCGAGCACCTCGCTCATCATCAGCACGTAGGCCTCTCGCACAAAACTACCGTAGCGCGGCGAGGTGAGCCCGGCGTCCGCGACGAGGCGCGCGAGGCCGGTGATCGAGCGCTGCCAGGAGGCCTCCAGATCGCGAAAGGTCCAGTCGCCCGTGAGCACGGGCGTGCTGCGGTCGGACGCGAGATCGAGCTCGTAATCGAGCCAGTCGTCGGCGATCTGCACGAACAGCGAGACGTCGTACATCCACGCTCGCGCCCCCTCGCCGCCGTACTGGACGACTGGAAACAGGAGCCCATCAATCGTGCCCTCGATGCCGGCGAGGCGGTGACCGAGACCTGCGGGATCGGGCTCTCCGAGCATCGCGCGGACCTCGGCGTGAATCCAGGCGTACACTCGGTCCATCGCCGCGTCGAAGGCCGCGCGCTCGTGCGGCTCGAGCCCCTCTGCCATCGCGGTCGCAAAGGACGCGGTGAGCGCGAGCTCGGGAGTCGTCGGGCGCTCTTCGCCGCGGAGCACGCGCAGGAGCTTCCGTTCGCGCTCTTCCGGCGGCTCGGTCATGCAGTGATCGAACACGTGATCGACGAGCACGATGAACGAGGCGATGAGGATGATCCGGCGATGGGCGGCGGCGTAGGCGAAGCGACCGAGAGCGCTCATCGCTCCGCGCCCGAGCTGCGCGAGCACCGACGTGGGCAAGGGCAACGCGTTCCCGAGGTCGGTCACGGCCCGCACCAGGAGCGGGCGCCGCGGGGCGCAGAAGAGCGCCGTGTAGGGGGCCGAGGCGTAGAGATCGCAGGCGCCGATCTGGAGCTTCTGATAGAAGCGCTCGCGGAGCAGAGCGGGCCAGTGCTCCGCGATGCGAGGGACGATGTGCAGCTCGAAGTGTCGGCGCGCCGTGGCCCGGATGCCGAGCGTAAAGGGGCGAATGGCAGGATCCGCCGTGCCGACGAGCGCGCGGAGCATCGCCGCGCGATCCGGCCGCGAAGGGAGAGAGAGCCGGGGCCCCGCGGCGGGAGCTGCGTTGAAGGCCGCCGGGGCGAGCCCGCCTGGATCGTCAAGAATCGTCGTCATGGACTCTCTCGAGGTCGTGGGCATAGGCGTCGAGGCCGTGGCCGCGGAGCATGGCTTCGACGAGCGCGAGCGGGTGAGCGCAGGCAGGATCGTCAGCCCGGGTGCGAGCGAAGACGTCGGGTAGCGCGCGGGCGACGACGAGGCGGACGGCGCGGTCGCGGAGGGCGACGGTGAGGGGCAGATCGCCGAAGAGCTTGTAGCCGTGGAGCGCGGCGCGAAG
Organism: Byssovorax sp.; assembly: GCA_025362495.1. Lineage (GTDB taxonomy): Bacteria > Myxococcota_A > Polyangia > Polyangiales > Polyangiaceae > JANYGI01. The sequence continues at coordinate 33,300 of JANYGI010000101.1, read as the reverse complement.
ATAGAAGGCCTCGCTCGCGGCGACGGAGGGAGCGGGGGCCGGGACGGCGAACGGGTCGAGCGCGAGCAGCCCGCTCGCGGCCTCGGAGATCCACGAGGAGGCGAGGCGGGCGAGATCACGCTCGCTTCGCCACACGGCATCTTCGCGGACGCGGCGAGCGGCGCGGCAGGCGAGGGCGTCAATCCAGGCGAGGAGCCCTGAAGCCTCGATGGCGGGAGGGGCGTTGAAGCTGGGCGCGGGATCGGCGTCGAGGCCGCTGTCGTCGATGGTCGCGGCGAGGGACCAGAGCGTCCGGGCGACGTCGGATGGAGGGGAGAGGGCCGCGACGCGGCGGGACCAGGCGCGGACGGCGGCGCGATCGGCGCGCCCAGCGCGGGTGATGGCGAGGCTCGGAGGGAGGCCGGCGATGAAGACCGCGGGATCGAGATCGCCTCGAAAACGAGCCCCGGGCGGGATCAACGGGGCTCCACCGCGGCGGCCGGCGCTGGCGAGGATGCAGGCGCACTCGACGGATGCGGAGACGGCGACGCGCTCGCCGTCATCGACGAAGCTCGCCGGAAAGAGGTTACAGCCAAGGGGCTTGGCGGCGCCGCCGGCGCGGGCGTGGATCGAGCAATGGCCTGATTCGCCGAGGTAGGCGCAGCGGCCGTCGACGAGGGTGACGGCGGATCCTCCGGTGGGGGCGGAGCCGTGATCGGGGAGGAAGTTCTTTTCGTGGCGGTCGCCTCCGCCTTGAATGTCGGGGTAGAGAGCGCGGGCGCGGGCGGCCTCGACCGGGCCGAAGATCACCGAGGCATAGATACGGCAGCAACTTCCGCTGCCGTCGCAATGAAGCGAGAAGTCCGGGAGGACGTCGAGCGGGCGGTCGTCGGGGAGGCTCTCGGCCTCGGCGGGCGCGTCGATCGCAGGCAATCCGTCGGGCGACGCCGCGTCGTCGGGCGCGCCGTCGGCGAGGAGACCGGCGCCGTGGAGCTGCTCGAGAAAGGCGCGGAGCGCGGGGACCCGGGCGTGCGCGCCTTCGCGGCGAGCGGCAAGGATGATGCCTTCGAGATCGCGTGTGCCGTCGGCGGCCGCGAGGAGGCCCCACTCGCGCGGGCCGAGCTGGACCAAGCCGCCCGTGCGCTGATCGTGGAGGACGACGACAGCCTCGCCGCCGGTGATGTGGCGCCGCGCGAGCACGTGATCGGCGAGGCGAGGGCGGTTCGGGAAGGGGCCGGTCATCCGCGGCTCGTCGGGCTCGGGGTCATGCGAGGTGATGATACCCGGGTGGCCTCGAATGCCCGTGTAAACGGCAGAACTGTGCGGTTCGTTGCGAGGAGCATCCTTTTCGCAGAGGGCTTGATACGTTCCGGGGCGCGCTCATGTCCGATCCGAAGCCCCTCCGCAACTCGCTCCGCATCGATACCCTCGCCACGGCGCTCCAGCAGAAGCTGGAGAACGAGGCGGCCGTGCTGGATCTGCTCGTCAGCGCCCTGGCGCGCGGGCAGACGCACGACGCCATGTGGGAGCAGCTGCACGACGCGGCGCTGCGCGACGATCGCGTCGCCGAGCTGGCGTTCGCGTACGAGCGCTTCAGCAAGGACAAGAAGCTCCGCAGCATGAACCCCGGCGCGCAGACGGCGTTCCTGCTCCACGCGGGGAGCTTCTTCGCCGAGGTGTTCGGCGACGTCGACGGCGCGGAGCCCTACCTGGAGCGCGCGTTCTCGCTGTCGCCCGGCGACGCGACGGTGTTCCAGAAGCTCGAGGCAGTGCTGTCGGGCAAGGGCGAGAATCGCAAGCTCGGCGAGATGTACGCGACCGCGGCGGGCCTGCAGACCGAGCGCGCCGAGCAGCTCCGGATGCTGCAGCAGGCCGCGGTGCTGATGGCGGGCGACGAGGATCGATCGGCGAAGATCCATCTGGAGGTGCTCAAGATCGATCCCACCGACGTGACCTCGCGGCGGGCCCTGGAGGATTGCTACGAGCGCGGCGGCAAGCTCGCGGAGCTGGCCAAGCTGCTGGAGCAGGCTCTTTCCGGGGACGCGACGTCGCCCGACGTGGACGCGACGCGGCTCTTGCGCGTGCGGTTGATCTCGCTCTATGCGGGCGGGCTCGGTGAGGTGGAGCGCGCGCTGCCGCACGTGGAAGAGCTGCTCCGCGTCGATCCGTCGCACCCGGCGGCGCGGGCGATCGCCGGCGAATTGCTCGGTCACAAGGGCGTGGCGGCGCGCGCGGCGTCAGCGCTGTCGAGCGCGTTCGAGGCGTCGGGCGAGCCGGGCGAAGCGGCGCGGATGCTGGGCGTCGAGATCGAGATGCTGCGCGGGCCGAAGCGGCTCGACGCGCAGAAGCGGCTCTCGGCGCTGACGTTCGAGCGGCTGGCCGATCCCGAGAAGACGTTCGCGCTCGACGAGGCGATCTTGCCGCTCGATCCCGCCGACCACGAGGTGCGGGCGCGGTTCGTGAAGATCGCCTCGGCGCTCGACAAGCAGCTCGAGGCGACGAAGGTGCTCACGCGGGCCGCGACTGGCGCCAAGGATCCCGTCGTGCGAGCGAGGATCAACGCCGATCTCGGCGATCTGTTGATGGAGCTCGGCGACGCGCGCAAGGCTCGGGTGGCCTACCAGGCGGCGCTCGACGCGCGCGCGGAAGATCCGGCGACGCTGCGCGCGGCGCGGGCGCTGGAGACGATCTGCGCGGAGGCGAAGGACCATCGCGCGCTGGCCGTGGCGCTCGGGCGGCTCGCGGAGATCGAGCCGACGGACGAGGCGCGCGTCGCGGCGACGCTGCGGCTCGCGAGCCTGTACGAGGTCGAGCTGCGCGACGCGGTCGGAGCGATCGGCGCGTACCGCAAGCTGCTCGGGACGAGTGAAGAGGCCGAGGCGCTCACCGCGCTCGAGCGGCTGCTCGAGGGCTCGGGCGCGTACGTGGAGCTCTGCGAGGTGCTGGACCTTCGCGCGAGCAAGGCGACGGATCGGGCGAGCGCGCGCGAGATCGCCTTCCGTGCGGCCGAGATCCGCTCGACGAAGCTGCCCGATCGCGCCGCGGCGCTCGACGCGTGGAAGGCGTGGATCGACGTCTACGGGCCGACGCGCGAGGCGCTGACGCGGCTGATCCCGCTGCTCGAGACGGAGCGGCGCTGGGAGGATCTCGCGGCGGCGCTCGGGTCCGACGCGGCGACGGCGCCGGAGAACGAGCGCGCGGGGATCTTCTCGCGGCTCGGCCAGGTGCGTCTGGCGCGCCTCGGCGACGCGCGCGGCGCGCTCGATGCGTACCGGCAGGCCCTGGCGATCGATCCGGCGGAGCGGACCAGCCGGCTCGCCCTCGACAAGATGCTGGCCGCGGGGGAATTGCGGCTCGCGGCGGCCGAGGTGCTCGAGCCGCTGGCGCGCAGCGAGGGCGCGTGGACGGTGCTGCTCCGCGTGCTCGAGGCGCGCGCGGCGCTGCTCGATCGCGTCGAAGATCGGCTCGAGGCGCTGCACGAGGCGGCGCTCGTCGCGCACCGCGATCTGCGCGATCCGAAGCGCGCCGTCGACATCGCGGGGCGCGGGCTCGAGCTGGCGATCGAGGGCGCACCGGCCGACGTCCCGGCGTGGATCGAGCGCGTCGAGCAGGTGGCCGGGGCCGACGCGACGCGGAGCGCGGGGGTGCTGCGGCGCGTGCTGGGTGAGCGGGAAATCGTGGGCCCGGCGCTGAGCTTGCTCGCGCGCCGCGCGGGCGACGCGCTCGCGGCGAGCGGCGACGTGGCCGGCGCGCTCGAGGTGCTGCGGCGCGCGCTGGCGGCGGAGCCGTCGTCGCACGAGCTCCACGATCGGATGGACGATCTGCTGCGCGAGCAGGGGAGCCCCGAGGAGCGGCTCTCGCTGCATCGCGCGGCGCTCGGGCGCGCGACGGATCCGTCGCGGCGGCGGGCGTTGCTGTACGCCATCGGGGCGATCGAGCGGCGGACCCTCGGCGATACGGCCGCGGCCGTCGCCACGTACCGGAGCGCGCTGGCCGAGGATCCGACGGACGAGACGGCGTTCGCGGAGCTGCTCGATCTCCACGAGGCGCGCGGCGACTGGGAGGCGCTCTACGCGGAGCTCAGCGGGCTGCTCGAGCGGACCACGGGCGACGATCGAACCGCGACGCTGCGGCGGCTCGCGGAGATCGCCGTGGCGCAAGGCTGGCACGCTCGCGCGGCGCAGCACTACGGCGTGCTGCTCGGCCTCGACGCGGCGCTGGGGGACGAGGCGCTCGCGGCGATCGAGGAGGTCGCGCGCGCGGCGGACGACGTGGATCTGGTGCGCGCGGCGATCGAGCGGCGCGTGGCGATCGCCGTGGATCCGCGCGACGTGGCGACGTGGCTGGAGCGGATCGGCGAGATCGAGGGTGGCCGGCTGTCGCGCCCCGAGGCCGCCGCGGCGGCGTTCGTGCGCGCCGCCGAGGCCGCGCTGCAGGCGGGTGACGCGGCGTCGGCGCAGCGGCTGTACGAGCGCGTGCTCGCGGTGACGCCCGACGATCGCGCCACGGCGTCGGCGCTGCTCGAACTCTATCGCGACGCCGACGCGTGGGAGCGCGTGCCCGCGGCGATCGCGGTGCTGCTGCGGACCGCGCCTGACGCCGACGACGCCGCGCGCACGCTACTCCATCACGAGGACGCGCTGCGGCGCGCGGGGGCGATCGACTGGCTCCTCGCGCAGTCGGCGTCCGCGCTCGAAGCGCCGCGCGGCGCCGCGCTGTCGGCGGAGACGCGCTCGGCGCTGCGCGCGGCGCGGGTGCGCGTGCTGGCGTCGGACCCGGCGCGCGACGCCGAGGTCGCCGCGGAGTACCGCGTGATTCTGGAGGCAGACGAGGGAGACACGGAAGCGGCGGCGGCTGATTTCGAGGCGTTCCTGGCGGCGCGCGGGGCCGTGCGCGCGACGGACCGACGGTGGCTCTTTGGCTTCCGCGTCGCGCGTGCCGAGGCCGCTGCGCGCGTGCCGCTGCTCGTGGCGTGGGCCGAGGCCGAGGAGGGTGCGCTCGGGGATCCGGCGGCCGCGGCGGATCTGTACGAGCGGGTGATCGCGCTCGATCCCGAGCATGACGCCGCTCTCTCGGCGCGGGCGCGGATCCTCCTCGTCCGCGGCGACGCCGAGGGCGCGGTGAGCCTGCTCTTGCAGCGCCGCGATCGCGCGGAAGGTGACGCGCGGGCGGCGCAGGACCTCGCGATCGCCACGCTGCTTCTCGATCGCCTCGATCGACCGGCGGAGGCGCTGGAGCGGATCGCGACGGTGCTCGAAGGGGGCGCGTCGGGGCCGGCGATCGCTCTGGTCAAGCGGCTGCTCGCGCGATCGGAGACGCAGGCCGCGGCGTCGGCGCTGCTGGAGCGCGCCGCGCAGGCCGCGCCCGACGCGGAGGCCCGCGCTGCGCTCTACGAGCTGCTCCTCGAGACACCCGCCGACGTCGCCGACCTCTCGCCGGCGCGCCGCGGCTGGTTCGAGCGCCTGCTCGACGAGCCGTCGATCGCGCCGGAGCGCGCGCTCGGGATCGCCCTGCGCGCCCTCGACGAAGCGCCGTTCGATCTCGCGACGTGGGATCGCGCCTCGGCGCTCGCGCTCGAGGTCGGCGGCGCCGATCGCGTGGCGGCCGCGTATCGCCGCGCGCTCGGGGTCGGCGGCGAGCCGAGGCCGCTGCCGATCGGCGTCGAAGGCGAGACGATCGAGGAGCTCGGCCGACGCGCGGTCGAGTACCACGAGGAGTGGTTCGACGATCAGGAGACCGTGGTCGCCCTGCTGCGTCGCACGGTGGCTCTGGCCCCGCTGTCCACCTGGGCGTTCGAGCGCCTCAAGCTCACGTACAACCTCGGTGAGCGCTGGGACGAGCTGTTCTCGCTCTACGACGACGTCATCGCGCGCACCGACGATCACGCGACGCGGCGCGAGCTGCTCGAGGACGCGGCGCTCGCGGCGAAGGATCTCGCCGCCGATACCGGCCGCGCGATGGGCTACTTCGAGGCCCTCCTCGCGCTGCGCGACGACGTGCGGATCCGCACCGCGCTGGAGCGGCTCTACGAGCGCCACGGGCGTCATCGGCCGCTGATCGCGCTGCTCGAGCGGCAGCTCGGCGCGCTCGAAGGCGAGGCCGCGCAGAAGCTCCGCGCGCGGATCGCCGGGCTGTGGATCGACGGGCTCGGCGAGCCGGCGAGCGCCGTGGCGATCCTCGAAGCGATGCTCGACGCCGAGCCGGGCCGCGTCGAGGCCTACGATCTGCTGGAGCGCGTGCTCGGCGCGTCGGCGGGCGTCGCCAGCCCCGAGGCGACGGCGGCGCGGCTCGCGGCGGCGGCGCGGCTCAAGGTGCGGTATCGCGCCGACGGCAACACGCAGGATCTGGCGCGCGTGCTGGAGGTGGATCTCGAGGGCGCAGCGACGAAGGCGGAGCGCGCGGACCGGCAAAAAGCGCTCGTCCGGCTGCGGCTCGACGAGCTCGGCGACGAGGCCGGCGCCTTCGAGGGGCTGGCGGCCTTGCTGCTGCTCGAGCCCGCGATCGTCGAGCATCGCGAAGAGCTGGCGCTGCTGGCCGTGAAGCTCGGAAAGCAAGAGCGCCTCGCCGGCGCCCTGGCTGCTGCGGCGGAGCTGGCCGAGGGCGCGGTGCGCCTCGATCTGCTCGCGCGCGCGGCCACCGTCTACGAGCGCGATCTCGGCGACGTCGAGCGGGCGACGGCCCTCCGCCAGGTGATCCTCGCGAGCGCGCCCGCGGGGGAGCCGGCGGCGGTCGCGGCTGCGCGAGATCTCGATCGCCTCCTCGGGGCGCGGCTCGCGGCGATCGGTGGTGGTGAAGCTGCGCGCGAGCTCGTGCTCCAGCGCTGCGACGTGCTCGAGACGCTCGCGACGATCGAGCCCGAGGCGCCGGCGCGACGCGCGGCGCGGGCCGAGCTCTCGCGCCTCGCCTGGGCCGAGGCTGGCGACGCGGAGCGGGCCATCCGCGCGTACCGATCGGCGCTCGCCGAAGATCCGCGCGACGCCGAGGCGCTCGACGGCCTCGCGAGCGCGCTGACCGCCGGGCAACGCTGGCAGGAGCTGGCCGAGGTGCTGGAGCAGCGCGCGGCCGGCCTCGACGGGGACACCGCGCGCCGCGGCTACGCGCGCGTGGCGCGGCTGTACGACGAGCAGATCGGCGACGCGGCGCGCGCGATCACCGCATGGACCGAGCTCCGCGCGCGCTTCGGCGAAGACGCCGAGAGCGCCGACGCGCTCGCGGCGCTGCTCGAGAAGACGTCGCGCTGGACCGAGCTGGCGGCCTTGCTGGAGCACGAGGCCGCGATCACGGCGGAGCCCTCGCGCGGCGCCGATCTCTGGGTGCGCGTCGGCGATCTGCACCGCGAGCGCACCGGGAGCCTCGGCGAGGCGATCGCGGCGTACGATCTCGCGCTCTCGCTGCGCGCCGACGACGCGGGCGCCAGGCGCGGGCTCGAAGCGCTCGTCGCGCGCCTCGGCTCCACCGACGGCGGCGTCTCTGCGAAGGACGCGCCCGCGTTGCTGGGCTCCGCGACGACGCTCCTCGGCCGCATCTACACGGCCGCGGACGACTGGGCCGGCACGATCGCGCTGCTCGAGCCGCGCCTCGTGGCGGCGGCCGACGACGGCGCGCGCGCGGCGATCCTCGTCGAGACCGCGGGGCTCCTCGAACGCCGCCGCGGCGACGCTTCCGCGGCCTTCGACGCGACGTTCCGCGCGCTCTCCCTCGCCCCGACGGACGGCCTCGCCGACAGCGCGATCCGCCTCGCCGACACCGCCGATCGCACCGACGTGCTCGCCGCGGCGCTGGGCGCTGGGTTCGACGCGCGGCCCGACGTGTCGCCGCTCGTCGCGCGCGCGCTGCTCTGGCACGTCGCGCTGTGGGAGCGCGATCGCCGCCTCGATCTCGTCGCGGCCGAAGCGGCGCTCACCCGCGTGCTCGCGCTCGATCCCGATCACCTCGACGTGCTCGAGGCGCTCGCCGCCGTGCAGCGGCGCTCGCCCGATCGAGCGCTGATCGCCACGCTGCAGCGGCTCGCGGTGGCCTCGGGCGGCGATCTCGATCGCTGGGCGGAGGCCGCGGAGATCGCCGAGGGGGCGGTCGCCGATCGCGCGCTCGCGACCTCGATCGCCGAGACGGTCCTCGCGGCCGCGACCGATCGCTGGACGGAGCCGCGGCGCGCGGGCTCGCGCTTCGAGACGGCGTCGCGCGCGGCGGCGTGGGCGATCGACGTCCTCGTGCGGCTCGCTCTCGCGGACGACGCGGGCCTCGGCGCGAAGCTCGCCGTCGAGATCTACCGCCGCAGCGCGCTGCTCCCCTTCGACGCGGCCGAGCGTCGCCGGCTCCGCGTCGCGGCGGCCGAGCTCGCCGAGGCCCCCGCGCGCATCGCGATCTACGAAGAGCTCTTCGGCGAAAATCCCACCGATCCCGTCGCCAGCGAGCGGCTCGACGCGCTCTACCGTGGCCACGAGCGCGCCGCGGATCTGGTGCGCCTGCGCGAGCGCCAGATCGCGGTCGCGGTCGACGGCGATCGCCGCGCGACGCTGCGGTTCGACCTCGCCGAGCTCCTCGCGGCCTCGCGCGACGACGCCGGCGCGATCGCCGCGCTGCGCGAGAACCTCGCCGAGCTGACCGCGCACGAGCCCTCGGGGGCGCGGCTCGCCGAGCTGCTCGAAGCGGGCGGGCATCACCTCGATCTCGTCGCGCTGACGGAGACGCAGGCGGCGCGTCTCGAAGGCGACGGCGACACGCGTGGCGCCGCGAAGCTGTGGGCCTCTGCGGCGCTTCGCGCCGAAGAGCAGCTCGCCGACGCGACCCGGGCGATCGCCGATCACCGCCGCGCGACCGCGCTCGGCGAGGGGGCGTCGGCGGCGGCGCTGGCCCGGCTCCTCATCGCCCGCGGCGATCACCTCGGCGCGGCGCGCGTGCTGGAAGACCTCAGCGAGCAGGCGTCGCCCGAGGCGCTCTCGGCGCTCGCGCTGCGGCTCACCGACGCGTACCTCGCGGCGGGCGATCCCGACGCGGCGCGCGCTCGCCTCGAGCGTTACTTGCCGCGCTCGAGCGAGCCCGAGGTGCTGCGCGAGCGGCTCGCCACGCTGTACCGCGAGGCCGAGGCGTGGGAGCCCCTCGCGGGCTTGATCGCCGAGTCGGCCTCGCGCGCCCCCTCGACGGAGGCCCGCGCCGCGCTGCTGTGCGAGGCGGCGGCGATCCACGTCGATCATCGCGACGATCCGGCGTCGGCCGTGCCGCTGCTCCACGAGGCGTCGACGCTCACCCCCGACGAAGGCAACCTGCGGCGGCGCCTCGCCTCGGCGCTGATCGCCTCGGGGCGCCTCGACGAGGCGGCGACGGCGCTGCGCGTGCTCCTCGCGGGCTACGGCACGCGCCGGCCGAAGGAGCGCGGCCTCGTCCACTACGAGCTGGCGCGCGTCTCGCTCGCGGCGGGCGATCGCGCCGCCGCCGTGGCCGAGCTCGAGCTCGCGCTGCGCATCGATCCCGCGCAGCCCGAGATCCTTCATCTCCAGGCGCGCCTCGCGCTCGAAGAAGGCCAGCTCGAGCGCGCCGCGCGCACCTACCGCGCCCTGCTCCTCGTGGTGAAGCGGCCGCGCGAAGAGCGTGGCCCCGGCGGCGTCAGCCGCGCCGAGCTGCTCTTCGAGCTCTGCGAAATCGCTCAATTGCAAGGCGATCCCGAGCGCTCGGCCGAGTACCTCGAGTCCGCCTTCGAGACCGCGCGCGAGACCGTCCCCGAGGCCGAGCGCTTGCTCGCCGCGCTCCGCACCCGCAAGCGCCACGACGTGCTCGCGCGCGCGCTCGAGGCGAAGCTCGCGACCGGGCCTGCCGGGGCCGCCGCGGCGTCGCTCCTCGACGAGCTCGCCGGCCTCTACGATGAGCACCTCGGCCGCGCTGCCGAGGCACTCGACGCGCGCCTGCGCGTGCTCGCCGTCGCGCCGCCCACCGCCGCTCGGCTCGACGCCGCGCGGGAGCTCGCCGCGCGCCTCGGCGCGACCGGTCGCTTCGTCGCCGCCGTCGCGGGCCTCGCCGATCGCGAGCCCGACGCGCCCCGCTCGATCGAGCTGCGCCTGCAAATCGCCCGCGCCCTCGACACCGACGGCGGCGATCTCGCCTCCGCCGCCGCGGCGTACCACGCCGCCGAAGCGCTGCTCGAGCCCGACGGCGACAGCGCGCGCCTCGACGGCGTCCGCGCCGCGCTCGCACGCATCCACGAGCTGCGCGGCGACACCGCCGCCCTCGCCGAGCTCCTCGAAAAGCAGATCGCGCGCGCGGCCGACGGCCCCGCCGCGGCCGAGCCGCTCTACCGCCTCGCGGCGCTCCGCCTCGCGGATCCCTCCCAGCACGCCGCGGCGACCGAGCTCCTCGACCGCGCCCTGGCCGCCGATCCGCAGAACGATCGCGCCGAGTCCCTGCTCCGCGGCGCCCTCGCGATCGCGCCCGGGAGCGCGCCCGTGCTCGCGGCGCTCGAGCATTTCGCCCGGGAAACCGGCCGCGATCGCCTCCTCGTCGAGGCCCTCCTCCTGCTCTGGGAGTGCGAGCCCCGGGCCGGCGAATCGCGTCGCCTCGACTCCAGCCAGATCGAAGAGGCCGTGGCCATCGCCGATCGCCTCGGCGATCGACCCCTGGTCGAGTCGCTGCTCGAGAAGGCCATCAGCCGCGCCGAGTCGGTGGGTGACGCCGCGTTTGGCTGGGCGATCTCCCTGCTCGCCGAGCGTCGCCTCGAAGACGGGCGCCTCGCCGACGCCGTGACGCTGAAGGAGCGCGCCGCTCGCGCCGCCGAGCCCGAGCGCGAGCGCGCCCTGCTCCTCGAGGCCGCGGGCATCGCCGCGGGGCCGCTCGTCGATCTCGCCACCGCGGCGCGCATCCTCGAAGAGCTGCGCTCGCGCGAGCCCGCCGAGCGCGAGATCTGGCAGCCCCTCGCCGAGGTCTACCGTCGCCTCGGCGATCGCGATCGCCTCGCCGTGCTCCTCGACGAGACCGCGAAGATCCTCGACTCCGCCGCCGAGCGCGCCGAGCTCCGCCTCGAGCGCGCGCGCATGGTGATGGTCGACGACGAGCTGCGCGCGATAACGCTGCTCGAAGAGATCGTCGAAGACGATCCCACCGCCGTCCCCGCCGCGAAGCTCCTCACCGATCTGCTCGAAAAACACGGCCGCAAAGAGGCGCTGATCGCCGTCCTGGGCCGCCGCATCGACGTCGCCAAGGATCGGCAAGACGTCCCGGTGATCGTCGCGCTCTCGCTCCGCCTCGGCGCGCTCATGGAGCAGGAGTGGGACGAGGGCGGTGCGCTCGACCTCTACCATGCGGCCCTCGACTGGGACGGCAAGAACCGGGATCTGCTCCGCGCCATCGTCCGGATCGGCATGGCACGCGAAGACTCGATGGCGCTCGGCAGCGCGCTCGATCAGCTGCTCGTCGTCGAGCAGGGCGAGCCCGCGGCCGAGCTCGCGCTGCGCCTCGCGCGGATCCGCGCCGCGCACGAGGACGGCGAGGGCGCCGAGCTCGCGCTCGAGCAAGGCTTCGCGGCCTGCCCGACCAACGTCGAGCTGCGCGAAGAGCTGATCCGTCGCTACGAGGTCAGCGAATCGTGGGGCAAGCTCGCCGCGCTCCACGTCGCCGAGGCCGACGCGCAGCCCGCGAAGGCCGCCCGCGTCGCCAGCCTCTGCCTCGCGGCTGACATCCTCCGCAGCCGCGCCGGCGACGCCGCCGGGGCCGCGGCGATCCTCGTCCGCGCGCTCGATCTCGACCCCACCGATCGCGACGTCCTCCTCGCGCTCGTCGACGCGTACGGCGCCCTGGGCGAGCACGCGCGCGCGGTCGAGGCCGTCGGCATCGCGCTCGCCGTGACGCCCGAGGACGCGTGGCTCTACCGCGCGCGCGCCTCGCTCCACGAGGCGCTGGGCGACGAGCACCGGGCTCTCCTCGACCTCGAGCAGGCCCACTGGCGCAGCGGCGGCGGCTACGCGGGCGAGCTCGTCCTCCTCCTCGAACGCGCGGCCAGTGCCCCTCGCGGCACCTCGAACGACGAGCGCCTCGCCGGCCGCGCGCTCCACCTCCGCCTCGCCGAGGTGCTCTCCATGGCCGGCGAGATCGATCGCGCGCGCGCCGAGCTCGTCGAGCTCACGCGCACCGACGGCCAGGATCGCGCTGCGCTCCGCGCGCTGGCCTCGCTCGAAGACAAACATGGCGCCTGGGACGTCGCCACGGCCGCGTACCTCCGCCTGCTACCGCTCGAAGACGACGAGGGCCTCACCGCCGCGGCGCTCAAGCTCGCCGACGCCTGCGAGCGCGGCGGGCACCTCGGCGAAGCGCGCAGCGCCCTCGAGCGCGCGCGCGACGTCGCGCCGCACAGCGCGGCCGTCCGTGTCCGCCTGCGCGACGTGTACAACGTGCTCGGCGCCGGCCGCGAGCTCGCGCAGCTCATCCTCGAAGACGCGGCCGCGTCCACCGACGCCGCGGTGAAATGCGGGCTCTTGCTCCACGCGGGCCGGCTCCTCCTCGACGGCGGTGAGGCGCCCGCGCACGCCGCGGCCGTCCTCGAAGAGGCGCGCTCGCTCCTCGCGCCGCAGCCTCCGTCCGCGGGCCCGCGCGCCGACGAGCAAGAGATCCTCCTGCTCCTCGCGGACGCGTACGTGCTCATCGGCCGCGGCGGCGACGCGCGGACGCTCCTCGACATCGCCGTCGCGGCGCACAAGGGCCGCCGCTCGAAGCAGCTCGCCGCCGTGCACCGCAAGCGCGCCCAGCTCGAGCTCTCCGTCGGCGATCGCGCCGCCGCGCTCGCGGCGCTGACCCGCAGCTTTGAAGGCGATCCGCAGAACGCGGCCCTGGCGATGGAGCTCGGCGAGCTGGCGATCGAGCTCAAGGATCTCGAGCTCGCCTCGCGCGCCTACCGCGGCGCGACGCTGATGAAGCTCTCGCCTTCGGGATCGACCGAAGGCGTGCCGCTCGTCGCGCGCGCGCACGCGTATTTCCAGCTCGCGCGCATCGCCGTCGCGCAGGGCGATCGCCGCAAAGCGCGCCTCATGATCGACAAAGCGGTGGCCGACGACGCCACGCACGAGGGCGCGCGCCACCTCCTCGAACAGCTCCGCGCGGGCTGACGACGAGCGCGCCGCGCGTCGCGCGCATACCAAAGCGACCGAGAAATCAAGGCCATCCCGCGCAGGTTCCGCCGACGAAGGTTTCGTCGCGGGACCGTCCGTCGCATAACGGAGCGCGCGACGCGCGCTCGTGACCTCGCGTAAATGCCTTATTTTGTAGGGCTTTCCCGGCGTTTTGCCGGCCTCGATTTCGCGCGCCGAGGGCGCCCGCCCCGGGGCACCCGCGGCGCGGCGATCCAAAAATCGCAGTTTCCCAGCGCAGATTTCGCTTTTTTTGGTCCAAACGCCGTGTATACCTCGGCAAGCGCGGGCGGCGAGGCGCTGCACGCGTGTAATTCCTCGGAGGAAATCATGGCAGCGAAGAAGACGGCGCCCGCGGCTGCGGGCGGCTCCAAGAAGACGATGAGCAAGAGCGGGCTGATCCAGGCGATCAGCGAGGCGGTCGGCGAGGAGCTGAGCCGCAAGCAGGTCAAGACGGTGATCGAGTCGCTGATCAACGTCGGCCACCGCGAGCTGAAGAAGGCGGGCGTGTTCACGCTCCCCGGCTTCGCGAAGTTCCGCGTCGTGAAGAAGCCCGCCACCAAGGCGCGCCAGGGCACAAACCCCTTCACCAAGCAGCCGATGACGTTCGCCGCGAAGCCGGCGAGCAAGGCCGTCCGCGCCCGCCCGATCAAGGCGATCAAAGACGCCCTCGCGTGAGGTCTGTCGATTGAGAGGTGCGGCGACTGCGCCGTCCTTCCGATCGTGCTGACGGCGAACGGCCACGGAAACGTGGCCGTTCGCGTTTTGTTTCGAGGAGTGTAGTAGAACGGCGGGCGCTGCCGTTCCGTCGGCCGCGAACACTGACGCGCGTGGGAGGCTTTGTATGACGATGGGCAAGTGGTGGTTGGTCGGCGTGCTCGCGCCCGTAGCGGCGCTCTCGGTCATCGCGTCCGGATGCGGCTCCGCACCGAAGTTCGCGCCCGAGCCCACCGTCGATGCCGGCCCGCCGCCTCCGCCGCCGCCCGTGGTCGACGCTGGCCCGCCCGCGGCTGCCACCGGGCCGTGCGATCCGGTCCAGACCCTCGCCATGACGACGACGCTCCAGGGTCGCGCCACCACCGAAGCCCCGGGGATGAAGCCGGATGGCGCGCCCCTCTGCGGCGTCGTCCCCGAGGCGCAGCCCGTCAACGGGCCGATGTTCCTGCTCGAGCAGGGCTACTGCTACACCTTCCTCGCGCAGTCGCTCCCGCCGGTGACCGAGGTCGACATGTCCCTCGAGATCGATCTCTCGGGCGGCATGGCCCTCGCGCCCAACCTCGCGGCGATGGCCCAGCGCCCGCTCCTCGTCGACACCGAGACGGGCGAGAAGGGCGCGATGGCCTCGAAGGGCAACTGCTACGTCTGGCCGTGGCCGATCCCGGCGCAGGTCAAGCTGATCGTGAAGTCCAAAGCCGGCGCCGGCCCCGTCGCCGCGCAGGTCTACAGGAAGAAGAAGTAGCCCGCCGAGCGCCTCTGCTCACACTTCAACGGCATGATCGCGGCGAAATGGTGCTCGAATCGATGAGTCCCGACCCCTGCGCGTCAAAGACCGAGGAACCGCTGCCCACCCCGACTCACCCTTCCCGCCTTCCTGCGCTGTTGCGCCCGGGGGGCCGCGATGGGAGAGGACGGAGGCTTCAACTCCCCAGGAGGTTGCCTTGCTCCCCATCGTTGGCTCCCGCGCCGCCCTCACGTGTGCCCTGATCCTCGCGTCCTCGTTCTCCGCCGGTTGCATGGGCGGACGCGACTCCACTCAGGGGTCCGCCACCCCTGGGACGTACCCGGCCGGCCAGCAGCCCGGCTATCAGCAGCAGCCCGGCTATCCGCAGCAGCCTGGGTATCAGCAGCAGCCCGGGTATCCGCAGCAGCCCGGCTACCAGCAGCCCGCGCCCACGTACCAGCAGCCCGCGCCGACCAACCCGTCGTTCCCGCAGCAGCCCGCGCCGACGACGCCCGGCACCGATCCCAACGCGCAGCAGCCCGCGCCGGCGGCGCCCGGCGGCTTCCAGTGGCCCTTCCCGATCCCGGGGATGCCCACCACGCCCGGCGCCACGCCGGCTCCCGGGGGACAGCCCTCCTCCGGCGCGGCCACGGCGATCGATCCGAACTTCGCCAGCGTCGCCACGGTGCCGCTCATGGCCTTCTCGCAGCAAGAGGCCCCCGGAATGGCGCGTGAGGGCCAGGTCGCAGCCGGTCAGTTCAAAGAGGGCCAGACGCTGGAGCAGCCGTTCCAGATGCTGCCCAACAAGTGCTACAGCGTCCTCGCCGTGGGCGCCGGCGTGCAGGAGGTCGACATCTCCATCGTCGCCGTCACCCCGATCCCGCAGGCCTCGGGCGTCCTCGCCCAGGACCAGGGCACCGGCTCCAGCGCCTCGCTCGGCGGCCGCGGCAATTGCTACAAGTGGAGCTTCCCCTTCGGCATCAACGCCAAGTACGTCGTCAAGGCCACTCGCGGCCAGGGCGTGATTGCCAGTCAGCTCTACTCGAAGTGATCGCGTCACGTCCGTAGAGCCGGACTCGTCACTTCTCAAACGAATGAGGCGGGCGCCCTGGAAAGGGCAGCCCGCCTCATTCATTCCTGCCGCTCGAAGCCGCGGTTACTGCGCGATCCCCGGCGCCGGGAACTGCCCGCAAAGGGCCTTCACGTCGGCCGCGATGCTGGCGAGCTTCGCCTCGTCGCCGGCGTGCTGCGCCACCTGGTCCATCCACTCGGCGATCTTCACCATCTCGGCTGCGCCCATGTTGCGCGACGTCACCGACGGCGTCCCGAGGCGCACGCCAGAGGGATCGAAGGGTTTCCGCGGATCGAACGGGATCGAGTTGTAGTTGGCCACGATCCCGGCCTTCTCCAGCGCCTGCGCGTACGGCTTCCCGGCGATGCCCTTCGGCGTCAGATCGATCAGCAAGAGGTGATTGTCGGTCCCGCCGGTGATCAGGCGGAAGCCCTTCTCCTCGAGCGCTTTGGCCAGCACCTTCGCGTTCGCCACCACGCCGTGTGCGTAGTCCTTGAACGAGGGCGCCATCGCCTCCTTCGCGGCGACCGCGATGGCCGCCGTCGTCCCGTTGTGCGGGCCGCCCTGCAGGCCGGGGAACACCGCGCGATCGATCGCCGACGCATGCTGCGCCTTGCACATGATCGCCGCGCCGCGCGGGCCGCGGAAGGTCTTGTGCGTGGTCATCGTCACCACGTCGGCGATGCCGATCGGCGACGGGTGCGCGCCACCGGCGACGAGGCCCGCGATGTGCGCGATGTCGGCCGCGAGCACCGCCCCGACCTCGTCGGCGATCGATCGGAACGCCGCGAAATCGACCGTGCGCGGGTACGCCGTCGTGCCGCACCAGATCAGCTTCGGCTGATGCTCCTTCGCCAGCGCGCGCACCTGATCCATGTCGATCCGGTGATCGCTCTCGCGCACGCCGTACGCGACGCTCTTGAAGAATTTCCCGGTGATGGACACATTCCAGCCGTGGGTCAAGTGCCCGCCCGCGGGGAGGCCCAGGCCCATGATCGTCTCGCCCGGCTTCACGAAGGCCAGGTACACCGCGAGGTTCGCGGGGCTGCCCGAGTAGGGCTGCACGTTGACGTGCTCGGCGCCGAAGATGGCCTTCATGCGGCTGATCGCCAGCTCTTCGACCTGGTCGATCTGCTTCTGGCCCTCGTAGTACCGCTTGTGCGCGTACCCCTCGGAGTACTTGTTCGTGAGCACCGAGCCCGTCGCCTCGAGCACCGCGCGCGAGGTGTAGTTCTCGCTGGCGATCAGGCGGATCGTGTCGTTCTCGTAGCGCTCTTCGGCGGTGATCAGCGCCGCGATCTCGGGATCGGTCTCGGCGAGGCGGGCCATGCCCGGGTGCGGATTCGTGTTCATCAGGCCACCTCGAATTCGGCGCGGCTCAGGATGTCCCCGACGCGCCAGAGGAAGGAGTTTGCGAGCACGCCGTCGATGATCCGGTGGTCGTACGAGAACGCGATGTACATCACGGGATGGATGGCGATCGAGTCCTCGCCGTTCTGGGTGACGACGACGACGCGCTTCTTGATCTCGCCCATGCGAAGGATCCCCGCGTTCGGCTGCGAGATGATCGCGCCGCCGAAGAGGTTCCCCTTCAGGCCCGGGTTCGACACCGTGAACGTCGTGCCGGCGAGATCGTCCGCGGTAATCTTGCCCGAGCGCGCCCGGCCGGCGAGCTCGTCGATGCTCTGCGCCATGCCGCGGAGCGAGAGGCGATCGGCGTTCTTGATGCTCGGCACGATCAGGCCGCCGGTGGTGTCGACGGCGACGCCGAGGTTCACGTCGCGGAGGATCGCGTACGAGTTGTCGAGCACGCGGGCGTTCACCTGCGGGTGCTCGCGCAGCGCCTTCACCGTCGCGGCGCAGATGAACGAGAGGAACGTCAGCGGCACGCCGGACTTCTTGAAGCGGTCCTTGTGCTCCTCGCGCAGCTTGTTCGTCGCGTGGATGTCGACCTCGGCCACCGTGACCACGTGCGGCGACGTGGCCTTCGAATAGACCATGTGGTCGGCGGTGATCCGGCGGCGGCGGTTGAACGGGATCACCTCGTCGCCCGCCTTCTGCACGTACGCCGGCACCTTGTAGGCGCCGTAGCCCACGCCGGGGATCGGCGGGACGAACCCGCCGCCGGCCTGGATGAGCTGCGAGAGCTCGACGGTCGCGGGCGTCGCCGCGGGCGCCTTCGGCTCGCTCTGCGCGACAGGCGAGCTCGTCTGGCCGACGGCGCGCACGAGGTCGTCGCGCGTGACGCGGCCGCGCTCGCCGGTCGGCTGCACGCGGTTGATGTCCACGCCCATCTCGTGCGCGAGCTTGCGCGTCGACGGCGACGTCAGCGGAGCCGCGGGAGCGACCGACGGGTGAGCGGCGGCGGTCGCGTGGGCCGTCTCGCCGTTGGTCGTCGCGGCGCGGGCCTCGGGCGCCTTGCTCGGCGCCTTCGCTTCGGGCTGTCCCTCGGGTTTTTGAGCCGTTTCGTCGATTCTACAGAGAAGTCCTTGCTTGGCGACGACCGTCCCTTCGGCCACGGCGAGGGTCGTCACCACGCCGTCCGCGGGCGACGGGATCTCGGTGTCGGCCTTGTCAGTCGCGACTTGCAGCAAAGTCTGGTCGCGCTTGACGTACTCGCCCTCACGCACCAGCCATTTCGTCACGGTGCCCTCGGCGACGCTCTCTCCGAGCTGGGGCATGACCACGTCGATCATCTTCGTTCTTGGCTCCTGGGCGCGCGGCTATACGACGTGCGCCGCATGGCGGCAACGTCGCAAGCGGGGGCAAGCGAGCGCCCGCGGCGGGTCGTAGGGAACAGAGCTCGCATCGGCCAGGTGGGCCCGCGGCCCGACCTTTGGTACACTCCTTCGAGCCGAGGAAATGTGAGCGTCAAGATCCTCTACAGCCAGGCGTGCGGTTACCGCTGTCGCGCCGCGAGCCTCGCCGCCGGTCTCGAAAAAGAGCTGGGTGTCAAGGTCGAGATGGAAGCGGGATCGAGCGACCAGTTCGACGTCCTGGTGAACGATCACCTCGTCGCCTCGAAGGACCACCCGGGCTTCCTCCGCTGGATGCTCGGCGAGGCCGGCTTCCCCGAAGAGCGCGCCGCCATCGCCGCCGTGAAGGCCAGGCTCGCCTCGGGCTGACGCGCGCTACTTCGCGACGCACGTCCCGGCGACGCACGCCGGGGTCACGACGGCCATCGCGCAGCCGACCGGCGGACACATCGGCGCCGGCGTGGCCTCGCAAGCGGCCTTGAACGCGGCGACCGAGAGCTTCTCTCCCGCATGCCACGTGCAACCGGGGCAACAGGCCTCCGCGCCGACGAGCGTGGAGTCGAGGACGGCGCACTGCGCGTCCGTAGTGCAAGCCGTTCTTCGTGTGCCGCGAGGACTACCGAGGCCAGGCGTACTGCGGGGACGCTTGCCGCGGCGGCCCGTGTCGTCGGCGCACGAACAGCGAGAATGCGGCATGAGCGCAGCGAGGCGGGCCGGCTTGACCATCGCGACCGCCAGCGCGCCGACCGCATGCGGCTGCGCGCTCGGGTGACGGATCACGCTTCCGCGGCGATGCCATCGCCGAGCACGCTGTCGCCGCCGCGTTCTACGCCCGCTCCCCGGGCGCTCTTCCATGCGCGCCTCCCGAGATGCGTCCGCTGCGGTTGCGAGTTGGCCTGGGTGCGGTGGGCGCCGCTGCCACGAACCCGGCCGCGCCGAAGTCGTCGAGATCGAGGCCGAGAGCCCTGGCAACCATGCAGCGCACTCTCCTTCCGCGGCACCGCAGCTCGCCCGAGGAAGGGCGCGCTTCCACGTCGGTGAAAGCATCGAGTTCGGGGAGCGCGGCCGACTCGAGAGCATGGGTCGTCGTATTCGCAGCTCGGTCCGACCG
The DNA here is from genome assembly GCA_025362495.1 of Byssovorax sp. Lineage (GTDB taxonomy): Bacteria > Myxococcota_A > Polyangia > Polyangiales > Polyangiaceae > JANYGI01. The sequence continues at coordinate 13,835 of JANYGI010000101.1, read as the reverse complement.
TCCACCGAATCGGCTGAGGCTCAGAGAGTCCTCCTGGGTGGGCGTTTGGCGATTCCCAAACAGAAGAAAATCCCGCTTATTCCATGAACCTACGTGTCGATTGACATTCTTGGCCGGTGATTTGGGTCCGGGGAGATGTCGGACGCACACAGCCATGCTCCACATTCATGATCTTCCGGGGTATCCACATGTAGCTACGCGGCAGAGCTTGTCTTCCGCATCGTCATCACCGATTGTGCAGGAGAGCCTCGAGCAGCTCACTTGCCATGGTCGTTCGGCAGCTCGACCGTAGCTCCCAGAGCGAGGCGGCCGAGCACGTCGGCCATCTCCTTGACGTCGAGGTGCGCGTCGACATGGTCTTGACGGAGAGCCGCGACTGGCATCGACGTGCACTCCGCCTCCGCGGGGTTCTGTACGAGCACGAGCCCGCCGGCCGCCTTGATCGCCAGGCAGCCCAGCAGCCCATCCGAGCCGTTCCCCGAGAGCACGACGCCCACGACGCGCGGCCCGAACGCCTCGGCGGCCGACATGAACAGCGCGTCGACCGCGGGCCGCGTGAAGTGCTCCTTCGGACCACGATCGAGGAACAGGCTGCTACCCATGAAGCGCATGTGACGATCGGGCGGCGCGAGGTAAATCGTCCCCCGATCCAGCGGAGTCGGCCCGGTCGGCTCGACCACCGACATCGGTGACCAGCGCTGCATGATCTGGTCGAACTCGCTCTTGAAGAACGGAGCCCGGTGCAGCACGACACCCACGATCGCGGGCATGTCCTTCGGAAAAAGAGAGACGACGCCCCGGATTGCCTCGAAGCCTCCTGCGGACGCACCGATCACGATCACGTCCCGCCGGACGCCCGCGGCATTGATCTTCATGTCTTCTCCGGGCCGTCAACGGCCGAACGCGACGCCTCGTCGGTAGTCGCGGGCCACTGGATGGGCTCGGCACGTTCGATCAGCGCCCGGATCTCCAGCGCCTGCTCGAGGAGCGCCCGCTGGCGCTCCGGGAAGGCCTGGAGATCGCGCAGGAGCGCGGCGAACTCCTCGCACGCGGTGACCGCGGCCCAGAGGTGATCCTCGAGACGCACCTCCTTCATCTCCAGGAGCTGATTGGCTCCGATCATGTGCCCGATGCGGCAGCGGAACGAGGGTTTGTTCCCGACAGTGGCGACGACGGCGAGCACCCCGGGGCACGAAGGGCAAACAACGGCGGTCATCCGTTCGCCCTGGCTGGCGTCCAGATCGGGAACGGCGAGCATCTCGGCGTGGTGCAAGGTTTCCTCCGCTGTAGGGTGCGCCCGGCCGGAGAGGCGCAGGGGCTGCATGAAGAGCGGCTCCATCTTTCATAGGGCGGCACGCAGCCGAGTGAAAGCGGCTAGCGCGCTCGGTCTCGAAGGTCAATCACCGGAGGAGGCCCACGCCCACGAAGCAGGTTCTCGGCGACGCACGGCCCCGAGGGAGGAGCGCACGTGTTGGAGCTTGCGTCAGGCCTCGCACACTTGCAAAGCTTCCCGCCGCCGGGCGCGGATGCCGCCTGACCCCGCTCAAACCACGCTCGAGGCGCTCAGAATGACAGGCAAGGCCAATCTCCCGTCGCCGCCGAAGCGGGGCGCGAAATCCATGAAGAAGCGCTCCCGCGCGCCCGGAGCAGAGGCGCGCGCGACCCTGGCGCCCTCCACCGGCGACGGCGAGAAGCCGGGCAAGACCCAAGCGCGGGGTGAGGCGCAAGGTCCCGAAAAGGTCCAGGCGCCGGGCGAGGCACAAGCGCTCGACACGGGTCGAACGCCGGGTGACAACCAGGCGGAGAGCCCGAGCGACGTCGTGGCGCCCGCGCGAGAGCAGCCCTACTCCGAGGTGGAGCGCCGCGGCGAGATGGGCTTCCCCGTCGTCGGCATCGGCGCTTCGGCGGGCGGGCTCGAAGCCCTCGAGCAGTTCCTGCGAAGCGTACCGCCGCGGTGCGGTATGGCGTTCGTCGTCATCCAGCACCTCAACCCGACGCACAAGGGCGCGATGGTGGAGCTCCTCCAGCGATGCACGTCGATGCCGGTCTCCCAGGCCACGGACGGCCAGAAGGTCGAGGCCGATTGCGTCTACGTGATCCCGCCGAGCAAGGATCTCTCGATCCTGCACGGCACGCTGCACCTCTTGCCGCAGGCGTTGCCGCGCGGACTCAACCTCCCCATCGATTTCTTCTTCCGTTCGCTCGCCGAGGACCAGCAGGAGCGCGCCATCGGCGTCGTGCTCTCCGGCATGGGCTCGGATGGCACCCTTGGCCTGCGCGCCATCAAGGAGAAGGCCGGGGCCGCCTTCGTCCAGTCGCTCGATTCGGCGAAGTTCGACAGCATGCCGCGCAGCGCTATCGACATGGGGCTCGCCGATGTGGTCGCTCCGGCCGACGAGCTCGCCGAGCGGATCTCCACCTACCACCGGCACGCGCCTTACACCACCAAGCTCGGCTCGGCGCTCGAGGACAAGCAACAGAGCGGGCTCGACAAAATCTTCATCCTCCTCCGCGTCCAGACCGGCAACGACTTCTCCGTTTACAAAAGGAGCACTGTCTACCGCCGGATCGAGCGGCGCATGAGCCTGCATCAGATTGACCGGATAGCGACCTATGTCCGCTTCCTCCGCGAGAACCCGCACGAAGTCGACCTGCTCTTCAAGGAGCTGCTCATCGGCGTCACGAGCTTCTTCCGCGACACGTACGCGTGGGATCATCTCCAGAACGCGGTCCTGCCCGACCTCATCCGGGGGCGCGAGGGGGGCACGCTGCGGGCCTGGGTGCCCGGCTGCTCGACGGGCGAAGAGGCCTTTTCTCTGGCCATCGCGTTCAAAGAGGTGATCGATCTCATCAACGCGCCTCGGCCCCCGACGCTCCAGATCTTCGCGACCGACCTCGACAAGCAAGCGATCGAGCGCGCGCGCCAGGGCATCTATCCGCCGAACATCGCGGCCGACGTCTCGCCCGAGCGCCTGCGCCGATTCTTCGTGCAGGACGACCGCGGCTTCCGCGTCAACAAGGAGATCCGCGAGTCCGTGGTGTTCGCGCCGCAGAACATCATCATGGACCCGCCGTTCACCAGGCTCGACATCCTGGCGTGCCGCAACCTCCTCATCTACCTGTCCTCCGAGATCCAGAAGAAGCTCATCCCGCTCTTCCACTATGCTCTGAACCGCGGAGGCGTCCTCTTCCTCGGGAGCGCCGAGACGGTGGGGTCGTTCACGTCGCATTTCACTCCCCTCGACGGCCGGACGCGCCTTTACCGGCGGACCGAGGCGACCATCGCCTCCCCGCTGGATTTGCCGTCTTCGTTCACTTCGCCCGGCCTGAGCGCCGTCTTCAAGACGGGGCGACCCGAGAGCATCGACCACGGGAAGCTGCCCGCGCAGCAGCTCCAGGTGCTGGTCGATCGTCTGATCGCGCAGCGCTTCTCGCCTGCCGTCGTGCTCACCACCCCGCGAGGCGATATCCTTTACATCAGCGGGCGGACCGGCAAATACCTCGAGCCCTCCGTCGGGAGGGCCAACCTCAACATCTTTGCCATGGCCCGTGACGGGCTCCGTTTCGAGCTCTCGAGTGCCTTCGCAACGGCCGTGCAGCAGGAGCGGGCCGTCGTCAGCCGGGGAGTGAAGGTGGGGACGAACGGAAGCACGCAAGTCGTCGACTTGACCGTGCAACCGGTCAACGACGTCCGCGAGCTGCGCGGGACGGTCATCATCGTGATCCAGGACGTCGAGACTCCTCTGGAGCCTCCGACCCCGGTGGGGCACCGGACGCGCGCGAACGCCCGAGTCACGCAGATCGAGGAGGCCCTCCAGCGCGCGCGCGAGGAGGTGGCGACCTCGCGCGAAGAAATGCAGACCTCCCAGGAAGAGCTGAAGTCGACGAACGAGGAGCTCCAGTCGACGAACGAGGAGCTCCAGTCGAGCAACGAGGAGCTGACCACCTCGAAAGAGGAGATGCAGTCGATGAACGAGGAGCTCCAGACGGTGAACCACGAGCTCCAGTCCAAGGTCGACGAGCTATCGCGCTCCAGCAACGACATGAAGAATCTGCTGAACAGCACCGACATCGCGACGCTGTTCCTCGACGACGCGCTCCAGGTGCGACGCTTCACGACCCCGACGGCAAAGCTCTTCAAGCTCATCCCCGGCGACGCGGGGCGGCGGATCACGGACATCACCACCGACCTCGCCTACCCGGGCCTCGCCGACGACGCACGCGAGGTCCTGCGCACGCTCGTCTTCAAGGAGAAGCAAGTCTCCACGGGGGACGGGCGCTGGTTCAGCGTGCGCATCATGCCGTACCGCACGCTGGAGAACATGATCGACGGCGTCGTCCTGACCTTCACCGACGCGACGTCCGCGATGCAGCTCGGCGATACCGTGAGGGAGCAGGCAAGCCAGGCCAGGCAGATGGCCGACTCGCTGCCCAACCTGGTCTGGGGCTGCCGCCCCGACGGGAGCTGCGACTACCTCAACCAGCAATGGGTCGCCTACACCGGGATCGCCGAGGGCCCGCAGCTTGGCTACGGCTGGCTCGATCGGGTCCACCGCGACGACCGCGAGCGCGTCCGCGACGCGTGGGACGTCGCGGTCGAGAAGCAGACTCCGTTCGCGAGCCAGGTACGGGTCCGCAGCAGCGGCGGCGACTACCGCTGGTTCAAGGCGGCCTCCGTGCCGATCCGCGACGAGCAGGACGCGGTCGTGAAGTGGTACGGGACCTTCACCGACGTCGACGAGCTGAAGAGGGCCGCGGGCAACCGTGAGGAAGCCGCCGCGCGGCTCGCCGGCATCCTCGAGGGGGTGAGCGACGCCTTCGTCGCGCTCGACGAAACGCTGGCGATCACGTTCGTGAACCGCGCCGCGGAGAGGCTGCTCGACCGCGGGCGCGACGCGCTGCTCGGGCGCCCGCTCCTGGAAGTCTATCCGGGGGCCACCGGCACCGTCTTCGAGGAGCGATGCCGCGAGGCGATCGCGGCGCGGCGGCCCGAGACGTTCGAGGCGCAGCTCGAGCGGGGCTCGTTCCGGGATTGGTACGCCATCCGCCTCTATCCTCATGCGACGGGCATCTCGGTCTTTTTTCAGCCCGTTGACCGGAGCGCCGCCACCACGGAGGCGCACGGCTCCCCCAGCAAATGAGGGCAAGGCATTGAAAAAGCAGCAAGCCGCGGGCGCCAGCGCTCGGTTGCGCGAGCGGGTGGTAGCGCGCATCAATGCGCGCCAACGCCGCATACTGGATGAAGGTGGGGCGATCCAGCAGCGGCTCCTCCACGACCTGGAGGTGCATCAGATCGAGCTCGAAATGCAGAACGAGGAGCTCAAGCTGTCGCGGCACGAGGTCGAGCTGGAGCGCAGGCGCTACGCCGACCTCTTCGAGTTCGCTCCCACGGGCTACCTCGTGCTCGCGGCCGACCAGACGATCGAGGAGGCGAACCACGCCGCCGCTCGCCTGCTCGGCGTCGCGCGCGCGCACCTCGTCGGCCGGCGCTTCTCGGAGTACCTCCTCGGGCCGGCGCGGGCCGGCTTCGACGTTTTTTGCGCTGGTGTGCTCACCGCGGATCCGGAGGACAGGAGGAACATGTCCTGCGACCTGATCCTCCTCACGGGCGGGAACCGGAAGTGCGACGTCCGGGTGACGGCCGTGCTCCGCGACGGCTTGCGGCCCTCCGTGCTGCTCAGCGTCGAGGACGTGAGCCTGCGGAAGCGGGCGGAGCGCGTGCTGCACGACGAGAGCCAGCGCAAGGATGACTTCCTGGCGATGCTGTCCCACGAGCTCAGGAACCCGCTGGCCCCCATCCGCACCAGCCTGTTCCTGCTCGCGCGAGGCGGGCTGGACGCCGAGGCGGCGAAGAGGCCGCTGGCGGTGATGGGGCGGCAGATCGGCCACCTCACGCGCCTCGTCGACGACCTCGTCGACGTGACGCGCATCGCGCGGGGCAAGATCCTGCTCCAGCGCAAAGTCCTGGATCTCGGCGAGCTCGTCCGCGGCACGCTCGACGACTACCGGCCGACGTTCGAGTCGCTCGGGGTCGAGCTCGCGGCGTCCTTCGCGCCCGAGTCGCCGTGGGTCGACGCCGATCCCGAGCGCCTGGTTCAGGTGCTCGGCAACCTGCTGGGGAACGCCGCGAAGTTCACCAGCCGTGGCGGCCGGGTCGACGTCGCTCTGATGCGCGAGGCGCAGGACGCCGTGCTCTCGGTGCGCGACACGGGAGAGGGCATGTCGCCGGAGACGCTCGCCCACGTCTTCGAGGCGTTCGTCCAGGGTCCCCAGGCGCTCGACCGGGCCAGAGGCGGCCTGGGCCTCGGCCTCGCCATGGTGAAAGGGTTCGTGGAGCTGCACGGCGGCTCGGTCGAGGCCGAGAGCCCGGGGCTCGCTCACGGATCCACGTTCTGGCTCCGGCTCGAGAGCGTCGAGCCGGCGCGGCCGGAGGCCACACCGGCGCTCCCGAACCCATCGGCGGCGCCCCGGCGCATCCTGGTGATCGAGGACAACGTCGACGCCGCGGAGATGTTGCAGGAGGCGCTGGCGCTCGACGGCCACGAAGTGCGGATCGCCCACGACGGCTCGACGGGGCTCGCGCTGGCGCGCGACTTCCGGCCCGAGGCGGTGCTCTGCGACATCGGCCTGCCGCAGATGAACGGCTACGAGGTCGCGCACGCGATCCGGCGGGACGCGGCGCTAGAGGGCGCGTACCTGATCGCCCTGACTGGCTACGCGCAGCCCGAGGACCGCAAGCGCGCCACCGACGCGGGGTTCAACCGGCACCTGGCCAAGCCGGTGGACGTCGAGAAGCTCAAGAAACTGCTGGAGGAGTCGCACTCGGCCTCGTGGCACGGCGCCGCCGGTCGTCATTCTTGATGCCGGAGAAGTGCACGTACAGGGAGTCGACCTCGGTCAGAAGCTCCGACGTGCGGAGGACCATGCCTTGAAAGGTCCGAGACACGATCGTGCGTCGAACCTCACATTCGGCCTCGAAGAGCGCGTTGGCCACTTCACGAGAGAGGCCATCGTGGGCCGCGTCGCTTCAAGTCTTTCCGAGGAGCAAGGTTTCGTTCGATCCGATCTTGAAGCCACGCCGATGTCAGTGAGCCGTACCTCGTCCCACGCCGTAGCGTTGTTCGCTTCCTGCGGACCATCGACGAACGTTCTTGATCAGCGACAACTACTCTGACTCTCCCGCACAATCGGTGATGACGATGCGGAAGACAAGCTCTGTCGCGTAGTCAGATGCCGGCCGGCGATCTCGACGAGCACAGGAGGGAGCAGGTCGCGCTCGCCGAACACGAGGTCGCACGGCTCGACGTTGCGGCGCCCGCGTCGCGTCTTCCCCAGTCGCAATGGCGTCCAGGGTTTGCTCGCGGAGGGCGTACAGCCACCGTCGAGCTTCCGCGACATCGCTCCAGCGCAGCGACATCGCCTTGCCCGGAGGCCCGTCCACTTGCCCGCCGTTCGCGGGACGTTGTACCTGATTCATGTCGAGACCTCGTCTTGTGAGGTTGCGGCCACGCGGATCGGGGAGCGCCAACTCCCGCGATCCGCACTTGTTTCGAAGCCGAGCCTACAGGCGCCCGGACACGTGCGTCAACGTAAAGCGATACCGGTATCGTTATTCTATGGAACCGCGCAGGATACCTCGTCGTGGGTGAACAGCCGGCGGGTCCACGAGGTGCTGGAGTACTTCTCCTGGAATGTGCGGCGGCTCCGGCTCGAGCGCGGGTTGACCCAGGAAGCGCTCGCCGAGGCGGTCGGGATCGAGCTGCGCTCGCTCCAGCGAATCGAGGCCGCGCGCGGGAACCCGAGCATCACGGTCATGATCAACATTGCGGATGTCCTGAAGGTGAAGCCGGGCGCGCTGTTCGAGGAGGTCGAGCGACCGGTGATCAAGCGGGGCCGACCGGCGAAGCCCAGCACGCCGTAGCGCGCGGCGCCCGCGGTTTCGACCCACGTGGAGCTTCCGACGCGCTCGTGGAGCTTCCGACGCGTCGCGGATGGCCTCGGGCGCGAAAATATCGCTTCCGGCGCGGCAAAAATGCCCTCCGCCGCGGCCGCGAAGGCCTCGGGCACGCGAAAGTGGCTTCCGTCGCGGGTTTCGGAAGCTCCCGAGCGCGCCGGAGGCCTTCGCGATGGACGCCGAAGCTCCGGCGGCGCGTCGGAAGGGTTCAACGCCGCGCCGGAGGCCGTCGCGACGGCGCCCGGGACTGCGGCGGGGCGCCCGAGGCTTTGTCAGTCCCAGATGTCCGAGAGATCGAGCTCGACAGCGTCGAAGGGGATCGCGCGCACGGTGTCGCCGCCGCCGTAGCGTACCGGCGTGCTCCAGCGCCCCGCCGGATCGAGCGTGTAGACCTCCAGCATCCGCGTGACCGGATCGAGAAGCCACGCGTGGCGCACGCCCTCACGAGCGTAGACTGGCATCTTCACTTCGCGGTCGAGGTGCTCTGTCGCCGGCGTCACCACCTCGCAGATCCAGTCCGGAGCGAGTGTCATCGCGGCGACGTCGGGGATCCGGGGCATCCGCTCGCGGCGCCATCCGGCGATGTTCGGAACCAGGGCGTCAATCGCGCCGGGCTCGGTTGGATCGGGAAAGTGGACCTCGACCTGGTTCAGGATCCACCAGCCGCCCGGGCCGGCGCGGTCAAAATGGAGCGGGTGGCCGATCATGCGGCTCAGCCCCGAGGCGGCCAGAGAGTCTCTCGGCAGGAGGCGAGATATTGTGTAGAGCTCGCCGCCGATCAGCTCGGCTATCTTGATTTCCGGCACCGCTTCGAGATCAGCATACGTCGCGCGGCGCGGCTTCTCGGAAGGCGGGCTCATGGCCGGAGCGTGGCCCAGGAGAGGGGTCGGGCGCAAGTCCGGCCGCGAGCAACGAGCGCGCGGCCGGAACCCTGCGCGATGCGCCCTTCAGCCCGCGGGCTTCTTCGCGGCCTTCCGCTTGGCGAGGCCGAGCCGGATCAGATAGTCCCGCCGCTTGACGACGGAGCGCGCCATCTCCGACCAGTCGACGTACCAGACGCGGAGGGCGCCAAGGGCCTTCACATAGGTCTCTTCCCGCGCGGCCTTGCCCACCTCGTCCGGCGCCTCGATCTCGGTCGCCGACTGCGCAACATGAAGAAGCTCGGCGAGGCGCGCCCGCTCCTTGGCGGTGATCCCGCGCGCCGCCAGCGTCTCCAGCGCGGCTTGATCCTCCTTGCGCGTGGCCTTGCGCTCCGGGCTCTTCTCCAGCGCATCGAGCCGCTGGAGCAGCGTCTTCACGCCCACCACCGCGCCCGCGCCCACCGAAGGGCCGATGCCCGCGAGCACGAACGTGGCTTGCGCCGGGTGGAGCCGGGTCAGCGCGGCGCGCACGATGCGAAAGCCATCCTCGTCCCAGGCGTCGAGGGTGTTGATGGCGTCACGCACCTTGACGTCCACCGTCTCGGCCTTCGCGTCCTCGGTGAAGCCGGAGACCGCGTGAAGCAGAGTCCACCCGAGCTTCTGCTCGGCGTCGGTGAAGCCATGCGCGCGAAGAATGCTACGGATCGGGACCGAGGTGCCGACGGCGCGAAGAAAGGGGAGGACGCGTGACGGCGTGTCTTCGAGCGTCTCCCGGGTGACATCGAAGGTCGAATCGTTGGTCGCGGCAGCAGCGGTCGTCGTCTTGGCCATTCGGTGATCTCCTGTTCATGGGCTCATGGACGGGAGTCGCCAATCCTGGTTGCCAGCCGCCTCCAGCGCCGTCGAGGAGACGCACTCGCGTGCTCCCCGATCCCGCCCGCGACTCGCTCGGCTCTCCCCCATGCGCAGCACCAGAGCTAACGCACCTTCTGTCACGAGCGAAAGGAAAATGTTCGCCGGCGAACCCTGGGAGGGGCGGACGCGCCGCGAAGGTGCGCTATGCTCGCGGGCGTCATGGATCCCGCTGACCTTCGCGCCTTCGCCCGTCGAGATCGCGCGCCCGTCGAGGAGCTCAAGCGTGAGCACTGGGCCCGCGAGTTTCGCGTGACGTCGCGCAGTGCGACTCACGCAGCGCCGTGATGCAGCTCGAAGTCGGGGCGAGGGGCGCGGAGACGAGCTTCGTCACCGCCTGCTTCGTGCTCGACGATCCGCTCGCGCGGCAGATCCTCGCGGTGCTGCCGCCGGTCATCCGGATGACGCCCGAATCGGAGCAGGAGGGGCCGTCGTTCCTCGAGAACATCCAGTTCATCACCCGCGAGATCGAGACGGATCGGCCCGGCTCCGAGATCGTCCTTCTCCGGATGGCGGACGTCATCTTCATCCAGATCCTCCGCGCGTATCTGGCGCGCGTCCCCGACGAGGGCGGCGGCTTTCTCCGCGCCCTCCGCGATCCGAGCACCGCAGCGGCGCTCGGCGCCATGCACCATCGCCCCGAGGCGCCGTGGACTGTGGCCTCGCTCGCCGAGGAGGTCGGCCTCTCGCGCTCGGTCTTCGCGGCGCGCTTCGCCCAGCTCGTCGGCGAGCCACCGCTCGGCTACCTGACGCATCTCCGCATGCAGAAGGCGGCGATACTCCTGCGCGAGGGCGCGACGCTCGCGAAGGCCTCGCGCCTGACGGGCTACGCGTCGGAGGGCTCGTTCCGCCGCGCGTTTCGCCAGTGGGCCGGCGTCACGCCCGGCGCGTGGCGCCGGAAGCGCAAGCCCCCGCCGGCTTGAACGTCCCGATCGGGGGATTGACAGGTGCCCTGATCAACGCCGCGGTCGACGCGGCGCGCGACGTCAAGAACGCCTGCGAGCCCGCGGCGATGGGCGGCGAGCACACCGTCTCGTTCGTCACCAACCCCGGCCTGTTCTACGAGGCGTTCTTCTCGGCATCGGGCCCCGAGCTTCACGTGAAATTCGAGGAGACGCCGGGGCCGGACGCTCCACCCGTCAAGGAGTGAGCCCCAGGGCGCGTCAAGGCCACAACCCCTGAGTCGAAGGGCCGGCGAGGTCGCTCGACCCGCTGGCGGCCAGATGGCCGGTGGCGTCGAATGGATCATCCTGCCGGTTGCGGCGTCCCACAGCTGCGGAAACTGCGGGCTCGGAGCTACCGGTGGATGTGCTGTTCGGCGATGAGGCCGACTGACACGCCCGGCAGGGCCGGTCGGAGAGCGCCTCAGCGCGTGTACGTTCCCTTCAGCGGGCCCGACTCGATCGTGAGCGATTTGTTCACGATCGTGTACTTCGCCTCGCCGCTCGGCGTCTCCACGTCCGGCGCGAGAGCGGCCTTGAATTCGTCTTGCGCGTTCACGCAGCTCGATCGCTCGAGCGTCGCCTTCGGGGTGCCTTCGAGGGTGAAGGTCGTGGAGTCGGTGGACCACGTCTGCCCCGTGATCGCGCTCGTGGTGGTGCAGCCGGGAGCCTTCGCCGTGGCGGGCATCGAGGTCTGCTCGGCCTTGATCGAGAACGTCAGATCGTCCTTGAACGTCAGCGAGGTCTTGCAATGGTCGATCCCTTCAGGCTTCCCCGAGGTGCCATGACACGTGTCGTTGCTCCAGGTACCCGTCAGCGGATCGTCGCCGCCACAGCCGACCACGGAGAGCGCCACCGCAGCAGAGAGACCAAGAGCCATTCGATTGAGAATCATCGCAGTATCCATTCCTGGTACGGGGGCCGCCGCCGCGCGCTCGGGCGCGGTACGACCCCCCGCGGGTTGATGAGAAACAACGTTCGAGCGGGCTCCGCGGGAGGATCATCAGCGCTCCTCCCGGCATGGAAAGACGCCAGCAGCAGCGAATTCGAGCCACCGGCGTGTCCCACCCGACCGTCCGTCGCGCCTCGTCGAGATCTCCTGTCGACCTCGACGTCGCGAGCACCCCCATTGCTAGCCGCATGCCACTCGCGTGAGCCGGTCATCTTGCAGCGAGGGCGATGACGGAACCGTCACAGCCTCGCAGGAGCGTCACAGCACACGTCGATCTCCACCCCGGTGACGCTGACCATGTTCCCGCTAATCATGCTCGCTCGAACATTCCTGGATCCGGCGATGGCCGCCGACTCGGAGCCTCGCTGTCGAGATCCAGGCGCCTGGCAGGGCTCCTCACCGCAATGGTATCTTCTGCGCTCTCACTCGGCGCGGCGCGTCGCGCCGAGCGGAGCCGACAGCGCCGCGGCGACCGCCTTGAAGCTCCGCGGATCCTCCAGCATCAACGCATGAAGCGGCGCCGCGACGAGGACCTCGTCGCCGACCGGCAAACGAGAGCTGACGGGCGGCGAGATCATCAGATCGAGCGGCGTCCAGATCGAGGTGAAATCGAGCCTCGCCAGCATCCCCACGTCGCTGTTCAGATCCCGGAGAAGAGCGCTGTCGGGGCGCATGTGCAGATACCCGGGCAGGTCGCGCAGGCGCGCCCAGCGCGTGCCATGATGAGGCGCCGAGATGGTGATGAAGCGCCGCACCCGCTCGATCCCGCCGAGCCGCTGCACGTAGTAGCGCGTGACCAGGCCACCCATGCTGAACCCGAGCAGATCAACCGGCGATCCGGCGGGAAACGTGGCATCCACGTACGCGGCGACCTGCCCGGCGAGGAGATCGATCCCGGCGCGACCGTCGTTGGGCGTGAGGTCCAGTCCATGGACGTCGAAGCCACGCTCGGTCAGGTGACGCGACATGCGGCGGAAGGTGGCGTGCGTCTTCCAGATGCCGTGTACGAGCAGGACAGGGTGGCGGTCGTGGTGATCCATGGAACCCTCGTCGTGGCGGCTCATTTCGCTGGCTTCTTCGGTGCGGGCGCCGCCGTAGCCGGCGCCGGAGGGCTGCTCGCGGGCCCGAGCTCCATCGGCGGTCCGGCGCGCATCAACCGTGCTTTGGCCTGCAAGATCGCCTGAGCGTCGAGGTCGCCGCGCAGGTACTCGGGCGAGCCGCCGGCGACGTCGACCTTGTCCGAGCTCTCCACGTTCACCGTCGCCGTGCAGAGGATCGCGCGCTCTTTGTAGCTCCACAGGTAAGCGTGCCCGGTGAGCTCTCCCGACTTGAACCTGTCGTCGCCGACGATCTCGGGATCGGTGCGCGAGTCGACGACGACCACGAGATCGACGTCGAACCAGTCGCGCGTGGCCATCTCGTTTGCCCGGGCCACGACGCCGGGCTCACCGCGCCTCGCGTCGCCGTCGAGGATCTCGAGGCGGATCGTCTGGTAGCCGAGCGTCGGCCCCTTGCTCGTCGCGACCCCGCTCGCCGCGATCACGTCGAGCGACGGCTTGGCCGTGCCCATCGTGATCTTCACCTGGTTGGGCATGATCGCCTTGTATTGCAGCCCGGGGAGCTTCACCTCGACGGGGCAGCGCCCGAGGTCCGGCCGCGCGACGATCGTCCCAGCGGCCTTGACGAGCGCGTCGCGCCGCTCCTGATCGAGCTCGATACCCACCTTGCGAGCCTCCGCCACGGCGGCAGGATAGTCCGGCGGAGTGGCATTGTCGGGCTTGCAAGCGCCCAGCCCGACGATGCCCAGGAGGAGAGCTACCGCGACCGGGGCGTCGATGGACATCGGCGCGAGGTACTGCGGGCTCGAAATGAACGCAAGCCGCACGCGAGAAGCACGCGATTATCGGCGAACGTCGCCGGGATGGACCCGACGGCGCCTCACGCGCGCAGGAGTGTCACCGTCAGAGCGGCGTGAGCCTCGGCCCGCCTTCGAACGCTCGTCCCCTCTTCGCCTGAAGATCTCGTGTACCTCGCGCGTGGGCCCGCACGGCCGCGCGCTGAACGCCAGGGGCACACGGGCATAGCTGTTAGCCACTTTTTGAACTCGATATGATACCGCGCGGCGGACTCATTCGTCGCCTGAAGTGCTCGACCTGCGTTGGTCCGTTTCGATTGGTTTTACGAACGATCGCGTCGTAGCTTGCGATCTGACGCGC
>JANYGI010000099.1 GCA_025362495.1 Byssovorax sp. | reverse complement strand
ATCTCCTCCCCTTGCGACGGGCGGTAGATCACCTCGACCGGGTAGGTGCGGCCCGAGACCTGGATCACCGGCGCCTTGTTGAAAAAGGCTGAAAATCGAGCGGTTTCGAGCGTCGCCGAGCTGACGATCACCCGGAGGTCGGGCCGCTTCGGGAGCAGCCGCACCATGAACCCGAGGAGAAAATCGATGTTGAGGCTGCGCTCGTGGGCCTCGTCGAGGATGATCGTGTCGTAAGCGCGGAGGAGCGGATCGCCCTGGATTTCAGCCAGGAGGATGCCGTCCGTCATGAACTTCACGTAGGTCTGCGGCGTGGTCTTGTCCGAGAACCGGATCTGGTAGCCGACCTCGCGGCCGAGCTCGACGTTGAGCTCCTTCGCCACGCGCGCGGCGACGCTGGTCGCGGCGATGCGGCGCGGCTGCGTCACGCCGATGCGCGCCTCGAGGCCGCGGCCCATGGCCAGGCAGATCTTCGGGAGCTGCGTCGTCTTCCCGGAGCCGGTTTCGCCGGCGACGATCACGACGGGATTGGCATCGATCGCGGCGGCGATATCGCGGACGCGAGCGGAGATCGGGAGCTCTTCGGGGAAGTGAATCGGCACGGCGGGGAGGGAGTAGCACGAGAAAGCGGTCCGTCGGCGCCCGACGCGGCGAGGCCGGGTGATCACGGTGTCGCTCGACAGCCCGGCCCCGGGCCGGCTAACTTTGCAGGGGAAGCGCCTCCCCCCGGCCGCCGGAACCCCTTGCCCAGCACCACCCCGACCTCGACTTCGAAGACCAACCTCGCCGAGATCGCCGCCAAGGCGAAGGCCGAGGCGCGCCTCGGCTCGGTCGTGTCGGGGCGCTACAAGCTCACGGAAGTGCTGGCGATGGGCGGCGTCGGCGTCGTCTTCAAGGGCGAGCACATCCACATGCGCAAGTGGGTGGCGATCAAGGTCCTCCACCCCGACGCGCAGGACGCGCCCGATCTCGTGGCGCGATTCCGGCGCGAGGCCGTCGCCGGCGCTCACATCCAGCACCCCAACGTCGCCGCCGCGACCGACTTCGGCGAGCTCGACGACGGCGCGTTCTTCCTGGTGCTCGAGCTCGTTCGCGGCGTGACGCTGCGCGAGATCATCAAGCGCGGGCCGCTGCCCGCCCCGCGCGCCGTCGACATCGGCAAACAGATCGCGGCCGCGCTCGCCGCGACGCACGCGATCGGCATCGTTCACCGTGACGTCACGCCCCGCAACGTGATGGTGATCGAGGGCGCGAGCGACGTGGTCAAGCTCATCGACTTCGGCCTCGCCAAGGTCGACACGGCCCAGCTCGCCAGCGTCGCGCAGGGGCACGACATGGAGCACGAGCAGCGGATCACCGGCACCGGCGCCGTGTTCGGCACCATCGCTTACCTCGCTCCCGAGGTCGCCCTCGGGATGGATCTCATCGACGCGCGCGCCGATCTCTACGCGCTGGGCCTCGTGCTCTACGAGATGCTCTGCGGCAAGCACCCGTTCGACACCACCGACGCGGTCGAGCTCTTCAAGCGCCACGCGGCGACGCGGCCGATGCCGATCGCGGCCCGCGTGCCCGGCGTCGTGGTCCCGCCGGCCCTCGAAGCGGTGGTGATGCGCCTCCTCGAAAAATCGCCGGATGCCCGCTATCGCGGCGGTGAAGAGGTGATCGCCGCGCTCGACGCCGCGATGTTCGAGGGGATGATCATGGCGACGCCCACGCCGTCGCCGGTGACGATCAGCACGCCCGCGCCGCCCGCGCCCGCCCCGATGGTCGCGACGCCTCCGGCGATCGACGCCCCTCCCGTCGCGTCGGGTCGCGGTCGGTTGATCTACGCCGCGGTCGGCGTCGTCGCCCTCGGGATCTTCGGCGGTGCGCTGCGCATGTCGCGATCTCCGGCGTCGGAAGCGCTTTCGCACGAAGCCGCGGCCCCGGTCGCGCTCGCGCCGCACGAGGTCGCCGTCGCCAGCAGCGTCCCCGCGATGGTCGACCCTTCGCTCGCGCCGGCGCGCTCGGCTGCGGCGGTCACGAGCGCGCCCGCGGCGGCCGCGGCGCCTCCGGTGGCCGCGCCCTCCGCGGTGGATCCCGTCGCCCGCGCGCTCTTCCGCAACGCGCTCGCCGCGCACGATTTCAAGCATGGAATCGAGCCCTTCTTCACGCTGGTCGAGCACGACGGCGAGGCCTTCCGCGATCCCCTCCTCGCCACCGCGGCGCGCGATCTCGCCGTGACGATCGCCTCGGCGGCGGGCGACGACGCCGATCGGGTCTTCGAGGCGCTCGCGCACCGCACCGGCAGCGACGGTATCGACGTGCTCTACGAGATCGTCCGCACCCGCGGCGGCTCGAAGGCCGCGACGCGCGCCGAGGCCTTCCTCGCGCAAAGCGATGTCAGCGCCCGCGGGACTCCCGCGCTCCAGATCACGTATGCCCTGCGCGCCGCGCCCTGCGCCGACAAGCTCGCTCTGCTCGATCGCGCGGTGCAGAGCGGCGACGGCCGCACGCTGGTCGTGCTGGAGACGACATGCAAAGCCTGCTTCACGCACAACCAAGCCCTGGAAGACGCTATCAGGGCGCTGCGGCAGCGGCTCAATCAGCGCCCGGCGCCGTGAGCCCCGCGGGCCGGGCGCGATCTGCCGAGTCGACCCCTCATTTCCACGGAATCCCCGCGATGCCTGCCCAGAACCCCGCTCGAATCCACGCGGCGATTGCCGCTCTCCTCTCGCTCGCCGCCTGCGATCCGGCGAAGCCGCCCGAGCCGCCCCCGCTCCCCCACGCCGAGTGGGGACAGGCCTGCACCGCGAAGAAGGGTGAAGCGGATCTGATGGGCTGGGACGCCGGATCCCGCGCCAACCTCGCCGTGATGCGCAGCCAGGGGGTCATCGCCGTGCGCTTCTCGTCGGAGGGCTGCAAGGTCGAGCTCGAGCTCCTGTCCAACTGCCTCGGCGACGGTGCCTATACCTTCGCGCCCTACCCGGCGACCGAGAGCCGCGTGGCCCACGACGCCGTCGAGCTCGGCGCCAAGCTGCCTTTGCAGTCCGTCGATCTCGGGGCCAAGCTCAAGGTCGGGAGCGCGCTGCGCACCGATTTCGACCTCGCCGGCGTCATGGCCCTCCCGATCGGGCGGCCGTATTCCCGGGCCGATCTCCACGGACAGGGCTGCGATCGGGCCACGCACGTGGTCAATCGGGTCTACCTCGGCGGCTTCTCGATGATGGTGGGCGAGTCCAGATCGATCGAGGCGGCGGCCACGATCTTCAGCGCCAGCCTCGGCGGGAGCTCGGTCCGTGACGGCGAGAGCCTCGCGGTGGAAGGCAACGCGGAGGCCTGCAAGTCTGCCCAGAAATCCGGCCTGCAAAGCCCGCTCTGCTCGGTGCCCCTCCGCCTCGGCCTGCTCCCGATCAACGACGCGACGCTCGACGATTACCGGGGCAAGACCGGCCCGGACGAGCATGGCTGTCAGCGCGGCAAGCAGGTCTGGAGCGGCTCGCGCTGCGACGATCTGAAGCTCGCGCCCGAAGGTCAGGAGATCTGGAAGAGCCTCGAGCTCAAGAAAACTCCCTGAGCCGCGAGGGCGCCGCAGCTCCATGCCGACAGTCCTCCTCATCGACGACGATCCCTCGCTCCTCGACGTGCTCTCGCTGCCGTTCGAGGACGCCGGCTACCGCGTCGAGGTCGCGCGCGATGGCGTCGTGGGCCTCGCGGCGATCCGCGAGCGCTGCCCCGACGTGGTGATCTCCGACGTCAACATGCCTGGAATCGACGGGTTCTCGCTCTGCCGCAAGCTCCGCCAGGAGAAGAACTACGTCCCTCTCTTGCTGCTCACCTCGCGTGACGACGAGATCGACGAGGCCCTGGGGCTGGAGCTCGGGGCCGACGACTTCATCGCCAAGCCCTTCAGCACCCGGGTCCTCCTCGCGCGCGTCGCGGCCCTCTTGCGACGGCAGGAGCGGCGGGGCGAGGCCTCGATCGAGAAGCCGCAGACCACAGGAGATCTCGAGCTCTTCGCCGAGCGGATCGAGGTGCGGTATCGCGGCGCGGCCATCGCGGTCACCATGACCGAGTTTCGCTTGCTCGAAGCGCTGACGCGGCGCCCGGGGATCGTCCTCTCGCGCGAGCGCCTGCTCGAAATGGTGCGCGGCGACGGCTCGGTCGTGGTCGACCGGATCGTGGA
>JANYGI010000058.1 GCA_025362495.1 Byssovorax sp. | reverse complement strand
GCGTCCGCAGGTGACCGGCCGAGCTCGACGGTGAGGTCGCTCGAGTCCGCGCCTGCCTCGGCGATCGAAGCCGATCCGAAGCGTGGTCGCGGCCTCGTCTTGGTCGGCGTCGTGGCCGTGGCGGCGCTCGCGACGTTCTGGATGGCGCGGCGCACGGGCGTCGACGCGACCCCGCAGGCGGCGGCGAGCGTCGTCGTGGCGGCGAGCGCGACGGCGATCGCCGAGACGACGGTGAGCGTGTCCATCGCGGCCGAGCCGCCCGAGGCGCGGCTCTTCCTCGACGACGTCGCGCTCGCGACCAACCCGTTCCGCGGCGCGATGGTGCGCAGCCCGCTCACGCGACGCCTCCGCGCCTCGGCGCCGGGGTTCGCGAACGAGGAGCGCATCGTGACGTTCGAGCGCGATCTGAGCCTGGAAATGGCGCTGAAGCCGGCCGCCGTCGCGGGCGCTGCGACGACGACCGCCGTGGTGGCGGCGCGACCGATCCCCACGGGAGCGGCCGCGAACGCGCCCCGCGTGGCGCCGACCGCGACCGCGACCGCGCTGGCGCCCGGCGACGCGGTCGGCGGCCCCCCGCGCAAGAAGCCGCGACCGATCGACGACACGTTCTGAAGCCCGCCGAGATCCCCGATGAAACTTGCCCCGCTGCTCTCCGGTCTCGTCGCGGTCTCGCTCGCGCTCACGCCGCGCGCCGCCTCTGCGCAGCCCGCGCCGCCGCCCGGCGCGAAGGCCGAGTCGCCCGACGAGGGGCGCGATCACTTCACCCGCGGCGTCGCGCTCTTCCGCGAGGGGGACTATCGCGCCGCCCTCGTCGAGTTCCGCCGCGCCTACCAGATGAGCCACAATTACAAGGCGCTCTACAACATCGGGCAGACCGAGTTCGAGGTGCAGGACTACGCCGGAGCGCGCACCTCGTTCCAGAAATATCTGGCCGAAGGCGGCGCCGAGATCGAAGCCGGCCGGCGCGCCGAGGTCCAGGCCGACATCGACAAGCTGAACGGCCGCGTCGCGAAGATCGAGATCAAGACCAACACCGCGGGGGCCGACGTGCTCGTCGACGACACCCTGATCGGGCAGGCGCCGCTGAAGGAGCCGCTCCTCGTGAGCGCCGGTCGCCGCAAGATCACCGTGCAGAAAGGCGCCCTCCCGCCGGTGACGCGCTTCGTCGAGCTCGCGGGCGGCGACACCACCTCGGTGACGATCGATCTCGCCGCCGTCGCGACCGAGCCCCTCGCGTCCGCCGCCGCGCCGGTCGCGCCGCCTCCGGCGATGGCCCCGCCGGCGCCGGCGCGTACCGGCGTCTGGATCTCGCTCGCGGCCACGGGCGCGCTCACGGCGGGCGCCGTCGTCACGGGGATCCTCGCGCTCGGCGCGCACGGCGACGCCGAGAAGAAGCTCGCCACGCGCGGCGTCACCGCGGCAGACGTCGAGGCCGCGCACTCGAAGACAGCCACGCTCGGGCTGGTCACGGACGTGCTCGGCGGCGCGGCGATCGTGATGGGCGGCGTGACCATCGTCCTCGCCGCGACGTCGGGGCGAGGACGCGCCGACGAGGCCAGGCCCGCAGCCACGCTGCTCCTGAGCCCGCGTGGCGCGCTGCTCACTGGCCGATTCTGAGGCCTGCGCCGCGCGGATGCGCCCCGAGCGCGCCGGAAGACGTGCTACCTCGAAGAGAAATGCTCGCCTCTTCGTCTCCTCGATCCCCGCTCCGCCGCGAGGTCATCCTCAGCCTGCTCGCCGACGAGCGGCGGCCCATGCACGTCAACGAGATCGAAACGCGCCTCGATCTCGACGCCGCCGGGTGCATCGCGCTCCAGCGCATGCTCGACGATCTCTCGTTCGACGGGAGCATCGTCCCGCTCTCCGGGCATCGTTTTCGCCTCGGAAACGCGCAGAGCGAAGAGCACGGAAAGACGGCCGAAGGCACGCTCAACGTCAACCCGCGCGGCTTCGGCTTCGTGCAGGCGACGGGCCTCGACGCCGACGTCTACGTGCCGCCGGAGGCCATGGGCGGCGCGCTCCACGGCGACTCGGTCGA
>JANYGI010000032.1 GCA_025362495.1 Byssovorax sp. | reverse complement strand
GGATCAGGCCCGGATCTGCTTCACGGCCTCTGTGACGTCCTTGCCGTTCACCACCGCTCCAGAGGCCTTGAGGTGCTTCATCGCCGCTCCGGTCGCCTGGCCATCGTTGCCAGCGGCCTTGATCGCGTCGCGCACCGGGGCGAGCGCCGCCACGATGTCACTCACGCTCATCGACTTCGGGAGCAGCGACGCCAGCACCGCGTTCTCCTCCGCGAGGAGGCGCTTCGCGTCGCCCTCCGGCGTGGCCGCGATCGTCTCCTCGTTGGACTTGATCAGCTTGCGGACGATGGCCGTGACGCCCTCGTCGGTCACGGCGGCGCCGCGCGCTTCGGCCGTCTGGACCTCTCCGTAGGCCAGGCGAAGGATGTCCTTCTCGACCGTGTTCCCCGCCTTCATCGCCGCCGTGATCCGGCGCTTGATGTCGTCGACCAGCATGTGACGCTCTCACCTTCCTCGGACCCGCGGGCCCGACAGGGCCAGAGCGTAGTCGGGCGAGCGGCCAAACGCGAAGCGCCATCGCGTCGTCGCGTTTGGCCGTCTCAGGCGCGCGAGGAGCCTTCGAGATCGACCTGGACGAGATCCTTGAGCCACGGGTGCGCTCCCGTGGCCACCCGGTAGAGGCCGTGCGCCATGCGGCGACAGCTCGCGTGCATGCCGTTGGCCGAGCACTGCTCGATGACCTGGCAGAGCTCGAGCAGCGTCAGCGTCCAGAGCGTGCGCACGCGGTAGCCGAGCGGGATCGCGTACTGCGCCTCGATCGGGTGCGTCGCCTCGATCTTCGTCCACGTCTCGTAGGCCACGATGAGCGCGTCTTGATACGTGTCGACGAAGCCGAGATCGGCGAGCTCGGCCGGCGTGTCGAAGCCGAGGCGGCAACCGTAACGCTGCGTCGCCGGCGCCGCGACGCGCGTGCGCAGGAGATCGCCGTAGGCCGCGGCGTCGAGCATCAGCTCGAACGTCATCGAGGCGGCGGCGAGCGCGCGGTGCGGCGGCTCGCCCGGGCCGCGCGCGAGGAAGCCGCTCTTCACGATCCCCTCGAGCTCGCCCATCGTGGCGTGGCGGAGGCCGTCGACGAGCCCGTACGCGTGCGCGCGCGGATCGAGATCGTACGTGAGCGCGAGCGCGATCCGCTCGAGCGCGTCCTTGTCGTTGCGCAGCAAGCGCACTGGCTGGGTGATCACCATCGTGGCGCTGACGCCGTCGGCTGGCGGCGTGTACACGAGGCGGAGCGCCTCGCTCACGGCGGCCTTGATCCCGGCGTGATACGGGCTCGCCGGTGCGGTGCGCGCCAGCGTGGGGAGCGCGTGCGCCGCCGCGCGCGTCGCCGCCGCGCCGATGTCGCGCAGCTCGCGCAGCGGGTGCGACTCGAGCTCGGCGAGCAGCTCCGCGAGCGACTTGGCGTCGGTGCTGAGCGCGACGCTGGTCGTGAGGCTGAAGGGCAAGAGCCCCCGCAGCAGGCCGGCCGCGTGCGCCGCGTCGGACCCGCCGCCGACGCGGCCCGATCGCGCTCGCAGCGCCTCGGTCACGCGCGGGAGCAGATCGAGGTAGGTGCCGAGCAGCCGCTCCATCCCCTCGCGGTAGCGCGGCGCGAGCTCGGCCGAGAGGCCCGCGGGCTCGACGTAGCCGCGGCGATCGACCGGCGCGCTGCGCAGCGTGCACGCGCCCGGCCGCAGATCGACGAGGTGGCTCGCGGCGAGGCGGCTGGCGCCCTCGATCACGAGGTGAATCATCGCGTGCTCGGCGCTGGCGCTCGCGGCTGCGCCGCTGACGCCCTGCGCGAGCTCATCACGGATACTTCCACCGGTCGTGGCGCCGAACAGGCGCGCCGTCGTCTCTTCGGGCAGCCCGACTACCACGTAGATCGGCGCTGTCGGGCTGGAGACAAACGGCGCGACCCTGGCGCTCCCGGCGTCGTCGAGGGACATGCCTTCGCTTGTACCTCATTTTTGCGGCCGGATGGGATGACGCCGCGCGTGGCAACACGACGTGCGCTGCACCTTCCGTCGCGGGCGCCAAGTCGTTGACGCGTCCATCGTCGACCGCGGCGGCGACGCTACGAGGCGGCGAGGGAAAACGGGCTGGGAAACAGCTCGCTGTGAGCGAGGCGGCGCGTGCGACGCGTCAGCACCTCGCACCCGCTGCGGGTGACGACGAGAGCGTGCTCGAACTGTGCGGACAGCGACCGGTCGGCGGTGATCGCCGTCCACTTGTCGGCGAGGACCTCCACGTCGGGGCCGCCGATGTTGATCATCGGCTCGATCGTGAAGCACATGCCGGCCTTGAGGCGCATCCCGTCGTTGCGCTTGCCCACGTGCGAGACCTGCGGCGGCTCGTGAAACTTGCGGCCGATGCCGTGGCCGACGAACGCGCGCACCACCGAGCAGCCCTCGCCCTCGGCGAACTCCTGGATCGCGGCGCCGATGTCGCCGAGCCGCGCGCCCTCGCGGACCTGGGCGATCCCGAGCTCGAGCGAGCGGCGCGACACCTCCGTCACGTGGCGCGCTTCCGGCGACGGCGTCCCGATGTAAAACGTGGCCGACGTGTCGCCGAAGAAGCCGTTGTAGATCGTGGTGACGTCGACGTTGACGATGTCGCCGGGCTCGAGCACGCGGCTACCGGGGATGCCGTGGCAGACGACCTCGTTGACGGAGGTGCAGACGCTCTTCGGGAACCCGTGGTAGTTCAGCGGCGCCGGGATGCCGCCGCGCTTGAGGGTGTCCTCGTGCACGAACGTGTTGAGGTCGTCGGTGGTGAGGCCGGCGCGGATCATCTCGCCGACACAGAGGAGCGTCTCGGCGGCCATCTGGCTCGCCACGCGCAGGGCCTCCACCTCTTTCAGCGTCTTGATCGTGACGTTGCTCATTGCGGTGCGCCCAGCTCCTGCAAAGCCACCGCTTCCTTGACGGCGGTGGCGACGTCGGCCGTGTCGGGGGCCAGATGGAAGTGTACCTCGACCTCGCCGTCCTCGGCCTGGAAGCGGCCGATGAAGCCGATGAACGTCGACCCGCGCAGGCGCGCATCGAAGGCCTTGGCGATGCCGAAGGCGCTGCTCGTCGGCTTGATCGAGAGCTCGAACGACTTGTCCGGGACGCGGGGCGTGGTGAGCGTGGGGAAGCCGACCTGGACGCCGAGGTGGTACGTCTGCAGGGTGCCGTTCGAGTCGATCGTCACCGTCTGGACGCGGACTCGGGCCGTCACGGCCGACATCTGGGCGCGCTCGCGGAGGAACGGATCCGACCGCGGCGCGGGGCCTTCCATCGAGAGGCCGACGGCCACCGGATCGATGTTGTCGTCGAAGAGCTCACGCGCGTGGCCTTCCCAGCGGGGGAGGCTCGCGCCCTCGGGGGCCTTCGCTCCCGGGGCCGCGTCGGCGCAGCCAGCGAGCGACAGGAGCGCGCCGGCTGCCAGCGCTGCGAGGGTGGAACGAAGGGGCGCCACCAGAGGTGCCCATGGTGCCGTGGCAAAGTGCGAGCGCGCGTTCATGGGTCCGTCCGAGCCGATGTGGGCGCAAGCAACTACCACGTCATCGCGACAATGTCAGGCGAAGCGCGGCGAGCATCGCGCGATCGATCGCGCGGCGTGTTCGTATCGAATCTCGGGGAGCCCCGTCCAATCGCATCAGCCGAGCCCGCCGGGTGCGGCCAGGGTATTTCACCCCCGGCGGTGCCGGTGGTAGCTTCCGCCGCGCGCCGGGTCGGGCCCGATTGGCCCCTTCTGTAGAGCGGCGCTCGGGCTACGAGCGTACGAACATCGCAGTGAGCCACGGATCACCGGGCTCGTGGAGGACAGGGACGATGAAGGCGAAGAGGCTCTTGGGCGCATTTCTGGCTGTCGGGCTCGTGACGTTGGCGGCAGCGCCGACCGTGCTCGCTGCGGGCAACAAGCCGAAGAAGGAAGCGGCCCCCGCGCCGCCCGCGGCCGAAGCGCCGATGGTGAAGAAGTCGATCGACTTCCCGATCGCCGGCCTGTCCTGGGGGATGACCCCGAAGCAGGTGGCCCTCGCGATCGACAAGATGATCGACGACGACTACCGCCCTCTCTACAAAGAAGTGCAGCCCGGCGTGAAGATGAAGGCCCTCGACGCCCAGCTCGCCGAGGACAAGGACCAGTTCCGGCGCGGCCGCATCGACTTCGGCACGCTCCCGACCGGCATCGACGGCACCCCGCTCCGCGGCGAGTTCACCTACCAGAACAAGGAGTCGCTGATGACCCTGAACCACAAGGGGCAGGCGACGCACTTCTTCTTCATCCAGGACAAGCTCTGGAAGGTGATCGACGAGATCAAGCTCACCGACACGTACCCGCTCGGGAAGACGTTCCAGGACGTGGCCGTCAAGCTCTCCGCGAAGCACGGCGTCCCCGGCCGCGTGCTCCCCGCCGACGCGACGCGCGCCTCGGTCGAGATCGACTGGAAGGACCCGACCACGCACCTCCGCGTGATCCAGCGCAGCGACACGGCGATCGCCATGGCCTACGAGGACAACGGCACCGTGGCGAACCTCGTCGCGCTGCGCCCCAACAAGCCGGTCGCCGACAGCGGCATCGATCCCTCGGTCGCCGCGATCATGCGTGGCGGCGGCGACAACGGGCCGCCGGTGCCGCCGCCGGCCGCCGACAAGAAGAAGACGAACAAGAAGTAACGTCGCGCGACGCAGACGTGAGAACGGGCGAGCTTCAGGGCTTGCCCGTTTTGCTTTGTGCGCAGTCAGCCGGAGGGGAGACCGAGAGGGTCTGGGTGGCTGTGGAGGTTCCATGTGGCGGGCACGGAGGCCCGCCCCACAGCAGAAGCAGAGCTCAGAGCCAGAAGCTGGAGCTTGGAGCTGCAGCGTCGCTGGAGCTTGGGCTCGGCGCGTTGCTGGCGGCTTTGGTGGGGGTGGGCGGGTCAGGTGACGGGGGAGGCGCCTTCGGGGATCTTGGCGCCGTTGGTCACGACGACGCGGGCTGTTGGCGCCACGGCGTGGACTGCGGGCTCGATGATTCCGCGGGCCGTCAGCACGGCGCCGGGGCAGCCCGCGCACGTGCCCGCGAGGTGCAACGTCACGTGGTCCGCCTCCACGGCGACGATGAACAGCTCGCCTCCGTCGGCTCGCACGAGCGGGGCGATGACGTCACGGCACACTTTGAGGAGCTGGTCGATGGACGCGGGCATTCAGGTTCGGGCTCCAGCCTAGCACGGTGAGGGGCGGCTTCGGCGCCGGCAAAATACCACGAATGCGCCGAGCGCTCCTGCCAGGGGCCAGCTGCCGCCTCCGGGCGCCGTCTCGCCGGGGGTCGCGCACGAGCAGGACGCCGCGCTGGTCGCGTCCGGGTTGCCGCTGCCGCCCGCTCCACCGGCGCCCGGGATCGCGCCGCCTGCGCCGGCGCCGCTGCCGCCGGCGCCGCTCCCGCCTGCGCCGGTGTCGGAGCCGTCGGGCGTCAGCGCGCGGACATAGTCGAGCTCGATCGATCCCGGATCGTTGACGAAAGGATCCAGGCGGAGACCGGTGATCGTCCCCGTCCACTTCGGGTGCGCGCCGGTGACGACGGTGACGATGTGGAACGCGTCGTCGTCTGGCAGCTCGACGTCGACCGTCTTGTCGTCGCTGAAGGCCGGCTCGGCGTCGGTGGCGAAGAAGAGCCGCGCCGTGCCGGTGCCGCCGGTGCGCTTCGCCCGGAGGCCGATCGCCGCGTAGTCGGTGGCGGCGAA
Organism: Byssovorax sp.; assembly: GCA_025362495.1. Taxonomy (GTDB): domain Bacteria; phylum Myxococcota_A; class Polyangia; order Polyangiales; family Polyangiaceae; genus JANYGI01. The sequence continues at coordinate 78,907 of JANYGI010000032.1, read as the reverse complement.
GAGCGCGGTCGAGGTGGCCAGGCCGGGATCGGCGCCCTGCGAGCCGATCATCAGCACGCCGGTGGTCGCGTCGGAGGCCAGGGTCGCGTCGCCCGTCGCGGCCCAGCCCTCGAAGCGGGCGCTGTTCAGCTCCCACGTCGTGTGGCTGTAGATGTCGGTCTCGACGTAGGTCTGCAGGGTGCCGCCGCCGAACGTCTGGCCCTTCGAGAGCGTCGGGGGCATGGCGAAGGCGTCCTGGTGATAGACGCCCGGCATGTCGGCCACCCAGAAGCGCACGTCGGGCTTGTCGACGAGGCCGATCGAGTACTGTGCTGCGTGCACGGTGAGCGTGATCCGCTTCGTTTCGCCCGGCGAGAGCGCGTGCATCTTCAGCGTGAAGGCCATCCCGGGCGGCATGCCGTGGGGCGGGTTCGCGGGCTCGGCGTTGGCCTCGTTGACGGTGAACGAGCCCGGGTGGGTCCAGTCGCTCTCGATCACGTAGTCGGTCGCGGCGAGGTACGGCTCCTCGATCCACACGCCGACGTCGACCGTGGGAGCGACGGCGCCGCCCTTGTTGGTGATCGTCAGCGCCGCGGTGTGCGTCTCGCCTTCGAAGAGATCGGCGATGGCCTTCGAGTCCTGATCGGCGAGCGTGTCCTTCGCGTCGATCGTCACGGCGGGCCACACGTCGGGGCCCGTCGCCACCGCGCAATTCGGGCCTATCGCGAAGCCGCCGGCCGGGGATTTCGCGAGGCGCGCGCCGGTTTGCGGGCCGTAGACGCCGTCCTCACCGATCACGTCGCCGGGGTTGTTCTTGTTCCAGAGCTGCTGGAAGGCGCGGATGTCGTTGCCCTTGTAGACGACGGCGCCCGCGCCCGTGTAGTCGAAGTGGACCTTGTCGGCGTTGCCGAACCAGGTGAAGCCGTGGGCCGTGAGCGCCGACTTCCACGCCGTGTACTGGTTCACGTCGATCGCCAGGCCGGTCTCGTGGTTCGAGGCGCCGGGCTTCGCCGCGAGCGCGATGTTGCACTGGCCGTTCAGGTACCAGTTGTAGAGCACGTACTGCTGCGGGAGCGTGCGCAGCATCGAGTTCACCGTGAGCGGCGTGCCCGGCGCTGACCCGAGCGCCGACACCAGGGCGTCGCGCGCGGGCTGCTGCAGGTACGCGAACTCGACGCCGTTCAGCGTGAGGTTCGGCTCGGCCGGCATCTTCGCGTACGAGCCCGGCGCGAAGCACTCGGCCTGATCGATGATCTGCTGGCTGATGCCCTTCACCGTCGCCGTCGAGCAGCCGGCGTTGATCGCCTCCTGCACCGTGAGCGCGCTCGTGGCTTCACCGACGCGCTCGGGCGCGGGCGGCAGCGTGATCGCCGGCTCGATCGCGTCGGGCTCGGTCGCGTCGAGGACGCAGCCGGGCGCGGCGAGCAGCGCGAGCGCGGGGAGCAGGCGAGAGAGCGATCGCCGCTTCATGGACGATCTCACTGGAGCGATTTGCAGTCGGCCGCGCAGCCGTCGCCGCCGATGGTGTTGCCGTCGTCGCAGACCTCGCCGCCGTCGAGCGCGCCGTCGCCGCAGATCGGGATGGTGCAGGTCGTGCGGCACGCGGAGGGCGTGTCGAAGGCCTGAAGGATGATCGGCTGTGTGGTCTGCAGCGTGGTCGCGGACATCATCGGCGGGATGGCGGCGTCGCCATCCATGCACTCCCAGCCGGTGATGCCGGTGAGGAAGCTCGGCGTCACGGTGACCTTCCAGTTGCCGGGGAAGGGGAAGCTGGAGATGACGCCGCCGTCGCTGTTGAGGTTGAACTTCCAGTCGCCGTGGACCGACGTCGCCGAGTTGCTGGAGAACTCGCTGAAGGTGTCATCGGCGACGCTGACGAAGGTGCCCACCGGGAGGCCGGTGACATCCATGAGCACGTGCCCCGACGGCTGCGCCTGACCCGTCGAGTCCTGATCGATGCCGTGGATGAAGAAGAGGCTGAGGACGCTGTTGGCCGTGTTGCGGTGGAAAAAGACGCGGCTCGTGTCGAGCTTCTCGAGGCCGGTGTGGCCGCTCGCCGAGCCGTAGTTGTAGAACGTGACCGCGGAGGCGGCGTTGTCGAAGGGGTAGAGGCCCTTGAGGAGCGCGCCCTGCTGGTAGAGGCCGAGGGCGGGACGGTTGACGTTGCCGGCGCCGAGATCGCACTGCTCGCCGGGATCGAGCTGGCCGTCGCCGCAGATCGGGAGCGCGCACGTGGACGAGCAGCCGTCGCCGTTGACGTTGTTGCCATCGTCGCACGCCTCGACACCGGCGTTGACGAAGCCGTCGCCGCAGAAGGCCAGCTTGCAGGCCCCGACGCAGCCGTCGGTGTTGCTGGTGTTGCCGTCGTCGCACTGCTCGCCGGGATCGACGTGGCCGTCGCCGCAGAACGGGAGCTTGCACGTGGGCGAGCAGCCGTCGCCGGGCGTCAGGTTGCCGTCGTCGCACTGCTCGATGCCCGCTTCGACGAAGCCGTCGCCGCACTTCGCCAGCTTGCAGGCGACGGTGCAGGCGTCGGTGTTCGACGCATTGGCGTCGTCGCACTCCTCCACGCCGGCGTGCACGAAGCCGTCGCCGCACTGGGCGATCACGCAGTTGATCAGGCAGCCGTCGGCGTTGCTGTTGTTGCCGTCGTCGCACTGCTCGACGCCGGCCTCGAGGAAGCCGTCGCCGCACGTAGCGAGCTTGCAGGTCGTGGGGCAGGCGTCGCTGTTGTCGCTGTTGCCGTCGTCGCACTGCTCGCCCGGCTGAACGATCCCGTCGCCGCAGGTGGGCAGCGTGCAGTCGTTGCGGCAGCCGTCGTTGTTGTCGTTGTTGCCGTCGTCGCAGGCCTCGACGCCCTTCTCGACGAAGCCGTCACCGCACTTGGCCGCGACGCAGTTGATGCACCCGTCGTTGACGCTGGTGTTGGCGTCGTCGCACTGCTCGACGCCCTTCTCGACCACGCCGTCGCCGCAGAAGGCCAGGGTGCAGTCGAAGCACCCGTCGGTGGGATCGCCGTTGCCGTCGTCGCACTGCTCGCCCGGATCGACGACGCCGTTGCCGCAGAAGCCCGGGGGCGCGCCGCCCATGCCGGTCGAGGTCGAGGAGCTGGTGGACGTCGATGTGCTGGTCGAGGTCGAGGTGCTGGTCGAGGTCGAGGTGCTCGTCGAGGAGCCGGTCGACGAGGTCGTCATCGGGGCGCCGCCCGCGCCGCCGGTGCCCGGGGAAGCGTTGGTCGTCGCGTCGGTGAGCGTGGTGCGCGAGCAGGCCGGGAACGCCGCGAGCACCAGGGCAGAAGCGAAGAAGAGCGAGCGAGCGCGCATGAGCCATCTTACGCGCGGAAGCCCTGCAACGTAAAGAAAGGCCCGGCGCGGGGCGCGCTAGATCTCGCTCAGGAGGACCACCACGGCGGCGTCGTCGCCGAGCTCCGGCGTGCGCAGCGCCGCGATACCGAAGCTCCGGCCGGTGATCTCGATGTTGCCCTTGTACGGGCCCGCGGCCGTCTTCTCGATCACGCCGAGGCCCTCGATCGCCTGGGCGTTCACGTCGGCGCTGAGCAGCGGGGAGCCATAGGCCTTGCCGCCCTTGACCATGAACACATAGGCAATCGGGACAGTCTTCTTCTCGGCCTTGGCCGAGGCGGCCTCGAGATCGCGACGGGCCTTGTCGTCGAGGTACGCGCCGTACTTGCGGAAGGACCAGCCGGTGATGAAGAGGCCTTTGAGGCCCTTCGGGTCCTTCATCGGGTGGGCGAGGACCCACGCCAGATCCTGGCCAGTCCGCAGGCCGCGCATCTCGGGCATCTCGCCGAAGGCCTCGACCGTGGCGCTCGCGGGATCCAGAGCCATCTTGAGGGCGGGGAACGGCGCGATCACCGAGTGTCCGGCGAGCAGATCGAGATCGGCCTCGCTCCTGAGCACGGTGCCCGAAGCGTCGGTGATCGAGAAGAACGTGGCCTTGGAGGTGTCGAGATCCGGCACCTGCGCGCGCGAGGTCGCGATGGCCTTTTGCAGCGCGGAGTTGTTGCCGAGGGTGTCGGCGTCGGCCTTCTCGGCGAGCTTGGCGGCGCCGATCGGCAGGCCCTTGCGCAAGGCCTCGACGTCGGCCTTCACCATCGGGGCGATGCGGTCGGCCTCCTCGGCGGCCTCGCGCTCGGAGAGCTTCTTGCCGTCGTCGCAGCCGGTGAGGCCCATGGCGGCCAAGCCGAGAGGGAGGACGAAGGCGCGCGCGGCGGTGGCGAAGAGAGTCATTGGTGGGGGCCCGTTCGTGGCGAGTCAGAACGTTTCGGGGGTGACGAACACGATCTCCACGCGGGAGTTGCGCGCGCGATCGGCGCCCGCGGGATCGACCACCGGCGCGGCGTTGCCGGCGACGATGGTCTCGATGCGCGCGCCGCGGGCGGTGTCGGCGATGGCCCTGGCGACGGTCTCGCCGCGGGCGCGCTGCGCGGCCTCGTCCTTGGCGGGCACCGGTTTGTCGGCGTGGAGGATGATCTCCACAGGGAAGCTCGGGTGAGCCGCGGCGATCTTGCCGAGCTCGGCCAGGCGCGCGGCGGCCGTCGGGACCAGCGCGCCGCGGCCGTCGAAGAGGCCGCGGAAGGCGACGACGACGCCGCGATCGTCGCGCGACGGGGCGAGCGTGCCCATCGCGGACAGCTCGGTCAGCAAGGCGTCGCCGGCGCCGGGCGCGCTCGACACCGGCGTCGCGGCGCGGCGGATCCCGGTCAGCGCGGCGAGGCATCCGGCGCGCGCGCGCGTGGCCTCGTCGATCGGCGCGGGGCCGGCGGCGGCCTTCGGATCGCTGAGCTCGGCGTCGACCTTGGCGAGCGCGGCGGTCGCGTCGTCGAGCACCTTGGGCTCGGGCACCGGGCCCGCTCCCGGGGGCGCTCCCGCAGGCGCGGGCGGGCCGCTCTGGAGCAACCGCGCGGCGGCGCACAGCAGCCGCGCTTGCAGCGCCAGCGACTTCGCGGCGGCGGCGCGGGCCCGCTCGCGCTCGGGATCGGCGCGGCCCGAAGGCTCGATCGGCTGCGCATCGCGCGCCACGCGGACCTTGAGCTCGAGCGCGTCGGCCTCGGCGGCGAGGCGCACCTGGTCGGCGTCGAGGCTCCCGAGATCCTTCTTCGAGGCGGCGAGTGAAGCCTGCGCGGCGTCGGCGCTGGCCTCGGCGCGGGCGATCCGCGCCAGCGCTTGCGCGTGCGCGTAGGCCGCGAGCGCGTGCTCGCCGAGGATCTGCGAGCCGGCGTTGTCGCCCGCGGCGAACGCGGCGTTGGCCTCCTTGCGGAGCTTCTCGGCGGCGGCGAACGCGCCCGGCGCGAGGCTGCTGGCCTCGGTCGCGGCGGCGCCTCCGCGCACGGCGTCGACCTCGCCGAGGACCAGCGGGCGCGGCACCGGCGCGCACGCGGCGGCGGCGAGCACGAGCGCGGCGATCGCACCGCAGCGAACGAGGGATCGTGAGGAGTCGCGACGATCGATCACGGGGAGCCCTTCTTGCCCTTCGGCGCCTTCGCGCCCTGCGTCGCGGGCTTCTTCGCATCCGCCGCGGCGGGCTTCTTCGCGGCGCTCGCGCTGCCCTTCGCGGGCGCGGCCTTTCCGCCCTTCTTTGCGTTCGCGATCCGATCTTGCTCGGCGAGCGCGGCGGCCTTCGCGGCGTCCTTCGCGTCGGCGTCGACCTTGGCCAGCTCGGCCTCGGCGCGCTGCCTCCGCGCCTGCGTTTCTTCGAGGAGCGAGCGCGCGCGATCGGCCTGCGTGGTCGCGTCGGCGGCGGCCTTCGCGGCGACGAGGGACGACTGCTCGGCGGCGGCGGCGCGCTCCACCTCGCGCGCGGTGCCGGCCCACTCGAGGGCCAGGCCGTCGAGCATCCGCGCGTGGGCGTCGTCGGTCGCCTTGCGCGCGCCGTGGGCTCGCTCGAGCGCGGTCTTGGCGTTCTCGACGGCGGCGGCGACCACCTTCGCGGTGCCGGGATCACGCGCGGCGCGGGCCTCGATTTCCTGGAGAAGCTTCTCGGCGGTGGCGCCGTCGCCGGGGGGCGCGGGGGGGCGCGAGGCGTTCACCAGCTCGCCGCCGTCGGCGCGCGCCGGGGCGCTCGGGAAGAGCGCGGGGGACGCGACCGCGATCGCCAGCGCGAAGAGAGCTCGGGGATGCACCGGCCTGCGGTAGCAAACCGAAGGAGCGGTGTCGATGGACTCGACGCGGGCCACCCCGTCAAAAGCCCATCAACGAGGCGTCGGCCACCCGGCCAGCCCACGCGCGCGGCGGGGGCGCCTCGTCGAGCGAGCGAGCTGCGTGGACGAGGGTCACGAGCTCCTGCTCGCGCGGATCGGGGCCCGCGGCGGCCTCGGCGATCCGCTCCACGTCGGCGAGGTGCCAGGCCTCGGCGTACGGGCTCTTCCGCAGGATCTCGGCGAACCCCGCGGCCGCCGCGGCGAGGCGGAGGGGGCGCGGCGCGGCGGCGAACGTGGGAGCAACGTCGCGCGGCGACATCACGAAGTCGCTCTCGTTCTCACGCGCGTTCCAGCGCGCGTCGAAGTAGCGGATCCGCACGGTCACGGGCGAGGACGTCGTGCTCGCGAGGACCACGTCGTACACGGCGGTGACGCTGTGGCCCGAGAGGACCTTCTCGCCGTCGAGCCGGAACGAGCGACTGCCGTCCTCGCCGCCGCTGCGGGTCTCGAAGCCGAGGAGCCGGTAGGTGCGGACGACGCGGGGATCGAAGTCGACCTGGATCTTCACCTTGCGGGCGACGACCACGCGCGCCCGGTCGTCGACGCGTTGCGCCTGGACCCCGATGCGGAGCAGGTGGTGGCCCGCATCGAACGGCGACGGCAGCGCCGCGAGGTGGACGGCAAACGGCGCCGTCGCGCCGGGCGCGGGCGCCTTGTAGCCATAGTCGAAGCTGTTGAGGAACGCCTCGGGGCGGATCGACGTGGGCGCGGGGATCTCGCGGTGCGCGAGGGCGGCTCGTACTGCCGCGTAGGTCGACGTATCGACCTCGACGGGCAGCATCGAGTAGCGATCGCGGCGCGCCTCGATTGGCGCGTTGACGCCGTCGTCACCGACCATGTCGTTCGCGAGCAGCGGATCGGCGCGCCGCGGTCCCTTCGACAGCGAGGCGCTGTCGAAGGCCGCCCAGCTCTCGTAGTCGAGGCTGGACGACGAGACGCCCCGGGACGCGCCCCACCGGTAGTCCCGGGCCGTGGGCGCGCGCTCTGCGTCGGGATCCAGGCCCTCTCCCTCGGCGATCGCCTGCTCTTCCTTCTCCTCGATGTGCTCGAGCGCCTGCTGGATGAAGTACACCTGCTCGTCGCTCGCCGGCTCGCGGTAGTCGACGGGGGGCGCCATGAAGAGCGCGCCGAGGCCCATCAGCGCGAGGTGGAGCGCGGCGGATCCGAGCTGGAACGGAGCGAGGCGCGGGCCGCCGTGGAGCTGCCGGGCGACGGCGCGCGCGGCCTTCGTTTCCAGGGTGATCGTGATCGTGAAGCCGCCGATCGAGAGGGCCGCGACGGCGCCGGGATCGAGCCGGACCAGGAAGGCGCCGGGCACGTCGACGGCGGCCTCGGAGATGCCGGCGCGGGCGAGATCGGCGACCGTGCGCGCGCCGCGGCGCGGGGAGGTGACGGTGCCGTCGGGGTCCATCGCGGGGTGGAGGACGACGTAGATCGCGCCGCGCTCGGCGAGGATCAGCGGGACGTTCTCGAGGGTGCCGAGGGCCTCGTCGGGGAGCACGCAGTCGGCGCCCGCGCCGCCGAGGGAGAAGGATCGAATGGGATCGAGGTGGGCTGTGTGGAGCGCGATATCGCCCCAGAGGATCGTGATCGAGAGTGACGGGGCGTCGATTTCCCGGGTGGGGTCGGTCATGGCGAGGGTCCTTCGCGGGCCGGCAGTGCGCGGGGCACGGGCACGGGCAGGACAGCCTCGATCGGCGGAGGTTCCCCCTCGGCTTACGGGGTCGGGGCGGCGGGCGCGGCGGGCGGGGGCGCGGCCTCGGCCTTCTTCTTGGGGCGCTCTTTGCGGGCGCGCAGGAGGATGTCTTTGTTGAACTTCGCCCGGGTCGCAGGATCCTTGGCGAAGGCGATACCGGCGGACCGATTGAGGTCCTCGATCTGTTCCAGGACCTGACCCATGACCCCGTAGAGAGCGAGTGTCTCGCCCGGGGCGTTGGCGCGCGCCAGCTCTTGCGCGGTATCGGCGTGATCGAGAGCGCTCTTCACGGCGTCGAGCTCGATTGACGCCATCTGCCCGCCGAAGTGCTTGGCGAGCGCGGGATCCAGCGTGACCACGCCGGGCCGGATCTCGGCGAGATACTTCGAGATCTTCGGGGTGGACCGGCCGAGCGTGTCCCCGACGCGAAACGAGTCGAGCGTCAGCCCGGTCCCCGGTGTCTCGCGGAGCGAGCGGGGCAGGGCGTTGCGCAGCTTGCGGACGAAGTCCTTGGCCTCATCGAGGGCGTGCGACTCGGCGGACGACGTGTGATCGGCGTGGTCATAGGCCTGAGCCTGGGTCCCCACCGCGCCTTCGAGGGTCGTGACGTTGGCCTGGAGCGACGTCGTGTCGGCCGCGGCCCAGCCGGCGGCGGCGAGCGGTGCGGCGTGGTGCGTCGCCAGGCCGACGTGAACCTTTCCCTGCTGCGCCAGGCCCGCTCGGGGCTCCCTGCTGCCTTTCGCTACCAATCGGTTGTCCAGTGTCATTGTGGCCTCCTTTCAAGGCTGAGCGGAAAGATAGGAGGAGGGCGAGGGGCGTTGGTGGAAAATCGGGAGGGTGGTGAGCGGAAAGGGACTGGAGGCGGGGGGAGGGAGGGTGGGTGGAGGTGCTCCGGGGGGCGAGGGGAGGTGGTCGGAAGAGGGCGCGAGGTGCTCGGGGGGGCGGCGCGAGGTGGTCGGGAGGCGGGACGAGGTGCTCGAGCGGGCGGCGCGAGGTGCTCGGAAGGCGGATCGAGGTGGCCGTGCGACCGGCGCGAGGTGCTCGGAAGGCGGAGCGAGGTGCTCGTGCGACCGGCGCGAGGTGGCCGGAAGGCGGCGCGAGGTGGCCGGAAGGCGGTGCGAGGTGCTCGTGGGGGCGGCGCGAGGTCCAGACCGGCAGCCCGGGTGACACTTTCTCGCTTCGTCGGCGCACGCTCCATGAGGATCGGAAGCACGGGCCGGGTCCGCGGAGTCGTGACACGGGGCCAGGTCGCCTCGGACCGGCAGCTTCGAACCACGAACCGGGTCGTGTGGTGACAGTGCTCGGGAGTTCGCGCGGGGGATCGGGGATCTCACGGCATGGTCGGGCGGCGGCGAGGACCTCGGCGGGGCTGCGGGACGGATGGGGAAGGTGAGGGCATCGACGTTGGCGCCAGGCCGCGGGAGCCGCGGGGTTCGACAGGTCAGCACGAAAGCTTTCGACGACGGTTCGGGCTTGCGGAGTTGTCCGTGATCGGCGAGCCTCGGGCACGTTGGAGCTGGAATCAGGCGGTTGAGAAGTGGGGATCGGCTGACCGGGCCAGGCAGCAATGAGGCGGATTCGAGAGGTCGGTCGACTCGGCGGCCTCGCAATCGAATGGATGTTGGGCGGGCGATGCAACACTTGCTCGAGCGCGAAAAGAAAAACTAACTTCCTGCGAAGTAAGCCCCCTACGAGGACGAACCCCATGGCCCTGATACGAGCATCATGCCAGGGCTATCCATTGCTCGATTCTTATCGTCAACTCGGCGAGCGCAAGGAAGCCGAATGGAGGCAGGTTGCGGCGCAAATGATCGAGCTGATTCCCCTTCTGGAGGAGGTATGCGCCCCCGTCGAAGCTTGGGGCTTACTTTCGCACGAACGACTCTGTCTTCTCGCCGTCGACGACTTTCGCTCTCCATGGTACGTCGTGATCGCCGCGCAAGCGTTTGTCGGCGGCTATGACATCCGCTACATCTTGCCTGCTCACGAGGCACCTTGGCCTGATGCGACGGTCGGAGGACATGCGCAGACATCGCGGGACGCGCGCCACATGGTGCGCACCGCCATGGTGAGATCCGGCGCGTGGAATGAGCTCCTGTGAGCGGACACAAAGAGCCGGGCGCTCCTTCTTTGGCGTCGCAGGCCCGTACGCTTGTCCGGCATTCGCTGAGTCGACGCCAACGCAGGAGGGACAGTTTCCTTGTGCCAGCGATGATTTAGCAACCAGAAACCGCCGAACGAGCGGCTGCATCCGATGCCGCTTTGCGGCCCGGCTGAGCCGCGTGTTCGGCGGGCGGACGGGCTCTATGCCAGGTCCTGACGCAGCGGGGCGCGAAGGCGCAGAGGAACCATCATGATACGTTCGACGCCATGCTGTAGTGAGGCGACGCGGAGCTACTCGTTTGCAGGGGATTACTGCCGTTGTTGCGGAACGGCGCTCACGCGGGCCGCCGGGATATCGTTTTGCGCGCGCAGCGCGCCGTGCACGCATTGCGGGCGCAAGACCTGCGGTCGGCACTACTGCCCGGCCGAGCCCGGGCCGACGCGTCGCCACTGCGAGTCTTGCGGCGAGCTCTGCGATGGGGGGCGGTGTCCCGAAGGCCATGGTTGCCGCTGACCGGCTGCCGTGGAGATGCCCGGCTCGGGTTCCCTTCCGCTGCACGGCCGTGGTACATTGCCGCCATGACCGTCGGCCTGCCGAACGACACCCACCCGAAGATCGAAGCCCTGCTGATCGAGGGCTACCGCAAGATGTCGCCGTCGCAGAAGCTTGAACGCGTCGGTGCGCTCACGCGGGCAGTGCAGGAGCTCGCGCTCATGGACGTCCGCCGCCGCCATCCCGACGCGGATTCTCGCGAGCAAGCGCTCCGGGTAGCCTCGCGCTGGCTCGACGCAGAAGTGATGGTCCGGGCCTTCGGCTGGGACGTTCGGGAGGTTGGATACTGATGCTCTCGGAGCCCCTCGTCGTCGTCGCGAAGCTCGCGCGAGTCTTCGACGACCTCCAGATTCGCTATCTGGTGGGCGGCTCGGTCGCAAGCTCGCTCTACGGGATCCCTCGCGCGACGCAGGACGTCGACCTCGTGGCTGACATCAGACCTCCCCACGTCCAAGCGATCACCAGCGCGCTCACAGGAGAGTTCTACATCGATGCTGACATGATATACGAGGCGATCCAGGCGCGGGCGTCATTCAATGTGATCCACCTGGCGACGATGTTCAAGGCCGACGTCTTCATCCTGAAGGGAGATTCGTGGTCACGCGAGGAGATGACGCGAGCGCGAGCAGAGGCGTTCGACGTGCCGGAGGGCAAAGTGGCAGTTCGCTTCGCAAGCCCCGAAGACACGCTGCTGCACAAGCTGGTTTGGTACAAGCTCGGCAACCAGATCTCGGACAGGCAATGGGGCGACATCCTCGGTGTACTCAAAGTCCAAGGTGACCTCCTGGATCGCGAGTACCTCGATCGTTGGGCGCCGGTGCTCGATGTTGCCGACCTGCTCGAACGTGCGAGGCAGCAGGCGTGAACAACGGCTCTGAAAGCACCACGCTGCCGAACAAGGCGCTGGTGTACGACGGGCGCTTCGCGCCCGCGGCTCATCGCCAGGGCGTTCGGCTACGCATGACGTCAGTTGCGGTGAACCAGGCCGCAAATCGACTGGGCCTCCAGCCGCCTACCCCCAGAGCGACCCCAGCCCGAGCTCCACCGTATCAAACGGCACCGGCCGCACCACCTCCGCCCCGCGAAACACCACTGCTTCCCGCCACCCGCCGCTCTCCCCCGCGCGCATACACCTCGAGAGTCCGTTCCCCCGGATCGAGCTGCCACGCACGCCGCACGCCCTCGCGCGCATAGACCGGCATCTTCACCTCGCGGTCGTGCTCCTCGAGGGATCCTCGCCTCGCGCCACGGCGGCTTCTCCGACACCAGGTGTCAGGAGCACGGTTGCACAAGAAACGCTGGGACGGGGAAAGCGCCACGCTCTCCCGGCGCCGGATTTCGCATGGTGCCTATCGCGGAGCCCGCCGCGACAGCGACCGTCGCGCCGTCGTCGGTGCGCTCGCTGCCGACCACGTCGGCACGTGGTCTATCTGCGTGCTGCCGTGCGTGCAGGGCTGAGGCACGAGACCGTGCCATTGCCGCATGAGGTCAAGGCGCTTCTCGCCGCTGGCAAGCTCGTTCCGAGAGAGCTCGACGATCCCACCGAAGGCATCGTCCGTGCAGCGCTCGCGGCTGCTGACGCGGCGATTCGGGCGGCCGGGAGCGACGCAGATCTGGAGAGCGGATCCGTCGACAGTACGTCGGCGTCATGGGCGAGCTACAATCCCCGGAAAATGAGCCAGGCTCACCCGCGGTAGCCGACTCCCCACCTCCGGTCAGCGCCCCGAGCATTCATCCCTTTTCCCCCGACGATTCGAGCTGATCGACGTCAACTACGCTTGCCGGTCAGCGACAACCATTTCTGCCCGTCCTGGTCACGTCCGTTTGCTTACTCGGCCACGTCGAGGCGTGCGCGCAGCACGGTTGGCCGTGCCGCAGCCGTCGGTACATCAGCGCTCGCGCAGCTCGGACGCCCCCGCGCTCCCGCGCGCGCCCTCAATGCGCCGCCGTGAGCAGATAAGGATAGGCATTCCGCGAGGTGCAAGCATCGTTGCGATCGCGGTGAAACTCCCAGTGCAGGTACACCTTGCCATCCGCCGAAACGATGCCGTCCGGCGCCTTGCCGAACGGCTGAGCATGGTTGACCGCGTTGAGCACCACCACGTCGAACGCGGTGACCCTACTCGCCCTGACCACGCCCAGCCGCGCCAATCGCCCATCCGCCGGATCGAGCGCCATCTCGATCACGGTGACCAGATCCCCGGCGCTTCGAGGCGCCTCGGCGTGCACCTCGAAGGCCGTCATCGCGTCCTCGAACAGCGGGTGAATACGAGCGTGCATCGCGACGATGTACCGAGCGAACGGCAGCGCAACGTCGCGAAGAGACCTCTGGTTGCCCTCCTTCACGGTAGCCTCGTAAGGCTCGTTCGCCGATCGCGAGCGCGCCGGCGGCGCCGTCGGCGCGATCCCCGGTGACGTCGCCGGCGCCGACGGCGCAGAACCACACGCCGCGGTCAACGCGACCATCACCCCCGCCGCGAGCTGGCCACAGCGCCGGAGGCCGAAGTGATGGCCGACGGCATCGCTGGTGACGAGAGATCTCTTCATGGCGTCGTCGACGTCTCTACCACGAACCCGACCCGCCGAGGACGAGCTGCGGATCCGCGGAACACATCAGATTTCAACGCAGAGACGCAGAGACGCAGAGACGCAGTCGGAGACGACGTGAGCCCCCCTCTTTCCCTTCTTCGCCTTTTTGCGCCTCCGCGCCTCCGCGCCTTTGCGTTCATCTCCGGATCTCCTCCCGATCCGCGCGAGCCCCCCGGCAACCTCTCCGCGCTTGGCAGGATGGAAATCGTGAAACCACAGCGAGAGCCCACGCCCAGACGTGCGCCCGACCTCCCGACTCCGAACACTCCGCGCACCGCACGAGCCAGCGCCTCGTTTCGAGCCCGTCGCTTCGACCCGACCAGCCTGCACCGTCCGGCGCGCGACCAACGCCGTCAGCGCTGCACGGCCTCGAATCCCCGCGACGGCGCGGATCGATGTGGTACTGTCTGCGCCTATCTTGCTTGGAGACTTGATCATGACGACTCCTCGATCTCGCCTGAATCTCGTGCTGTTCACAGCGGCCCTGGCGACGACGCTCGCGCTCGCGCCGCGCGAGGCCGCGGCCACGTCCACCTGCGCGTCCGGGGGGCGGGCGGCGGTGAACATCCAGCTCACGGTCACCGGAGCGCCGCTCTGCATGGACATCACGGCCGAGGGCGGTGAATGCGGCGGCGTCGGGACGATCCACATCGACAACCGGTGCGACGATCCGGTCGAGGTCGAGGGAGACTCGGCCACGGCCTGCGGGTGCTCGACCATCGCCACGTACGGCAGTGACGACTTCCTCTTGATCGTGGACACCGATCCGAAGGTGAAGACTGGCAAAGCCACCTTCACCGCGCGCTCGGGCCAGGCGATGATCACCATGGACGCGACCTACGACATCCTCGATCTGCCGGTCTTTCCGCAGCAATCCGGGTGTGCTTTGACCGGCGCCCCGCCCTCCGCGCCCCTGGGGCTTCTCGCCGCGACCGGCGCTCTCGCGCTCGTGGCGCGCCGCCGGTCCAGGCTCGTTCGTCGCTGACTCTCCCTGGAGCACTCCATGCCACACCTTGCTTCGTCGAGCTTCGCCATCCAAATCCGCAGCTTCACGCGGTCGGCGATACTCTTCCTCCTGTCCGCGCCCCTCGTCACCTGCGGCGGTACGACCGCACCCGAGAGCACCGACTGCCAGACCGCTTGCGAGCAAGCAACCCAGTGCCTGGGCAGCGTCGATAGATGCGCGTCCCGATGCGGCGTGCGAGCGGGTCTGGACATGGCCGCCGCATGCTCGGACGTGGACAGCCCGGAGCTCGCCGGCTTCGACGACGCGGTCATGGGCGTGTCCTCGGTCCCGAGCGCGTGCAGCGATCTCTGCCCCTCGTGCCCCGCGCAGGAGCCCGCGTGGAAGGCCTGCGCGAAGAGGTACTGCGACGCGATGCCGTACACGAGGGAGTGCAAGCTCTCCGGCATCCCGTGATCGCGGCGGATAGCACACCATCGCCTCATCGCGTGAGACCGCCACGCCGGCGACGTGCGCACGCCCTCTGCGCACCGCCGCGTGCTCGCCCGAGCGTCCCGCTGCTTTTCCCCGTGCCCGGGTTGCTGCCGGCGTCGCCCCTCGGTACCACGACCATGTGGCATTCGCGAACCTGACCAACGACTTCGTCTTCCGGCGCATCTTCGCGACGCACCCCGACATTCTCCGGGGCCTGCTCAACGATCTGCTCGATCGCCAGGGCGATCAGGCCATCGACGCCATCGAGTACCTGCCGAGAGAGCAGCTTCCTCTGGCGGTGGGCGCCAAGCTGTCGATCCTGAACGTTCGCTGCAAGGACCGGGCGGGGACGACCTTCGTCGTCGAGATGCAGCTCATCCACCATCCCGGCTTCGTCAACCGCGTCGTCTACAATGCGTGCAAGGCTTACGCGGGTCAGCTCAGGAGCGGCAAGTGGTCCGACACGCTGACCGACGTGGTCGCGATCTCCATTTGCGACTTCGAGATCTGGCCCGACGCGACGCAAAAGGCGCTCGGGCTCGCCCCGGTACCGATGCTGAGCCGCTGGAACATGACCGAGCGCGGCTCGGGCAACTCGGGTCTGTTGCAAGTCCAGTATGCATTCCTGGAGCTGCCCAAGCTGCCACCGCGCCGGCCCGACAGCGGCGCTTCTCAATGGGCCTGGCTCTTCGTCCACGCGCCGAGCTGACGGAGGTCCCGCCGGATTTGCCCGTGGTGTACCGCGAAGCGCTCATGCTCGCCAACAAAGCCACGTTCACGCAAGAGGAGCTCGACGCTTACGAGAAGGTGAGAGACGAGATCCAGCAAGTGCTCGTCATCGCCGAGGCCCGGTGGGTCGAGGGCCAGGCCGAAGGCCACGTCGAAGGCGAAATCAAGGGGCGGCGCGACACGCTCCTCCGCCTCCTCGCGCGCGCGGGTATCGCCGTCACCGACGGCGACCACGCCCTCATCCAGGCCTGCACGAGCGTGACGACGCTCGACCGCTGGATTGATAGCGTCTTCGGCGCGAAGACGGCAGCCGACGTGCTCTCGTGACGACCCGGTATGCACCTGACTACCTTGCTCGCGCTCCTGCTCGGAGCGATCTTCCTCTACGAGGTCGGCAATCGACCCGCTCGCAAGAACACTCCCTTCGTGCCACTGCCGCAGTTGACGCGCGAGCTCGTCCTCCGCTCGTTCGATCCGGTCCGCGAACGCTACCGGAAGTCCCTGGCCGAGGTCTTCTCGCTCGCCTCGTCAGACGACCGCATCCGCCAGCTCGAGATCACACTGCACGGCGATGACGCCGCCTATCGCTTTCCAATCGCCGCCCACGCCTGGACCGAGGACTGGAAGGACCCGGCGACGACGGCCTCCGAAGCGATTGTGGGCCTGGTCGATGTCAAAGTGCCGCTGCTCCCGGCCGAATTCCAGAGCCTGCCAATCGGCCGCCCCGACCTCGCGGGCCTCGACTTCACCCCCGAGCTGATCCTCGTCAACGAGGTCCTGCTCGAGGAGACACGCGCGGCGTGGGAGGTTCTCCAGGCGCTCTGCCGACCGGACATCGCGGTCTTCGTCGGCGCGGCCGGCGACCTCTTCGATGAGTTCAAATCCGAATCCCCCTCGGTTGAACCTGCGAACCGGCGCCCAGGAGATCATCCCCGCTCGACCCGACGAGCCGTGGCCCTGAACGTCGATCGGGATCTCCGCGCAGCATCGGGCGTGCGCCATTCGACCGTTGCGCGGCATCATGATGCCGGCGGCCAGCAGAGTCGTCGGGTATCGAAGCACGAGTCGCAAATCCCACCACCTGTCGGCGCCGGGAGCACGCAGGGGGCGATCTTCCTCTCGACGCACGACTGCTCCGGGTGGCAATCCGCGTCGAGCGTGCACTCGGGCGCAGCGCCGAAGCACCCGAGAGGTTCGTGTCCATCGCAGTCGCCGACGAACACGAAGCTACATTTCCCGACGCAGCTCTCGGGAGTCTTCTGGTCGTAACAAGGGTCGTAGGCCGCTCCGGTGGAAGATCCCCCCGACGTGGCCGCCACATTCACCGTGGGATTGCAGCCCGCCAAACCCAGGAAAGACGCCAGCAGCGCGACGCGAAGCGCCCTCCGTCCCGTGGAGCGCGATAACCCCAGGACTCGAATTCTTGCCGCCCTCAGCTCCGGCAGCGCCCCTGGGCCACCCGCGCAGAGCCTCGCACTCACCGTCCACCGGCGGGGTGACGTCGAACCCTCCTGACTCGCCCTGGATCGACTGCGAAGCATGAACATGGCTGCTGGTGGTCCCGTCGAGCCGATGGTTCGCCGCTCGCGCTCAAGCCGAAAGACGCCCCGTCGCGCGCAGCCAGGCGAGCACCTCCTTGTCGCCGCCGTAGCCTTCGCGCGCGTACTCCTCGATCGTCTCCTCCACCGGGTTCGGCGCGTCGTCGTCCGCCGGCCGCGCGTCACCGCCGTAGTACGTATAGAGCTTCCCCTCGTGGAAGAAGACCACGATCACGCCGCCCGAGTTCGGGCCCCAGACGTTCCAGCTGATCTCCGCGCGGGCGCTTACTTCATCGAGGGTCTTCATCGTACCTTGTCTCCCGGGAGCGCCCCACCGCCGCACCGCAGCCCCCCTCAGCCATGCACTGCTCGACGTCCCGACGTCAATGGAAGAGCGGCGCCCGTCCGGAGATGCGGCGCCGCAGAGAATGGTGGCGATCACCCGCCATTTTCACGTAGCATCCGCGCCCGATGAACCCCTCGCGCCTCGCTGCTCTCGCCGTCCTCTTCGCGTTCTCGTCCGGGTGTCACCATCACCCGCGCCAGCCAAAGACCGCCGCCTACACGCTCCCCGTGGACGGGCCGGGCGCCCAGGCCCCCGCGGTGCAGATCGTCGACAACCGCACTCCTGGCCAGGTCGTCATCGATATCCTCCAGCAGAACGGCTACACCTGCGCGGCCGAGGACACGCGCTGGGTCTGCAACCTGCCTACGGAGCCGGGCTGGCCCTTCACCGTCTCCTACGTGCCCGAAGAGACGAAGACGACCATCTGGATCGACTCTTACGCCACCCGCGCCTTCGGGAAAAAGTGCGTGCAGTACGCCAATCACCTGGCGGATCTCGCGGTCCCGGACAACGCCTTCGAGGTGACCTGCGACGACACGACGCAGCAGTTCCGGATGAATCAGGCGCTGATCTACGGCCCCGATCTCGAGGTCCTCGCCTGGACCCAGACCCACCTTGCCAATCGCAAGAAGGCGCGCGGCCTGCTCGCGTCGGTTCACGCGATCCGCATCGAGAAGTAGAGTCGCCAGCGTCCCGCGGTCGGGAGTGCGTCGGCGCCGCGGGCCGCTCTCACGCGCATGGACGGGAGAGCCTTCTGCCGCTTCAGGCCTCGACCGCTGCCGCGCCCGGCGGGCTGATCCGCGCGCCCGCGCGCTTGAAATACGCACCGGGGGTGAGCCCGACGAGCTGCCGGAAATCGGCGATGAGATGCGCCTGATCGTAATACCCCGCGTCCGCGGCGACGCGGGCCCAGTCACACGACGTCTCGGCCAGGTGGAGGGCGCGTTTCAGCCGGACGCCGCGCGCAAACTCCTTGGGGCCGATACCGACGTTCTCGGCGAACGCGCGGCGCAGGTGGCGCGCCGTGACGCCGAGTCGGAAGGCGACGCTCTCCACCCGGATCTCGCCGCCTTCGAGCAGCCGCACCGCGCGCCGCGTGAGCTGCCCTGACGACGTCTCGACGGCGTTCACGCCCCGTCGCGCGAGCGCCTCGGCGAGCCTGTTCGTCGCGTCGGCGCGTCTCTTCGCGGCGAGGAGCTCCGCGCAGAGATCGCCCGCGGCGCGACCCCACATGTCCTCGAGGGGGACACTCCGATCGGTGAGCTCGCTCGCGGCCACACCGAGAAACGGCGCTGACCAACCGGGCTTGAAGCGAAGAGAGACCACCCGCGCGATGCCGGTCACGTGCTTGAACTTCGCGCGCGTCCCCGGCCCCGCGACCCACAGATCGCCCGTGCGCTCGCCCTCGTGCGCGCGAAACACGAGGGTCGTCCTGCCGTCGGGGAGCCGCACGCCCTCGAACGCCTGACCGGGAGGCGACGCCACCGCGCGAACATCCTCGACGAAGCGCGCGAACGCGAGGGCAGGGGGATCGAGTGCTGTGGCCACGGACATCACTTTTACGCCTCTCGTGTGGCCGTTCAAGCCCGCGCTGCTGCCCGGCGTCGATCGTTCAGCGCTCGTGTGCGCGCCCCGACATCGTGCCCCGCGGCGTCGATCGGAGATGAGTCCTGGAGTGTTGATGGCACGCGCCCGCGCCCCCTGATTGGAAAAAACGGACATGTCAACGAGGAGGGCAGCCCACGGTCTCCACCGGCAGGCCCCCGCAGCGCGCGTTTCCCCATCTACTTTCCGGCGCTCGACGCAAAGCCCTCTTCCCGGTCCTCGAAGCGCGGATAGCGCGGCAACGGGAAGTCTTCGTCGTCGTCGTGGTGGAGCCTGCTCAGCACCCACGGAATCGCCGCGATCCTGGCCACTGACGCCGCGAAGGCCCGGAACAGCCGCCGCTGCCACGCCGTCACGGGATGCGCGATGGATGGAACGAAGAAGGGGAGCTTCTGGGTCTCCTCGACGAAGGGGCGAAAGGCGCGCTCGTACGCATCGAGCGCCCTTGAAGGATCCTCGCCGGCCGCGAGCTTGCTCAGCTCCCCTGCGAGGACGTACGCGCCGACGATGGCCAGCGACGTGCCCATTCCGGTGAGCGGCGTCGGGGCGTAGGCCGCATCTCCCAGGCAGACGACACGCGCGCTGGACCATCTGGCCATCTTGATCTGCTGGACCGCCTGGAAGTAGAAGTCCGGCGCCTGGTCGAGCGCGTCCACGAGCCTTTGCGCCTGCCATCCCGCCCCGGCGAGCTCGGTTTTCACGAGGCTCGCGCGCGTCTTCCTGTCGCCCCGGGAGGCCTCTCGCCAGGCCTGCTTCTGTGTCTCGCCGCGGGGCATGAACGTGAACATCGCCCGGATGGTGCCGTGGGGATCGGGCCTGAGGGTGATCAGCCTCGATCCGAGCGCCTGGTAGATGTTCCACCAGTCGTTGTCACCGGGCAGGCGCGGGATGGTCCAGTAGACGGCGTACATGCCCTTGTCGACAACCTCGACGGACGCCGGCGGGAAGCATTGCTTCCGCACCTTCGACCACTGTCCGTCGGCCGCGACCAGGAGGTCGAAGTCGCGCACCTCCCCGTTGCTCAACCGAACCTCGACCCTGTCCGCGTCGTTCGAGACGACTTCCTTGATCGGGGTGCCGAACAGGTAATCGACGCTCGGATGGTCCTTCGTGGCCTGGTAGAGCAGGGCGGCCAGATCGCCCCGGAGGATCTCGTACTCCGAGGTGAGGCTGGCAGACGACCCTTTCTTGACAGGAAACAGAGCGAAGGGCCGCCCCTCAGGATCGATGAATCGAGTGCCCTTCTCCGTGGTGTTGCACTCTCGAACGCGATCCGTGAGCCCCATCTTCGCGATGACGACCCGCGCGCTGCCTTGAATGTCGACGTTCTGCCCGTGGGGGAGGATCGAGGGGCTCTTCTCGACGACGGTGACGCGGGCGCCGGTCTTCGCCAGGAACCACGCCAGCGTGGGCCCGGCGATGCCCGCTCCGCTGATCAGGACGCGCAGGGGAGGCTTCGAGGAGGTGACGTCGGTCGACATGCCGCGAATGTTAGACTCGATAAAATTTTTTGCTAGTAAAATGTTTATCTCGGTCTAAGATGCAACCCATGGGTGACCTCCGCGAGAGCAAGAAGCGCGAGACCAGGCAGCGGATCTCCGACGTCGCGACGGGGCTGTTCTTCGCGCGCGGCTTCGACGCGGTGACGATCGACGAGATCGCCGCCGCCGCGAGCGTCTCCAAGCCAACGGTGTTCAACTACTTCGCGCGCAAGGAGGACCTCTTCCTGGACCGCGATGACGACGTGAAGCGGCTCCTGCGCGAGGCCGTCGGCGAGCGGCCAGAAAGGCAGTCACCGATCGACGCGCTCCGCCGCCTCGTCGATAGCCTGGGCGAGCAGAAGCACCCGTTCGCGCGCATCGACAGCCAGACGGTCGGCTGGTGGCGCGTCGTCGCGGGGAGCCCGTCGCTCAAGGCGCGCGTCCACGAGATCGGAGACGAGGCGACCGAGGGGCTCGCGTCGCTGCTCGCCGGTCCGAAGCCCGACGGCCGCGCGCGGCTCGTCGCCGGGATGATCGTGCTGACGTGGCGCACGGCCTACGGCGAAGCGATCCGCGTCTTCGAGCGCGGAGGCTCGGTGAAGAAGGCCAACGCCGAGTTCATCGCGCTCATCGATCGTGGCTTTGCGGCCGTTCACGGACTGGCAGCGAGCGGCTGATCCGGCGACATCCCCGACCACCCGAGCAGAGAAGACACCATGGTTCACGACGTGATCATCGCCGGGGCCGGCCCGGTTGGCCTGTTCCTGGCCTGCGAGCTCCGGCTCGCGAAGCTCTCTGTGCTGGTCCTCGAACGGCTCGAGGATCCGAGCTCACCCCTGAAGCGGCTCCCGTTCGGAATGCGCGGGCTCTGGGGTCCGAGCATGGAGGCATTCTACCGGCGCGGCCTCCTGGAACAGATCGCATCCCACCCTGGTGACGGTGCCCCTGGCCCGTGGCGATCTGGATCCGCGGAGTCCGGATCACCGCGTCGCGGGCCGGCCGGCCACTTCGCGGGCCTCCAGTTCGATCACCGCAACATCGATACGTCGCGCTGGACGTACCGACTCCCGGGCCCTGCCGACACCCAGATGGTGAGCGAAATGGAGCACATCGAGCGCGTCCTCACGGCTCACGCGCTCTCTCTCGGCATCGAGATCCGGCGTGGCCAGGGAGTAGACGACTTCGAGTCTTCAAACGACGAGGCCACCGTTCGTTCCGGCGGAGAGCGCCTCCGCGCGCGGTGGCTCGTGGGCTGCGACGGCGGCCGCAGCACCGTCCGCAAGCACGGTGGCTTCGAGAGCGTCGGCACCGAGCCCGAGCTCACGGGCTACTCGATCCAGGTCGAGCTCGCCGATCCTTCGCAGCTCCCCCTCGGCCGTCACTCCACCAGCGCCGGTATGTACACGCAGTGGCAGCCGGGGGTGTTCGCGCTCGCTGACTTCGACGGCGGCGCACTCCATCGCGTCGAGCCGCTCACGCGCGAGCACGTGCAGGCGGTCTTGCGGCGAGTGTCCTGCACCGACGTGACCGTCAATGCGGTGATCCTCGCCTCGACCTGGACCGACCGCTCCAAGCAAGCCACCACCTACCGCAAGGGACGGGTGCTGCTGGCCGGCGACGCCGCGCACATCCATTCACCGCTCGGCGGACAGGGCTTGAATCTCGGACTCGGAGACGCAATGAACCTCGGGTGGAAGCTCGCCGCGACGATCCGGGGCGATGCCCCCGAAGGCTTGCTCGACAGCTACACCACGGAGCGGCACCCGGTCGGGGCGCGCATCCTCGACTGGACTCGCGCCCAGGTCGCGTCGATGCGCCCCGACCGACAGGCCCGCGCGCTCCAGGCCGTCCTCCGCGATCTGATCGCCACGCGCGACGGCGCGACCTACTTCGCGGAGCGGGTCTGGGGCGTGTCCCTCCGCTACGATCTCGGCGAGGAGCACCCGCTGGTGGGCCGTAGCTGCCCGGACTTCGAGCTGGAGGATGGAACGAAGACTGGCACGCTGCTCCGCGCTGGACACGGACTGCTGCTGGACTTCGGTCGACAAGCGTCGCTGAGCGCGCTCGATGGCCTCTGGGGCGAGCGCGTCAGGTACGTGGCCAGTGACGCGCGAGACCGCCTCGGCCTCACCGCGCTGCTGGTGCGCCCCGATGGATTCGTGGCCTGGGCGAGCGACACGACTCCCGATCCCGAGGCCGTCACCCGGGCCGCGGCGAGGTGGTTTACGCGCGGCGAACATCCGGCCATGGGTGGTTGACGCGACGCTGTTCGGCCGAAAGGAACCGTCGAACGGCGCTCGCGCGGCGAGGTGTTCGTCGCCTGGCTCCCGGATCGGCTGCAAGGGAATTGCAGGTCGGACCGCGAATCGCGGACGACAGCAGCGAAAGTCGTGCTCCCGCGGCGATCCTTCTTGATGCGCGGCGCACCGACCCTTTATATTTGCCGCATGAGCATACTTCCAGTTCGCCTGGGCTCCGCTCTCGGGATTGCAGTCGTCGCGGCGGCGACCGTGGCCTCGTGCGGTGGCGGCGGCGGGATCACGCCGGGGACCGGCGGCGCGCCCGCGGGATCGTCGAGCTCCAGCGCCGGCAGCGGCGCGCTCGGGGGTGGCGGCTCGGGGGACGTCTTCACGACGTCCGCGGGAACCGGGCAGGGCGGCACCATGCAGGGGTTCGACATCCAGCCTGTGCCTCTCCAGACGATCACCGTCGTCGCCGGCCAGTCGACTCCCACGGTGAGCTACACGGCCACGCTCGATGGCAACCCGATCAAGGCCGGCTGGACGGTGGATCGCGGCGATCTCGGCACCATCCCGGCCGCCCCGGCCACCGCCGCCGTCTTCACGCCCTCGGGCACGACAGGGGGCCTGGCCACCGTTCAGGGCGGCCTCAACGGCATGACGCTGAAGCGTCAGATCATGGTGAAGCTCACGGCCGGGCAGAACGGCTCGAACCCGGCCATTCCCTCCGAGGCGGTGCAGATCGCCACCACGCTACCCGAGCTCACGGCCGGCGGCGGCATCGGCGGTGTCGGCGGCGAGGGCCTCGGCCCCGGCGTCACCGACATTCCCACGCTCACCGCCCTCGGGGCCCCGAGCGGCACCGGGACGGCGCAGGGCCTCACGCTCGTGTATCCCTACGACAAGACGGTCTGGCCGCGGGGCATGCTCGCTCCTCTCCTGATGTGGAGCTGGATGCCGGGCGACGCCGACGCCATCCAGATCGAGCTCGCGACCACCAGCGGATCGTTCACGTGGAAAGGCACCTTCGCGCGCCCGGCGATCCTGGCGCAGACCGGTGGCAAGTTCATCCGCCACCCCATCCCGCAAGACGTGTGGGACATGGCGACCAACAGCGCTGGCGGGCTGACGGCCAACAACCAGCCTGATCAGCTCACCGTGAAGCTCACCGTCGCTCAGGGCGGCATGGCCTACGGGCCCATCACCGAGACCTGGAACGTGGCGCCGGGGCGCCTCGCGGGCACCGTCTATTACAACTCGTATGGCACGCACCTCGTGCAGAACTCGTTCGAGCCGTCGTACAACAACGGGCCTCAATTCGGCGCGGCGGTCCTCAGCATCGCCGGGGGCGCCACCGCACCTTCGGTCGTCGCGGGCACGGCCGGCCCGCTCGGCAGCAACACCGGCTGTCGCGTCTGCCACGTGGTCGCGTCCGACGGGAGCCGCCTCATCGTGCAGCACGGCGAGTCCTATGCGCGCACGTCGACCTACGACCTCAAGAACGCCAACGCCGAGACGTCGCTGACCGGCTACGATAGCCTCTTTGGCTGGGCCGGCCTCTCGCCCGACGGGAAGCTCGCGCTCACCAACACGGCCGATCTCGCCTCCGCGGCCCCGGCGAGCCGGCTCTACACCTTCCCGCCGACGTCGCCGACGCCTCTCGCCGTCACCGGTATCCCCGCGAATCTCCAGGCGGGCACGCCGACGTTCTCGCCCGACGGCAAGCACGTCGCGTTCGACTTCCTCGGCGGCTCGATCGGCGGCGTCAACGGCAATGGAACGCAGCTCGTCGCGCTCGATTTCGACGTGGCGACGCTCTCGTTCTCCAACCTCAAGGTGCTCGCCACCATGCCCGCGGGGGACGCGAACAAGCGCGCTGGATTCCCCTCCTTCTTCCCCACCAACGACGGTGTCGTCTATCATTATCAGACCGTGGCCTCGAACCACCGCTACAACACCTGGCACAAGGCCCAGGCGCAGATCTGGTGGTCCGATCTCAAGACGGGCACGGCCGTGTCGCTCGACGCCCTCAACGGCTTCGACGCCGGCGGGACGACGTCGTACCTGCCGACGGGGCCGAACAACCACGCTGCCGATACGAGCCTCAATTACGAGCCCACCGTCAACCCGGTGGTCTCCGGCGGCTACGCCTGGGTGGTCTTCACCAGCCGACGGCTCTACGGCAACGTCGCCACGACGGACCCGTGGCAGAGCGATCCCCGCGACTACGACGCCACCACGCTCGCGAATACGACCACCAAGAAGCTCTGGGTGGCGGCCGTCGACATCGGCTCGATCCAGAACGGGATGTTCACGCAGGGCGTCCCGCCGGGCACCGATCCGAGCCACCCGGCCTTCTACGTCCCGGCGCAAGAGCTCCTCGCCGGCAACGCGCGCGGCTTCTGGGTGCTCGATCCGTGCAAGCCCGATGGCCAGTCGTGCGCGACCGGCGACCAGTGCTGCAACGGCTACTGCGAGCCCAATGGCCCGGGCGGCGCCCTGGTGTGCTCCAACACGCCCCCCGGCGGCAACTGCTCGATGCCCCAGGAGAAGTGCACGACGGCCGCCGACTGCTGCGACATGACCAACCTGTGCGTCAACGGCTTCTGCGCCACGAAGGGCATCAACTGACGCTCTCGGGCGGCAGAAGGTAGACGGACGCGGTGAGGTGGATTCAGGTCCACCTCGCCTGCGTCGCCGAGCGAGGCTCAGTGGCCGTAGGTACCCGAGTCCCAGAGGGCGTGGCCGGTCGAGCTGTAGACGACCAGGTTGCCGTCGTTCTGCACGTGGAGGGTCGAGCCGGAGTGGCCGTTGGTGCCCGAGGCGAAGAGGGCCTTCTCGTAGGGGTTGTAGAGGACGAAGTTGCCGTCGCTCTGCATCACCATCGCGTAGCCGTCGTGGCCGTTGGTGCCAGTCGCCCAGAGGGCCTTGCCCTCCATGTAGAGCACCAGGTTGCCGTCGTTCTGCATGATCAGCTCGAAGCGACCATCACAGGACTTCACGTCCTGCTCGGGGCCGAGGCCCTGGCCGGGCTTGAACACGCCGCAGACGGCGGGCTTCGAGGGGAGGGGCTGCGTGGGCTTCGAGGGCTTCGGCGGGGCCTCCGAGCCATAGGCCGCGAGGACCTGCTTGGCGTAGTGGACGCGGTTCCCCTCGTCGCACTGGCCACATCCCTCGAACTTGTCCTGGAAATCGACGGTGGCCGAGGTGATGTTGCTCGACGACTTGAGCGACGAGAGGCCATAGCCCGAGAAGGTGGTGAGCTCGTACCAGACGAACTCGAGCTGCAGGTGCAGCGTCTTGGCGCCTTCGCCGTGCTTGTTGGCGTACCAGACGACGTTGTCGCTGCCGTCGTGGTCCCACCGACCGCCGACGGACCACTGCGCGATGCCGCGCCCGGGCCCGCCGCCGTACTGGGCCACGGCCGGGTTCACGCTCGACTCCTGCATGAGGTTGCCGACGACGGCCGCCGACTGGAAGTTCTTCAGCCCCTTGGCGACGAAGAACTCGTAAGCCGTCTTCTCGTTGGAGGTGAGCGCGTCGCTGCTGTCCTCGGAGTCTTCTCCGCTGGTATCGTCCGCGCTCTGGACGACGCACCCGGTGACCATGCTGCCCAGCGCGATGACCGCAGCGGCTTTGATGAAGTGGCTCGTGAGATTGGTCAGGGTAATCATCGTCGTCCTCCGAGCAGACCCTTGAGCAAGGTTGAGGCCATGCGTGGATCGTCGGGAAAACGAGGCGATTTGCCGGAGCGCGCGTCAGAGATGGATCAAAATTTATCCAGGTGGGGTGGGCGCCTGATCCATGGGAGCTGGAAGGCACGGTCACGTCGAGCGCGCCGGAGAGACCCCGGCGTCAGGCGGTCAGCTATGGCAAAGCTGCGACCCGGTCGCGGCCGCACAGCGCCAGTCGGCGACCGCGGGCTCGGCAGTCCGCTCAGCCCTGCTTCTTCATCCCCGCTTTGAACGCGTCATCGGCCTGCTTCATCTCTTCAGGCGTCATGTCCTTCACGTGCATGGCGATCGTCCACTTCTGGCCGAAGGGGTCCGTCACCTGGCCCATGCGATCGCCCCAGAACATGTCGGCCGGCGGCATCCCCGCCTTGGCCCCGGCGCCGACGGCGCGCTCGAACCACGCGTCGACGTCATCGACGTAGAGCCACAGGTTCGAAACGCTCTGCTTCGCGGTGGGATCCATCTCGGGGAAGACGTCGTTGACGAAGATGATCGAGTCGCCGATCTTCACCGCAGCGTGCCAGATCTTCGCGCCGCTCGGGTCCATGGCGCGGTCGAGCACCGTGGCGCCAAAGGCCTTCTCGTAGAAGGTGAGCGCCTTCGCCGCGCCGTCGATGGCGAGCTGCGCCGTGATCGTGTGGTAGCCGTCCGGGATGGGTCGTACGCTCATGATGAACCTCGTGGGGTCGCTGTCCGTGGCCTCGATAGCACGATCGCCGCGGCGCGCGGGAAGGTGATCAGCGCGGCAAGAGCTGCACCGGGAAGCGGTGCGGCGAGGCGAGGTAACGGGCAATGCCGGGGCGCGCGGCCATCCGCTCGGCGTGGGCCGTCAGCGCCGGGCAGAGCGCGTACGCGGCGCCGAGCCCGTTGTCGGTGATGTTCTCGAACATCACGAAGAGCGCCACGTCCGCGAACGTGGCGCCCGCGCCGACGATGAAGCCGCGACCGTCGCCGTTGAGCACCAGCAGCTTCTCGAAATGGGCGAGCCAGCGCGGGAGGATGCTTTGCGCGAGCTCGTCGCGGATGATGCCGCGCTTCTCGGGAGCGGCGGCGACGATCGCGCGGAGGGCCGTCCGCACCTCGTCCACGCTCGCGAAGATCATGTCGCAGCGCGCGGCCTCGCGGGTGCCGTGTCCGTACAGGCCGTGCTCGCGGGCGACGTGCCGGACGATGGCGTCGCTCTGCGCGAGGCGAAAGCCGTCGGCCTCTTCCCACACCGGCACGGCGTCGAACGGGAGCACGTCCGTGGCCTTGAGGGCGTTGAACGCCGGCGTCTTGTCGACAGGGTGGTAGACGCCGAGGAGCTTCTCCTCGTAGGCGACGCCGGCCTCGGCGCAGACGAGGCGGAGGAGCTCGGCGCGGCCGCGCGAGGAGAAATACGTGAGGGTGGGGAGGCTCATGAGGCGGGCCTTATCGCCGCGCCGCGCGGGCATTGCAACCCCGCGCGGCGCGGCTGCGCCGGCGGGGGGAGCGATCTCTCGCGGTGGGATCAGCCCGCGGGCTTGCAGAACACCTGGTGTACGGTGCCCTTGTTGTTACCGCTCTTGCACTCCGCGTAGGCGCCATCGTCGTTGGGGAACACCGTCACATCCACGGCGGCTCCCTCGCTGGTCGGCGGCGTGGCCCACGCGCAGGCGACGATCTCGCACTCCTCCGGCGCGAGCGCCTTCGTCGTCTTCGTCGAGCACACCGACGCTCCGCCGACGTAGAACCCCACGTGCAGCCCCGCGCCGATGGGATCGGCGCCGCGGTTGCAAACAGGCGCGGTGAGCGTGACGCTGCCGCTGAGGCACGAGAACTGGTCCGACGCGCCCGCGGTGGTGTCGCCCGTCGCGAGCCCGTTCTGCGTGCCAGGCACGTTGGTGCGGAAGTTGTTGAGGCCCGGAGAGTCCCAGTTGTTCACCCACGCGCTCGTCTTCGGGACGGTGCCGTCCTCGTTGATGTGGGTGACCGAATACTGGTGCTGATTCCACACGGTGCGCGAGCGGACCCACTTGTCGTTGGCGTCGGAGTAGACGCGGATCCCCGAGACGCCGTGCGGGTGCGCGGCGCGGCAGGTGTCGCCCGCGCCGGCCGTGCCCGCGGGCGGCGGCGCGCACTTGTAGCCCTCCTCGAGGCACGCCGCGTCCGTCATCGCCCCGCAGCACTGCGCGTTCGCCGTGCAGCGGCAGAGCCCCGCGTCGCAGGCCCCCGAGACACAGTCGGCGCCCGTCTGGCAGCGCAGGCCCGCAAACAGGGTATCGACCCCGTTGGCGTCGAGCATCTTGCAATCGATCCCGTCGCCCGTGGGCGAGCAGGCCTTGTTCGAGGGGGTGATGAGATCGGCGCGGAAATTCCCGTCGACGTCGGCGATGATCGGGTTCTCGTACCAGGTGCACGAGGAGCGGTACTGGCTGAAGAGCACCTCGCCGCTCTTGCCGTTGTAGACGCGCACGAAGCACTCGTCGGCATAGACCACCTCGCTGGTGCCGTCGGCCTCGAAGTCGAACACGCTCGATCCGGTGACGTTCGACGAGAGGTCTTGCGAGTCGCGCGACCAGGCGATGTACCCCTGCGCGGGGCAGTCGACGCCCGGCCCGAGGAAGTCGCATTTGCCAGGCAAGCACTTGCCGCCGGGCCGCGGGTTCGGGCCGCAGTCGATATCGTATATCGTGTAGTACGCCTGCCCCGCCACGGCGACCTCGGGGAGGCCGTCACCGTCGAAGTCGGCCACCGTAGGAGGCCCGCCGCCGCCCGCGCCGGGCACCGGTACCGGCGGCTGCGCGAAGGTGCCATCGATGGCATAGACCATCACCTGACTGGACCGCACGACGACGATCTCCGGGTTGTTCGCCGGCACGCCCGCCCCGTACGCGCCGAAGTCGGCAATCGCGACATGGCCCGGCGCCGACGCGGAAGCCCCGGGAAACGCAGGGTCTTGCACCCACGCGCCGCCCTGCCACTCCCAGATGCTCTCCCCGTTGGTGAGCTCGACCGCGGGATCCTGATCGAGGTTCGCCACCACCGAGAAGAGGCCTTGCGAGTAGCTGGCGTAGGTCGCGGGAGCGAGCGACTTCAGCTTGCCGTCGGAGCCGAACACGACACCTTCGCGCACCACCTCGGGGAGGCCGTCGTCGTCGAGATCGTAGATCGCGGGGCCGGCCCAGCCGAGCGAGCAGCGGTGGTTGGCGGCGCATGGCGCCCACGGCGCGCCCGCGGGATAGGCCGCTTTCCACAGCAGCCCCCACGCGCCGTTCTTGCGGGTGAACGCCAGCGTCGCGCCGTCGCTGCCATAGGCCACGATCTCCGCCGACCCGTCGCCGTCGAGATCGCCCGCCGCGAGCGACGCCGACGATACCGTGTAATCAGGCACGGTATCGCCGTCGAGATCGACGCCGCCGAGGTTCGCCTCGAGCGAGCAGTCCGTGCCCTTGAGCACGCGGATCACGCCGAGATCTTCGGTGTAGTCGTTGACCACCGTCGCCGTGAACGAGGCGGCGATGCTGGGCGGCCCCGCGCTCGAAGGGTGGTTGAAGTTGATCACGATCGGCGTCCCCTGGACGTCGACGTGGCCCGGGAACGGGTCGCCCGGCGGCGCGGTGCTGAACTCGCACTTCACCCGGGGCGAGAGGATCCCCGGCGCGATCACGTTCACGCACGAGGGATCGTGCGCGGGCGTCATGCCGTCCCACGGTTCGCAGCCCTTCTGCGGCACGCACGTGGTGTCGTTCGCGCAGTCGTTGTCGGTCTTGCACGGGAGGATCGGGACGCAGACGCCGTGCGAGCAGACCTCCTTCGCGGCGTCGCACGGGACGGTGCACGCGACGGAGTTCCCGCCGGCCCCGCCGCTGCCCGGGCCGACGAGGATCGAGCCGCCCTGGCCGCCCTGGCCGCCGTGGCCCGCGCCGCCCGCGCCGCTCGACGACGTGGCCTCGGTCGTGACCGCGGTGCTCGAGCCACCGCACCCGAACCCCGGCGCCGTGCTCGCTGCTCCGAGCGCGAGCAGCGTCCCTGCGATCCACCACTGTTCGTTGCGTCGTCTGGCCATGGCAGCGATGCTATCCCCGGAGTGAAAGGCGGGGAACCACGGCGCGCGCCTCGCGGGCTCGGCGCGTCCGGTGTAGAGTCGAGGTCCTTCTTCGTGTTCGCTTCGCGCCGAGGTCAGCGTTCGTGATGCACCTTCACCCGATCCACGTCGTCGTGATCTCGCTGCCGCTGCTGGGCGTCGTCGGCGCGTGCTCCAGCTCGTCGACCAGCAGCGGGCCCATCGTGATCGGCGCGGGGGGCTCGGAGAGCTCGGCCACGGGCACCGGGAGCGGCAGCGGAGGCGCGGGCGGCTCTGTCGATCTCGACATCGACGCCGCCGCGCCGAAGTGCTCCGGCGACGAAGACGGGTGGAAGCAGCTCACGGCGACGCCGGGCGCGTGCGAGACCAGCAGCGACTGCTGCGTGATCGTGAGCCCGTGCCTCTCCGAGGTGCAGGTCGTCGCCGCGTCGCAGGCGGACAAGGCGAGCGCGGTGTGGCCCTACTGCGCGGTGGCCTGCACCGACTGCGTGGCGCCCGCGGTCGACGTGGCGTGCATCGCCGGCGCGTGCCTCGGTCGCGTTCTCCCGGCCGCGCAGGCCGACTCGCCGCTCCGCCTGAACCACTGCGGCACGGCGCTCGAGGTCGCGGCGAAGACCGGCGCGACCGGCGTTCACTTCATCTGCGGCGGCTGATCAGGTCGAGGTCGAGGTCGAGGTCTCGGTCGAGGTCGCGGCGAGGGCGCGTCGAAGCCGGTCGCCCATCACGTTGGGGATGCGCCCGGCGGCCTCGATCGCGCGAAGGAGCTGCGCCCGCGCCGCCGTGAGGTCGCCGCGGCGGAGCGCCGCGAGGGCGCGCGCTTCGAGCACCTCGATGTGCTCTTGACCGACCGAGAACACCGCCGACTGACGCTCGAGCAGATCCCACTCGGCCTGGTCGGCGTCGCGCGTGGCGAGATCGATCATCGCGCAGAGCACGCCCTCCGAGGGGACCTGGAGCGGATCGGGCGTGCCCGCGGCGTTCGCGGCGTCGCTCTCGCGGCGCAGGCGCACGGCCACGGCGCGCGCGGCGGCCGCGTCGCCGCGGTAGAGGTGAAAGCGGGCGCCGAGCAGGTGGATCACCGCGCGCGACTCGGCGCCGGCGCGCGCGACCTCGAGCTCGATCGCCCTGAAAACAAGGGGTTCTGCGGCCTCGAGATCGTCCATCAGGAAGAGGAACTCGCCCAGGTTGTAGTGGCCGACGATCTCCAGCATGGGGTGCCCGAGCTCGCGCGCGAGGGCGAGCACGCGGTTGAACCCGGCGATCATCCCGGCCTTGTCGCCGAGGCACCCGCGGAGCATCGCGCGGTTGTTGACGGCGGAGAACAGGTGGAAGCGATCCTGGTGGGCCTCGGTGATCGCCACGGCCTCGTCGAGGACGCGCGCGGCGTCGTCGAGGCGCCCCGTGCCCTGGTTGATGAAGCCGAGCATCAGGAGCGCGACGACGCGGGTCTCGTAGCCCTCGTCGCCGAGGTGGAGGGCGAGCTCGGCGGCGAGCTCGATCAGCGGCGCGGCCTCGTCTTCGCGGCTGTAGCGGTGGCGCGATCGGCCGAGCGCGAGGAGCAGGCTGGCCTCGATCGCCGGCGAGGCGAGGCCGCGCTCGCGGGCCAGCGTCTCGGCCGCGATGACCCGCACCTCGGAGCGAGCGTAGTCGTTCATCCAGTCGAGCGCCGTGGCCTCGTCGAGGAGGATCTCGACCTCGGCGGTGGCCTCGTCGGCGGCGCTGGCGAGCTCGCGGGCGACGGCGAAATCGGCGAGCGCGTCGTCGTAGCGGCCGAGGCGCTGGCGCATGCGGCCGCGTCCACGACGAGGCACCATCGCGCGCCCGCTGCTGACGGCGGCTGGCCCTCCGCTCGCGGGATCCACCGCGGCTTGCGCCGTCATCGCGGCGATCGCGCCGGTGTAGAGCCGCTCGGCCTCGAGGTAGGCGTGGCGCGCCTGCGCCGACTCGGCGAGCTTGAGGTAGGCGCTCTCGGCGATCGCGCCGAGGCCCGCCGCCGCCGCGTGCGACGCGAGCTGGAGCAGGCGGCGCTCCTCCGGGATGGCGTGCGCGTCGCGGTAGTACTCCGCCGCGGCGAGGTGGATCCGCAGCGCGGGCGCGAGCGGTGTGCCGGCGGCGATCGCCTCGCGCACGAGGGCGTGACGGAAGCCGATCCGCCCTTCGCGGTGCTGGACGAGCAGCCCCGCGGAGAGCAACCGCCGCGTCCCCACGCGCGCGTCGAGCGGGACGTCGCTGGCCGCGCCGCTCTGATCGAGGCGCCGGAGCACGCCGTCGATCTCGGCGCTGGTGGCGTCGCCGCCGAGCAGCGCGACGAGGCGCGCGTGGGCCCGGAGCGAGGGCGAGAGCTGGTCCATCTCGGCCTGCGCGAGCCACTCGATCAGCGGCAAATCAGGGAGATGATCGAGCTCGTCCGTGGCGAGGAACCACGACTCGCCGCGCGGGTGGCGGCGCACGACGCCGGCGCGCTTGAGGCCGCGCACGAGCTCGACCAGCAGGAGCGGCACGGCCTGCGTCCGCGCGACGAGGTGCGCGACCGCGGGCTCGGGCACGCTCTCGGCGGGCAGGAGCAGCTTGCGGCAGAGGTCGGCGGCGCTGCCGGGATCGAGCGGGCCGAGGCGGTGCATCTCGCGGTTTGCAGCGCGATCTCCCCACGTGGGGTGCGCGTCGTGGAACGTGGGGCGACCGAGCGCGCAGATCCAGATCGGCGCGCCGGCCTCGGCGAGCGCGGCGTATTCCAGCGCCGCGAGCGTCGTCTCGTCGGCGTTGTGCGCGTCGTCGAGCACCACGAAGATCGGGCCGCGTCGGGCGCGCGTCCGCAGCGCCTCGCCGGCCGACGTGGCCATGGCCGGGCGCAGCGCGCCGGGGGCCGTCGCGAGGGCGCGGAGCGCGGGCGCCGTCGCGCCGATCCACCCGAGCGAGAAGGCCAGGATGGCGGTGTCGAGCGGGCTCCGCTCCGGGCCGAGGCGCTGCTCGAGGAGCGCGCGCGCCGCGCCGGGCGGGACGGCGGAGGGCACGCCGATCGCGCGCTGGAGCAGCTCGCGCAGCGTGCGATCGGCGTCGCCGAAGTCCGGCGGCCGCGCGCGCAGATCGATGACCTCGGCGCGGAGATCGATGGCGCCGAGCTGGTCGAGCAGCACCTGGCCGAGGTGGCTCTTGCCGTGGCCGGCCTCGGCGATCACCACGACGGCCGAGGACATCGAGCGCGCGACCGTGCGCCGCGCGCTCCAGATCAAGGCCGCGACCACGGCGTCGCGGCCGACGAGCGCGCGGCCGTCGAGCGAGCCGCTGTGCGGATCGGATCGCACCCCCGCGAGGACGCCCTCGGTGCTCACCCAGCCGCGCGCCGAGGGCACGCCGCCCGCGAGCTCGGGGATCGCCGCCGCGGCTTCGATCGTCGCGAAGACGCCGCCCGGATCGTCGGGCGCGGCGAAGCGGCTGGGCTGCGCGAAGAGCGGGCTCCAGAAGCGTCGCCCGCCGTCGGGGCGCACCTGCACCGAGACCGGCGCGAGATCCACCAGCGCCCGCTCGCACAGGCCGGCCTTCACCAGCTCGCGCCCCGCGCGGAGAGCGCGCCGCGCCGGGTTGTCGCCGACCTCGTGGCTGTAGATGGCGACGAAGCGATCGCCCGACGTGTACGCCAGCTCGGCGCCGAGCGAGAGCAGCCGACGCTGCACGGCGATCACGTCGACCTGCGAGCGAAAATGGATGATGCCGACGCGGCGTCGCTCGCGGCCCGACGGCGTGGCGGTGGAGTCCGGGGGGCGCGACTGCCGACCGGGCGCGTCGCTCAGCGGCTCCAGATCGTGCGGCGGCAGGAAGATCGTGGTCGGTGTGAGCACGCGATCGACCTCGCGCGCGCACTCGCCGAGAGCGTCGCGGAGCACCTCGACGTTCGCGTAGCGCTCGTCGCGATCCTTGGTGAGGCAGCGATGAACGACGGCCTCGAGCGACGGCGGCACGGGGATGAGGCCCGACAGCCGGGGAGGGCGCTGCCCGCGGTGACACTGCTGCACGACGGCGGGCGGCCCCCAGAACGGCGGCCTCCCCGCGATGAGCTCGTAGAGCAGGACCCCCACCGTGTAGATGTCGGTCCGCGCATCGACGTCGGTCAGGCCCTCGCACTGCTCCGGCGCCATGTACTCGGCGGTGCCGAGCGCCGAGCCCTCGATCGTGCGCTCCGAGCTCGCGCCGTCGATCGACGTCGCCTCCGGATCGCGCACGGCGAACACCAGGCCGAGGTCGACGATCTTCGCCTCGTTCGCGGCGTCGATGAACACGTTCTCGGGCTTGAGATCACGGTGCACGAAGCCGCGCGCGTGGATGGCCGCGAGGGCGACGAGGGTGGACTGGACCAGCGCGATCGCCTCGCCGAGGGGCATCGGGCCGGCCTGGATCAGCAGCCGATCCGCGAGCGTCGGCGCGTCGAGGCGCTCCATCACCACGAACGGCGTCCCGTCGGGGAGCGCGCCGCGACCGAGCACCTCGGGCACGTGCGGCGGCCCGACGGCGATCAGCGCGTCGGTCTCGGCGAGGAGCCGCGACGCGGCGTCGGGGCGATCGGATCGCGCGATCTTGATGGCCACCGGGGGACCGTCGTTCACGGGCTCGGCCTCGAACACCAGCCCGAACCCACCGCGCCCGAGGAGCCGCGTCACGCGGTAGCCGGGAAAGGAAGGGTGCCCCGCCGTCTCGACGTGCGACGCCTCGGCCCGCGACGCGGACGACGCGGGGCCATGCACCGGGCAGCCCGATCCCGTGACGCGCCGACCGCAGGCGCGACACCGCGCCGACGACGCCGTCAGGCCGATGGGATCGGTGTCTTGCTCGGGTTCCGGAACCATCGCTCTGCGCTTCACTGCCCCCCGCGCGCTCCGCCTCGAGCCCCGGCCCCGAGGCCACGCCAGCACGTAGAATCGTCAACACTCTACCACTCGACCGCCGCCGACTGGTACACGCGATGGCGAAACCGACGTGGCAAACGTGCCGACGCGCAATGGCGGATTGTTTCAGCAATAATCAGGAATGCACTGATATCGCTCGCCGCGCGGGGCCGATAACGTCGTGCGGTGCGCAGGCTCATCACGGGAGGCGGGGCTCGAGAACTCCGGAGAACATCGCATGCAGCTCGCCGGTGAAGCCGCGCAAAGGGGCCAGCTAGTCCCCGGCGATCGCGCCGGCGACTACGTCATAGACGCCTACCTCGCCAAAGGTGGATGCGGCGCCGTGTACCGCGCGCATCACCGCATCGCGTATCACCCTGCGGCGGTGAAGGTGCTCCATGGCATGCTCGCCACCTCGCCGCGGATGGTCGAGCGCTTCGTCCGCGAGGTCGAGGTCGTCAACCTCCTCCAGCACCCGGGCATCGTGCAGATCTTCGACATAGGCACCCTCGACGACGGCCGCCCCTTCTACGCGATGGAGCTCCTGCGCGGCCCGACCCTCGACACGATGCTCGCGCCGGGACAGCGCCTGTCGCCCGACGAGGCCCTGGAGATCCTGGAGCCGCTCTGCTCCGCGCTCGGCGCGGCGCACGCCGCCGGGATCGTCCACCGCGACGTGAAGCCGAGCAACGTCGCCGTCGATCCCGGGCCGCCGCGCCGGGTGAAGCTGCTCGACTTCGGCATCGCCAAGCTCGCCATGCCGGAGCGGAGCGCGAGCGGCCTCACCTCGGCGGGGCGCCTGATCGGCACGCCGACGATCATGGCGCCCGAGCAGATCCTCGGCGCCGACGTCGACGCGCGCGCCGACGTGTACGCGCTCGGCGTGCTGCTCTACCGCATGCTGGTGGGCCGCCTCCCGTTCGAGGCGCTCGACTCGTCGGAGCTCGCGCGCCAGCACCTCGAGGTGCCCGCGCCGCGCCCGAGCCAGCGCGGCCCGGTCTCGACGGCCCTCGACGCCGTGGTGCTGCGCGCGCTGGAGAAGCTGCCCGAGCACCGCTTCGACTCGGCCTCGTCGTTCCTCGACGCGCTCGAGCGCGCGGCGGGGCGATCGCCGATCCCCGGCCTCAGCGACAGCGTCGTCGAGGCGGTGGGGATCCACCTCGACGTGCGCGTCCGCTGCCGCGACGACGAGGTCGACGACGCGCTCGTGGCCGATCTCGGCCGCGTCCTCGATCTCGCGGAAGAGCGGCTCCGCGCCGGCGGCTTCTCGGTGGCGTCGGCGACCGGCAACCAGGTGCTCGGCGTCCTCCCGCTCCCGGAGCGCGGCCCCGCGTCACGCGCGCTGCGCCTCGGCGCGATCGAGCTCGCGAGCGCGATCCACGGCGCGATCGTCGCGCGCGCGCTCCCGGATCCGCGCATCCACCCCAACGTCTGCGTCCACGTCGACGCCGCCATCCTCCACTCGGGCGAGCGCCGCGCCGTCGTCGGCGGGGCGATCGCCTGTGTCTCCGCGTGGACGCCGCGCGACGACGTTGACACCGTGGCGATCACCGAAGCGGCCCTCGCCGAGTAGCCGCGGGCGTCAGCCCAGATCGGGCAGCCCGAGCGCCGCGGCGAGCCCGGTCACCGCCCCGATCGCGATCGCATAGAGCAGCGCCGCCACGCCGAGCCCCGCGGCCAGCACCAGCGCGCTCCGGCCGAGCGCGGCGCCGAGCCCGTCCTGTCGCCAGCGCGTCCACTCGTTTCGCGTCACCCACGCCCAGGCGATCATCGAGAGTGGCCCGGCCACATAGAGCGCCGAACCCCAGCTCGCCCCGTTCCAGGATCGCGCGCGCTGCCGCGAGGTCAGGCGCCGTCGGTCCCAGATCTGCACCGCGAGCGGGAGCCCGAGGTTGAGCGCGAACAGCAGACTGTAAAGCAGGGTCTTCATGGGGAAAGCGGCCATCCGCCCACGACAGAGCAGCAACCGGGCGGGATACTATCGCATTTTGCCGAGCGGGCCTCTCGCGGCCAGGTCGACCGCGCTTATTCCGCTGCAGCGGGCCACGCAGGGCTTCTCTAGACGGGCCTTGGTTGGTACGACTTGAATCATGAGCGCGACCTCCAAAGGTGACATCCGGAATATCGCCCTCATCGGGCACAAGGGCTCCGGCAAGACGTCTCTCGCCGAAGCGATGCTCTACGTGGCGAAGGCCACGCCGAAGCTCGGGCGGGTCGACGACAAGTCGAGCGTGCTCGACGACGCGGCCGAGGAGAAAGAGCACGGCGCCACGCTCGAGACGAGCGTCGCGCACCTCGCGTGGAACGGGAAGAAGGTCAACCTCCTCGACACGCCGGGCGAAGGCAGCTTCCTCGCCGAGACGCGGCTCGCGCTCGGCGCCGTCGACGCGGTGATCCTCGTCGTCAGCGCGAAAGACGGCGTGCAGCCGATCACCGAGCGCGTCTTCGCGTGGGCCCGCGCGCTCGAGCTGCCGATGCTGATCGTCGTCACCAAGGTCGACGTCGAGAACGCCGTCCCCGACGAGGCCGTCGCCGAGATCAAGGCTCGCTTGAAGGTCCCGCTCGCCGTGATGGAGATCCCCGTGGGCGAGGGCTCCGCGTTCCAGGGCGTCATCGCCGTGCGCAATCGCAAGGCCTGGATCGGCAAGCCCGAGACACCCGCCACCATCGCCGCGAGCCCCGTTCCCGACGCCCACACCAAGGCCGTCGAGGCCGCGCGCGGCAAGCTCGTCGACGACGTCGCCGGCACCAGCGACGCCCTCACCGAGAGCTACCTCAACGAGGGTGATCTCACGCAAGAGCAGCTCGATCAGGGCCTGCGCGACGCCGTGAAGACCAGCGCCGTCGTTCCGGTGTACTTCGCGTCGGGCACGCGCCCGAGCGGCATCGCGGCGCTGCTCAACGCCATCGTCGAGCTCGTCCCGCCGCCCGAGAGCCACGCGATCTGGAAGGGCATGCACGCCACCAAGAAGACCGACGCCGAGCGCCTCCCGTCGGCCGCGGCCCCGACGGCGCTCTACGTGTTCAAGACCTCGATCGATCAGCACGCGGGGCGCACCTCGTTCGCGCGCGTGCTCTCGGGATCGATCAAGGCCGACATGGCCTTGCTCAACACCAGCAACGCTCACCCGGAGCGCCTCGGCAAGCTCTTCAACGTCGTCGGCAAAGAGGCCAGGTCGGTCGACGACGCGGTCGCGGGCGACATCGTGGCGCTCGCCAAGCTCAAGAGCACCCACAGCGGACAGACGCTCTCGGACGAGAAGGCCCCGTTCCTGTACACCGCGCCCGAGGTCCCGCCGGCCTTGTTTTCTCGGGGAGTTCAGCTCGACGGCAAGGGCTCCGAGGACAAGGTCGGGACGGCGCTCCACCGCCTCGCCGAGGAAGATCCCGGCCTCGCGGTCCACCTCGACGAGGGCACGCGCGAGCTCGTCGTCTCGGGCCTCGGCGCGCTCCATCTCGAGATCACCGTCGAGCGGATCCGCCGGCGCATCGGCGTCGACTGCCGCCTCGGGCCGCCCCACATCGCCTACAAAGAGACGCTGAGCGGCACGGCCAGCGGCGTCGAGGGCAAGCACAAGAAGCAGTCCGGCGGCCACGGCCAGTTCGGCGTTTGCTACATCGACATCGCGCCGCTCGATCGCGGCGAAGGCTTCCTGTTCGAGGACGCCGTCGTCGGCGGGGCCATCCCGCGGCAGTTCATCCCCTCGGTCGAGAAGGGCATCGTCAAGGCCATGGCCCGGGGCTTCCTCGCCGGCTTCCCCATGGTCGACGTGAAGGTGCGCTTGCTCGACGGCAAGTACCACGACGTCGACTCGTCCGACGCGGCCTTCCAGATGGCCGGCAGCAAGGCCTTCAAGGCCGCCGCCGCGCAGGCTCACCCGGTGCTGCTCGAGCCGATCGTCAAGATGCGCGTCACCGCCCCGAGCGCCGCGATGGGCGACATCATCGGTGACATCAACAGCCGCCGCGGCCGCATCAGCGGCACCGACACGATCGACGACTCGACCATCGTCAACGCCTATGTCCCGCTCGCCGAGGTGCTGGAGTACGAGTCGAAGCTCAAGAGCATGACCCAGGGCAAAGGCACCTTCTCGATGGCCGTCGACCACCTCGACGTCTGCCCGCCCGCGGTGCAAGACAAGGTGATCAAGGACAGCGGCTTCAAGGTCGAGACCGACGAAGAGTGAAGAGGAGAGTCGGAATTTATTACAGGGAGGCGGGGAGGCGGGCAGATCGGAGTCAGAAGAAGAGAATCTTTTGGTCCGGAAAATCCGAGAAACAAAACTCTGCTCTGGATCCCTTCCGACCTCCCTGTCTCCCCGCCTCCCTGTGAAATCCGCCGGATCTCGCTCAGGGATGGATGTTGACGACGGTGCCTTCGCCGGTCGGCTCGGTCGCGATCACTCCATGCCAGTCGAGCGGCAGCGGCGGATCGGTCCACATGAAGACGCGGCGCGCGTCGATGGGGGCGAGGTTGATGCAGCCGTGGCTGCGCGGGGTGCCGTACTCGTCGTGCCAGGGCGCGGCGTGGAGGGCGTAGCCGGCCTCGAAGTACTCGACCCAGGGCACGTCGCGGAGCTCGAACTTGTTGTCGACCTCGTGGGCGTCCATCGTCGTCGTCACGTGCTTCTCGCGGATCTTGAAGGTACCGCGGATCGTCGAGTGCGTCGTCTTCGGATCGCCGAGGCCGTCGCGGCCGGTGGAGACGGCCGTCGCGTAGATCGGCTTGTTGCCTTCGTAGAGGATCAACACCTGGCCGAGGATCGAGATGTCGATCCACTTCTTGGTGCCCGTCGCGAACGAGGGGAGGTCCGAGGGCTTCACGGCGATCGCCAGATCGTCGTCCTTGACCCACGTTCCATCGGCGGCCTCGACGAGGCGGCTCGGCCCGATCTTCATCGACTTCCCCGTGAGCTGCACGGCGGTGTGGAACTCGAGATCGCCCGCGCTCTTCAGCGATCGCTCGTCGGTGTTGTAGCGGTGCGCGTCGCGCTTGCGCACGAAGGCCACGGGCAGGTGCCACTCCTTCGTCATGTCGACGCCGTGGAAGGTCGAGCCCAGCGCGGGCTTGATCTTCGACGTGGGGACGAGGCGCGCGTCGGTGGTCATCGCGAAGCGGCGGCCCTCGCCCTCGAAGGTGCCGATGAGGGCGATGCCCGCGTGGCGCGCGATCCGGTTGGTGATGATCGCGTAGTCGGGCGCCTTGAAGGTCGAGATGTTCGGGATCTTGCGGCCGCCCTGGAAAAACCAGGGGATCGCGTCGTCGCCGTTGCCGCCGTAGATCTCGTTGTCGGTGCGCTCCGGCGCGTCCGCGGGCGCCTCGCCGATGGCGTTGCCCTTCTCGTCGAGCGGCACGTCGTTCGATCCGACGGTGATCGCGTCCCACTTCTTCTTGAGCTTCTTGTAGCTCTTGAGGTGAGGCTTGAGGCTCATCTCGTACTGGAGCTGCTCCTTCATCGTCGGCGCGCGGTAGTAGTTCGGCGCGATGGCCCGCACGAAGGCGTACGGGTACGGCATCGGCTTCGAGAGATCCGGCCGTCGCGTCAGCGCCCGCAAGATCGGGTGCTTGAGATCGGTGGTGGCCTCTTCCGAGGCGCAGACATAGCCCGCGGGGAGCACGCGGTAGTAGCCGCCCGCGCAGTCGTCGAGCGCGACGGGCTTCTCGCCGCGCACCACGGTGCCTCCGGCGCGCAGGTAGCCAATCTTCGGCGAGCGACGATCCGGCTTCTGGTAAATGATGGCGTTCATCTGCACGGCGCCGAGGCGCGGCCCGCCGGCGTGCGGCTCCTTCGCGGGATCGAGCACGTCTTCGTTCGGCGCGGGCGCCGAGAGGCTGACGATGCCTTCCTTCGAGGGCTCGGTCTTGCCGCCCTTGCACCCCGCGAGCGCCCCCGCAGCGGCGACCGCGCCCACCAGCGCGACGCTGAGCGCGAGCCCGCGGCGCGCGCGCCCCGAGGCTGTCCCCACGGCCCCACCGCGCGGAGCGGCGCCCTTGTCCGGCTGAACGACCATGCGCTTGGCCATGCCGGAACCCGCCGTGCGGGGC
Source organism: Byssovorax sp. (assembly GCA_025362495.1). Taxonomy (GTDB): domain Bacteria; phylum Myxococcota_A; class Polyangia; order Polyangiales; family Polyangiaceae; genus JANYGI01. The sequence goes on along the minus strand of JANYGI010000032.1, from coordinate 37,688 downwards.
CAAGTTTCGCGGCCGCCGGGCGGGATCGTCCGTGAAGCGTCAGCGCGGGGTTGCGCGGATGGCGCTTCGTCGGTAGGGTGCCGGCCGCATCAATCAGCGCCACTAGCTCAGCTGGATAGAGCGGCGGCCTCCGAAGCCGTAGGCCACAGGTTCGAATCCTGTGTGGCGCGCGAAGTTTTCGACGATCTCGTCAGGGGGAAAGGTTCCGCCCTGGCATTTCGCCGGCGCGGAGCCTGGCAGGGCGGCACCTGGCACCTGGCACCTGAAGGGGTTGCGGGATCGCCACCTTCTGCGGCGTCTCCGTCTTCGACCGCGGGACGACGCAGGCCGCGAACGACGGGCGCATGCTCATCGTCGAGTCCCAGGTGGGAGAGCGCCGGTGCGGTCGTGGTCTTCATCGCGCGCCGAGACGACGCCGAGCGATCCGTGCGCCTCGAGCCACGCCTCCTCGAAGTCCTCCACGGTGCTCGCGCCCGCGGCATCCTCTCTCGCTCTCGCTCTCGCGCGTGCAGCCCGAGAACGGCCTCTTCAGTCCCTCGCGCGCGCGTTCAGGCAAGCCAGTCCCCGGAGCGGATGATCCCGATGCGGCCAGGTGAAATGCCATCAAGAACGGGTGGCCTGCTCGCCATGCGCGCCTGAGCCAGGTTGTCTGTCGTTCCGGCCCATCCACTTGCCGCGGTATCGGCCTCGTCGGCGAGCGCCCGTGAATGCATGTGGCCTATCAACCAAAGTGATCTCGCGAAGAGCCCATCGCTCCTCCGTCGATGTAAAACTCACGTTGCGTTACTTTCGCGACCGCGTGGATGCCCGCGGAGGCTCGCATTGCCCTGTTCCTCGACCTCGTACCCGGCCCGACGAAAGAAAATAAGGTGAGACCGGCGATTTTCTCTCCAGTTTTTCCGGGACCCGCCGATACTGCGACGCGGACGCGACGAGCCGCTCCTACGCGGGCGGGCCGAAGAGGTCTCTCTCTCGTTCCGGCCGGCGTCCGGCGCCGACGTGCCGGTGCTGCTCAACGCCGTGCGCCGCGAGCACCAGGGCCGCTTCGTCAGCACCTGTGCCTTCCTCGCGATGCACCGCCGCCACCTCTACGAGAGCGAGCTGCTCGCCGCGAAGAAAGCCGCCGAGGCCGCCGTCCGCGCCGAGCAAGAGGCCGTGACGCGGATCAAGGACATCCAGACGCAGCTGGCCTTCAACGAGCGGCTCGCCGCGGTGGGGACGCTCGCCGCCGGCGTGGCTCACGAGATCAACAACCCTCTGGCCTACGTCTCTCTCAACCTCGAGAGCATGGGTAGCATCCTCGAACGCCCCGCCAGCCTCTCCGGCGCGCAGCGCGAGGAGATGGCGACCATGGTGACCGAGATCCGCGAGGGCATGGAGCGGATCCGGGCCATCGTCAACAGCCTGCGATCGCTCTCGCGCAGCGACGAAGAACGGCGCGCGCCGGTCGACGTTCGCCGCGCCGTCGCGATCGCCGCGCGCATGACCAACAACGAGCTTCGCTTCCGGGCGCGCCTCGACACCACGATCGGTCCCGTCCCGCTCGTCGACGCCGACGAGGGCCGCCTCGGGCAGGTGTTCATCAACCTCCTGGTCAACGCCGCGCAGGCGATGCCCGAGGGTAACGTCGAGCGCAACCTCATCCAGATTGTCACCTTCACCGACGCCGAGGGCCGGGCCGTCGTCGAGCTCCACGACAACGGGCCAGGCATCTCGGCCGAGCTCCGCGGCCGCATTCTCGATCCCTTCTTCACGACGAAGCCAGTCGGCGCCGGCACCGGACTCGGCCTCTCCATTTGCCACGGTATCGTGACGTCCCTTGGCGGAACCATCCTCGTCACGAGCGAGGTCGGCGTGGGCTCGTGCTTTCGAGTCACGCTCCCGCCCACGTCCGGCGCCCCGCCGAGCCCCGGCGCGGTCGGTGGCTCCACGGCCCCGCCCGCCAGCCCGACCCGCCGCGCGCGGGTCCTCGTGATCGACGACGACGCGCTCGTCGCGAAGATCACCGCCCGTTCGCTCGCTGCGCACGACGTCGTCGTCGTCAACGACGGCAAGGACGCTCTCGCCCGCATCGCCGCCGGCGAGCGGTTCGACGTCGTCGTGTGCGATCTGATGATGCCCGGGATGACAGGCATGGACGTCCATGCGGCGCTGATGGAGTCGAGTCCGTCGCTCGCCCGGCGCATGATCTTCGTCACCGGCGGCGCCTTCAACGAGTCCGCGCAATCGTTCCTGGATCGGGTCCCGAACCCGCGCCTGTCCAAGCCCTTCCGGGCGGCCGAGCTGCGATCGGCGGTGGGAGACGCCTTGAAATGAAGCGTCGCGCCGCGTCGGTGCGGGCAACCCCCGCGATCACTCCGGAGCGTGCAGCGTCATGCCAGCTCATCGGCGTCGGTCGCGATGTTGACGCGTTCGCGCGCGCGGCGGTAGCCTCGCCGCGATCGGCCTCCGCGGGCAGATCCGAGTGCAGCGCCCGGCCAATTCCATGAACCCCACCACCCGAGCGCCGGCGCCTGCCAATCGCCGCCGCCTGGAGCGGCTCCGGGGGATCTGGCCCGACGTGGTGGCCCTCCTCGCGCCGCGCCGCGGGACGCTCGCGCTGGGCGTCGTGCTGATGGGCGTGGTGCGCGCGACCACGCTCGTCGCGCCCGCGGCGATGAAGGTGGTGATCGACGACGTCCTCGGCGCGCGCCGCGTCGATCTGCTGCTCCCGATCGTGATCGCCGTCGCCGCCGCGACAGCGCTGCAAGCGTGGATCTCCCACGTGCTCACGCTGCTGTTCTCCGAGGCGAGCCAGCGCCTCACGGCCGAGCTGCGCGGCAAGCTCCACGCGCACGTCATGCGGCTGCCGCTGCTCTATCACGACACCCACAAGAGCGGCACGCTCGGGTCGCGCATCCACAACGACGTGGCCGGCGTGCAGGACCTGATCGGCCTCGGCCTGCTCGGCTTCGTGGGGACGCTGATGACGGCCGCGTTCTCCCTCGCCGTGATGGCTCACTTCAGCGTGCGGCTCGCCGCGCTCTCGCTGATCTGCGTCACCGTCGCCGCGACGATCGCCGGCGCCGGCACGCAGCGCATCCGCGAGATATCGTGGAAGCGGAGCGTCATCGAAGGCGACATCCACGGTCGGCTCCTGGAGGCGCTGGGCGGCGTGCGGGTGATCAAGACCTACCGGGCCGAAGCGCGCGAAGAGGTGATCTTCGCCGACGGCAACGCGCGCTTGCTCGACAACACCCGCGAGACCGTCGCGCTCTCGGCGCGCGTCAGCCTCGCGACGACGGTGCTCTGGGGCCTGATCAACGCCGTCGTGATCTACGTCGGCGTCCGGTACATCCTCGACGGCACGCTCACGCTGGGCGGCTTCTTCACGGTCACCGTGCTGCTCAATTACCTCGCCGCGCCGGCGCTGCAGATCGCGGCGATCGGGACGGTGGTGATGACGGCGCTCGGAGGCCTCGAGCGCACGCGCGAGATCCTCCGCGAGCCCCGGGAGAACGCCGATCCGCGGCGCCTGGCGTCGATCGGCCCGATCGCCGGCGAGGTGCGCTTCGAGCACGTGGACTTCGCCTACACGCCGGGAAAGCCGGTGCTCCACGACGTGTCGTTCCGCGCCGAGCCCGGGACGGTGACGGCGCTCGTCGGCCCATCGGGCGCGGGCAAGTCGACGATCACCGGCCTCCTCGCCTCGTTCTACGTTCCCACGGCCGGCGTGATCCGCGTCGACGGCGTCGACCTCGCGACGGCGCGCCTCGATCCGTACCGCGCGCAGCTCGGCGTGGTGCTCCAGGAGACGTTCCTCTTCGAGGGATCGATCCTCGACAACATCGCGTTTGCCCGCCCCGGCGCCACGCGCGACGAGATCCTCGCGGCCTCGCGGAGCGCGCGCGTGGACGAGTTCGCCGAGGCGATCGAGGGCGGCCACGACGCCCTGATCGGCGAGCGCGGCGTGCGGCTCTCGGGCGGGCAGCGACAGCGCATCTCGATCGCGCGGGCGCTCCTCGCGGACCCGCGGATCGTGATCCTCGACGAGGCGACCTCGAGCCTCGACACGAGGTCGGAGGCCCTGATCCAGGAGGCGCTCGGGCGCTTGCTCGTCGGTCGGACGACGTTCGTGATCGCCCATCGCCTCTCGACGATCCGGCGCGCCGATCAGATCCTCGTCGTCGACGGCGGGAGGATCGTGGAGCGAGGCACCCACGCGTCGCTCGTCGCCGCGGGCGGGCTCTACGCCGAGATGCACCGGCGTCAGCACGAGCCGGGAGCGGGTCAGCGCGGCGGCGACGCGTCCGGCATGAGCAGCGCCTCGAGCTCTCGGAGCAGCTCGTCCACGCGGACTGGCTTGGTCAGATAGCGGAAGAACCCCGCCTCTTCCGCGCGCTTCCGGTCGCGCGTCATCGCCGCGGCGCTGAGGGCGATGACGGGGATGTCGCGCGTCTCGGGCCACTCGCGCAGGCGCCGCAGCGCCTCGAAGCCGCTCATGCCAGGCAGGTTGATGTCCATGAGGACCACGCCGGGGAGGCGCGCGCGGATCAGCTCGATCCCGATCTCGGCGGTCGGCGCCGTGATCAGCTCGACGCGCTCGAGATCGGCGACGAGCTCCTGCATGAAGGCGATGTTGGACGGGTTGTCCTCCACGTACACCACCGCGATGCGCGGGCCGTCGCCCTCCTGCAGCGACGAGGCGATAGGGGCCGGGGCGCGCTGCCCCTCGATCCCCGCGTCGTGGGCTGTCGTGTGCGCGGGCAGCTCGACCCAGAACTCGGACCCTTCACCGACGACGCTCCGGAAGCCGACGTGACCGCCCATCATCTCGGCGAGGCGCCTGGTGATGCTGAGCCCGATCCCGGTACCCTCGATCGGTCCGGTCTCCTGGCCCGCGCGGTGGAACGGCTGGAAGATCTTCCCTTGCTTGTCCTCCGGGATCCCGATCCCGTCGTCGGCGAGGGTCACGCGCACCCGCGCCGCGAGGGTGAGCTTCACCTCGAACACGGCCCGACCACCGCTCTTGCCGTACTTGATCGCGTTCGATCCGTAGTTCATCAGGATCTGCGCAAAGCGGGTCCGGTCCGCCAGGATCATCGGTAAATCCAGGGGGACAGGCGCGATCGTCAGCTCGATGCCGGCGCGCTCGGCCATCGGAGCGAGCGTCGTCTTCACCTCGGCGAGGACGCCGGAGACGCTGACCGGCTCGGTCGAGAGCGAGACTCCGCCCGTCTCGATCCGCGCCAGATCGAGCACGTCATCGATGAGGCGCAGCAGGTGCTCTCCCCCGCGGAGCACCTGGTCGGTCATGCCTCGTTGCCGCGGCGAGAGCGGCGTCTTCTTGTCGCGCTGGAGGAGCTGGGCGAAGCCGAGGATGGCGTTGAGCGGGGTGCGCAGCTCGTGGCTCATCGACGAGAGGAACTCGCTCTTGGCGGCGCTCGCGGCCTCGGCGGCGGCCCGCGCCTTCAGCAGCTCTGCCTCGCGGTGCACGTCGTCGGTCACGTCCCAGATCGTCGTGACGAATCCCCCCTCGGCGGTGCGCCGATCGGTCATGCGCCAGCTCCGGTGGTCCGAAGTCGTGACCTCGATCGAGCCCTTCGGCTCGCGCCGGTACGCGAGGCGACGCGCGTGAAACGCCTCGCGCGGCTCGTCGCCGAGGTCGAACATCCCCTCGGCGAGCATCCCGTCGAGCAGCGGCTCGAAGCCGACGCCGACCGCGGGGCCGTCGAGCTTCTGCGGCAGCGCGGCGCGGTAGGCGCTGTTGCACAGCACCAGCCGATCCTCGGCGTCGAACAGGGCGAACGCGTCCTCGATGCTCTCGACGGCGCTGCGCAGGCGGTCCGAGGCGAGCGTCGTCGTGGACTCCATCTTCCGGCGCTCGCGGATGTCACGGATCGCGGCGGAGACGACGACGCCCTTCGTCGTGTGCAGCGGGCTCAGGCTCACCTCGATCGCGACCTCGGAGCCGTCCTTGTGGCGCCCCGTCAACGCGAGCCCCGAGCCCATCGGCCGCAGCTTCGGCGCCGTGACGAAGCCGTGGCGGTGCGCCGGGTGCGCGGCGTGGAAGCGCTCCGGGATCAGGATCTCGACGGGCTGACCGAGGAGCTCCGCGCGCGCGTAGCCGAAGAGCGCCTCGGTCTGCGCGTTGACAAGCTGGATCGTCCCGCGCTCGTCGACGATCACCATCGCGTCTGGCGCCGCCTCGAGCAGCTGGCGGTAGAGCACGTCGCCTGGATCGTCGGCGAGCGCTTCACGGAACATCGGGGAAACTCATGCAAATGCTGGTGCCCGGCGCGGCGTCCTCGGCCCAGATGCGGCCGTCGTGGGCCTCGACGGTGAGCTTGCAGAACGAGAGCCCGAGGCCCCGCCCCGATCGGCTCGCCGGGTTCTCGCGGTCGAGCTGCACGAAGCGGTCGAAGATCTTGTCGCGCATCTCGGGTCGAATACCCTCGCCCCGATCGATGACGCGGAGCTCGGTGCTCCCGTCGCCGCGCTCGGCGCCGACGCGGACCGCGCTGCGCCGGGGAGCGTGGCGGATGGCGTTGTCGATCAGGTTCTCGAGCACGCGCCGGAGCAGACCCTCGTCGGCCGCGAGCATGAGCCCTTCGACGGTCGTCTCGAGCGTCACCTCGGCGGCCCGCGCCTGGGCCTCGAACGTCTCGCGGACCTCGCCCACGAGCGCGCCGAGGTTGATCGGCGTGCGCCGCACCACGAGCTTGCCCTCCTCGCTCTTGCTGATGTCGAGCAGGTTGTGGATGAGCCGCATGAGCTGCCGCGTCGCGGAGCGAATGTCCGCGGCCGTCTCGCGCGCCTCGCCGGGCAACAGCGGATCGCGCACCAGCAGCTGCGCGAACAGATCGATGGCGCCGATCGGGTTCTTCAGATCGTGGATCACGAAGGCCATCAGCAGGTCCTTCTGGAGCGCGAGCCGCATGAGATCGTCGCGCTGGCGGCGGATCAGCGCGTAGTGATCGCGGAGGTCGGCGCTCATGCGGCGGAGCTTGAGCGCAGTGTTGACGCGGACGACGAGCTCCGTCGGTCGGATCGGCTTCGTGAGGAAATCGTCGGCGCCCACGAGCAGCGCGCGATCGAACGTCTCGACGTCGCGCAGCGCCGTCAGGAAGAGGACCGGGACCTCCTTGCCGCCGGGGAGATCGCGGATCCGCGTGCATACCGTGAAGCCGTCGAGCCCCGGCATCCGCACGTCGAGCAGCACGCAGTCGGGCTGGCGCTGCTCGAACAAGCGCAGCGCCTCTTCGCCGTTCGCGGCCAGGAGGAGCGCGTGCCCCTCGCCCTCGAGCGTGGCCTCGACGAGCGCGCGGTTTTGCTCGTTGTCGTCGACGACGAGGATCTTCGCGATGCTCTCGCGGGCTTCGACCATGGGGGGTCGGGCAAGATGGCCCGGAGCGTCGCGCGCCGTCAACTGACGCTATGTCACGATCGCGAGCTCGGGCCGGCGTGTGTGCCGCTTCTTTCACGCTCGAGCAGGTTCACGCCGGCGCGGGGCCATCGGGCGGCTCGAAGGTCGCGGGGCTCGGGAGGCAGCGGCGGAAGGCCTTCCGCGCGCGTCACGGCAGCGCGGCGGCCCGGCGCTTGACGAGATCGATGAGGTCTCCCTGCGGGAGCTGGAGATCGAGCACGTGCAGCCCGAGCGCCGTGTTGAGCCGCGCGTCCTCGAGATCGAGCGGCCCCGCTTCGCCGGCCGCGGTGGTGATCCCCAGGTAGCGAGTGCCCTCGGGGCCGTCGAGGCACTGACTTGCATAGAGGTCGCGGAAGAGCACGAACGGTGTGGTCACGCCCTCGATGCCCGCGAGCGCCCCGCCTGATCTCCCGGTCACCGGGAAATACGTGCGCGAGAGGGCGTGCCGCTCGTTTCGGTCGATGCTCGCCGGGTTCACGCACGCCGATTCGCTGCCAGCCGGCGGCGCGCCCAGGGCTGTCGACACCTTGCCTCCGGCGCGGTAGGTGCGATACGCGATCACGCACCCGAGCTCGTCCGGCGTCGAGCAAACTGGCACGCTCTCGAAGGTGCCTCCGACGAGCTTGCCCTTCGGCACGTCGACCCGACCGCCGATGGCCATGGCGATGAGCAGGCGCTCGCGCAGCGCCGGATCGTGATCGAAGAAGCGCTGGAGGAGCCGCACCACCATCTCTGCGCCCTGCGAGTGGCCGATCAGCGCGATCTTGCGGCCGCGGTTGTGCTGGCCGAGGTAGTGCGCGAAGGCGTCGGCGATGTCGGAGAAGGCGATCTCGAGGCGCTGCTCGCGGCGGGCGCCGGGGAAGATGTACGTGCCTATCGTGATCTGGCGGTAGAGCGGGACATAGACGTCGCAGACCTCGCTGAACCGGGCGGCCTGCGCGAGCGTGGCGTTCGTCATCGGGCCGAGATCGGAGAAATCGGTGTGATTCCCCGGGACGGCGTCGAGATCGACGGTGGGATACACGTAGAAGCAATCGACCTTGGTCGAGGCGGCGGCCACGTGAGGAGCGGGAGCGCGCGAGTGATCCGGGCGGATCTCGGTGGCGCCCAGATCGGCGCGACAGCGGCTCGCGGGGAGATCCGGGCGACAGAGCCACTCGGCAGGATCGGAGTACTTGGGGCTCGAATAGCGCGTGGTGGCGCTGACGGCGCTCGGCGGGATCACCGTGGCGAGCGGCAGAGGGCAAGCAGTGAGCAGCAGCGCGCCGGCGAGGAGCGGGAGCCGGAGCAAGGTGAGGGCACGAGAGCGGGCGCCGGAGCCAGCGTGGTCGCAGCGCAGCTCGGGGGCGGTGATCGACACTTTGGGCGCTCTTTCGCCGTCGACGCTATCACCGGGCCGGCGTCGGCGCGAGCCGCGCGGAGGCCTGTCCTTCGCGGGAGGCTCGTGTAGTCTCGCCCCGAGATGGACTACCGAACAGCGTTGATCACCGGGGCTTCGAGCGGGATGGGCCGGAGCGTGGCCAGGAGCCTCGCGCGCGGGGGAACCGAGGTGGTGCTCTGCGCGCGCCGTGTGCCCGAGCTCGAGGCCCTCGCCGCCGAGATCCGGAGCGCCGGCGGCCGCGCCCGCGTCGTCGAGATGGACGTCGCCGACACCGAGCGCACCGTCGCGTCGATCCGCGCCGTCGACGCCGAGATTGGCGGCCTCGATCTGGTCATGGCCAACGCGGGTATCGGGCGCGCCATCGACGCCAAGCGGCTCCGCTGGGAGCGGATAAGCCAGCTCTGCCTCATCAACTTCAACGGGGCGATAGCGACGCTGTGCGCGGTGCTCCCCGAGATGGTGAAGCGCCGCCGCGGTCACCTCGTCGGCGTGAGCTCGGTGGGCGCGCTGGCCCCCTTTCCGGGCGTCGGCGCCTACGGCGCGAGCAAGGCCGGGCTCAGCATGTTCCTGGCGTCGATACGGCTCGATCTGCGCGGTACCGGCGTCGCCGTCACCTGCATTCACCCCGGCTTCGTGCGGACCGAGATGACTGCCCACCTGAAGAAGCCAATGCCCCTCGCGCTGGAGTCCGACGAGGCCGCCGATCTCATCCTCGCGAAGCTCGGGAGTCACCCGGCCGAGATCAATTTCCCGGTCTCGATGACGGCGGTGGCGCGCGCGGTTGCGGCGCTGCCGGCGCCGCTCCGCGACGCGGCGCTGCTGCGGTTTCCGACCCCCGACGAGGACGTGGACGACGGGGCGTAGCGAGGGCGCAGGCTCGCTCCCAGGGGGCGACGTCATCACTCCACGGCTTCGTCGATGACACGACCTGCCGAAACCGGTCTCTTCGTGTCCGAGCTCGACGAACACTGGCGCTCCTGCCGGCGCCCCCTCGGGCGCGTCGGGCCGCTGCCGGAGCGGGGGTCTGTCACGGGCTGCGTCCTCGCGCCGCTGGTGCTCGCCGCGCCGCAGCCGGTGTTCGAGTTCAGCAAGCTCTACGGCGGCACCACCCGGACCATCCCGGGCGTCTCCAGCGAGATTGCCACTCTGGATCCGGCGACCCAGCGGATCACCCACTCTCTCCACGGCGAGTTCGGCGCCCAGGATTGCCTGCTTCCGCGCGGCGCGGCGATGGACGAAGCCCACGGCGAGCTGCTCGTAGCCTGCCTCGGTCGCGACGAGATCGTGGCCTACGACGCGCGCGCCACGGCCCCGCTCCGCAAGGTGCTCCGTCGCTGGAAGGTGGCCCCGGGGCCGCGCGGCGTGGCCGTCGATCGCGAGGCCTCACGCGCCGTCGCGTGGTCACAGTTCGACGGCGTGCTCAGCCTCTTTCCGCTCGGCGGCACCCCGGGCGAGATGACCCCCGCGCCGTCCGCCGTCCCCATCGCGGCGCATCAGGCGCTCTCGCCGGAGCTCGATTCCCGCCTGATCCCCGCCTCGCGCGGGGCGAAGAGCTCTTTCACGACGACGCGGTGGGCTGCTCCAGCTGTCACCTCGGCGATGAGACCACCGACCACGCCCGCCACGACGTCAAGACCAGCTTCGACAGCTGGTCCGGGCCCCCGGGCTTCGATACGCCCTCTCTTCGCTTCATCTCCCGCTCCGCGCCGTACCTGCACGACGGCCGCTATGCGACGCTCGCGGAGCTGATCCTCGGGATGGATGGGAAGATGGGGCACACCCGGCAGCTCTCCAGCGGGGATCGCGAGGCGCTCGCCGCCTACGTCGCCTCGCTGTGAGCCGCACGGGGCTTCTCTCTCCCACTCCCGGTTGGCCACCACGTCGATGCCTGCCTTGGTGAGCGACCTGGCCTCGGCGGCGGTGAGGTTCTTTCCCGTGGTGTCGTGGCTCGGGTAGCTCGCCTGTCAGCGCCGAAGAGCAGGCCGCCGACGTCGAGCGATCGATGGTCAACTTCCGTCGCTCCCTGGACGACCGAGGACCGGCGTTCCGTAGGCGCCCCCGCCCGGCGTATGGATCACGAACCGATCACCGACGTTCATCTCCGCCGTTCCGCGGTGCGAGAGCTCTTCCACCGACCCGTCGACGCGAACCACGTAGTTGCGACCGGGCTCTCCCGCGCTGCCGCCCGCGAGCCCGAACGCCGCCGTCGACCGACCATTGGCCAGGATCGAGGCCGTCATCGGGGCGAGGAAGCGCACCACCCGCGTGCCGCCGTCGCCCCCCGGAAAGCGCCCTTTGCCGCCGGATCCCGCGCGGATCTCGTAGCGCTCGAGGCGCACCGGGAACCGCAGCTCGAGGACCTCGGGATCCGTCAACCGCGAGTTCGTCATGTGCGTCTGGACCACGGAAGTGCCCGCGAAGCCGCGTGGCCCGGCGTCGCCCGGCGCGTCGAGCTCGATCCCGCCGCCCGAGCCGCCGGCGATGGTCTCGTAATACTGATGCTCTGCGTCGCCGAAGGTGAAGTTGTTCATCGTCGGCTGGCTCGACGCCAGGATCCCCAGCGCGCCGTAGAGAGCGTTGGTGACGCAGGTCGAGACCTCGACGTTGCCCGCGACCACGGCCGCCGGGGAGCGCGGGTTGAGCATCGACCCCTCGGGGAGGATGATCTCGATCGGCTTCAAGCACCCTGCGTTGAGCGGGATGTCGTCGTCCACCAGGGTACGGAAGACGTAGAGCACGGCCGCCATCGTCACCGCGCGTGGAGCATTGAAGTTGTCGGGCTGCTGCGCCGATGTGCCCGTGAAATCCACGACCGCCGAGCGGCTGGCGCGGTCGATGGTGATCGCCACGGCGATGATCGCGCCGCTGTCGAGCGCGAGCGTGAAGCGACCTCCCGACAGCAGCGCGGGATCGAGCCGGGCAATCGCCCGACGCACGCTCTCCTCGGCGTTGTCCTGCACGTGCTTCATGTACGCTGCGACGGTCGCGAGGCCGTAGCGCGCCACCATGGCGCGGAGCTCCTGCGCCCCCTTCTCGTTGGCGGCGAGCTGCGCGCGCAGGTCGGCCAGGTTCTGCGCCGGGTTGCGCGCGGGAAAGGCCCCGGCGCCCAGCAAGCCGAGGATCTCGGCCTCGCACAGGCGTCCTTCCTCGAGCAGCTTCACGGTATCGATCAACACCCCTTCTTCGGCGATCGTCGTCGAGAACGGCGGCATCGAGCCCGGCGTGATCCCCCCGATGTCGGCGTGGTGCCCGCGTGAGGCCACGTGGAAGAGCACGGCAGTCGCCGCCTCGTCCCACACCGGGCTGACGACGGTGACGTCCGGCAGGTGCGTGCCGCCATGATAAGGATCGTTGAGAACGAAGACGTCGCCGGGCCTGCGCCCCGGGTTGCGCGCGATCACCGTCTTTATCGACTCGCTCATCGAGCCCAGATGAACGGGGATGTGCGGCGCGTTGGCGATGAGGTTCCCCTCGGCGTCGAAGAGAGCGCACGAGAAGTCGAGGCGCTCCTTGATGTTCACCGAGTGAGCCGTGTTCTGGAGGCATAGCCCCATCTGCTCGGCGATGTTCATGAACAGGTTGTTGAACACCTCCAGCGTCACGGGCGAGACCGCGGTCCCCGCGGCGAGGTGCTTTTCCACGGGGGTTACCCGCGTGATCTCCAGATGATCGCGGGCGGTGATCCGCGCCTGCCAGCCCGGCTCGACGACGGTGGTGGCGTGGTCGTCGGCGAGGATCGCCGGGCCGTCGATCTCCGCGCCTCGCAAGAGCTGCTCGCGCCGGTGCAGGGCCGCGTCGCAGAACGCCCCATTGACGTACATCCGGGCCGTGGCGCCGGCCGTGGGCCGATGGGCGAAAGCTTTTCCCGCGCCCTCCTCGGCGATCTCGCCGGATCCGACGGCCTCGACCGAGACGCTCTCCAGGATCAGCGCCTTGCCCGGGATCAGGAAGGCAAAGCGACGTCGATAGGCACTCTCGAAATCCGCGCGGATCGCCGCCGCGTCGCCGCGCGCGACGACGAGGGCGGTGTCGGTGCCCTGGTAGCGCACGCGCACCCGCTCGACCACCCGCACGCGCTCCGGCGAGACGCCTTGAAGGACGATCTCTGCCGAGGCCTGGTGACCGAGGAGCGCCATCGCCGCGTCCGCCGCCGCGACGCCCGCGTCGTCGAGCGGCAGCTCCAGCGCTGCCTCGCGAATGGCAGTCTGGTCGGCCAGGCCCATCCCGTAGGCCGAGAGGACGCCGGCCAGCGGGTGGACGAACACCCGGCTCATCCCGAGGGCGTCGGCCACGAGACAGGCATGCTGCCCGCCCGCGCCGCCGAAGCACTGGAGCGTGTAGCCGGTGATGTCGTGCCCGCGCGCCACCGAGATCTTCTTCACCGCGTTGGCCATGCTCGCGACGGCGATCTGCACGAACCCTTCGGCCAGCGCCTCGCTCGTGAGGGGCGTCGCCGCGCCGGACGCGCGCACCTCGGCCGCGAGCGATTCGAAGCGTTCGAGCACGATTTCTCGGTCGATCGGCGCGTCGCCGCGCGGGCCGAACACGTGAGGAAAGAGCCCTGGCTGGATCTTGCCGAGAGCCACGTTGGCGTCGGTGATCGTCAGCGGGCCTCCGCGGCGGTAGCACGCCGGTCCGGGGCTGGCGCCGGCCGACCGCGGGCCCACGCGCAGCCGCGAACCGTCGAAGCCGAGGATCGAGCCGCCGCCGGCCGCGACGGTGTGAATGGCCATCATCGGAGCGCGCACGCGCACCCCCGCGACCTCGGTCTCGAAGGCGCGCTCGTACTCGCCGGCGAAGTGCGAGACATCGGTCGACGTGCCCCCCATGTCGAAGCCAATCACTCGATCATGGCCGCTCGATCGCGCGGTGTGCACCATCCCGACGATGCCGCCGGCCGGCCCGCTGAGGATAGCGTCCTTGCCCTGGAAGCGAGAGGCGAGCGAAAGGCCGCCGCTCGACTGCATGAAGTAGAGTGGCACTCCGGGCATCTGCGCCGCGACCTGCTCGACATAACGACGCAGGATGGGCGAGAGATAGGCATCGACGACGGTGGTGTCACCGCGCGCGACGAGCTTCATCAGCGGGCTCACCTCGTGCGAGACCGACACCTGGGTGAACCCGACGGTGCGGGCGATCTCGGCCGCCGCGCGCTCGTGCGCGCCGTGGCGATATCCATGCATGAAAACGACGGCGCAGGCGCGGATACCGTCGGCGAACGCGTGCTCCAGGGCCGTTTGCAGCGGGGCTGTCGCGAGCGGCTCGACCTCTCCGCCGTGGGCGTCGAGGCGCTCGTCGGCCTCGATCACCCGCTCGTGGAGCAAGGAAGGGAGCACGATGTGCCGATCGAACAGCCGTGGTCGGTTCTGGTAGGCAATGCGCAGCGCGTCGCGGTAGCCGCGGGTGATCACCAGCGCGGTGCGATCGCCCCGGCGCTCGAGCAACGCATTGGTGGCCACGGTGGTGCCCATCTTGACGTGCTCGACCTGGCCTTCCGTGATGGCCTGTCCAGGCGCTAGCCCGAGGAGACGCCGGATACCCTCGACGGCGGCGTCCGCGTACTGCTCCGGGTTCTCCGAGAGCAGCTTGGCCGTCACGAGCGCGCCGTCGGGGCGCCTGGCCACGAGATCCGTGAAGGTGCCGCCGCGATCGATCCAGAATTGCCAGCGAGGCGAGGGGAGAGGCATCGAGTCTACACGATGGCCCGGATAACCCCACCATCGACGCGGACCGCCGCGCCGTTGGTGGCCGAGGCGAGCGGGCTGCTCAGGAACACCGCCATGCTCGCGACCTCGTCGACGGTGGCGAATCGCTGCAAGAGCGAGCTCGGCCGGACGCTGGCGAAGAACTCGCGCTCCACTGTGGCGAAGTCGACGCCGCGCGCGGCGGCCATCTGTCCCACGAACGTGCCCACTCCCTCGGACTGCGTCGGCCCCGGAAGCAGGCTGTTGACGGTGATACCGGTGCCCGCCGTCGTCTCGGCGAGGCCGCGGGCCACGGCGAGCTGCGCCGTCTTCGTCATGCCGTAATGAATCATCTCGGCGGGGATCTGCACCGCGGACTCGCTCGAGATGAACAGGATCCGACCCCAGCTCGCGCGCCGCATCCCCTCGAGGTAGTGCCGCGAGAGGCGGATCCCGCTGAGCACGTTGACCTCGAAGAAGCGGAGCCAGTCGGCGTCGGTGATCTCCGCAAACGCCTTCGGCTCGAAGATGCCGAGGTTATTGATCAGGATATCGGTCGCGGGCACCGCGGCGACGAGCGCGTCGCACCCGGCCTGGGTGCCGAGATCGGCCGCCACGCCGGCGATCCGCGCCGTCGGAATGGCCGCCTTCACCCCGGCGACGGCCGCGTCGACTCGGCCCTTCGATCGACCGTTGAGCGTCACGATCGCTCCCTCGGCGGCCAGCGCGCGGGCGATCGCGAGGCCGATGCCGGCGGTGGAGCCCGTGACGAGAGCGCGTTTGTCGGTGAGCTTCAGATCCATGGGCGAGTCCTCGGGGGCGGTGGCGTCGATCGTCAGGAGATCCGCGGGGTTGGGGCCGACAGCCTGACACGTGGCGGCCCGGGCGCGAGCCCGCTGTCGCGACACGTTCCACATTTCCCCGGCCTCACGCAAGCTCGTTCGCGGAGGGCGCGCGGCCCCCACGGTCCGCTCGTTTTCGGATAGGCTCCGTCGCGTGTCCACCCGCGCTTCATGGATCGTCGCTGTCTCGATGCTCGCCCTCGCGCCCGCCTGCACCTCGTCGCCCGCCGCGCCCATCGCCCCGACGGTCGTGATCCCCCTCTCGGCGCTGCCTGCCGATGAGGCCACGCGCTCGCCCGCGCCTCCGGCGCCGAGGGAAGACCGCAACTGGTACCACTCCGAGTCCGAGGCCATCACGCTCGCGCGCCGCGAGCATCGGCCGATCCTCCTCGATTTCGCCGCGGAGTGGTGCGGCGCCTGCAAAGAGCTGCAGCGCGAGACCTACGCCAACCCGCGCTTCATCGCGGCCACTCACCGCTTCGTCAAGGCGAAGATCGATTGCACCGACGACGAGGAGCCGGGCGTGGCGGCGATCAAGGACCGGTATCACGTGATCGGTTTGCCGACCGTCGTCGTCCTCGACGCCGACGGGACGGAACAGGCTCGCTTCACCGAGTTCGTCGGTCCCGACAAGCTGGTCGACACCCTCGCCGAGATCCGGTGAGCCCCGGCGCGATCCGGTCGAGCCTCGCTCCCGGGATTCCCGCCATTTCACGGCGATACCGTGGGTCTGCAAACCAACTTCTCCCGTCGGCACACCTCGCCTTCACGCTCGCTGATATCGTGCGGTGGAGCGATGAGGCCGGGAGCTCGCTTCGACGCGGGCTCCCCGGGTCTCCGCCCCACGCCCCGAGCGGGCCCCCGAGGAGAACGAGATGACGACCTGGATGCGAATCACTGGGCTCTGCGCCGGCGCGAGCGCCCTCCTGGCCTGTTCCCCCGCCGATACCGGCGTTGCCCCCGAGGCCACCGACACCGACCCCGAGGCGATCTACGCCGCGTCGAGCACCCTCTGGCAGAACAAGAACATCCCCGTCTGCTGGGAGAACCCCGGTGACGACGCCGCGGAGCGGGGCTGGGTCGAGGACCAGATCGCGAAGACGTGGGACGCGGTCTCGTCGGTTCACTTCACCGGCTGGCAGGCGTGCGCCGCGAGCTCGTCGGGTATCCGTCTCCACATCGCCGACGCGGGGCCGCACACGAAGGGGCTTGGCAACCAGATCGACGGAGTCGACGCCGGCATGGTGCTGAACTTCACCTTCAACTCGTGGTCTCCGGGCTGCAGGGGGCAGGAAGAGTTCTGCATTCGCTCGATAGCAGCGCACGAGTTCGGGCACGCCCTCGGCTTCGCCCACGAGCAGAACCGCAAGGACAAGCCCGGCGACTGCTCTGCCGAGACCCAGGGAGGCGACGGCGATCTGGTGGTCGGGAGCTGGGACCTCGGCTCGGTCATGAACTACTGCAACCCGGCGTACAACGGCAATGGCAAGCTCAGCAAGAGTGACATCGACGGGGTTCGTCTGGCCTACGACACGGGCCTTGACGGCCTCGTCGTCAACCGCTTCGACGACCAGTGCCTCGAGATCGCGGGTGGGGGCGCGACCGACGGCGCCGCGGTGGTCGCCCACCCGTGCCAGGGCGGGGACAACCAGCGCTGGAGCTTCGTCAAGCGCGCCGACGGTTACCACCAGATCGTCAGTCGCGGATCGGGGAAATGCCTCGACGTCACCGGATCGAGCCAGGAAAACGGCGGGCGCATCCAGCTGTGGAGCTGCTCGGGCGGCGACAACCAGGGCTTCACGGTCGAGAGCGGCGGCGTGACGCGTCTCCGCGCCAAGCACTCTGGCCGCTGCCTCGACCTCACCGGCAAGAGCCAGGACAGCGACGCCCAGATCGAGCAATGGGACTGCCAGGGCGGCGAGGACCAGCGGTGGTCGCTGAAGAAATGACGCACACATTCGCTTGAGCCAGGGGGCCGCTCGCGCTTACACTCCCGCCATCGTGAGGAGAAGAGCGTGAGCGTCAAAGGCTGGATCGTCCATCTACCGTCCCCGAGCTACAGCACCCCTTCGCGCTGCGCGAGCTGCCTCGGTCCGAAGGAGACCGAGATCAAGGTCCAGGCGACGTCGAAGAGCGGCAACATCCGCACGACGCTCACGATGAGCTTCCCGTACTGCACCGCGTGCGCGCAGCGAGCCGCGAAGGAGCGAGTGCGCGGCCTCCTGGTGTTCCTCGGCGCGATGATGATCGGCGGCGCGTGCGCCCTCGCGTTCGCCTTCGCCAACGTGTTCGTCGAGCTCCCGATCCGGGAGATCGTCGCGGCGATCCTGGCGATCCCCGCGGCCATCGGGCTCGCCCTGGTGACGCGCCCGCCGCTGCCCGCGGCGCCCGCCACCGCGCGCGGCGACGCCATCTTCCTCCGCAGCACCAGCGGCGACGTGCTCTGCACCAACGAGGCGTTCGCGCAGAGCCTCGCGCAGGCCAACCGGACGGGCGCGCGCCCCGGATCGAAGTGGATGACGACCGAGAGCTGGGCCCCCTTCGCCGTGCTGCTCGGCGGTGGAATGGCCATCGCCGGCTTCGCCTACTGGGCGCCGGGATCGATGCTCCAGCTCCCGCGCGAGCACGACTATTCGTCGACGCCCGGCGCGTACTCGCCCCCGCCGCACGCGACGCCCGCGCCGACGCCGCTCCGTCCGCGGCGCTGACAGGCGGACCGTTCATCGGCCTCGATTTCATTTCGAGGCCCCGCGGCGCCGGGCGGAGTATCAAGAAGCTCATGTCGAGCCGAGAGGTGATCATCCTGGGGACCGCCAGCCAGGTCCCCACGCGCGCGCGCAACCACCACGGCGCGTTCCTGCGCTGGGACGAGCTCGGGATCCTCATCGATCCGGGCGAGGGGACGCAGCGCCAGATGACGCACGTCGGCCTCGCCGCGAGCCAGATCACCCACATCTTCGTCACCCACTTCCACGGCGATCACTGCCTTGGCCTCTCGAGCGTCATCCAGCGCATCTCGCTCGATCGCGTGGCGCACCCGATCGAGATCTTCTACCCCGCCAGCGGACAGTGCTTCTTCGAGCGCCTGCGTTACGCGTCGATCTATCACGATCAAGCGCACCTCGTGCCGCGCCCGATCCCCGCGGGGAGCGGCGCCATGGAGATCGGCCGCGCCGGATCCGCGCGCTTCCTCGCGGCCCCGCTCGATCATGGAGTCGACTGCTTCGGCCTCCGCCTCGAGGAGGACGCCGGACAGCGCATGCTCCCCGAGGCCCTGGAGCGCGCCGGGGTGCGCGGCCCGCTCATCCGTGATCTGTTGACGGCGGGGCACCTCGTCATCGACGGGAAGACGGTGACGGTCGAGGACGTCAGCGTCCCTCGTCCAGGCCAGTCGTTCGCGTTCGTGATGGATACTCGTCCTTGCCCCGGAGCGTCGGAGCTGGCGCGCGGCGCCGATCTCCTGGTGTGCGAGTCGACCTACCTGGCGAGCGAGGCCGAAGAGGCCCACGCACACGGTCACATGACGGCAGAGCAGGCGGCCACTCTCGCCGTGGAGGCCGGGGCCAAGCGCCTCGTGCTCACGCATTTCTCGCAGCGCTATCCCTCGCTCGAGGGCTTTGGCGTCGAGGCAGGGCGGGTGTTCCGCGACGTGGTGGTGGCGCGTGATCTGGAGCGCGTCGCGGTGCCGAAGCGCTGAGAATGTGGCTCAGGCGAGGCTCCCTTGTCGCGCGCGGGGCCGCGGCAGCACGCGGGCGAGGGCGGCGACGCGCAGCGCGACGGTGGTCGCCGGCGTTGCTCGTGTCGCGGTGAAACGGCACCGGCGCCTCGCGGTGCGGCGGGTTCGACTGCGGAGCATCGGAGAGGACGAGCCGGGTCTTGCCGTGATCGTCGGTGTCGAAATAGAACGAGATCCCGGCCTCGACGAGGAGGCGGCGGAGAAAGTCGTAGTCGGTCTCGCCGTACTGGACCCGGTGCTCGAGCAAGGAGAGCTTGCTCTGCATCTTCAACGCGGGCTCGATCTTCCAGTCGTGGAGGAGCTTCTTCGCGATCTGCGGCACGGAGAGGTGCTGAAAGACCCGGTGATTGCGCCGGTGCGTGAGCATCCACAGCGCGGGAGCGAGCCGGAGCGAGTACGTCGAGAGCCCCTCCGGCTCGACCCGCGTCTGGCTGATGCTGGCGCACACCCCCGTCCAGATCCGGCTCCCGTGATCGGTGTTGAGCTGGAACGAGGCGTGGTGTCCCGCGGCGCCGCGCAGATCGACGTCGTCGCGCCCGCGGGCGATGAGATCGATGGTGAACGCCGAGGAGATCGACTCCAGGATCGAGAAGTGACGGACCGAGAGCTCGTCGCCGGACGCGAGCTGAAGCACGAGGTTACGCATCGTGATGGTCTTTCTCCGGACGAGTGGCCAAAGTGGTACTTCAGCAGCCGATCGACGAACGAGGTGGGGTTCTCCAGATCCCACCGGCGCTCGTAGGGCTGGTGGCTGAAGACGGTGAGCTGCCCGGTCCCCTTGCCGCTGTAGAGCTCGAAGTGCAGCATCGACGCGCCGGTGCCATTGAGCCGCCCCACGTGGGCGATCACGTCGCCCGCGCGCACGTGATCCCCGCCCTTGAGGTGCACTGTCCGGTACGGGTCAATCTCGCCGTAACGAATGGTGCCCACGCTGGGGTGATGGATCTCGAGGGCGTTGGTCCCGAGGTAGAAGTCGTACGGAGACTGGATGACGACCCCGTCGGCGACCGCGCGAATCTTCGCCTGGTACGGGTTCAGCAGATCACACGCGGCGTGGAGGCGCCCTGTCCGCGGAGCGCCGAAGTACCGGCCGCCGGTGCGATAGCTGTCGAGCGGCGGCTGGAACAGCGGAAACACCAGCGTGGGGTGCGTCGGCGTCGGGTGGTGCTCGGGAGGATGCGCCGCAGGGTGCTTTGGCGGGTGATGCGCGGGCCCCGGCGGAGGAGCCGCCACGCCCCCGGTCGAGGGCCTCAGCGTCGGTCCTTCGAAGTCGATTTCGTCGGAGGAGTCGGGTATGGCGACCTCAGTCAACGCAATTCGTTGGCCAGCGGAACCGTCGCGGCAGGAAGGCGGCGTTTCCGCGGGATCCGGGGGAAATCACCCGCGGCCGAGGTGCGATTGGACTGAAGACGGATCAGGATTGATCCAGGATGGAGGGCGGACCATGAGGGGTGCGCGGCCCAGGCGATCACGGGTGGCGCGAGCGGGGGCGTCAATGCCGCATCGCGGCACCACGCTCGCTGGGAGAGGAGCTTCGCGGCCGACCGCGCCGATCGAACCGTGACGCGCCAAACATGCTCTTGACTCCTCGCCCCGGCCCTTCGAACCTCCGGGGATGATGCGCCCCACACCGACCCTCGCCCTCGCCCTCGCTCTGCTCGTCTCATCCTCGCTCCTCGCGTGCAACGGAGGCGACGAGACGACGCCCATCCCGGCGGCGGACGCGGGGACCAAGGCCGCAGAGATCCGCTTCGACACCTCGAGCTACACCCTCAAGCCCGGCGAAGAGCGGCGCTACATGTGCTTCACTACGCGCCTCGACAGCGACGTGGCCACGATCGTCAAGCAGATCTCGCCGATCTACGGCAAGGCGACTCACCACCTCGGCATCTACTACACCCTGTCGGCCGAGCCCGACGGTGCCTTCGATTGCCCGGAGCTGGTCCGCGCGAACTGGATCCCTCTTTACGGCGGTGGCGTCGAGAGCGGCACGCTGAAGGCGCCGGACGGCG
The DNA here is from genome assembly GCA_025362495.1 of Byssovorax sp. GTDB lineage: Bacteria > Myxococcota_A > Polyangia > Polyangiales > Polyangiaceae > JANYGI01. The sequence continues at coordinate 16,628 of JANYGI010000032.1, read as the reverse complement.
CGGCCTTCCACCTGCTCCCGCACCAGCAGATCCTCGTCCAGCTCCACCTGCTCAACGCTGGCCCCGATCCGGTCGAAGACAAGGCGACGATCGTCTTCGAGACCAGCAAGGACACCTCGCTCAAGAAGGCTGGCATGTTCGGCTTCGACAACCGTAACCTCGACATCCCCGCCCACGGCAAGGACGTTGCGCAGGCGATGAGCTGCCCGAACGTCGGCGTCGACATGGATGTCTTCGCGGTGTTCGGCCACATGCACCAGCACGGCAAATCGATCCAGGTCACGCGCGGCGCTGCGCCGGGCGCCGAGATGCTCTTTCAGGAAGGGTGGAATTTCGACAATCAGCCGACGGTCCCGAAGAGCTTCCACGTGAGCAAGACCGACACGATCAACATCGGTTGCACCTACGACAACACCGGCGACACCAGCCTCGCCTACGGCGAGAGCACCGCCAACGAGATGTGCTCGTTCGTCTTCTATTACACGCCGTACGAGTCGCTCAACGGCTGCGTGAACGTGCCCCCGACGCCGTGAAGCCAGCGGCGCGACTGACCTGCTCCGCGCCGGTCGCCGCGCACCGCTGCCACCCGCCCCGCGCTGACCGCGCTCTCGCGGTCAGCGCCGTTCGACGCGACTACCTACTTCGAACCGCCCGCGCCGGTGCCCGTGCTGGCGCTGCTCGAGCCCGAGCCCGACGAGCTGCTGGTGCCCATCTCGCACTTGTCGGGGACGCAGCCGGCGCCGGCGGGATCGAGATGGCAGTGCGCCGCCGTGCCGCAGTCGGCGTCGACCTTGCAGCCGATGCGCGTGCACCACCACTGGTCCTGACCGACGTCGGCGAGGCAGAGGCCGGCCTTGTCGAAGGCGGCGCACTCGCCGCCGCCAGGGGTGCAGTACTCGCCGACGCCGATGTCGTTGCCCTTGCCGCCTTGCTGCACGCATGACGCTGCGGGGGCCACGGGGCCGCCGCCTGCGCCGCCGGTCGTCGCGGCGGTGGTGCCGGTGCCGGCGCTGCCGCCGCTCCCGGTGCTGGTGGTGGAGGTGCCGCTGGAGCTGCACGCGGCCGCCGCGAACGTGAGTGAAAGGGCCGCGGCGAGGAGGGTTTTGTTGGTCATCATGGGATCGAGAGCGTTAATGGATCTCCCTCGCTTCGCCTAGAGCGATCTCGCCGGGGCGCGCGGGCACGCGTCGGGTCGTGTCGGCGCGGAGGTCCACAGACGGGCGCTGATCCAGGCTACCGTGCAATGATGAGCCTCACGTCACGTCGCGCCGTTCGCGCCCTCGTGCTCGCCCTCGTCGTTGCGCCCGCCGGCTGCGGCGCGCCGACGACGTCGCCCACGTTGCCCGTCGCCGCGCCGACCGCCTCGGCCAGCGCGGTCGCCGTCGTCGCCGCCGAGCCGCCCGATGGCCCCGTGCCGAAGCTGCGCGCCGGCGCCCTCGCGCGCGTCGAGCACGCGCAGGCGATCGAAGGGCAGGTCGCGGCCCGCCACGCCGACGCGGCGTTCGAGACCATCGCCGTCGAGGTCACCGTTCCCGCCCCGGAGTCGTCGAGCGGCTGGGGATCGGCGTCCCGGATCGTGATCGCGCTCGACGGCGGCGGCTCCGGCCCGCAGGCCTTCGCGGCGGTCGGCGTGGATCGATCCTCCCCGCACGGCGAGGACGATGGGCAACGCGGGGCCACGAAGTTGACAGTGTGGATCCGGCGGCCCCACGCCGAGCAGGGAAAGCCGGTCGCCGGATCGATCTTCCTCCCCGCGCACGGCGAGGAGCCCGGCCAGCGCTTCCGGTTCCACGCCGCGGTCGACGCGACGAAGAAGAGCGACGCGGGCGTCCCCGCCCGCTGGGCGTCGGCGCTCGCGCTGGAGATCCGCGGTCACGATCGGAGCCCGTGGCATGCGTTCGCGGCCGAGCGGCTCGGCGCGGTGTTCGCCGACCCGAAGAAGGCGCCGGTGAAGGGCCCGCGTGCGCCGACCGCCGCACGCCCCACGCGCACCGATCTCACCGAGCTGATGGACACGACGACCGGCGCGATGTCGATCCAGGAGGCGCTGCAGATGGATCGGCCGCTCCTGCTCCGCGCCGCGCGCGAGAAGGCGTCGATCCCGATCGGCAAGCTCGCCGGGCCGAAGTCGGCGCCGCATCCGTGGGCCGACCTGACGAAATCGCTCGGCAAGATCGCGCCCGCCGAGCCGCTCGCGGCGCTGGTGCCGGCCGAGTTCTACTACCTGCGCGCCGCGGATCTCGACGTGCTCTTCCAGCTCTCGGATCAGGTCGACGCCTGGGCGACGCCGATCGTGGGCGCGCTCGACCGTGACGCCGCGGAGCGCGATCTCTCGACCCGCTACGAGACCGAGCTCGGCCTCGGCCGCACCGCGCTGGCCCGCGCGCTCGGCAAGGAGGTCGTGGCCCAGGTCGCCCTCGTCGGCAGCGATCCGTACCTGCGCGAGGGCAGCGACGTCTCGGTGATCTTCCAGGTGAAGCAGCGCGCCCTCTTCGACGCCGGGCTCGCGGGCGCGCTGGCGGCGCGGGCGCGCGAGCACGGCAGCCTCGCCGTAGCGACGGCGACGTACCAGGGCGTCACCCTGCGGATCACGACGTCGCACGACGGCGCCGTCCGTCAACACCGGGCCACGGTGGGCGACGTGGAGATCGTCTCCAACAGCCTCGGCGCGGTCAAGCGCATCGTCGAGGCCATCCAGGGCAAGCGACCGCGGCTCGCCGACGAGAAAGACTTCGCCTACCTGATGGCGCGCGACGCCGAGGTGCGCGCCGACGCCCTCGGGTTCATGGGCGATCGCTTCGTGAGCGAGGTGGTCGGCCCGCGGCAGAAGGTGCTCGAGGCGCGCCGGCAGATCGCCCTCGCCGAGCTGATGACGCCGGGCTTCGCGGCGCTGCTGTACGGGTGGACGACGGGCCGGAGCCCCGCGTCCGTCGACGAGCTGTGGGCCGCGAAGCTCCTGTCGAAGGACGAGCTGAAGCACGGGGGCGGGCAGCCCATCGCGTGGACGCCCGGCGAGGCCGCGCGGTCGATGTTCGGCACGCCCGCCGCGCTGACGCCGCTCCTCGATCTGCCGGAGCCCGACCTCGTGACCGAGTCGGAGCGCGACGCCTACGAGCGCTTCAGCCGGACCTACGAGACGTACTGGCGCACGTTCATCGATCCGGCCGCGATACGCGTCGCCGTCGACACCACCTCCGCGGGGACGACGCTCACCGCCGACCTGCGGATCGTGCCGCTGATCGACGGGACCGACTACCGCGAGGTCCTCGAGCTGGCGGGGCAAGCGCGCGTCGAGGCGCCGCCGATCGGGCGCGGAGCGCGGGCCGTCGTCGGCATCGGACAGGACGCGCGGGTGCGGCGCGAGCTCTCCCATCTCGTGCGCGGCTTCGCCGGCAAGCACGACTTCGGGCTCGATTTCCTGGGTGAGTGGGCGATGGCCGGCGTCGACGATCGACCGGCGCTGGCGGACGCGGTGCTGGCGACGGAGAGCGATTTGCCCGAGCTCCCCGGCGCCGATCGTCATCACGTCGATGAGATCAAGGCGCTCGCCGGCGTCCCGGTTTACGTGGCCGTCGCGATCAAGAGCATGGCCGGCGCGGCGCTGGCGCTCGCGGCGGTGCACGGCATCGCCGACGACGTGCTCCCGGGCGCGATCCAGTGGGCCGACGCGGGCAAGGAGCGCGACGTGTCCATCGTGCGGATCGCGGTCGCCGACGACATCGTCGAGCGCGGCCGGGAGCGCGACGGCGCGCGACGGAAGGACATCGAGATCTATTATGCTCTCAGCCGCGGCGTGTTCGTGGCCTCGTTCAACGAGACCACCGTGCGTCGGCTGGTCGACGATCTGATCGACGGACACGGCCCGAGCGCGGCGGCGGCCTCGAAGGGATCGCAGCTCGTCGTCGATCTGGCGGGCGAGAAGCAAGGAGGGCTGTTCACGCTGCTGTCGTGGCTCCTCACGAGGGAGAGCTTGCAGCGGGGCGAGGCGTCGCGTTCGATCGCCGAGGCGCTGCTGGTGGGCGCGCGGGATCGGGCCGGAGATCCCGCGGCGATCCGCGCCCTCGGGCTCGCCTATCTGGGGAGCGTGCCTGTCCCGCCGGAAGGAGGCCAGTGGACGCTGGCGGACGACGGCGTCCACGATCCGCGGCGAGGCTCGGCGAGCGCACCTGTCTGGCCCGAGCTGCCCGTCGCGGGCTCGCCCACGGACAAGCTGCTCGGCGCCGTGGGGCGCTTCCGGAGCGAGATCGCCTTCGACCACGAGGGCTCCGGCCAGGGAAAGAGCGGCCTCCTGAGCCTGCACGCCAGGGTGGCTCTGGGCCTGCGCAGGCCGTGATAGGCTCCGCGACGCCCCATGGTGGATCCCGACGAAGAGCTGGCGAACGCGCGCCTCGGTGCACAGATGGGCTCCTGGCGGCTCGAGCGCGTGCTCGGCATCGGCGGGATGGCGAGCGTCTTCCTCGGGCGCCGCAGCGACGGTTTCACCGCCGCCGTGAAGATCCTCCACCCGTATCTCCACGGCGTGGAGGAGCTCCGCACGCGCTTCCTGCGCGAGGGGCCGATCGGAGCGGCGTTGACGGCGGTCGGACCGCTCTGCCAAGGCCTTCCCCAGATCTACGAGTCGGGCGTCACCGACGACGGCGTCGCCTATCTGGTGATGGAGCTCCTCGACGGAGAGACGGTGTGGGACCGCCTGGCCCGCATGGGGAGGTTGCCTGTCGGTCAGGTGCTCTGGCTCGCCGATCAGGTGCTCGCCGTGCTGGTCGTGGCGCACGCGTACGGCGTGATCCACCGGGATCTGAAGCCCGAGAACCTCCACCTCGGCAACGATGGATGCCTGAAGGTGATCGACTTCGGGATCGCCCGCGTCCTCGAAGAGCTCCCCGAGGGCACGGCGCTGCCGGAGAAGACGCGGACCAAGACCGGCACCGCCATGGGGAGCTGTCAGTACATGGCGCCGGAGCAGGCGATTGGCTCCGTCCGCGAGATCGACGGTCGCGCGGATCTCTTCTCGCTCGGTGCAACGATGTTTCACCTGATCTCCGGCGACGGTATCCACGGGGACCTCATCGACGCGAGCCTCCTGATCGCTGCGGCGACCCGGCAGGCGCCGGCGCTGGCGACCGGGGCCGGGTTCGTCGACGCCGTCGTCAATCGTGCCCTGGCCTTCGGCAAGACGCAGCGTTATCCCGACGCGCTGACGATGCGCGGCGATATCCAGGCGCTGCGCAAGGGCGCTGCGCCACCCTACGTGCAGGCCATCGCCGAGGGCCGGATTCAGCCGGGCGAGGCGCTGCGACGCGGCTGAGCCGTTTTCCGGCGATCGTGAGTCGCTCGATGTCGCGCAGATGTGTCGCAGGTGAGGCGCATTTGAGGTCGAGCCGAAGTCGCCTGCTCCCGAGGCGCCGCCGCGCCACAGGGTTTTTATGTGGTCGAGTTCTTGCTCAGTCGTGAGCGGCTGGTCCGCGCTGGTCTCAAATACTGACGTTCCTCCTCGCGGTCGCGCGATGAAAACGTCGATGCGAGCGCGGGAATCAACGGGGCGAGTCGCGGCAAATACGCCGCGTGTCGTCGCGATGACTCATCCCAAGTCCAAAGGACACTCCATGCTTCGATCCGCCTCTTCCCTTCGAATCAACGCTACGCTCGCCGCCCTCCTCCCGCTCGCTATCCTCGTCGCGGCCTGCGATGGAGGCCAGATCCTGCCGCCGCCGCTGACCGACACGACAGCGTCGACGGGGATGGATCCGAGCACGTCGAGCGCGAGCGGTTCGGGCGGCGCCGGTGGCCTGGGTGGCGCCGGCGGGGCGGGGATGACGACGTCGAGCGTCACGGGAGCGGGGGGCGCCGGGACCTCGACCTCGAGCTCGACCTCGACGGGCATGGGCGGAGCGGGCGGCTCACCCGTCGTGCCGGACACCACACCTCCGACCGTCGTGTCGACCGACCCCGTCACCGGGGGACAGGGCGTGGCGGCCAACTCCGTGATCACGGCCCAGTTCAGCGAAGCGATGGATCCGCTCACGATCACTTCAGCGACGTTCCTCCTCAAGCAGGGAGCGGTCGTCATCCCTGCTTCGGTGTCCTACGCCAACAACGTCGCGACGCTCAATCCCACGGCCGACCTCGCGTTCTCCACGACGTACACCGCGACGGTCAAGACCACCTCGGCGGACCTCGCCGGCAACAAGCTCGCGATGGATTACAGCTGGAGCTTCACCACCGGCGCGGTCCTGCCCAAGGGGCCTGCGCCCGTGCTCCTCGGCACGGCGGGAAACTACGTGATCCTCGCCAAGTCGGCGATCAGCAACGTCCCGACCTCGCTCATCACCGGTGATCTCGGGTTGAGCCCGGCCGCCGCGAGCTTCATCACCGGGTTCTCGATGACCAAGGTGGGTACGAAGTGGACGTCGGCGCAGGTTGTCGGCTCGGTGTTCGCGGCGGACAATGATCCTCCCACGCCCATCAACCTGACGACGGCCGTCCTCAACATGATGACGGCGTACACCGACGCTGCCGGGCGGCCGACCCCGGATACCCTCAACCTGGGCGCCGGAACCATCGGTGGGCTGACGATCGTCCCCGGCCTGTACAAGTGGACCTCTTCGGTGACGATCCCGACCGATATCACCCTCTCGGGCGCGCCGAACGACACCTGGATCTTCCAGGTCAACGGCAATCTCGTGATGAGCTCGGACAAGAAGATGACCCTGATTGGCGGCGCGAAGGCCAAGAACATCGTCTGGCAGGTCACCGGCCTCGTCGACTTCGGGACGACCTCGCACGCCGAGGGAATCATCCTCTCGAAGACGTCGATCAAGCTGGGTACGGGGGCGTCGATCAATGGCCGCCTCCTGGCGCAAACGGCGGTCAACCTCGCCACCAACAAGGTGACGACGCCCGCGCCGTGAGTGGCTGACCGTCTTTCGGTCAGCCGCGAAGCGGGGGTGCGGAGGCAGCTTGCCTCCCCGTGTGACCGGGAAGAGTCTGGCCGATTTTCGGCCAGACCCCGGGTGCCTGTCGAGCGCGCTTCAACCAGCCTGGATTGACCAAGGATACTTGATGATGCTACGATCACTGTCTTTTCTTCGCAACGTCGCCTGGTTCGCCGCTGTCGTCCCGTTCGCTCTGCTCACCGCGGCCTGCGGCGGGGACTCGGTCACCGGCGCCGCCGGAGGCTCCACCGCCACCACGACCACCACCGGAGGCACCGAGAGCACCGGTGTCACCGGGGCGGGCGGCGCGGGTGGATCCGGGGCCACCTCGGGGACGGGCGGCGCGGGTGGTTCACCCGTGGATCCCGGTCCGCACAAGGGCCCTGCTCCCGTGCTCCTCGGCGCGGCCGGAAACTACGTGATCCTCGCCAAGTCGGCCATCGCCAACGTCCCGACGTCGGCGATCACTGGCAATCTCGGGTTGAGCCCGGCGGCCGCGACCTTCGTCACCGGGTTCTCGATGACCAAGATGGGCACGATGTGGACGTCAGCGCAGGTGACAGGGGCGGTGTTCGCCGCCGACAACGATCCGCCGACGCCGATCAACCTCACCACGGCAGTGAGTGACATGCAGACGGCCTACACGGACGCGGCGAGCCGCCCGACGCCGGATGGCCTCGATCTGGGCGCCGGGACCATCGGAGGGCTCACGATCGTGCCCGGCCTCTACAAGTGGACTTCGTCGGTGACCATCCCGGCGGATCTCACGATCTCGGGCGCGGCGAACGACGTCTGGATCTTCCAGATCTCGGGTAACCTCACGATGAGCGCGGCCAAGCACGTCACCCTGATCGGGGGCGCGCAGGCCAAGAACATCTTCTGGCAGGTGGCCGGCAACGTCGATCTCGGGACGACGTCGCACACCGAGGGCGTCATCCTCGGCAAGGCCTCGATCACGATGGGCACGGGCGCGTCGATCAACGGTCGGCTGATGTCGCAGACCGCCGTGAGCCTCGCGAGCAGCACCGTGAAGCTCCCCGCTCCGTGATTGACAGGCCTCCAGCGCTGGAGGCCAACCGACAGGACGCCGCCCTCCAGAGTGCCTGTTTGCCTCCGGAGGGCGGATTCGCCGTCTACCGCCTCAATTACAACCGATCCGCGCCGGGCCCAGGGCCACGTCGTCGAACCAGAGCGTCAAGTCCTGGCCGGCGTAGCTCTCCCAGCCCAGCTTGAAGTCGGCGATGCTCGGCTTCCAGCCGGCCTTGTTCAACCACTGCTGATCGATGTCCGGCGTGGGGACGCCGTCCTCGTGCAGGCCGGCGACCTCGGTACCATCCATCCACGTTTGCATCAGGCCGGCGTTGCCGTCGACCATGAACTCCATGCAGTGCCAGGCCTGCGTGGAGGGGCTGACGCTGAGCGCGGTGCCGGTGGGGCTCAACACGGGGAGGGTGGCGTCGTCCGACTCGCGATTCCAGATCATCACCTGGTTTTGACCGCCGAGGCGGAGGTCTTTGCCGCCGTCCGCGGTGTCCTTCATGGTGAGGAACGTGGCGTGTCCCTGGCCGAGCGCGTCCTGGATGCGGAGGAAGAAGCGGCCGTACATCAGCTTGCCGATCGCGACCGGAGCGGCCGTGTTGGCGAGGAACACGTGGTTGCAGTAGCCGCCTTTGCCGGTGACCTTCACCGACTGCGAGCCGCTGTGCGCCACGGTGCCGTCGACCGTCACTGTGCCCGTGCCCGCGCAGCTCGGTGAGACGACGGCCCATTTCGTGGCGTCGGGCGCGGCGCCCGCGACGGCCGATTCGAAGTCGTCGCAGAGTGGCAGTCCGGTGCACCCCATCGGACCTCCGCCGGTGCTGCTGCTGCTGCTGCTGCTGGAACTGGTGCCGGGATCGCCGCCGGTCCCCGCGGTCGTCGTCGCGGCAGAGCCGGTCGTCGCGCTCGCGCCGCCGGTCGAGCCGCTGCTGATGGTGGCTCCGCCGGCGCCGGTGCTGCTGGCGCTCGAGCCCGACGGTGCCTCCGTTCCACCGCACGCCGCGAGGAGCAGCGCGGGCACCACGCAGAGTCCAAGGATCGATCGTCGCCGGCTCGCGCTCTTCATGATCACGTTATCGCCAATCCATCCGGCGCCGTCAAAGCCCATCGACCGCTCTTTCCGTCAGAGCACCACAATCGTGCGGGCGCCCGGGCCGACAGGCACCTTGATCCAGGTCGAGCGCGTCTCCGGCTCGGTGAACCAGCCCGAGGCCGCGGCGTCGAGTGCGGCGCGCGAGGCGGCGACAGGCGCGGTCGCCCCGTCGATCTTCACCGCCACGGCCGCCGAGTCGGAGCGGACGCGCACGTAGGTGGTGCGGAGCGTGCGTGAGAGAGTGACAGTCGCCCCGGGGCCCTGGCTCGACGCGCCGAGCGTCGTCACGGCGCCGTCCTCCTCGTGGAGCGCGAAGGTGGAGGCCTTGGCGTCGGGATAGACCAGCACCGTGAGCGCCTTGGCCGAGGCCGCGCTGCCGAGCCCGATCGCAGCGTCGTCGGCGTTGAGAGGCACGATGGCGCCCGACGCCACGAAGAGCGGGAATCGCTGGAGGTCGCTGGCGTCGTAGGCGGAGAGTGTCTGTCCGCCGGCGAGCCCGTCGGCGAGGGGAGCCCACCAGTCGTACCAGAGGTGCCCCGCCGGCAGCGGGATCGATCGCTTGCCGGTGCCGTCGAGCAGGGGCGCGACGAGGAAGGCGTCGCCGAGCATGTAGCGGTAATCGCCGGCCCACGCCGCCTCGGCGCCGATCGGGCGCATCAGGCCAGGACCCTTCGCATAGGCCTCCTCGGCGGCGCTGAAGAGGAACGGCACCAGCTCGTGATGGAGCTTGGCCCAGTAACGGTAGCTCGTGACGAGCTCGTCGGTCTTCTGCGGGAAGGTCCACGGGGTGATGTTGGCGCGGCCGTGGAGCTGCATGAACGGGGAGAGCGCGCCGAGCGCCGTCCAGCGCGCGAACACCACCTCGTCGAGAGGGAGCTTCGGCGCCGTGAGATCGGTGTCGTCGCGATCGAGATACCCGCCGATGTCGGAGCCGACGACGACGTAGCCCGCGGCGGCAGAGCGGAACATCTCGTCGAGGGCGTCGACGATACCCACCCAGTCCCGGCGGTTGTCACCCATCCAGGCCACCGGCGCGTGCTCCTTGCGCGCGAAGAACCGACCGTCGAAATCGTACGATTTGTCCCAGGCGCGGACCATCGTGAGGAAATCCGGGCCGCGGCGGTGGACGCCGTAAGCATAGTAGTCGCGATAATAGGCCTCGGAGTAGGCCTGATGGGTGACCGAGCCCGCGAAGGTCGGCACCGGATCGATGCGCACGTAGCTGTCGCCGAAGTCGAGCTTCCAGCCGTCGATGCTCATGTCGAGCACCGCGTTCTGCTGCGCGTGGAGCCACGAGACGGCGTTCGGGTTGAAGAAGTCGATCGCCGAGCCCGAGCCCTTCCACCAGGGGTACGTCGAGCCATCGTCGACGAAGAACTTGCACGTCTGGCCCTCTTCGAACTTCGGAGCGGGCCCGGGGTAGGCGTCGCCGCCCATCTCCAGATCGTACGATACGTTGTTGATCATCTGGGTGATCCAGAGGACGACGCGCACGTCGTCGGCGTGCATGTCGCTGACCAGCTTCTCGAAGCCAGGGTAGCGGGACGGGTTGGGGATGAACGTGTTGTAGTTCGTCTCCCAGGGGCTATCGAGGACGACAGCGCCGATGGGGATGTCGCGATCGCGGAACCCCTTGACGAAGTCGTAGGTGTCCGCCCCGGTGGAGATGTCTTTGGATATCCACGGCTCGAAGGCCCAGCGCGGGGTGTGGATCGCGGGATCGGCGATCACCTCGGGCGCGCCGGCGTCGAAGGGGCACTCCGGCCCGGCGTCCGGCGGTCCGGCGTCGGGCAGCGGCTTCGGCGTCGTGGGGTCCGAGCTGCAGGAGGCGAAGGCGAGGGTGAGGGAGGCGAGACCGAGGAGGCGAGCAGCGCGCATCGGCTCACGATAAACCGAGCGCGCGGTCGGGCGGTGCGGAGATTCGAGCGGGGGCGCCGTTCGCGCCCGGGCGCGTCAACGAAAGGTCAGTTGCACGACTCGCCGCAGACCGAGGCGACCTCGCCCACGCAGATCGAGTCCCACTTGGTGCCGCAGCAGTACGAGTCCGCCGCGCAGACGGCGCCCGCGCACGGATCGCAGGTCTTCGAGAGCTTCGAGCCCGCGACGCAGATGTCGTGCGTGCAGGTGCTCCCGCCGCCGCCCGTCGTCGCCGAGGTGCTCGAGCCCGTGGTCGAGGTGCTCGACCCGGTGCCGCCCGCGCCGCCGGTGCCGGTGCCGCTCGAGAACTTCGCGGCGTTGGGGGTGCCGAGGCCGGTCGGGCCGTCGTAGCCGGCGACCGACGTGCAGAGGTACTTGCCGCTGCAGCTCCCGTTGCTTCCCGTCGTCACGTCGTAGAAGTCGCCGGTGTTGGCGTAAGGCCAGCTGTTGTCGACTCCGCCCTTGCCCGTCGCCGCGAGGATCGCCGCGACGATTGGCGACGAGGCGCTGGTGCCACCGTAAACGGCCCAGCCCGTCGCGCCGGCGGCCGAGCCACCGTAGGTGTTGTAGACGGCGACTCCGGTGTTGGGATCGGCGACGGCGGAGACGTCGGCGACCATGCGCTTGGCACAGCCGGTGTCCTTCTGGAAGGACGGCTTGGCGATCTTGGTGCTGCAGCCGCTGCCGGCGCTGCCCCACGCGCCCTCGGTCCAGCCGCGGGTGTTGCCCGTCGACTTGACGAGGCTGGTGCCGCCGACGGCGATGACGTGGGCGCTGGAGGCCGGGTATTCGACCCCATAGCCGTTGTCGCCCGAGCTCACCGTGATGGCGATTCCAGGGTGGTTGAAGTATTGCGAGTCCGCCGAGAGCGACGTGCTGTCCTCGCTCCCACCGTAGCTGTTGGAGATGGTGGTGGCGCCGAGCGAAGCGGCCTTGTTGACGGCCGTGCCGAGGTCGGTCATCGAGGAGCTCTTGGCCTCGACCAGGAGGATCTTGCAGCTCGGGCAGGCGGCGCTCACCATGTCGATGTCGAGCGCGATCTCGCCGGCCCAGCCGCTGTCGGCCTTGGGGAGCGAGGTGGTCGAGCCGATCTGGCTGATCTTCTTGAAGCAGCCGTTGGCCGTGGTGCACGGGGGCAGCCCGAACTGCGCGCGGTAGACGGCGAGATCGCTCTCGGCGTTCGGATCGTCGAAAGCGTCGATGATCGCGACCGTGGCCGACGAGCCGCCCGCGGGGATGGTGTACGCCGCCTGGATGTTCGCGGGCGTGAGGCCCTGGGGCGTGGCCAGCGCGGTGACGTTGCCCGTCGCGTCGGTGCGGATCCGAGCGTGGCAGTGGGCGAAGCCAGGCGCGGAGTCCGAGCAGACCGCCTTGTGCGGGTGCTTCACGATCGAGCTGAGGGCGTCTTCGTCGGAGGACGAGGTGCGCTCGTCTTCGGTGTTGCCATCGCTGTCCGGCGAACCGACGCAGCTCGCGGTGCCGAACAGGGGCAGCGCGAGGAAGAGGGCGCCGCCGAGGAGGAGGAGGCCACGGTGACGGAGCGAGGACATGGTCTTGGGGGTGGACATGGACGTGTACTCCGGCAGGATACCCGCGCTGGACACAGGGAGGCAGTCGCGTGCACACACGCGGTGTCCCGGGCGGGAGGTTGGCTCTCGATCGAATTTTCCAGAGGGGCAGCGGCCGCGCTCTGGCTGAAGACCGCCCTGTTATCTGCGACTCAGCCTATCCGGTCAACCTATTTCAAACGTGCGAATTGTTTACGATCGTGAAGATGACAGCGTCGCCATATTCCTGTTGAAGCCGATATTCGTGGGGACCGCTCGCCCCTCGGGGCAGGTGTACGTACTCGTAACTACTGCACAAATCGCGCGCTGCTGCACGGATGGGTGATTGTCAATCACCTGGACCTACACGGCGGGCGGCAGCATGTGAGTCGCGCTCTCGTGCGCCGGTACATTGGTGTTGGGACGGTAGGCTCCGGCGTCGACGATTCGATCGCTCGCCGCGAGTCGCCCGGGCAGGGGCGGATATTTACGTGTGAGTGGGAATCGACGGGTCGTGACGGCGGGGGGCGCTCAGATCTGCTGCAGATATGCGAGCAGCTGCGCCTTCTGCGTGGCCGTGAGCGATTCGGGCGGGAGCCCCGGGCCCGCCGAGGGGACCACCGGAGGCAGGTTGAGCGCGGGCACCAGGGGAAGAATGAAGCGGCTGTAGAGATTGAGCACCGCCGGAAGATCCTTCTTGCTGTGATCGTGGAAATACGGAGCCGTGTGCGAGATCCCACGGAGCTGAGGGACGTCGAAGCCCTCGAAATCGGCGGGATCGCCGGTGATCAGCGCGCGGCCGGGATCGACCGAGAAGAGCTGGGGCGCGAAGTTCGGCCCGCTCAGGGGCTGGCCGTTGGCGTCGACGGGCGGCGGCGGCAAATCCACCTGCGCGTGGGAACGGCTACAGTCGGTGTAGAAGCGGAGCCGGTAATGCGGGAACGAGAGGCCAGAGGTGTTGGGGATCCCGCCGAGCTCGGGAGGGATCTCGCGCAGGTAAGTCCCGAAGGCGATCCCGATGTTGAGGAACTCGTCGTGCTGGTGATCGGCGCGGAGGACGGGCGCGCCGTTGCCATCGACCTTCACCGTGCCGTCGGGGTTCAGCTCGAAGAAGAGCTGGGCGCGGGCGGTGCGATTGAGGATGCGATCGCCGCTGGGGCCCCCGTGGCAGGGCGCGCAGGTGGTCTGGAAGAGGGCTTTGCCCGCCGCCTCGTTCGAGCCCGCGGCAAAGGGCGGATCGGGATCCGGAGGAGCGTTCCCCGCGGCCACCGCCGTGAAGACGGCCTTGACGCCGGGCGACGAGAAGAGGGTCTTCTCGTACCGAGCGATGCTGTCGAGCTTCGAGTCGGGCGGATCGTGGGTGATCGCGCTGTGCGCCTCCAGCGCGCCCAGGGCCTGCTCTTCCAGCGTGGTCGCGCGCCCGTCGGAGAGGTACGGCGCGGTGAGCGCGGTGTTCTCGATCGACGGGACGGCGCGCCAGACGAACACGGTGCGAGAAGCGTTGGTGATCACCTGGCCGGCGGCGTCGATGATGTCGACGTTGGGCGGGAGCGGCAAGGTCACCCGGATGAGCCCGGCCCGGACGTGATTGTAGGTGAGCACCGCGGCGGTGGGATCGTCCGCGTCGATCGGATTGAAGAGCGGGTCCGAGGGATCGGCGGCGAGGCGCGCGTCGACGCTGGCCGGCAGCAGCGTGGTGTGCTCGGCCTCGGTGTGGCAGGTGGCGCAGGCGCGACCGTTGGTGTGCGGGAGGGCGTTGTCGAAGAGGTGCTGGCCGGCGCTGGCCGAGCCTTTGACGGCGTCCACGGCGGCGCCGAGCGCTTCAGGCTCGGTATCGAGAGCGTCGCCGCCGGAGCAGGCCGCGAGGGCCGTCGCGGCCAGTACACCGGGTAACCAGGCGAGATGTCGGAGCATGGGTGTCCTCCAGGTGGTGTCGAGCCGCGCCCGATGGGGACGCGGGGAGGAGGACGCCTCAGCAGGGAGCATACCGGCGAGCTCGGCCGGCAATCCTGCATGGTTTCCAGGGGTCGAGGGGTGCTGGGCCCGGGATCCCGCGGGCACGAGCCGGGCACGGGCCAGGCACGTGCCCGGCCGGTGTCGAGGCTACGTGGGGGGGGCGCCTTGAGGCGTCTTTGACGGCGGCGGCGGCGCGCCAAAGGGCCCTTGCGTCGGCGCCGGGGGAGTTCCCGGCGTTCCGGGCGGCGGCGGCAGCGCGCCCGGCCCGTGGTGCGGAGGAGGCGTGCCGGGCGGAGTGGGCGGCTCGGCCGGCGGAGGCGGAGGCGGAGGAGGCGGCGTCGCCGCGGGGGGCTCGGGCGGCGGAGGCGGCGCCTGGCCCGCGCACCCGCCCATGAGCGCGAGAGTGCCAATCAGGACGAGGCTGAATCTACCGTTCATTACTCACTCTCCAGGTTCGAGCGCGTCGAGGTGCGCTGTCCATGGATGAGAGCAACTGCCGATCCAGGATCGGGCACGATGGAGAGATTCCGACCCCGGATGGCGCGGTGAGCGCCCGACTGGAGCCAGGGGAGCGCCCGTGAAGAGGCTTTCTTTCCGTCGGGTCCCCTGGCATCCTGCGCTCATGGCCTGGATCCAGATGATCGACATCGCCGACGCCGAGGGGGAGCTGCGCGAGGTGTATCAGGGGATGGCGGCGCGCCCGATCCCGGCGGCCTACCGCCCTGCGCACGGCGGTGCGGCGGGGATCCAGCGGGCGCACAGCCTCGATCCGAAGCTGATGGCGCTGGCCTTCGGCGCGACCGGGACGATGCACCAGGGCGTCGAGCTGAGCTGGGCCGAGCGTGAGCTTCTCGCCTCGGTCGCGGCGCGCACCTCCCAGTGCCTCTATTGAACGTCCGCTCACGCAGAGTTTCTGCGTGTCGCCTCGAACGATGAAGCGAGGGCGCCGCGGGGGATCGATCGCTCCTCGGCCTCCGGCCCGCGACGCCGGCGCCGCGCACGCTGATCGGAAAGCCGGCTCCGTGCGTGGGCCGCGATCGCGAGCTCGCCAACCTGGAGGCGCTGTTCGCCGAGTGCACGAGCGAGCCGGTGGCGCGCGCGGTGATCGTGGAGGGCGCGCCCGGCGTCGGAAAATCGCGCCTGCGCTACGAGCTGCTCGCGCGGCTCGCGCGGGTCGAGCCGCGGCCCGAGGTGCTGCTCGGGCGCGGGAGCCCGCTCGCGGAGGCCTCGGCGTTCGGCCTGATCGCCCCGGCGATCCGGCGCTTCGCGGGGCTGCTCGACGGCGAGCCCGCCGAGGCGCAGCGCGACAAGCTCGCCGCGCGGATCGGCCCGCGCGTCTCGGCCGCGTCGCTCGCGCTGATCGGCGAGCTCGCCGGCGTGCCCGGCGTATCGGCGAAGGCCGGCGCCCCGAGTCCACGACGTGACGCGATGTTGACGGGCGATCTCATGCGCGCCGCGTGGCTCGAGTGGCTCGACGCCGAGTGCGCGAAGCAACCGGTGATCGTCGTCGTCGAGGACGTGCACTGGGGCGACGTGGCCTCGGTCGGGTTCCTCGACGCGGCGCTGTGCGCGCTCGCGCAGCGGCCGTTCTTCGTCGTCGCGCTCGCGCGGCCCGAGGTCCACGAGCGCTTCCCGAGCCTGTGGTCCGAGCGCGATCCGCAGCTGGTGCGCCTCGGCCCGCTGCTGCCCAAGGCGAGCGAACGGCTCGTGCGCGCGGCCCTCGGCGACGGCGTCGATCCGGTCGCGGTCGAGCGCATCGTCGCGCGGGCCGAGGGCAACGCGTTCTTCATGGAAGAGCTGATCCGCGCGACGGTGGACGGGGCCGGCGAGGCGCTGCCCGACACGGTGCTCGGGATGGTGCAAGCCCGCCTCGACGCGCTCGGCCCCGAGGCCAAGCGCATCCTCCGCGCGGCGAGCCTGTTCGGTCCGATCTTCTGGGGCGGCGGCGTCGCGGCGCTGCTGGGCGAGCCGCGGGAAGCGCTGCGCGAGCCGCTCGATCGCCTCTGCGCCGGCGAGATGATCGCTCGCCGCAAGGACGCGAGCTTCCCCGGCGAGGACGAGTACGTGTTCCGTCACGCGCTGGTGCGCGAGGCCGCGTACGCCATGGTGCCGGACGCCGATCGCCGCGTCGGTCACCGCCTCGCC
>JANYGI010000025.1 GCA_025362495.1 Byssovorax sp. | reverse complement strand
CGCGACGTGGCGACGCCGGGCGTGTCGACGCCGCATCGCGCCGAGCAGCCGGAGCGGCCGCTGCCGCTGCTCAAGGTGTTCCAGCATCGATCGGCGGGCGGACAGGCCAAGCTGATGGCGATGCATTTTCGCACCGGGAGGCCGGACCGCGCGATCCTCGGCCTGGCGAAGGAGATCGGCGCCGACGTGATCGTGGTAGCGACGCCGCCGCCGACGCGCTGGCAGCGCCTGCTCGGGAGCTCGATCGCCGATCGGATCACCCGCAACGCGCCTTGCCCGGTGGTGCTGGTGAAGCCCAAGACCGACGAGAACGATCCGGGCTTCGCCGAGTTCGAGCCCCGCGCAGAGCGGTGATGGAATCAGGCGCTCACGGCGTCACGCAGATGCCGCCGCAGTCGGCGCCGCCGTTCTGCGGATCGCAGGAGTCGTTCGGATCGTCGACGCAGGTTTGCCCGCTCGGGCACTGGATCCCGCCCAGGCCGCCGCAGGCCCCGAGGTGCTGCTGCTGATTCGTGGTCTGCTCGGGGGCGCTCGCCCCGCAGCCCGCCGCGCCGAAGCCGAGAATGAACAAAGCCAGTCCAAGAGTACGCATGTGAACCTCTCCGATGATCCGTTGTGAGTCGAGCCGAGCCGGGCGATTCGCCCGGGTTTGATGGAAATTTCAGGGGATCTGGCCCCGGACCGTGAGGGCCAGTCGGCCCGCCTCCGGGGCGTCGATCTCGACGAAGACGACGTCTTCAATCGGGTCTCCCGCGTGGGGAGCGAACGTCACGGTGAAGGTGCTGGAGCTGCCCTTCGGTATCACCAGCGGAGTCGCGGGCACGCCGAGGGTGAACGCCGGTGAGCCGGCGCGGAGGCTGATCGCGCCCACGGTGACCGGGCTCGCGCAGCCGTTGATCAGGACCACGGTGGTCGAGCTCGACGCCGCGAGAGGGCCAATCTCCAGCGCAGGAGCGGTGGTGAAGCAGCCCGCGAGAGGCGGTGTCACCCGGCCGAGCGTGGGGGTACCCGTCAGGCCGGTGTGGCTCTGGACGTCGACGGGATCCGAGCGGAGGCCGTCCGAGAAGGCCTGGAGCCGGAACGCGTCGGTGACGACCCCGGCCAGCGCGACCGCGAAGCTCCCGTCCGTGGCGACGGTGACAGCGCCCGCGGGCGCCTTGCCGTCGAGGTCGAGCGTGTCGAGCGCGCTCCCGCCTGGCGAGACCGCGCCCGCGGCGCCGCGGAGCGTGACGCCGCCGCTGCTGCTCTCGATCGAGAGCAGGCCCGCCACGATCGACGGCGGCTCGGGCTGCGGGCTGACGACGCACCCGGCGACGAGGGGGCCGAGGAGACCGACGACGCAGAGCGCTCGGTGAAGCCATCTCGAAGGGGAACGGGGTCGCATCGCGAGATCGTCTAGAGCAGGTTCGGTGCCAGCGGCGCAAGAGCCGTCAGGCCCGCGGATTCACGCAATTATGCCGGGAATGACGCCACGGGGTTGTCTCATTGTGTTTCGTGACGCTGGCGCGAGTGATACATAGTGAGACAGTGACGAGCCTGGTCGAGGGGACGATCCTGCAGCACCGCTACCGGCTGGTGCGGCCTCTCGGCGAGGGTGGGATGGGCACGTCGTACCTCGCGCGCGATCTCGTCCGCGACGCCGACGTCACGCTCAAGCTGCTGCGGCGCGAGTCGCCCGCGCTGCTCGCCGCGCTCAAGGACGAGTTCACGCGGCTGCGCGGACTGCTCCATCCGCACCTGTGCCGCGTCATCGATTTCGGCGTGACGCGGGCGCCCGACGGCGCGCAGCTCGCGTTCTACACGGCGGACTACGTCGACGGGACGACGCTCGATCTGTTCGCGAAAGGCCGGAGTTTCGAGGAGATCGCGATCCCGATCGGGCACGCGCTCGCGGCGCTCGGGTTCCTCCATGGCCTCGGGATCCGGCATGGAGACGTGAAGCCGGAGAACATCCTCGTCGACGCGCGCGGCTCGGGGGTGCTCATCGATCTCGGGTGCAGCCGGCCGATGGACGACCTCCCGAGTGGAGTGATCGCCGGCACGCCGGGGTTCCTCGCTCCCGAGCTCGCGCGCGGCGACGTGGCGGATGGACGCGCCGATCTCTATGCGCTCGGCGTGACGCTGCGGCGGCTCGCGCCGAGCACCGTGGGCGCGCCGCGCTCGGCGCTGCGGCTCGCTGATCGCCTCTGTCGCGCGGCGCCGAAGGACCGCCCCGGCGACGTCGCCGAGGTGCTGGAGGCGCTCGATCTCGCGGCGGCACCCGCGTCGCAGCCCGTGGCGGGGCCGGCGCGGTTGATCGGTCGGCGCGCCGAGATCGATCGCGTCCACGCGGCGCTCGCGCGGGCGCGTGACGGCGTCGCGGGCCCGCGCGCGCTGCTCGTCGTCGGGCCGGAGGGCGTGGGGCGAACGAGGCTCTTGCAGGAGCTGAAGTGGGAGGCCGAGCTCGACGGGGAGGTCGTCGAGGGCGACGCGCGGCAGGCCCTCGCGGTCACGTCGATGCTGCGACGCGCGGTCGGCGACGCCGATCTCCCGGGAGGTCTCGCGGGGCTCTTCGCCGCGCGGGCTCGCCTCGCCACGCGCGCGACGCCGATCGTGCTGATGCTCGACGACGCCGACGCGCTCGAGGCGTCGGAGCGCGCGCTCTGGATCGCGCTCCTGCGCAGCGTCGAGGCCACCGATCCGGTGGTGGTCGTGGCGTCGGAGTCCGGCCCGGCGCCGGTGCTGCACGAGGCGATCAGCGTCCTCCCGCTCGCGGCGCTCGACGCCGCCGAGGTGCGCGCGTTCACCGCCGGCGCGATCGCCGCGGGGCGCAGCGCGCAGGTGATGCGGTTGACGGGAGGCGTTCCGGCGGCCATCCAGGGGCTGCTCGCGCTGGTGTCGTGCGGCGACGTCGGCGACGACGAGCTCGACGCGCTCGCGGCGCGGGGCGTGATCTCGGAGCGCCGCCTCGCGAGCTTCGCGCGCCTCGGCGCGGACGAGCGGCGGCTGCTCGCGGTGATCGCGGCGGAGGACGGCGCGATCGATCGCGGCCTCGCCGAGGCCCTGGATCCCGGGGCGTCGGCGCAAGGACAGCT
>JANYGI010000238.1 GCA_025362495.1 Byssovorax sp. | reverse complement strand
CCGCGGATCCTGCGTCGCCCCGAGCTGCGCGGCGTCGTCGCTCGACACCGCGGGGTGACTCGACGGCTCGGGATCGTCGACGCCGACCGTCGCGCTCGCGAGGGAGCCGCGGCAAAGCGTGCGCGCCAGCTCTTCCTGCTCCGGCACGACGTGCTTGACGGCCACCAGCTTGCGCTCGGCCGCGTGGAACCGCGTGATCACGCAGCAGTCGGCGAACCGCGGCACGGCCAGCGCCGCCACGTCGGCGAGGCGCTCGTCGAGGCTCGCGTCGTCGAGCGATCCGGCGAGCCTCTCGCCCACTTCCGCGAGGAAGGCCGCGCGCTCCCGCCGGGCCTCGGCGGCGACGCGCGCGGCGTGCTCGTGCGTGAGCATCCCCGCCCGCTCCGCGTCGATCTGGTGGCGCTCGATCGTTTGGCGGCGCGCGGGCGCGGTGTTCCTGCGCTGCGCGTGACGACGCGAACAGGCCGGCTCGCGATCTCGCCTTTCGCTGCGCGCCGCCCTCATGACGCCTCGGCGGCGCTTCAATCGAAGCACGATTGCAACGTCACGGTCTCGGCCTCGATCCCTCGAAAGCGACGCTCGCCCGCCGAAAAATGTGCCCCTCGACCACGATATTCATCCTGGAGACGTGGGCTGAAGCGGTGGCCCTGTCCACCGGTCGAAGAGGCCATGAGCACCCCCCGAGTACGCAGAGCGGGTGTTCGTCATCTTCCAGCGGCTCCACAGGCGCGCCGAGTACCTCGGGACGGGTATCGGCCTCTCGATTTGCAAGAAGGTCCTCGAGCGTCGCGGCGGCCGGATCCGGGTCGAATCGACGCTCGGCGAGGGCGCGACCTTTCATTTCACCCTCCCCGTTCCGAAGAGGCCCTCATGAGAACGCGCAGCGAGCACGAGCCGATCGAGATCCTCCTGGTCGAGGACAACCCCGGCGACGTCGGCCTGGTGCTCGAAGGCTTCAAAAAGTCCTTGATCGCCCACCGCATCTCCGTCGTCGACGACGGCGAAGAGGCCCTGAGCTACCTGCGCTCCGGCGAGCATCGTTGCCCCGATTTCGTGATCCTCGACCTCAACCTGCCCAGAAAAGACGGGCGAGAGGTCCTGTCGGAGATCAAGGCCGATCCCCGCCTCCGCCACCTGCCGGTGGTCATCTTCTCCTCGTCGGAGGCCGAGCAAGATCTGCTGCATGCCTATCAGCTCCAGGCGAGCTGCTTCGTCACCAAGGCCGTCGATCTGGAAGAGTTCCTGAAGGCGGTGAAGTCGATAGCGGACTTCTGGCTCGAGAACGTGAAGCTCCCGCCGCGCGCCTGGGGGTGACGGCGACGGGACGCATCGCGCTCCACGTGCTAGCCCGGTCTCCCCCGTGACCAAGCCGTCCCACGCCGAGAGCCGCTACCCCGCGATACCCGTCGGACCTCGCCTCGAGGCCGTGCTCGAGCTCGCTTATCGCGCGCGCCGGCCCGTCCTGCTCGAAGGGCCGACGGGCATCGGCAAGAGCGACGTCGTCCGGCACGTCGCCGCGAAGCTCGGGATCAGCACCGTGGTGCTCGATCTGAGCCTGCTGGAGCCGCCGGATCTCGTCGGCCTGCCGGTGATCCAGAACGGGCGCACCGCGTACGCCACGCCGCAAGCGCTCCCGCAGGACGGCGCGGGCATTCTCATGCTCGAAGAGCTCAACCGCGCCGAGCGCTACATCCAGCAGCCGGCGCTGCAGCTCCTCACAGCCCGTCGGCTCCACGAGTACGAGCTCCCGCCGGGGTGGGTCTGCTTCGCGGCGATCAACCCCGAGACGGCCGAGTACCAGGTCACGGCGCTCGATCGCGCTCTCCGCGCGCGCTTCCTCGAGATCAGCGTCCGCGCCGATCGCGCGTCGTGGCTGGCGTGGGCGCAGCTCAGCAGCGTGCACCCCGGCGTCGTCGCGCTCGCGCAGGCGCACGAGCGGATCTTCGAAGAGATCCCGCCGCGCACCTGGACGTACGCGGCGCACGTGCTCGCGGCGCTGCGCCCGGAAGACCTGGAAAACCAGGCTCTTCTGCGCGACGCGCTCGGCGGTTACCTGCCGCCGGCGTGGGTCGAGTCGCTCCTCGCGACGCGCTCGGCGTGGGCCCAGAAGCTGCCGTTCGACGTGCGCGCGCTCCTCGCCGACTACACCGCCGGATC
Organism: Byssovorax sp.; assembly: GCA_025362495.1. Taxonomy (GTDB): domain Bacteria; phylum Myxococcota_A; class Polyangia; order Polyangiales; family Polyangiaceae; genus JANYGI01. Next base: position 3,017 of record JANYGI010000238.1, on the reverse strand, counting down.
GGCGCTGGCGAAGGAGATCCAGGGCTACCGCGAGCGCGGGCAGACCGATCGCCTCGACGAGCTGGTGACGCGCCTCGTGCCGCTCCTCGAAGGCCCCGAGGCCGGCGTGCTGATCCAGAAGCGCCAGCTCTCGCTCGCCGCGTTCGAGGCGCTGACAGCCGATCTCCCCGGCGATCAGCGCGAGCGCTTGCAGGCCGCGCTCGGCGGCAACCCGACGGCGACGGCCCTCATCGACGTCACGCCGCAGCAGCTCTTGCAGAGCTACCCGGGCAGCGCCGCCGAGAAGAAGATCCTCGCGTGGCGCGCCGATCCGCGCCTATCGCACCGCACCGGGCTGGCCGTCACGGCGCTGCGCGCGCACCTCGAGCAGCAGGCCAACGCCGTCGAGGTGAAGCGCAGCAACGTCGTGCGGATCTGCCTCGGCCAGCTCTTGCCGCAGCTCCCGGAGGCGCAGGCGATGGGGCTCGTCGTCACGCTGAAGAAGCTCGGGATCACGCCGGTCCGGCCGCAATGAGCGCCGCGGATCTCGGCGCCTGGCTCGACGCCTTCCTCCGCGATCCAGGCTTTCTCGAGCGCTATCCGTACTACGCGGCGATCCTCGCGCGCCTCACGCCCGTCGCCGATCCTTCGGTGCAGCGCATGGCGGTGTCGCTCCACGATCGGCGGTTTTACCTGCACGTGAACGTCGACTCGTTCCTCACGGAGCCACAGTATCTGCGCGGCGTGCTCCTCCACGAGGTGCATCACCTGGCCCTCGGGCACCTCGGCCACCCGAAGTTCACCGAGGCCGCCGAGCCCGAGCTGATGGATCTCGCCCTCGAAATGTCGGCCAACGAGTACATCGAGGAGCCGCTCCCGAACCCGATCGTGTGGTCGATGTTCGCCGCCGTCGGCATCCGCGCCGGCCAGAGCTCGATCGATCGCTACGATCTCCTCGTCGAGGCCCACCGCTCCGGCGCGCTGGATCCGAAGCCCGGCCAGGGCCCGCGCCACGACCACGCGAGCCGCGCCGACGATCACCGCTATTTGAAGCGCCGCGAGCGCGATCCCGGCGCCGTCGAGCACACGCGCAAGCTGGTGCAAGAGGCCGTCGATCAGGTGCAGAGCCACGAGCCCGAGGGCGACCACGAGGATCCGAAGCGCCGCTTGCTCGCGGGAAAGACGCCGGGACGCCTGCTCGAAGAGCTCACCGGCACGGCCGGCGGAGCCGCGATCTTCATGGACTGGAAGGCGGCGCTGCGCCTGTTCATCGCCCGCGCCCGCGCGCCGGTGCACACCTGGTCGCGCCCGAGCCGCCGCTTTCCCGGCCGCATCGGCGAGATCCCGGGGCGAACGTACTCGCCGCGGGTGATCGTCAAGCCGCACCTCGTCGTCGCCGTCGACACGTCGATGAGCATGAGCGCGATCGAGCTCGAGGAGATCGGCCGCCAGCTCGCCGCGCTCGCGGATCACGCGCGGATCACCGTCGTGGAGTGCGACGCGGAGATCACGCGCGTCTACCCGTTCGCCGGCGCGCTCGGCGACGTCGCCGGCCGCGGCGGGACCGATCTGCGGCCGGTGTTCGAGCCCGATTTTCTCGCGACGCACCGCCCGCAAGGCGTCGTCTATTTCACCGACGGTGACGGGCCTTTCCCCGACGACGCGCCCGCGCTGCCCGTGCTGTGGATCCTCACCAAACCGCTCGATTTCGGCTGTCCTTTTGGTGATCGCGCCCTCCTCGTGCGCAAGGGCGCGCCGGTTGCGAAGCCTTTGAAAGGCCGCGCTCGCCGCCCGGCGAAGACTCGAATAGAGCGCTGAGGCCGTGAGCCTCGCGCCCCGTCTCGCCGCTGCCTCACGCCCTGGAGCACCGAACAGGTTGAAGAGTCGGAGAATTCACAGGGAGGCGAGGAGGACTGGGAGACCCGAGGGGAAATCCTTCCCGATCTTCCTCTCACCTCCCCGTCTCCTCGCCTCCCTGTTGAATTTCCGGTCTTTTTTTGGCATTTCAAGCTGATCGGCGCCCTGGGTCCCCCCGGAGAGCCCTCACCCCCTCGGTCCCCCTCTCCCGCTCGGCGGGAGAGGGGTTGGGGTGAGGGCTCCGGGTCTCGAGTCCGCCAAGCGAGCTACTTGTTCTTCGTGTCTGCCGGCGGCGCCGTGTCCGTCGTCCCGTTCGTTGCCGCGGCTACGGTCTTGACGGCGGCTTTGGCCCCGAGCACGTGGCGCGTGGCGGGACCGGGAGAGAGGCGGCGAATCAGCTGCGTAGCTGCATGCGCCTCGTCGAAGCAGCGTTGCGCCTCATCCATCTCGTGCAACACCGCGCCTTCCACCAGATTCACCTCGGGAGAATCGGCCGAGGGCCGACGGCCGGCGAGGGTCGACTCCGTGGCTGCACCCGTCAGGGCGTCGGCCGCCGCGAGCGCCGACGCGACGCCCGCGCCCGTCAGGCCCGCCGATGTACACTGGATCTTCGCCTTCGCGTCCGGGCGAGCGAGCCACTCGGCGCCCAGCGCCGCGAGCGAGCGAATTGAGGCGCCGATGGCGTTGATGTTGTCAGTCTGGCCGAGCGCCAGGTTCAGCGCCTTGCGCTCGGCGTCGCGCCGGCCTGCGAAGCCCCGGAGGTTGGAGAGCAGCGCTTTGCGCGCCTCCCTCGCGGCCTCCTCGCGCTGAGCGGTCGTCGATCGCGTGGATCCCTGCTCGCCGCGGTGGGCTTGCTGCGCCTCGACAGCGGCGCCAAGGAGGGCCGTGCGCTCCAGGAAATACGCGAAGCGCGTCTCGGCATAGTGCGCCTTCACTCGCGCGGGATACTTGCCGAACGCCTCGGCGATCTGGACGCACCACTCCACCGCTTCACGGAACACGGCCGGCCCGCGCGTCTTCGCTCCGAGCGCGGCGCGATCTTCATCGCTGATGAGCTCGTCATACGCGGCGCGATGATCGGCGTCGACCTGACCGTGACGCGCGATGAGCTTGTCGAGCGCCCGGCCCTCTTTGCTGGCCTTCTCGATCGGGGCGGCGTCCTTCGGAGAGTGCTTTGTTGC
>JANYGI010000235.1 GCA_025362495.1 Byssovorax sp. | reverse complement strand
TGATCCTCGGCTCGATCCCGGGGAGCCTGCTCGGCGCGCTCGCGAACGTCGCGGGGCTCCGCGCGGACGCGGCCGGGATCCTCGGCCTGGCGATCGGCGTCCTCGTCGGCGTCGGCGGCGCCTACCTCACGTTCCGCGATCGCTGGCGCGTGAACGAGGCGTTTTCCAGCCGTTTCTGCGCGGGGCTCATGAACCTCTCGCTGATGTACGTGCCGATCATCGCCCTCGTGTACGCCAACGTTCGCGGCATCCAGAAGCTCTTCGGTAAGTAACTCGCGGGTGATCGGCGGCGTCGCGCGCTCGGGCTCGTTTCGACGAGCGGGGCCGCCGCGCCGCGCGCTACCCTCGCGCCATGTTCAGCACCCGCGCCGCCTCCGGTGTCATTCCCACCCTCGAGCTCGCCGACGAGGCATCGGGCTCGCTCGCCGTGCTCGCCCCTTCGCGCGGCGGCATCCTCGCCCGCCTCCGTATCGGGGGCCGCGAGGTGCTCTATCTCGATCAGGCCACCTTCGAGGATCGCGCCGCCAACGTGCGCGGCGGCTGCCCGGTGCTCTTTCCCTCGCCCGGCAAGCTCACCGGCGATGTGTTCGCGCGCGGCGACGTCCACGGCGCGATGAAGCAGCATGGCTTCGCCCGCACGCTGCCCTGGGACGTCGTCAGCACCAGCGCCGTCGGCGCCGCCTCGGCCACCCTCCGCCTGGCCTCGAACGACGCCACCCGCGCCCAGTATCCCTGGGATTTCACCGCCGATTACACCTACTCGCTCCGCGACCGCGCGCTCGGCGTCGAGATGCTTTTCACCAACCACTCTGCGACGCCGATGCCCTTTGGCGCAGGGTTTCATCCGTACTTCGCCGTGCCCGACGGCGACCGCGTCCGGGCGCGGATCCCCACGGCGGCCACGCGCGCCTTCGACAACACGGTCAAGCGCGAGATCGCCTTTCAAGGCTTCGATTTCAGCCTCCCCGAGGTCGATCTCCACCTGATCGATCACGGTAGCTCCGAGGCCTCGCTGCGCGTCGAAGGGGGCCTGTCCGTGAAGCTCCGCGGCTCCCCGGAGCTGTCGCGCTGGGTGATCTGGTCGCTGCGCGGCCGCGATTTCATCTGCCTCGAACCATGGACTTGCCCCGGCGACGCGCTCAACACCGGCGCTGGCCTGATCGAGCTCGCGCCCGGCGAAACCCGGGCGCTGCGGCTCGAGATCGGGTGTGGCTGAGAGGCTCTATCGCTTGCCCACCGCGGCTCGCCCCGACCAGGTCCAGCTCGGCAAATCCAGGCCTTTGCTGGCGAGATAGCCAGTCTGGTACCCGCGCACGACGCCCTTGTCGTCGACGAGGACGAACGTCGGAGTCCCGCTCACGCCGTGGGACGCGAACGACTTCCGCAGCTCGTCGACGGCGATGGCCTTGGGGAAGGGGATGGGGTGCGCCTTGAAGAAGATGTCGAGCTGATCGAACGGCTCGTCGGTGATCGCCACGACCGGGATCTTGCGCTCTTTCTCGAAGGCGAGGACCTCGGGCAGGGCGGCTTTGCAGGGGCCGCACCACGTCGCCCAGAAGTAGAGCAGGTGCGCCGAGCCCTTCGCGAGGTCGGCCTTCACCGGGCCTCGATAGGGCGTGACGTCGACGTCGGGGGCCGCGGTGCCGACCGTCGCGGGCCCGGGCAGCTCGGGCCACTTCATCGGAAAAGGCTTGGGAACGAGGCTCAACGTGACGTGCGCCTCGCCGCGGATCACGTCGAGCGGCGCCGGCGTGTCGATGGCCGAGAGCATGGTGAAGGCGCGGAGCTGGTTCTTCGCCGTGAAGGGCAGGCCGGGCGGGCCCACCACGATATCGCCGACGGTGAACCCCGCGGTCTTCGCGGGCGAGTCGGGGAACACCGCGGTCACCATCGAGGCGCCCTCGGCGAGGTGCTTCTTCTGCCGCTGCTCCGGCGTCAGGCCCTGGAACGTCACGCCCATCCAGCCGGGGAGGATGCGGTGCGCGAGCTCGAGATCCAGATCGAGCGAGGGATACGGCGCGGCCTCGGTGACGCGCTCTCCCGCGGGCCGGAGCGGCTTCGGCAGCGCGAGATCCTCGCACGCGAGGAGCGACGCATAGGCCCGCTGCTGCGCCGGGGTGCCGCGCGTCGCGAGCCAGCTCCTGGCGGCGATGTCGACCAGCACCGAGCGCATCCGCAAGAGAGCGCCGAGGCGCACTTCCATGCGATACGCGAGCTCTTCGGTGGAGGCGCTGCGGCTGTGGAGCGAGTCGAGCCGCGAGCTCACGGCCGGATCGGCGCGCGTGAACGGGCCGAGATCGGCCAGCAGCTCGCCCCGCACGTGGTCCTTCGACGGCTGATCGAGCCCCATCAGCACCGCGTCGCCGAGCCGCGGGAGCCAGGCCGGCCGCGCGTCGACGAAGCGATCGAGGTTGGCCGCCTCGGCGTCGGCGAGGGCCGTATCCCAGGCCTTCTGGAACGTCTGGAGCTGGTCGCCGAGCTGGGGCAGCTTCGACGATTGCTCGGCGAGATCGGCCAGCGATCGCGGCCCGTAGCAGCCGAAGGCGTGCGCCACGCGATCGATCAAGCGGATCTCCGGCTCCCACGCCGCGGGATCGCGCAGCGCCGTCTTCAGCAGGCCATCGGCGAAGGTGGGGAGCTTCATACCCTCGGCGACGGCCGCCTTTCCGAGCAGATCTTCGAGGTACAGATCCGACGTGCGCAGCGGGACGTCGGGGCTGCGATCGGTGGTGAGCACGGCGTCGTGCGCGTCGAGCATCCGCCCGCTCTCGGCGAGGGCCTGGGTGAAATGGAACGAGTGTCCCACCGCGTCTTTGCCGCGGTTCTCGGCGAAGCAGCCATACGCGGGGCGGTCGGCCGTGGACGAGAAATAGCCGCACACGTTGCCCGCGGGCTCGCCGTCGCGGGTCGCGCTCCACGCGAGCTTGCCGAAGCCGCCCGAGAAGCACTGCGACATCAGCGTCACGACGCGGACGCCGGGATCGAGCGCGCCGAGGGACGTCGACAGCTCGCGCACCGAGAGGCTCGCCTCCTTGTCCTTGCCCCAGAGGGTGATCCGGTTGTCGAGCGGATCGTCGCTCTGCCGCGTGCCGTGATCGGTCACGTAGAGCAGGAGCACGTCGCCGGCGCGGAGGCGGCGCCCCTCGGCGTCGAACCATTTTCCGACGCTGGTCTTCGTCGCCGGCGCGAGCGCCACGCCGGGGATCGCCGAGCTCACGAGCTCGATCGGCGTGTCGAGTCGCTGCCCGACGCGGGTGCTCTCGAGCATCCAGAAATCGGCCTCGGGCGGGGCCTCGCGCTGCACGAGATCCGGCGCGGGATCGGCGCCGTCGCTGCTGAGCACGTCGATGTGATCGGTCTGGATCCCGCTCGCGACGAGCAGCGCGCGCAGCCGCTCGAGGTGCACCAGGTGCGAGCCGTAGTTGATCGACGGCGCGCCGCCGCCGCTGACCATGAGCACGTGGTAGCGCGAGGCCTCGATCGCCGCGGGCGCCGCGGGGACGGCCGCCGCCGTCTCGGTCGCGCGGGGGATCGCTGACGAGGGCGCACCGCAGCCGAGGAGCGCCCCGGTGAGCAGCGCCGGGAGCATCCTTCGGGATCGATCCATCATCGCCGAACCATAGCTTGCTTGCTCACGGATCAAAGCGGGCGAGGAACGCATGAAAGCCGTCGACCATGAGCGGAGGCTGTCCTCCGCCGATCGCGAGCGTGCCATTGACGATACCGCCGAGGCCGATTTCCCCGCTCGAATCGACCGCGACGTCGAAGGCCGCCTGCGCGTACTTATCGCCGAGGCGCTTGGCCCACCGCAGATCGCCCAGGGGATCGAGCTTGAGCACGAACGCGTCCGAGTAGTAGTCGGGGCCGGGGTTGACCTCCGCCGCCTTGAGAAATCCGACCGGCGCGCCGACGTCGACGCCGACGGCGTTCGGGGCGTCGAGCAGAAATCCCGCGAGCACCACCGAGCCGTCCGGCCCGACCTTCACCGCCGTGGCCTCCTGTCGCCCCGTGTCGCCGTAGGCGTGAAACCACAGCGGCGCGCCGTCGCTCGCCCCGAGCTTGACGAGGAACATGTCGGGATCGAGCGCGTCGCCGGTCGTGATCTTCGCGCCGCCCCGCGACGGGAAGTCGATGCCCTGGGTGAAGCCGCCCGCCGCGTAGACGTCGCCCGTGCAGGGATCCGTCGTCAACGCCGTGATCCACTGGTCACCATCGAGAGCCGGATCGCCGGAGGGCTGGTGGAACGTTTGATGCCACTTCACGGCGCCGGTGCTCGCGTCGAGCGAGGCCACGAACGCGTCGGCTCCGCCGACGGGCGTGACGGCATGCGTGTCGAAGTAAACCTGATCGGTGAAGTTCCCCCCGATGATCGCCTGGCCCTTGCCGTCGAGGGCGATCGCGATCTCGAAGTACTCGATCTTGTCCGGCGTCAGGAGATCGTCCCAGTGGCTGATGGGCTGGGCCCAGACCAGCTTGCCGTCGCTGTCGAGCTTGACGAAGAACGACCACGGCGAGGCCTTGTCGCCGATGAGCCCGCCGCCGAAATCGATCTGGCCGTAGCTGATCCCGGCGAGGTACGTGGCGCCGCCGGGATCGACCGCGATGCGCAGGCCGCGCTGGACGTCCTCGTTGCCGAAGCGCCTGGCCCAGCGCACCGCGCCTCCGGGATCGAGCGAGACAACGAGCGCGTCGGGGTTGTCCGACGTCGGATCGCTCGCGACCTCCGCGCTCAGGCTCGTCGTGCCGAACATGGCGGTGCCGGCGAGGTTGCCCGTCGCGTAGATGTTGCCCGCGGCGTCGGTGCCGGCCGCGTTGAGGCGGATCGATTTGCTGCCGCCGAACGCCTGCCCCCAGGTGTACGCGCCCGCCGCGCTGTATTTCAGGACGAACCCGTTCTGCGCGCCGGGCGTGCCGGTGTGCGCGAGCGACGAGCCGAGCGTGAGCTCCGTCCCGTCGAAGAACCCCGCCGCGACGAGGTTGCCGCCGGGATCGCTGGTGAGCGCGTCGATCTGATCCGAGCCGTTCGAGGCGCCGACGCGGAGCTTGATCGCCGTGCCCGTGGCGGGCTCGCCGGCGTCGACGCCGCAGGTCGGGCCGCTGCCGGTGCTCGTCGTGGTCGTGGTCGTGGTCGTGCCCGAGGTGCCGCCGGGCAGGCCCGCCTCGATACCGAAGATCGCGTTGCAGGCGCCGAGCCCCAGCGGAGCCGAGAGGCCGAGAAAGAGGATCGAGGACAAGGATCGACGTCGCGTTCGAGGGGTGGTCGTCATGAGAAGCGCCCATCCTACGGCGATCTCGCCGCGACGGCACCTCGCTCGGCCGAAAAGCGACGGATGGTGATCCGCGGGACCGACTACCGCTCTCGATGAAACATTATCTGAAGATCGCATGAGCAGGCCATCCGCCCGGAGCGGCATAGTTGAGCTGATATTGAATCTGTCGCATCTGGATCCAATGTGATCTCGAGTCGTCGTGCCGGCCCTGACCTCAAATCGAGCTTGCCGGTGGGATTCGATGTTCCACTGCGGTGCTCCGTCGTCCAGACTCGGGCGCATGAACAACCAACGACGTTCGGTCCTCGTCGCGATGCTGGTGGCGCTGTCCCTCCCGGGGTGCGCCTTCGGGAGCGGGCAAGACAGCGCGGAAGAGCTCGATTCGAAGCCTGTCGCGAGCCCCGAGCCCGACGGGAGCAACGATGCCTCGACGGCCGCGGACGGAGCCGCATCCGCGGCCTACAAAGGCCACTGGCCGGGCCATGGGACTGGCACCGGGACTGGCACGGGCGCTGCGTGCTCGGTGTTTCCCGCGGACAACTGGTGGAACCAGGACATCTCCGGGTCCGCGGTCGATCCGCTCTCGTCGACGTACGTGGCGACGATCGGCGCGGCGACGTCGCTGCACCCCGATTTCGGGACGCAGTACGGGATCCCCTCGGTCAAGGTCGGTGCCGCGGTCGCGAAGTCGACTGTCATCTTCGATTACGCGTCCGAGAGCGATCCGGGGCCGTACCCGATCCCGGCCAATCCGCCGATCGAGAACGGGTCGGACGCCCACATTCTGATGTTCCACACCGGCGAGTGCCGGCTCTACGAGCTCTTCGCGGCGGCGAAGAGCGGAGCGCAGTGGTACGCGGGATCCGGGGCGATCTGGGACCTGACCAAGAATTCGACCCGCCCGAAGGGGTGGACGAGCGCCGACGCCGCGGGTCTGCCCATCTATCCCGGGCTCGTGCGCTACGAGGAGGTGACCGCCGGGGTGATAAACCACGCTCTCCGCTTCACGGCGCCGAAGACGCAGCACGGGTATGTCGCCCCCGCGAGCCACCATGCGTCGTCGAGCTACGATTCGACGCGGCCGCCCATGGGGGTGCGCTTCCGGCTCAAGGCCAGCTTCAACATCGGCGGTTACCCGAAATCGATGCAGGTGATCCTCACGGCGCTGAAGAAGTACGGGATGTTCCTCGCCGACAACGGGAGCGCCTGGTACGTGAGCGGCTCGCCGAGCCCGAGCTGGGACGACGCGGCGATCAACACGCTGAAGCAGGTCCACGGCGGCGATTTCGAGGCGATCACCACGGGGGCGATCACCACCAACTGAGGCGACGAGCTGGCGCGCACCGGGAAGAGTCCGGCCGAGCTCCGAGGCGCTTCAGATCTCGAGGTGGGCTCGCGCCGAGAGCACGACGACCGGGCCGCGATCGCGGTTGTAGCCGGGGTTTTCGATGACCTGAACGTCGGCGGCGGCGGTGACTCCGCGGTAGATCGTCAGGTTGTAGTACGTCTCGAGGATGTTCTCGCGACCGTAGGTGAGCGCGCCGTCGCCGAGCAGGAAGCCGTGGCCGCCGAGCTCGAGGTAGCGGCGGTGATCGGCGGAGAGGCCGTTGGTGATCAGCGCCAGGCCGACCTTGTCACTCGGGCGCTTCCACCAGGTGCCGCGGAGATCGGCGCCGATGGCCACGGTGTCGTTGACCTCGGTGTAGGCGAAGGACTCGTACGCTCCCTCGCTCCAGCCGGCGCGGGCGAAGCCCCGGAGCGGGCCCACGATCTCCTGCTCGAGGTTGAGGCCGAACCCGTATTTGACCCGCCCCGGCTGGCAGTGAGCCTCGATGTCGGGGAGAGGCTCTCTCCCGCGCTCGAAGGCGGTGATGGCCTCCCGGTAGCTCCCCATCGCGGCGTGGTTGGCGAAGCCGAGGAGGCGAATCGTGCTGAGGCGGCCGGGGAGGAGGTGAGGCCGGAGCTCGAGCTCGAGGTTGTCGCCGCGCGACCTGTCGAGGTGCCAGTCGAGCGTGATGCCGTTGGCGACCGTGGGCATGAGCATGATGCCGAGCCGGAGCGCGACGTTCGTGCTCTCGAGCGAGGCGACGGCGCCGTAGGTATAGCCGCGGGTGTCGGCGGCGTAGTCGTAGGCGCCGTTGTTGTCGGCCGTCCAGTTCATGAACTGGCTGTGGCTGTCGCTCCCGACCGAGTTGACGTCGAAGAGATCGACCGTGGAGAGCTTGCCGGCGCGGAGCTCGATCCGCGTCTCGGGGACGCGCGTCGCCATCGCCAGGTGGCCGCGGGTCGCGTCGACGTAGCGGTGGCTGAGCGGGATGATTTGCCGCAAAAAGAAGCGCGCCGGGTACGGATCGGAGCCCAGCGTCGGGTTGCGGACGACGTCGAGGTTGGTGAACCCGCCGAGGCCGAGCGCGGTGCTCAGGCCGCCGCCCGCGGCCATCTCGCCGTCGAAGAAGACCTCGGTCGTCGGCGTGAGCTGGTAGCCCACGGAGAGGGTGATCACGTACGAGGCGATGCCCTCGTGGCGGGGCTGGAGGCTGCTCTTGCCCGAGTATTTCGCCGAGAAATCCGGGTGATACTGGTAGATCGCGTTGGCCTGACCGCCGACGTAGAGCGCGCTGTCCTGGGGATGATCGACGAGCGTCGTCGGCGTCGTCGGTTCGTCCGCGAGGGCGTTGCCGGCGAGGAGGAGGAGCGTGGAGGCGAGGGGGGCGAGGGCGCTGGGCTTCATGAGGGGAGCCGGCGCCGAGGCGAGGGCGCGAGCCTTCTACCGGATGGCGATCGGCCCGTCGACCTCGATGGCGACACCGGAGGCGAGAATGCGCTCGGTGTCACCGACGGAGTGAGGGACGGGACCGTTCGTGGTCTCGATCGCCGTCGTGCGGCCGGAGGCGAGCGCGTGCAGCAAACCATCGACGAGATCGCCTTCGAGCGGGCCCGTCGTCACGTCGGTGGTGTCGTCGATCCAGGGGCCCTGGACCGCTATCTCGAAGGTGCGGCCGCTCTGCGTCTCGGTCGCGCGATAGACGTAGAGGCGATGAGCGTCGTCGCCCTCACCGCGCTTCGGGAGGGCGCCGAAGCGCTGCTCGAGGCTGCGACGGAGCTTCTGGTAGGCCGCCGCGTCGAGGCCGCAGGGCAGGTCTTCGCCGCGGGCCGAGCGCTCGGCCATCCGGCGGTGGACGACCTGGAGTAGCTCGCTCGAAAGGGTCGACGCGAACGCGGGGCTCTCAACGACACCGGCCGCCGCGTCGAGCGCGCGCTGCACGGCAAGGCCAAGCTCTTCGGGGCGCACCGTGCCCGCGGGCAGCTGATAGATCCCGAGGAAGCTCTGGAACGCGTCCGTCGCCTGCTGCTGCACACCGGGTTCGAAGCTCGCCAGGGTCACGCTGTCGCTCATCATCCACCTCGCGGCGCACCGTACTCGACGCGACCCGTCATGGGAACGATGCGCGATCTGTAAGCTACCGGGCGCGGCGCCGTTTCGTGCGCCTTCGCCCTGAATTCCAGCGGGAGACCTCATGAACACTCGATCTCGAAATGACGATCGTCACGTCGGGCCGGACCGCCCGGCGGCGCTCATCGATCCTTCGCCCGCGCGCCGATCGCTCGGCGCCCGCGGGGCCCTCGCGCCGCTCTTCATGCTCGCCACGGTCGTGGGCGCGGGGGCCTGCGGCGCGCAGCACGAGATGGCCAGCGCGCCGGCCGCGATGGCCCCTCCGGCGCCCGCGGCCCAGGGCGACATGATGGGCGCCATGGCGCCTCCGCCGGTCGAGGCCGCGCCCGCGCCGGCCCCCGCCCCCGTCGCGATGGCCGAGGTTGCAGCGGTTCGCGCGATGGCGGCCGACGACAATGACAGGAAAGCAGAGGCCGACGCGCCCGCGCCGCCGCTCTGGGCCCCGGTGCGGCAGTTCCCGGCGCCGAATTACCAGGGAGCCCAGGACGGGCCGAGGACCGATTTTCGAGAGACGGTGTTCTGGCAACCCTCCGTCAAGACCGGTGAGCAGGGCACGGCGAAGGTGGAGTTCTATCTCTCCGACGCGGTGACCTCGTTTCGAGCGACGGTGGAGGGCGTGGGCCGCGGCGGGACGGCGGGGCGCGGCGACGCGGTGCTGGCCTCGAAGCTGCCTGTCTCGCTCGCCGCCAAGCTGCCCCTCGAGGTCTCGAGCGGCGACGTGATCCGGTTGCCGGTGACGCTCAGCAACACCACCTGGCGGACGCAGCGGATCGCCCTCACCGCCCAGTTCGGAGCCGCCTTCGAGCGCGCCGATCAGGACGCGCCCGCGAGCGTGGAGCTCAAGCCGCAGGAGAGCAAATCGTTCTTTCAAGGCCTCAAGGTCGTCGGTCTGGGGATGAAGGCCGAGGACGGCTCGATCCTTCTCAAGGCCAAGAGCGGCAGCTTCGAGGATGGGTTGAGCCGCATCGTCAAGGTGGTTCCGGCGGGGTTCCCGCGCGAGCAGGCGCTCGCCGGGACCACGGCAGGGACGCTGAAGCAAGACGTGGAGCTCCCCGATACCCTGCCTGGAACGCTGGTGGCGTCGCTCGCGCTGTATCCCTCGCCGACCGCGACGCTGGTGGCGGGGACCGACGCCATCATCCAGGAGCCGGGCGGCTGCTTCGAGCAGGCGTCGAGCGCCAATTACCCCAACGTGATGGTGCTGGGGTATCTGACGGAGCACGGGGCCGCGGAGCCGGCGCTGGTGGCCCGCGCCGAGACGGCGCTCGACCACGGCTACAAGCTGCTCACCGGCTACGAGAGCAAGACCCAAGGCTACGAGTGGTTCGGCGGAGATCCAGGCCACGAGGCCCTCACGGCCTATGGCCTGATGGAGTTCTCGGACATGGCCAAGGTCTACAAGGACGTCGATAAATCGATGGTCGCGCGGACGGCGGCGTGGCTGCGCTCGCGGCGCGACGGCAAGGGTGGGTATCAGAAGAACGAGAGGGCCCTGGACTCGTTCGGGCGCGCCAGCGACGAGGTGACCAACTCGTATGTCACGTACGCTCTCACCGAGTCCGGCGAGAAAGACTTGCCCGAGGAGATTGCCTATCTGAAGAAGCTCTCCGGCACCACCAAGGATCCGTACGTGCTCGCGCTGGCGGCCGGGGCGCTCGCCAACGTCGATCCGCGCGGCGCCGAGACGGTGAAGGCCGAGGGGCGCCTCGCGAAGATGCAGGCCGCCGACGGCCATTATCCGGGGGCGGATCACTCGATCACGCGATCGGGCGGGAATGCCCTGGAGATCGAGACTGCCGCGCTCGCGACGCTGACGCTGATGAAGGCGCCCGAGGAGCACGCCGCCGAGATCCAGAAGGGTCTCGACTGGATGGTGAAGCAGCGGAGCGGCTCGGGCGGCTTCGGATCCACGCAATCGACGGTGCTGGCGCTCAAGGCGCTGACCCGGGCCGCCGCGCAGTCGACGACGCCGCCGCAGGGGACGATCAACGTCACCATCAACGGCGGCGCTCCCCACGCGATCAAGATCGATCCCTCGATGAAGGACACGTTGACGCTGGCGGGGCTCGCGAGCGAGCTGCACCCCGGGCACAACACCGTGGAGATCGCGGCGAGCTCTGCTGATCTGAAGATCGCTTATGGAATGAAGCTCTCGTATCGCACGCTGCGACCGGCCTCGAGCGGGAAATCGCCGGTGACGCTGGCGGTGTCAGCGCCGGCGAAGGCCAGGCTGGGCGAGGGCGTCAAGGTCCACGCGGTGGTGGCCAATTCGAGCGCCAAGGGGATACCGATGGTGATCGCGCGGGTGGGCATCCCCGGCGGCCTCACCTTCCAGACGTGGCAGCTCGACGAGCTCAAGAGCAAGGGCCTCGTCGACTTCTACGAGACGCGGCCGCGGGAGGTGATCGTCTACTTCCGCGCCATGGGACCGAAGGCGCAGAAGGCCTTCGATCTCGATCTGCTCGCGCAGGTGCCGGGCACGTTCCAGGGGCCCGCCTCGCAGGCTTACCTCTACTACACCGACGAGTTTCGCACCTTCGCCGATCCCCTCCCGTTCACGGTGACGCCATGAAGAAGATTGCCCGCACCTCTCGCCCCGTCGCGCTCGCCGTCCTCGTGGCGTCGCTCGGGAGCACTGGAGTCCTCGCCGCCGAGGGCGCGCCCCTCAAGGCCATCGCAAGCAAGGTCGAGGCCGAGCTCGCCGCCACCAGCGCGCACACGATGTACCTGACCACCGACAAGCCGCTCTATCACCCCGGAGAGACGGTGTGGTTCCGGGGCTGGGAGCTGGCCGTGAAGACGCTCGACGGCGTCGCGGGTGAGCACGGCGTCACGTTCCAGCTCTTCGATCCGCGGGGATCCAAGGTGGCCGAGAAGCGCGTGCTCGGCTCGGGCGGAGCGGCCATGAACGACTTCGAGCTCTCGCCGGGCCTCGTCGGCGGTCCGTACGTGCTGCGGATGATCTCCGACCTCGGCGGGACGGAGGAGCGGCCGATCACTGTGTCCACGTACGAGCTGCCACGGGTGAAGAAGACGCTCGATTTTGGCCGCAAGTCGTACAGTCCGGCCGAGGAGGTGACGGCGAAGATCAAGCTGGAGAGCGCCACCGGCGAGGCCGTCCACGGGGGCAAGGCGACGGCGGTGATCACCCTCGACGGCGCGGAGATCGCGCGGATCCCGGTGATCATCGACTGGAGCGGCAAAGGCACCGTCCGGTTCACGCTGCCGCGATCGATCGCCAGAGGAGATGGGCTGTTGACGCTCCTGGTGGACGCCGGCGGAGCGACCGAGTCGCTGCAGCGGCGGATACCGATCCTGCTCGATCGGGCCGAGCTGGCGGCGTTCCCCGAAGGCGGCGATCTGGTCACGGGCCTGCCCTCGCGTGTTTACCTGGCGGCGCACGATCCGCTGGGCAAGCCGGCTGATTTCGAGGGCGACGTCGTCGACGAGCGCGGCGCCGAGGTCGCCCACGTGAAATCGTTTCACGGCGGGATGGCGCGCTTCACGCTGACGCCGGAGGCAGGGAGGAGCTACTCGTTCAAGCCGGGCAAGGCCCTGGCGGCGACTCCGCCGCTGGCGCTGCCGGCCGCGCGCCCCTCGGGCTGCACGCTGCGATCGGTCGACGACTTTCGCTCGACCGACGCGGCGATGAAGGTGGTCGTCCGCTGCAGTACGTCGCAAAAGGTGCTCCTGACGGCGGTGCTGCGCGAGCGGCTGATGGCGAAGGTCGAAGCGCAGGTGAGCCCGGGGGCGGAGGCCGAGGTGGCGATGCCGCTCCCGAGAGGCACTGTCGGGGCGGTGCGACTGACGCTCTTCGATACGACCGAAGCGCCGCTCTGCGAGCGCCTGGTGTACCGCGGGCTGGGCGCGGATCTCCACGTGTCGGTGACGGCGGATCGCCCGTCGTACTCGCCGCGCGAGAAGGTGGCGTTGACGGTGAAGACCACCGACGCCGACGGGCACCCGGTAGCAGCCGACGTGGCGCTCGCCGTCGTCGACGACACGGTGCTCAACTTCGCCGACGACAAGACCGGCAACATCCTCGCGCAGCTCTACCTCGAGCCCGAGATGCCCGGCCAGAAGGTGATCGAGCCCAATTTTTACTTCTCGAAGGATCCGAAGGCGCCCGAGGCGCTCGATCTCGTGCTCGGGACGCAGGGGTGGCGACGCTTCGAGTGGGCCTGGGTCAAGCGAGCGGCGGCGGTCGCGCGCTGAAAAAGGCGTCGCTCCAGATCGCGATTCTGCCGGGCGGAATCGCGCGACGCCCACTCGGAGGCTGACGGCGCGCTCGCCTTGGCTATGATGCGCGCCGCGCAGCCCATGAAAAACGATCAAGACAGCGGGACGAGCGGCGAGGCCCCGGGCCAGAGCCTCCACAGCGACGGCGCGACGGACACCGAGGCCCGCGAGGCTTCCGCGGTGGAGGCCGGCTGGGACGAGCCGGGGGCGCCGGCCGAATCGGCACGCGCGGCGGCCCCGGCGGTCGTGGCGGAAGCTCCCGCGGCGCCCGCCGCAGCGGTCTCGATCGAGGCGATTTCCCCGGTGCCTGTGGCTTACCCGGTGTCGGTTCCCGCGGCCCCGGAGCCTGTCGTCGCGGCGCCGCCGGAGCCCGTCGTCGCGCCCGTCGCGGAGGTGGTGGCCGCTCCAGAGCCGGTCGTGGTGGCCGCGCCGGTGGTCGCCGTCGCGCCCGTGGTGGTGGCTCCGCCGGTCGCGGCCGCGCCGCAGCCCGAGCGGCCGCGCCGCGTGATCGACATGCGGGCGCCGCGCAGCGCGCCGCCGCCGGAGCCCGAGATCGCGCGTCGCCCGCCGCCGAGCTTCGAGAATCGCCCGCGTCGCGACGAGCGGGAGCGTCCGCGTCGCGATGACGTGGAGCGGCCGCGTCGCGAGGAGCGATCCGAGGCCGCGATCACGCCGCCGCGCGAGCAGTTTGCGCGGCCTTCGTCGCCGCGCGTCGCGCCCGTGGCTCGTCCGGCGCCGATCGAGCGGCCCACGCCGCGGATCGTCGCGGTGACGCCGCCTCCGGTCGAGCCGCCGCCCGTCGCGAAGGCGCCCGAGTGGATCCCGCCGATGGGCGTCGATCGGCGCCGCAAGAAGAAGCCCGCGCTCACCGCCAAGGAGGCGATGAAGGCCAAGACGCAGGCTCAAGCGGCGCGCAAGCCCGCGAAGCCCGCGCCCGTAGCGCGCGAGATCGAGGAGCACTCCAGCGACGAAGCGCCGGCTCCCGCGGCGGCGAAATCAGCCGCTGCGAAGCCCGGCCCGGCGGCGCGCCCCGCGGTCGCGAGGCCGACGCCGAAGCGAGCCGTGCCCAAGCGGAGCGCCTCCAAGCCGCCTCCGTCGGAAGAGGACGACGTGCCCGCGCTGCCGATGAAACGAGGCTTTTTCAGCCGGCTTCTCGACGTGTTCCGCGGCGCGCCGAAGTCGAAGGACGACTGACAAAACAGCGCCGCGACCGGTCGGGAGGGGGGCCGCCGGGGCGGCGACGCTCTCTCCGAGGCGGTCGCGGTGCAGGATCCGAAGCGCGGGGGGCGCGTCGGGAGCGGACGGGCCGATGGCGGCCCGCGGGCTCACTTCATCTGGCTGATCAGCGCGTCGCCGAGCTTGGGCTGGTCGATCTTCGCGAACCAGATGCTCCACACGGCCTTCATGAAGTCGACGCCGCCGACGGTCGCG
The DNA here is from genome assembly GCA_025362495.1 of Byssovorax sp. Classification (GTDB taxonomy): domain Bacteria; phylum Myxococcota_A; class Polyangia; order Polyangiales; family Polyangiaceae; genus JANYGI01. The sequence goes on along the minus strand of JANYGI010000235.1, from coordinate 19,701 downwards.
CTGCCGCTGTCGGTCTTGACCGTCGTCTCTTTCTTGTCGGCGTCGTAGACGATGGTGACGGTGGCCTTCTCCTTGAGCTCGCCCTTGAAGGCGCCCATGAACGAGGCGATCTTGCCCGCGTCGCCGTAGCCGTTCATCGCGAAGGCCTCGGTGAGGGCCTTGATGATCTTCTCGTTGTCGACGTCGCGCTTCATCGTCCAGACGAACTTCTTGCCGGTGTCGGCGTCGATGACGGCCTGCTTCGACTTCGTCGCCGGGATCTCCTTCATGTAGTGGCTGATCGCGTAGACGTTGACGTCGACGATGGCGATCGTCTTGACCCGGATGCCGCTGCCCGTGAGCTTCCAGTCGCCGTCGGCCCAGGCGCTCATCGTGGCGAGGAGGACGGCGACGATGGTCGCGAGGAGGACGGGCGTTTTGCTTCGAACCAGGTTCATGGGGCGGGACCTCTGCCGGCGTCGCCGGCCGGTAACGGCGCCCCGGAGGTCGGGGCGGCTGCGCAGACCGGCGAGCTGCGCGCCGGCTGGCAAGAGACGAAGGCGACGAGCGCCTCATTCACGAAGATTCGCGAATGAGCGACCTTATCAGAACCCGGGGCGCGCCGGGAGCGCGTCCGATCCTGAAATGGCGATGATTCTAGGGATAATTCGACCGGGCCGATCGGGCGCGGCGCGAGAGGCGGGGCGCGGTGAGGGGGCGACCGGCGCGCTCGTGGATCGCGAGCGGTAGCCGCCGGGCATCGAGGCCGGGTCAGATCGAGCGGCTGCGCCCGAGCGTGAGGTTGTAGATGCCGAGGAGGACCACCGCGCCGAGGATCGACATGAAGAACCCTCCCGTGGACTGATACGACGGATACAGCCCGAGGGCACGACCGAGGAAGCCGCCGACCAGGGCCCCGGCGATGCCGAGCAATGTGGTGATGATGAACCCGCTCGGCTCCCGCCCCGGCGTGAGGAGCTTGGCAATCACCCCGACGACCAGACCGAACACGATCCAGAGCACGATTGACATGACTGAGCTCCTTCGCTCGCGAGGATTGGCCGCTGAGAAACAGCGCTCTCGTCCGCGTCATCACGAGTGCTGCAGGCGCCGTGCCCTGCTCGCGAGAGCGCGACGTGCGCAGTGGAGCCTCGGGCGGCGCGTGAGGCCGGCCGCAGGCGCGGTCGCCCGCGAGGCGCGATGAGGCCAATGACGCGTGCAGGAACGGGACGGCGCCACTCGGCGACAAGGGCGGGCGTGCAGCGACGATGCGGGCGACGGGGCTCGGCGCTACTCGACATTGGTCCCGCGAAGACGGCGTGTGATAGCGTGGCGGCCGTGCTGACTCACCCTCTCGATTGCAAGGTTTCCAGGCCGCGTTCTCGCTTCGTCGCGGCGGCGCTGGCGCTGGCGCTGCTCTTCCCGGCCGGCCGAGCAGCCGCGCAGAGCGACGAAGACAAGGCCGCCGCGCGCGTCCTCGCGACGCAGGGCGCCGAGGCGCTCGGCGCAGGCAAATACACCGAGGCGCTCGACCTCGTCTCGCGCGCCGAGCAGATGTTCCACGCGCCGACGCACCTCCTGCTGATCGCGCGCTCGCAGGCCGGCGTCGGCCGCCTCGTCGCCGCGAAAGAGACCTACCTGAAGCTGACGCGGGAAGAGCTCGCCCCGGGCGCGCCGGCGGCCTTCAAGCGGGCGCAGCAGGAGGGCAAGGACGAGATGGCCGCGCTCGACGCGAACATCGCCTCGCTGCGGATCGCGGTCGAGGGCGGCGGACAGCAGAAGTTCACGGTCAAGATGGATGATCAACCGGTGAGCCCCGCGCTCCTCGGCGTCTATCGGCCGGTCGATCCCGGCAAGCACGAGATCGTGGTGTATCCCGTCGGGCAAGGGCCGGTGAAGGGCTCGATCGTTCTCAAGAATGGCGAGAAGAACGATCTCAAGCTGACGATCCCCGACGTCGTCCCCGGGGGGGTGCCTCTCAGCGCCATCGACAACCCCGACGCCACGCCGAAGCCCGGTGGCGGGCCCGATCACGTCGCGTCGAGCGGCGGCGGCTTCCTCACGCCGCTGCGCATCGCCGGCCTCGGCGCGGCCGTCGTCGGCCTCGGCGGCGTCGCGGTGGGCGCGGTGTTCCTCGGCAAGGGCACGTCGACGCAGGGCGACGCCGACGCGATGCAGACGGCCTGCGAGCCGGTGACGAAGCTCTGCACCAAGGCGCTGCGCGATCAGGTGCGCGTGCTCGACGTCGACGCCGCTCACCAGAAGACGATCGCCACCGTCGGCTTCATCGCGGGCGGCGCGCTGCTCGTCGGCGGCGTCACGATGATTGTCCTCGGCAAGCCGAAAGCGACCGTCACCGGCGCGACCGTGACGCCGTGGTTCAATGGCACCGTCGGCGGCCTCGCAGGCTCGTTTTGAAGCTCGGGGCGATCGATCGCGCGCGCGGGGCGGGGGCCCGTCGAGCATCGGTGATCCCGGGCGGCACCGCTCCTGCTAGGACTGCGGTCATGCGCCGCCCGCTCTCCGGTCTGCTGCTCGCTTCGACCTTGCTTGCCGCGACGGCGCTCCCCGCGCGCACCGCGCACGCGGATCCTCCGCTGCCCCTGACGCCGCACGCCGCGCCCGTCGTCGCGCCCGCATGGGCGTCTCCGCTCGCTGGCACACGCCGGCGCAGCTCGGACGTGATGGTCCTGGGCGTCGTCCTCGCGTCCTTCGGCGCGCTCGGAATGCTGTCGGGAACAGCGGTGTACGTGCAAGCGGTCGGCGGGTGCTCCACCACCACTGTCGGTGGCAACCTGATCCGCAACAACTGCGACAACGGCACCGCCAAGGGCGTCGGGATGACGATGCTCCTCGTCGGCTCCGTGGCCGCGGCAGTCGGCGTCCCGCTCTGGGTGTACGGCGGCGAGAAGGTGGCCTCGACCGAGCCCGACCTGGCGCGGGCGCCCGCTGCGGCGCTGGTCGTCAACCCCGGCGGAGCGACGTTCGCGGTCAGCTTCTGATTCACACGGCGAGAGCGCGCGCCGGTCGCGATCGAGGCGCTAGCTGAAGACCGGGCCGCGCTCGAACGACATGACGCCGACCTTCACGGCGAGGGCGAGCGTCTTGAAGAGCTCGCGCGCGGCGGCGCCGATCGCCACGCGCGTGAAGAGCACGACGACGAAGAGATCGCCCCCGGGCAAGAGCCCACCGAAGCCCAGCATCGAGCAGATCCGGTGGCTCGTGGCGAACGCGGCGTCGAGCGGTCGCCCGGCTGGATTCATGGGCGCGCAGCCGAGGAAGACGTCGCCGGTCGGGAAGTCGATCGCCGCGGCGCTGGCCGAGGATCGCGACGAGGGCGGGGCCGCGCCGTCGAGCCCGGGCGCGAGCCGCAGCTGGTCGACGAGGCGGACCATCTTCGGAGCGCGAGCCGCGTCGCCGGCGGTCTCGAAGGGCATGGCCTGGTGATCGCGCGAGCCGGCGACGGAGCACCACGCCGGCTCGTCGCCCGTGGTGGCCAAGAGCGTGAGCCAGCGGGCGCCCGGCGCGGCCGGCTCGCCCGTGAACCGCGCCTCGGCGAAGCGACGACGGCCGGCGTCGAGGAGGCCGTACGGGTGCGTCTTGTAAAAGCGCACGAGAGCGCAGGCTCGGCGGCCGTTGCGATGATCGGAGAGGTCCTCGTAGAGGTACGTCACGATGCGGCTCGCCGCCTCTTCCATGCTGCCCGCGCCGTGCCCGAGGCGGCGTACGCGCGCGGTGCATTCGGCCACGTCCCGCAGAGAAAATTCACCGAGATCGTGCATGCCCGAGCCCTCTGCTGCGTTGATCGCGGCGCGCTGTGCTCGCTCTCTCGTACGGAAGCGGGAGGGGACCGTCAAGGTCGGCAAAGGCGATTGGCAGGCTTCCTGAAGGGACACTCCGGCAATCGTGCCATCGACTCGGGAGAGGCCTTAGGGAGAATGCTTTGAAGGCGGGTTGGTGAAGGCCGTGATGCGGCGCTGGACGGCTTCCCTGGCGACGCTGCGTCGATCGGCGGGGGAGCCGGCGGGCGGGGCGCGGAGCGCGGCGAGATCGGCGCAGACCTCGGCGCGATCGCCCGGGGGGAAGATCTCGCAGACGAGGGCGTGAGCGGCGCGGGTCTTCTCGAGGTCGACGGGGCGGCCCGCGACGACGGCCACGGCGTGGTCGAAGAGCAGCGCCGCGGCGGCCGCCGTCGGGTGCACGGTGCTCCAGCGATCGATGAAATCCGGCTGCTGGACCAGCTGATCGAGCAGCGCCCACTGATCGGTGCGCGCCGCGAGATCGGCGACGGAGAGCAGGACCTTGAGGCTGCGCGCGGGATCGGCGAGCGCGCGCGTCGCCGCGTCGAGGGCGACGAGATCGGCGGCGACGTCGGGGCCGCCGGCCGCGGCCGTGCAGTTGACGGCGACGCTGAGAAGATCGGCGCGCACCAGCGGCCCCAGCGTGAGCGAGCGGCCGAGCGCGCGGCTCGCGGTGAGGATCAGCGGGCCGCAGTGGCCGTCGTGGCGCTGGCGCGTGAGCAGCGTCGCCGCGTCGTAGAGGCGGCCGCCGGCGCGGAGATCCTCCACGGCGCGCGTGAAGGCGTCGGGATCATAGGCGCCGCGATCGGCGCCGCCGAGGAACGCGTCGAGCGATCGCAGCGGCGCGCAGCGAGCGCCGGTGTCGCCGCGGCGGAGGCGGGGGAGCTTCTTCAGCACGTCGGCGATGCGGAGCGAGAGCGCGAGCGGGTAGGCGTCGCAGGCGGGCTCTTCGTAGGCGCCGACGTCGATCTTCGCGCGGGTGCACGCGAGCGGATCAGCCACGAAACGAAGCGATTTTCGCGTGCGCGCCAGCACGGGATCGAGCTCGGCCACGCCGGTGAGGCCGAAGGGGACGGGATCGAGGATGCCGGCGATCACGGCGTCGTCGGCGCCCTCGGGCAAGCCCTGGCGCACCACCGTCCAGAGATCGCCCGCGAGGAAGGGCATCCCCGCTTCGGCGGCGAGCTGCGCCGCGACGGCGAGGGTCGCGCGGGCGTCGACGCCGAGCGTTGCGGGGTGCTCGGTGCGCACCGAGCGTGGCCCGAGGCGCGCGCCCGCCGTGAGCACCGCGAGGGCGCGGCGCGCGGCCGTGGTGGCCCGCGCCTCGTCGCCGTCGAGCAGGTGGTACACGGCCGCGAGCGCCGCCGCGTGGACGTAGTAGCGCGCCGACTCCTCGTCGGATTTCGCGCCGTCGTCGGGCGCGAGCGCGGCCGTGAGCGCGCCCTCGGGCTCCCCGCGCGATCGGATCCCGAGGCCGAGCTGGAAGGTGTTCGAGCCCTGGAGCATGCCCGCGCCGTAGGAGACCTCGAGCGTCAGCGCGAAGACCTTCGTCGCCGTCTTCTCTTCGTAGCGGTACGCCATGCGCGGCACGCGGAGGCCACCCGACTCGGCCGCGTCGAGGAAGTGATCGAGCGCGGCCCGCGCCTCGCTGCGACGGCCCGCGGCGAAATCGTGGACGGCGCCCGCGACGGCGAGCGTGCCCTCGGCGGCGGGGAGCTGGCACGCGTCGTCGGTCGCGGCGCGCATGGCCCCGGCGTACGCGGCGGGATCGGGCGCGGCGTTGCGCGACGTCGCGGTGAGCTCGGCGAGGAAGCGCAGCGCCCAGGTGATGCGGCTCTTGTGCTGTGCCGCGAGCGCGATGGCCTCGGGCGACGGCGGAGCCTGCGTGAGCGCCGCGACGGCCATCGCGCCGAGGAGCGCGAGATCGCCCTGATCGGCGCGGCCGCCGGCGTAGAACGCCGACGCGTACGAGACCAGCATCGCGTCGAGGGTCTTGCCGGAGTCGGGGCCGACTCCGAGCCGCGCGAACGCGTCGAGCAGCGCCACGCCGGCGCCCGTGGCTCCGCCGGGCTCGCCGCGAAAGAGCGCCGCGACGCCGGTGAGCACGCGCTGCACCGGGCGGCCGCTGCGCGCGAGGAACCGCTCCTTCGTGTCGGCCGTGGCGACCTCGCGCGCCAGCGCATAGACGCCGGCGACGACGTCGGCCGCGGGGCGATCGTCCCACTCGCGGAGGGCGTCCGTCGCGCTCTTCTCGGCGGCGCCTTCGGGCAACGTGAACACCAGGCGCTTGTCGTCTTTCAGCGCGACGTCCATCGCGTCGGAGAGCACCGTGACGAGCAGCCGCGCGCGCCGCACCCAGAGCCCGTCGCCCTGCTTGAAGCGCGGGTGGCCGAGGATGCGCAGGCGCACGTCGCCGAGCCTCGCCAGCGCCCGCCGCGTCGCCGGCGTCAGCACCACGCCAGCCTTCGTCGCGCACGTCGTCGCGGCCGCGACCTTCGCGCCGCCCTTCGTTTTGACTGGCTTCGTGGTCGTCGATGGCTCGGCGGCCTTCTCGCCGATCGCCGCCGTGAGCGTCGCGACGAGCCCGTCGGCGAGATCGGTCACGTCGTCGAGCACGTTGTTCGGCGCCTCGCCCGGGGCGCCGAGGCCCGCGAGCGCGGCGCGCAGCGTCTCGCGCGCGGCGCGACGCTCGGGCGGGAAGCGCGCCACGGGGTGGAGATCGGGATCGAGCTTGTGCGCGGCGGCGAGCGCGGCGTACTGCGCGGCGGCGGTCGCCAGCGCGCCGAGGGCCGGGTAGGGCAGCGCGGGATCGTGGAGCGCGCGGGCGATCTCCGCGGCCGACACGTCGAGCTTTGGTCGCTGATCGGCGACGAGCCGGTAAGCCGCGTCGAGGGCGTAGAGGCCCGCGGTGCTCCAGCCGGTGCTGCGATGAAGATCGCCCTGCAGCTTCGCCGCGAAGGCCCCTTGCAGCGCGACGAAATGCGCCTCCTGCACCGCGGGCGGGTACGAGAGCCCCGCGAACGCCCCGGTGAGCACGCCGGCGAAGATCCCCGCGGGATCGCTCGCCGCGGCGAGCTTGTCTTTCACGGTGGCCTCGGTGAGCCGGATCAGCGGCTCGCGCAGGCGATCGTCGAAGATCACGCCGGGGCTCACCGCGAACGCCACCTGCGAGAGCGCGCGATAGCGCGTCGGCGCGCTCTGCTCGAGGGCCCGGGTCGCGTCGAGGTGCGCGTTGCCGAGCGCCGTGACGCGGCGGTAGGTCGTGCTGCCGGCGGGATCGAGGCCGAACGCGTCGCCGCGCTGGAGCAGGATCGTCGGCACGTACGACCAGCCGACGTGGGCCTTCTCGACGAGATCGACGAGCGCCTCGTAGCGCGTGAGCCACGCCGGCAACGGCAGGAAGCCGCCCGCGGCGCCGCGCTTCGACGTGGCCTCGTCGTGGACGAGCGCGCCCGCGAGGCGGTGCGCGAACACCAGATCGCGCAGGCCTTCCATCGGCGGCGGGCGGCGCTCGGCGCTGCACTCCGTCGGCGCGCCCTCGAGCGCGGCGACGTCGTCGCGGCGATCGTCGGCGATCGCCGCGAGGATCGTCGAGCCGCGGCGAGCCCACTCGGCGCGCGCGCTCGTCGCGAGGTGCACGCGGAGCTGATCGCCGTACGGCGTGTCGGTCGGCGCGGGCGCGGACGCCTCGGCAATCGGCGGCGGCGCGGCGTGATCGTCGCGCTGATCTCCGGCGTCGAGGACGAGGCCGGCGTTGCCGAGGAGCTGCCGCGCGTAGCGCGCGCGGAGCGACGTCTCGGCGAGCGGATCGCGCGGCAGCAGCAGCGATTCGAGGCGATCCGCCGCGCGGGCCGCGTCGACGTAGCGGAACGCGCCGGCGGCCTCGAAGGCCTCGTCGATCGCGGCCGCGAGCGCGACGTCGTCGCCGAGGTGCGCGAGCGCCGCGTCGTCGCGCACGCGCGGCGGCAGGCCGCCCAGGAACGGCGCGAGCGGATCGCGCGGAAAGAGCTGCGTGATCGCCGCGGAAGGCCCGCGCACGTGGATGACGTGGCGGTAACCGGCGGCGCCCGCGAGCGCGACGAGCAGCGCGTCTTCGTCGAGCAGCGCGGGCCTCGGCAGCGTCGGCGCCGCGACGAAGCGCGCGGCCTCGCCGAGCTTCGCGGCGGCGGTGGCGGCGTGCGGATCGCCGACGATCGCCGCCGCCGGGTGCGGACCGCGATCGAGCTCGCGAAACACGGTCGCCCACGGATCGGCGGAGTCGCGCTCGGCGCGCGCGGCGACGTAGTCCACGGCGACGGCGTGGAGATCGTCGGCGTCGGCGTCGACGAGCCGGCGCTCGCAGGCGTCGAGGTGCGCGCCCTCGCAGAGCGCGTGGGCCGCGAGCTTCGGTGGCGACGCGGGCGGCGCGCCGCTGCAGGCGGAGACGAGGGCGACGAGGGCGACGGCGGTGACCTGCGGAGAGCGCATGGCGCGCCCGACATTACACGACGATCGCCGCCCCGGAGGGCCGATGAGGGCCTACTGGAAATGAACCCCGCAGCGATAGTACGTGCCGGTGATCACCGGATCTTGCCCCGCGGCGCTGAGCTTGAGGATCAGCGTCTTCGCGCCCGCGGGCACGGGCAGCATCGGCGTCGTCGCGTCGGTCTGCGCGGTCTCCTTGATGATCCAGAGCTTGGTCATCTTCGCCGGATCGAGGAGATCGACCTCGAAGCTCACCAGGCCCGAGCCCGCGCGCCCTGCGACGCAGTAAACGGCGACCGTCTTGCCCGCCTGCGCGGTGACGTCGAAGCTGAAGTGATCGACGTCGGTGCCCGCGTTCCCGAGGTCGCCCTCGATGTAGTAGCTGCCATCGACGGCGGGCATCAGCGGCTCGGGCGTGGTCACGACGTCGTTCGTGGCCTCGCTCTGCTCGAGCGGCTGCGACGTGCCGACGCCGTGGACGACGACGTAGAATTCGTTGGCGCCGAGGGGCGCCTGGGGGTGCTCGACGAAGAGAAAATATTTCTCGGCCACGTCGAGCGGCGGCCACAGGCGGGCGCCACGCGACGCGAAATCACCCTCGTCGAGCTGCGCGACGCGCTTGGTCGGATCGGCCTGCGTGGTGATGTAGATCCGCCCCGTGGGCCCGCTCGCGCCGTCGCCGCCCGGGCCTTCGCGGAGGCTCCACTCGCTCGCGAGCATCCGCGATCCCGCGGGCACATCGACGATGTCGGCCGGGTAATCGAAGCTGAACACGTCGACGTCGTCAGCGGCCTCGAAGCGGCCGTAGACAATCGACACCGGCCGGCCACCCGCAGGCAGAGCCGCGGCGTACGTCACCGGCGTCGCCGTGGTGCTGTCGTTGCCCTTCTCGGTGTCGGCGCAGATGCCCGCTATGGTGCCGTCGAGATCCGCGACCGTGAGCGTGTACGCGGTGCTGAGCTTGTGCTGCGGCTTGGCGCAGCCCATGGCGTTCGCCGCCCACGACCAGCACTCGGTCACGCGCACGTAGTACGCGCCGTCGGCGGGCAGCACGGTGAAGATCTGCGCGTCGTCGCTGGTGCGCGGCGTCGGATTGTCGTTCTCGGCGATCCGCGTCTTCGAGGCGTCGTAGAGGGTGAGGACGGTGTCGATCGTGTGCGCGTCGAACGGCGTCTCCTCGGCCTTGATCGTGAGCGAGAGCGCCTGCCCCTTCAGGCCCTGGAACACGTAAAAATCCTGGTCCGTCGACGGCTCGAGGTACGCGTCGACGGGCGCGCCGACAGTGAGCTTCACGGCCGTGGCGAAGTCGTCGTTGCCGTCGCTCCCGCCGTCGCCGCCGGTCGTGGCCGACGTCGAGGGGCCGACGGTGGTCGTCGTCGTCGCGCTCGCGGTCGTCGTCGCGCCTCCGCCGGCTCCACCCGTGCCTCCGTCTCCGCACCCCACGACCGGGGCGAAGAGAAGCGACGTCACGAAAAAACCAGGAAGAAGTCTCGTCCGCATGTTGCCGTTGTCCCTCTCACGGATATAGCCCGGGCGCGGTGGCGTTGATCGTCTTTTCCAGCGCTCGCGTTCGGCTTGGAACGTGCTGCGGGCGGGGCACGGCGCCGGGGGGCGTCGATCTGGAGGTCGACCGATGAGCCTTCTCCGCACACGTGCCCGACTCAAGATCCTGGGGCTGCTCGTACCGACGGCGCTGGCCTTTTTTCTCGGAGGCTGCGTGAACGGCGTGGGCCCGACCACGCCGAGCTCCGCCGCGCCGCCGCGCGCGATCACCGTTGTCGGCGAGGGACAGATCCGCGAGGCGCCCGATCTCGCGAGGACCACGCTCGGCGTCGAGGCCACCGCGCCGAGCGCCGTCGCGGCGACGCGGGACGCCGCGGCGCGCATGGCCGCGGTGATCGCCGCCGTCAAGCGGCTCGGCGTCGCCGACGTCGACATCCAGACCAGCGCGTTTTCCATCCGATCCGAGCGCTACAACCTGCCTCCCGCGAAGCCCGGCGCGGCCCCGGGCACCACGCCGTTGACCTACGTGGCGAGCAACTCCGTCGCGGTCACGATCCGCGACATGAAGCGCACCGGAGCGATCCTCGACGCCGCGGTGAGCGCCGGCGCCAACGAGGTCTGGGGCGTCTCGTTCGCGCACAGCGACGAGGCCGCGCTCCGCCGCCGCGCGCGCGAGCTCGCCGTCGCCGACGCTCGCGCCCGCGCCGAGGGCCTGGCCCGCGCCGCCGGGGTCGAGCTCGGCGAGGTGATCTCGATTGATGAGGTCGGCCTCCAGCCCTTCGGTCGCGCCATGGGCCAGGGATCGGTCGGGCTCCGCGCGGCCGATCCGACGCCGATCGAGACCGGCGAGGTGACGATCACCGATCGGATCCAGATCGTCTTTGCGCTCCTGCCCGCCGCGTGAGCGACCCACCCCGGGGCCGAACTGTGCTAGAGCGGCGCCGACATGGATATCCTCTTCGCCGCGTCCGAGCTCGCCCCGATGGTCAAGGTCGGCGGCCTCGCCGACGTCGTCGCCGCGCTCTCCAAGGCCCTCCGCCTCCTCGGCCACAAGGTGACGATCGCCATCCCGCGCTTCCCCGCGCTCGAGGCCTCGGGCCTGCTCCTCGCGCGGCGGCTCACGCCGATGGCGCTGCCGAGCCTGCCCGGCGCGCCCGCGGGGGAGTCGTTTCATGTGCTCGACGGCAAGCTCGGCTCCGGCGTCGAGCTGCTCGTGATCGACTTCCCGGGCCTGTTCGACCGCCCCGGCGTCTACGGCGACGACAGCGGTGACTACGCCGACAACGCCCGTCGATTCGGCCTCTTCTCGCGCGCCGTGGTCGAGGTCGTCCGCCAGCGTTCTCGCGCGGGGACGCCGTACGACATCGTCCACGCCCACGACTGGCCCACGGCGATGGTGCCTTATCTGCTCCGCGAGCAGGGCGGCGAGCTCGGCCGGACTCGCACTGTGCTCACCCTGCACAACCTCTCGCACCAGGGCAGCTTCCCGGTGGCGGCGCTCGCGCAGCTCGGCCTCGGGCTCGATCACTTCAGCACCGATCACCTCGAGTTCTACGGGCAGATCAGCTTCCTCAAGGGCGGCCTCCTGGCGGCCTCGGCCGTGACGACGGTGTCCACCACCTACGCTCGCGAGATCCTCACGCCAGAGCTCGGCGAGCGCCTCGACGGCGTGCTCCGCAGCCGCAAAGACAAGGTCCTCGGGATCATCAACGGCATCGACTACGCCGTGTGGAACCCGATGACGGATCCGGCGATCGCCGCGCGCTACGACGCCGAGGACACCGCCAACAAGGGCCGCTGCAAGAGCGCGCTGCTCCAGGAGATCGGGCTCGAGATCAACCCGGAGCGGCCGCTCATCGTCTCTCTCGGCCGCGTCGTCGCGCAGAAGGGCAGCGATCTGCTCGCCGCGGCGCTGCCGAAGATCCTGAAGGGCGATGTCAGCGTCGTCATCGCCGGCAAGGGCGACGCTGCGCTCGAGGCCAAGCTCGAGGCCGGCGTGGCGAAGTCGAGCGAGCGCGCGAAGTACCTCGGCGGCGTGAGCGAGGCGGTCTCGCATCGCCTCCTCGCGGCGGCCGACATCGTCGTCGTCCCGTCGCGCTACGAGCCTTGCGGCCTCGTGCAGCTCTACGCGCAGCGCTACGGCGCGCTCCCGGTCGCGAGCCGCACCGGCGGCCTCGTCGACACCATCGTCGACTGCGACGCGGGGCTCGACACCGGCTCGGGGTTCCTCTTCGACAAGCCGACGGCGACGGCGCTCGTCGGCGCGGTGCAGCGCGCGGTCGCCGCGGTCTCGCACCCGCGCTGGGGCGCGCTGCGCCGCCGCGTGATGCGCCTCGACCTCGGGTGGGATCGCCCCGCGCGCCGCTATGCGCACGTGTACCGATCGATCCTCACCGAGGCTCAGCCGGCCGTGACGCCCGCGCCGACCGCGCAGCCGTAGCTCGCGCCGCCCGTCATCGGGTCTTGCCCATCGCCACACGGCGAGCCGCGCGCGGTCGAAAAGGGCAAACTTTTACGCACGCCGCCGTACAGATCGGCGAGCATGGGGCACCTACGGAGACGCCCCATGACTTCCCGCCACGCTCTCTTGCCCGCCGTCACGGCCGCTGTCGTGCTCCTGCTGGCCATGGTCTTCCCATTCGCCGGCTGCGGCCTTCCCCTCCAGGGGCTGCCCAGCGATACCGACGCAGGGAGCCCGTGCAACGCAGATGGCCAGTGCAAGAGCATGAACCCGTGCATGCTCGATTCGTGCGTGGAGGGCACGTGCAGCCACCTGGCGCAGCCCGACGGGCCGGCGCCGAGCGCGGCGCAGACGGCCTTCGATTGCAAGGTCATCCAGTGCGTCAAGGGCTCGCCCGAGCAGCAGAACGACGACGCCGACATCCAGGCTGATGCCGAGGATTGCACCATCGATCAGTGCAACGCGGGCCAGGCATTCCACACCGCCAAGACCGACAACACCGCGTGCACGATGGGCGGTGATGGCATCTGCGTCGGCGGAAAGTGCCAGATCCTCTGCACGAACGACGGCGCGTGCGACGACAAGAACCCCTGCACGGCGGACACCTGCGATGTGACCCAGGGCCTGTGCTCGTTCACGCCGCTCAACGGCGTCGAGACGCCCGGCTTCCCGCAGATCCCGGCCGACTGCGACGTTCAGGTCTGCGTCGACGGCGTGAGCACGAAGTCGCCCGACGACAGCGATCTCCCGAAGACGCCGACGGAGTGCGATCAGGAGATCTGCATGGGCGGCGTCCCGAGCAACCCGCCGCTCCCCGACACCGTCACGTGCGGTGCCAACAAGGACAGGATCTGCGACGGCGCTGGCAACTGCGTCGAGTGCAACAGCCCCACGGCGTGCCCCGGCACCGACGATGACTGTCAGGTGCGCTCGTGCACTGGCCACGTCTGCGGCATCACCTATTTGCCGGCGGGGACGCCGCGACTCCCGAGCTTCCAGAAGCTGGGCGACTGCAAGGTCGTGGTGTGCGACGGCGCCGGCAAGACGGCGACGACCGACAACAACGATGACGCGGACCTCCCGGTGGACGGCAACCTGTGCACGCTCGACACCTGCACCGGCGGCGTCCCGGGCCACCCGGACGCGATGGCGGGCACGAATTGCGGCGTCAACGGCGCCTGCGACGCGAACGGCAACTGCGGCTGCGCCAACAACCTGGGCTGCGTCGCGCCGGACACCTGCGGCGGTAGCCCCACGAGCACGCCCTTCATCTGCGGCTGTACCCCGAAGACGTGCGCCCAGCTCGGCAAGACGTGCGGCACGATCCCGGACGGCTGCTACTCGACCAAGAACTGCGACGACGGCTTCAAGCAAGGGACGGAGACCGACATCGATTGCGGCGGCGGCGCCGCCGGGACGTGCGGTGACACCTGCGGGAGCGGCAAGCAGTGCAGCGTCGATACCGATTGCGGCTCGGGCCACTGCGCCGACGGCGTCTGCTGCAACAACGCCTGCACCGGCACGTGCCTGGCCTGCTCGGCCGCGAAGAAGGGCGGCGGTGCGGACGGGGTGTGCGGCAGCATCGCCTTCGGCCTGCAGGACGCGAACGCGACCACCACCTGCACCGGCGCCAACGCCTGCGACGGCACCAACGTTTGCAAGAAGCTCGATGGTCAGGCGTGCTCGGCGGGTCAGTGCCTGAACGGCAACTGCATCGACGGCGTCTGCTGCAACTCGCCCTGCAACGGTAGCTGCCTGGCGTGCTCGGCCGCGAAGAAGGGCGGCGGCGTCGACGGGGTGTGCGGCAACGTGCCTGTCAACGTGCAAGACACGGTGGGGACGACGCCGTGCATCGGTAACAACGCCTGCGACGGCGCCGGCACCTGCAAGAGCAAGATCGGTCAGGCCTGCGCGGGCAACGGGGCGTGCGCCAACGGCCAGTGCGTCGACGGCATCTGCTGCGGCGTGGCGAGCTGTGGAGCATGCCAGTCGTGCGCGATCGGAGCCAGTGGCACCTGTGGCTTCATCCCCGCCGGGATGACGGACAACGTGCCGGCCAACACCTGCGCGAGCCCGAGCGCCTGCGACGGGGCGGGCAACTGCAAGGGAGGGATCGGGCAGCCGTGCAGCGGCAACAGCAACTGCGCGAACAACCAGTGCGTCGACGGCGTCTGTTGCAGCTCGGCATGCTCCGGCACGTGCCAGGCGTGCTCCGCGGCCAAGACGGGCGGGGCCGACGGCACCTGCGGCAACATCACCGCGAACCAGCAAGATACGATCGCGACGACGCCGTGTGTCGGCACCAGCGTGTGCGACGGCAACGGCGCGTGCAAGGCGAGTGTCGGCCAGCCGTGCCCGGGTGGCAACGGCAACTGCGCCAACGGGCAATGCGTCGATGGCGTCTGTTGCGGCACCGCATGCACGGGTACGTGCCAGGGCTGCGCTGCGGCGAAGACCGGCGGCGCCGACGGGACGTGCAGCAACGTCACGGCCGGCCTGCAGGACGCGAGCGCGACGACGCCGTGCATCGGCACGAACGCGTGCGACGGAGCCGGCGCATGCAAGGCCGGAGTCGGGCAGGCGTGCCCCGGCGGCAACGCCAGCTGCGCCAACGGGCAGTGCGCCGACGGCTTCTGTTGCAACACCGCGTGCACGGGGACGTGCCAGGCCTGCGCCGCGGCGAAGACCGGCGGCGCCGACGGGACGTGCAGCAATATCCTGGTCAATCAGCCCGACACCAGCGCCACTGTCCCGTGCACGACGCCCAACGCCTGCGACAGCGGGGGCAACTGCAAGCTGGCGATCGGGGAGCTCTGCCCCGGCGGCAACAGCACTTGCTCCAGCAACTTCTGCGCGGACGGGGTCTGTTGCAACGTGGCGTGCGGTATCTCGGCTCAGTGCATGAGCTGCAACCAGGTCGGCACCGTCGGGACGTGCTCCCCGGTGATGGGCGCCGACGACGCCGACTCGTGCTTTCCCACGTTGACCAACACCTGCAGCGCGACGGGAGCGTGCCTGTTCCGGAGCGGTACCGTTTGCGCGGCGGCCGCGCAGTGTGCGAGCGGCAATTGCCTCCCGTCGCTCAAGTGCCAGTGACGGGGCCGGGGGGCCGAAGGGCATCTCGATCGGGGGCGGGGCCGCCTCGTCCCCGCTGCAGAGTGGCGAGATGCTCAACGGGAAATACCGCGTCGAGCGAGTGCTGAGCGTCGGGGCCATGGCGGCGATGGTCGCCGCCACCCACGTCGATCCCCGGTAGAGCTGGCGGCGACGTCGCCGCGATCGACGCCGCCGCGCTCAAGACGTTGCTCTTCCGCTCGCTTCGGCCTACATCGCCGGCTCGTCCTCCCGGTGATCTCCTCCGCTTCGCCCCGCCGTCCTCGCTCGCGATCCCGCGCCCTCGCGCTCGGGGCGCCGCTCCTCGCGCTCGCCGCGCTCTCCACGAGCTGCGAGCCGGTCGCTGATCCCCCGGGCCGCGCCGCGTACACGGCGCGCCCCGCGGTGAGCCTCAAGCGGCCGGGCGACGCCGCCGAAGCCCCGGGCCTTCCCGAGGCGAGCAAGGACGCCGAGAACCCGGGGCACGGCGCCAAGATCGCCAGCATCGCCATGCACACGTGGATCTACGTCGCGCCCGACGATCACTCCACCAAGCTCGGCTACTTCCGCGCCGGCGCTGTCGTCGATCGCGCCGAGGCTTCGGCGGGCACCGAGGGCTGCGCGGGCGGCTGGTATCGCGTCAACCCGCGCGGCTACGTGTGCGTCGGCAAGGGCGCCTCGCTCGCGCTGAACCACCAGGTCGTCGAGGCCGCGGTGCGCGGGCCGATGCGCCACTCGCCGCTCCCGTACTCGTACGTCACCTCGAAATCACCGCCGCCGCACCTCTATTTTCGCCTCGCGAGCCGGGCCGAACAGAGCCACGTCGAGGGGCCCACGCTCGGCATCCACATCGCCGAGTTCAACGCCGCAGAGTTCACCGCGCCGATCGACGAGGTGCCGAAATTCCTCGCCGCGGGCCGCGATCTCCCCAAGCCCTATGGCGCCGAGGAGAAGCTCCATTATTCGGTCCACTCCGGTCGCGCCAAGGAGGCCTCCGCCTTCGGCCTGATCACCACCTTCAACTGGACCGGTCGTCGCTTCGGCCTCACCACCGAGCTCGACATGATCCCCCTCGATCGCACCCGCGCGGTCAAGGCGAGCACGTTTCACGGCGTCGTCGTCGAGCAGCCCGGCACCCCGGCGATCGTCATCCACCGCGGCGCCGGCAAGCTGCGCGAGGACGACGCGGGCCACCTCCACGACGACGGCCAGGCCCCGTTCCGCTCGGGCTGGGTGCTCACGGGCAAGAACAATGGCTTCGAGCACGGCATGGTCGAGACGACCGAGGGCGCCTGGCTCGCCTGGGACGATCTCGTCGTCGCCGAGCCCCGCGACGATCCCCAGGGCTTCGCGGCCTCGGGGAAGAAGTGGATCGACGTCTCGATCAAGAAGCAGATGCTCGTGGCCTACGAGGGCCGCCGCGCCGTGTATGCCACGCTCGTCTCCTCCGGTATCGGCGGCATGGGCGATCCCGCGACGACCCACGCCACGGTGCGCGGCGCCTTCCTGATCCACGCCAAGCACGTCTCCGCCACCATGGATGGTGACGAGGCCACCGACGCCTACGATCTCCGCGACGTCCCGTACATCCAGTATTTCTTCGAGGGCTACGCGCTCCACGCCGCCTTCTGGCACGACGACTTCGGCAAACCCCGCAGCCACGGCTGCATCAACCTCGCGCCCGCCGACGCCGCCTGGCTCTTCGAGTGGACCGATCCCATCGTCCCGCCCGAGTGGCATGGTGCGGTGAGCGCCGAGGGCAGCACCCTGATCTTCACCCACGGTTGACGGACCCCGACCCGGATTTTCAGGCGCAGGCTGGTCCTGACTCCTCGCTTTGCTTTCACGATCTCCATCTCGACAGGGCGAGAGCCGGAGTCGGCGCGAGGCCACGATGACGGCAGCGCACAAACGAGCGACGCGGACCTCGTCGAACGAAGCCCGCGTCGAAAGATCGAATCGAAGCGTGGGTGTTACTGGCAGGCGCCGGGCATCTTCGCGCCGATCAGGAACGATCGGATCTGCGAGAAGGCCTGCTGCGCGACCGGCGTGTTCTTCAGGCCCTGACAGGCCGCCGCGGCCGCGAGGTACGAGCCCTTCTGCTCGGGGGGCGCCGAGGCCGCGTTGCCCGAGAGGGCGTTGCAGCACTTCGAGATCGTCGCGAACGAGCCGCCGCCGGTGCCCGGCTTCACGTCTGGCGCCGCGTCGACGGGGGCGTCGATGCCGGCGTCTTCCTCGGGCACCATCGGGGCGACGGTGGCCGGCGGCGGGGGCGGCGGGGGAGGCGCGGTGACCGAGGGCACGGGCGCCTCGCTGTCCTTCTTGCCACAACCGACCTGCGCGGCGGCGAGGACCAGGGTCGGAAGCAGGGCGGCGAGGACCACCGTTGCGTAGCGATTTCGTTGAATCATGGCGCTCAGTTTCCCGGTTCGTTGACGGAGTTGGTTGACAGGTTTCTTCGACGGGGCCGGCCGCCGAAGCATTCTCTCGCGAGCTCAGGCAAGGCCACGTCAGGCCTTCGGCGCGGCCTTCTTCGCCGACGATTTCGCCTTCGGCGATTTGCTCGGCGTCTTCGCCCGCTTGGCCTTGGATTTCGGCTTCGACTTCTTCGCGGGCTTGGCGTGCCCCTTCGCCTTCGCGCCGGCGTGCGACGCCGTGGTCCCCATCGGCGCCGAGTCCGCAGGGGTCTCGGCGAGCGCGGTGGTGGGCATCAGCAGCGCAACGACGACGGGCAACACACGAACGAAGGGGAGCTTCATGACGATCCTTTTTTGCGGCGCGCCTGCGGTCCTAGTCCAACGCCGCGCGGGGCGGAAGAGCAGAGGTGGCCGGCTCGTCGCCGCGGCGCTGCAACGCGGGTTCGCCCACTTCGCTTCCAGGGCCAAGCTCCAGCAGGCCCCGTCGCTTACCGTGGCACCTCCGTTGCTGACGAAGCGCGGCCGGGGAGGGAGCTGTGTCGACCAAGACCACCACGCTACGCTCTGGCCTGTTCACCCGAGGAAACCCGGGGATGATCGTCACGATGACGGCGCTCGCCGGGCTCACCGCGCTGGCCACGGCCGGCTGCGAGGCCACGTTCACGCCGGGGCCGCTCACGGCCACGTGGGACACCGGCGGGTACTCGTCGGTCGAGGCGCCGTACGACATCTATGCGTACCCGCACGTCTGGTACGAGGATCGCTGGGTGTACCTCGTGAACGGGGCCTGGTACGCGCCCTCGTCGCAGGGATGGGTCATCCTCCGCGACGAGCCGCGCGAGCTCGGCCGCTACCGGAGCTACTACGAGCCCGGCCCGGCGCGCCGCTACACGCCCTCGCGGCCGACCGAGCGGGGACGCTATCGCAGCTACTGAGCACGAAACCGCCAGCGCTTGACAGGCCCGGAAGATCGCGCACCAATCGCGGCGTGCTCAGCTCCCGCGCCCCCTTCGTCCTCGCCGTTTCTCTCGTCGCGCTCGCGCTGGGAGGCTGCTCGGGCCAGGGCGCGGGCACGGCGCAAATCTTCGTCGAGCCCGAGGACACGATAACGCACGGGCTCACGGCCGGCGCCGGAAACGAGAACATCCACGACGGGTGGAGCGTCACGTACACGCGCTTCCTCGTCGTGGTGGGGGACGTCCGAGCGTCGCGATCCGACACGCTCGAGAAGGTGACCGACACCGGCGTGCACGTGCTCGATGTGCTGCGCGCGCCGGCCTCGGGCTACGTCGTCGCCGAGCTCGCGAGCCTCGGCGCGGCCCGCTGGGATCGCTTCGGGTTCGATCTCCCGAACGCCGCGAAGGGCGCCGTCCCGCTCGCGCCGACGACCGACGCCGACGCGAGCTTCATGATCGATCACGGCTACTCGATCTATTTCGAGGGCTCGATGACGAACCCGGCCGGCCGCTCGTACCCGCCGGGCGCCGCGATGAGCCGCGAGGCCAAGGTGATCACGTTCCGCTGGGGCTTCGCGGCGGGCACGTCGTTCGACGACTGCAGCAGCGTCGACGGGATCGCGGGCTTCGCCGTCCCCGCGGGCGGCACGATCCCGGTCAAGCCAACGATCCACGGCGATCACTGGTTCTTCAGCAACTTCACCTCGGGCGTCGAGCTCACCGAGCGCCGCGCGCAGTACCTCGCCGACGCCGACGCCGACGGCGACGGCGAGACGACGGTAGCCGAGCTCAAGGCCTTCGAGGCCGCCGACGCCTTCCCGATCCCGGCCTACAACCTCTCCGGCGCTCTCGGCGGCCCCATCCACTCTGCGTACGATTACGTGCTCGCCGAGATGCGGACGATTGGCCACTTCCAGGGCGACGGCGAGTGCCCGACGCGCGCCGTTCTCCCCTGATTTGACGGGCGCAGGTGGAGCGTGAGCGCTCGCCGCTCTTTCACGATCTCCATCCTGCCCCCGGGACCGGAA
>JANYGI010000221.1 GCA_025362495.1 Byssovorax sp. | reverse complement strand
TCGAAGAGCCGCTGGTCGTCATCGAAGAGCCGCTGGTCGTCATCGACGATCCGCTGGTGACTCCCACGCTCCCGGCGCTCATCGTCCCGCCGGCGCCGCCGACGCCGTTCGTGCCGCTGGTCATCACGCCGCTCGTGCTCGTCGCCTCGGTTCCGCTCGCGGAGGTCGCGCCGCCAGTGCCAAAATCAAAGACGTCGTTGCCGCAGCCGCCGCCGAGCACGACGGCGAGGCCGCCAACGAGGCCCGATAAGCACCAGCCCATTGCATACTTCTTCATGTGTCCTCCTGCGGGCCGGCCACGCCGGCCACCAAGTCATTCACCGCCGTGTAGATCGGTTGCCGCGTCAGGCGCGGTCGTCCATTTCGAGCAGCTTCCCGACGCCCTGGCCCACGGCGACCAGGTTCTCGGCGATCTTGCCGACGAAGAGCTTCTCGATCGTCCCGTTGAGCGAGCGCGCCAGCAGCTTCGGCACGCCGGGGACCTTCGAGGCGTCGCACACCAGCGTGCCGCGGAACTGGATGATAGTGCCAGTCGGGGTCTCGACGAAGCGGTTCACGCCCGAGCTCTCCAGGGCGCCGGGGAAGGCATGGACCACCGTTCGCCACTCGACGGTGAACGTCGCCTCTATCCAGGTGGCGTGGTCGGTCCAGCTCAGCATCGACTCGCTGATGATGGCGCGCGCGACGGCCGGGATGTCGCCGCCGCCGGCCCACTCGTTCACGAGGAGCACCTCGCCGGGGCGCTCCTCGCGCGACGCGACCTTGATCCCCCGGATGTTCGGGAGGTGCGCGGCGATATCTTCGAGCCGATCGCGATAAGTTTTGAAGATTCTGGCCCGTGGGAACGAGAGAGCTACGTCGGTCTTGATCTCCATGGCAGGGCCCGACGTTACGCGGAAATCCGCGCGGCAGGACCAGGAAAAGGGAGCTCTCGGCATGCGCAATCGGACGGCGGGGTGGGTCTTCGGCGCGATCGCGGCGCTCGCGCTCGCGACCGGGTGCGGCGCCGACGAGGCGCGCCCGCCGTGCGCGCCCGGCGAGGCGGCGTGCGCGGCCCCGGGACCCGAAGCCGTCATCGATCCGCGGATCGAAGGCCCGGGCATGCGCGGCGACGCGCTCCCGCACTGGCCGATGTTCCACCACGACGCGCTGCACACCGGCCGCAACGGCGTCGCCGCGCCCGCCGGCGGCGCGCTCCAGTGGACGTACCAGGCCCAGGGCGAAGTCTGGTCGTCGCCCGCCATCGGGCTCGACGGCACCGTGTACTTCGGCTCGCTCGATCACAAGCTCTACGCCGTCTCGCCGCGCGGGAAGCTCAAGTGGAGCTTCGAGACGCTCGGGCCGATCTTCTCGTCACCGGCCGTCGCGGGCGACGGCACCGTGTACGTCGGCTCGGTCGACGCGCACCTCTACGCCATCCGCGACGGCGCGATGAAGTGGACCGCGCCGATGCACAACTGCGCCTTCTCCTCCCCTGCCCTCGCCAGAGACGGGACGATCTACATCGGCTCCAACGCCTGGCTCGTCTACGCGTTCTCGCCGACCGGCGAGGAGCGCTGGCAGTGGAAGGCCAGGGCCGGCATCTCGGCGACGCCGGCGATCGCCGCGAGCGGGACGATCCTCGTCGGCTCCGACGACGCGCAGGTGTACGCGATCAAGCCCGACGGCGTGGTCGCCGGATCGCTGGAAACAGCGGGCCCCGTGCGCTCTTCAGTGGCCCTCGGCCCCGACGGGACGATGTACTTCGGCTCCGACGACGGCCGCCTCTACGCCTTCGCCGCCAACGGGAAGCTCCGCTGGACGTTCCTGGCGTCGGGCCCGATCCAGTCGTCGCCGGCCATCGCGCCCGACGGGACGATCGTCGTCGGATCGGCCGACAAGAGCGTGTACGCCGTGACGCCGGACGGTCGCCTGCGCTGGCGCTTTCCGGCCGGCGCCGCGGTGGCGTCGTCGCCCGCGATCGCGGCGGACGGCACGGTGTTCGTGGGCTCCGACGACGGGACGCTGTACGCGATCGCGAGCGACGGGACGCAGCGATGGGCCTACAGAACAGGCGGCATCGTGTTCTCGTCGCCGGCGATCGCACCTGATGGAACGGTGTACGTCGGCTCGGCCGACGGCCGCCTCTACGCCTTCCGCTGATCGGCTCGCCGATCGAACTGATACCGCGCGCGCTCGGCGCCCATCACCTCGACCACGATGCGTCTGTCCGACGCGCGCACGATGGCGTGGGCCGCCGCGGCGCGCCCCGGGGCGTCGTCGTCGAGGTTCTCGATCAAGCTCTGGAGCGTGACGTACGGGATGCCGTTGATCACGTCGAGGTGGTTCCAGTGCAGGTGCCCGTTGAAGACGGCGCGCACCTCGCCGTGATCCTCGAAGAGCTTCCGCAGCGCGCGGCGCTCGCGGACGAGGCAGATGTGCGGGCTCCCCTCGAACCAGCGGTTGCCCGTGAGATCCTGATCGGCGGCGCTGTGGTGCATGAGCACGAGCGTCGGCCCCGGGCTCGCTGCGAGATCGGCCGCGAGCCAGGCGAGCTGCTCCGGGCCGACGGAGACGTCGTGATCTTTGCGCTCGCGGGTGTGAAGGACGACGAGGTGAAAGCCGCCGCGATCGAGCGAGTAGTAAAGCTCGCCCTCGCGCCCCCACATCGCCGCGACCTCCGCCTCGGCGAGCTGGATCGTGTCGTGGTTGCCAGCGACGTTGACGAGCTCGGCCGCCGCGCCGCGGAGGATGCCCTGGCACTCGCCGTAGCGCGCGCGGTCGGCCCCGGGCGACTCGTCCTCGATGTCGTCGCCGAGGTTCACAACGAGATCGGGCTTCACGATGGTGTTCATCCGCTCGACGAAGGCGCGCGCGAGCGGCGCGGCCTGCGCCGTCAGCTTGCGCAGTTTGCCGCCGAACGAAGCCTCGGGGCCGAAGTGGAGATCGCTCACCAGCGCGAGCGTGAGGTCGACGCGAGGCGCCACCCTACGACTTCGATCCGCCGAGGCACGGCGGCGACTCGAAGCCCGGGGCGCCCTCCGCCGTCCACTGCGCGGGCGTGAGCGCGCGGATCGTCAGCGCGTGGAGGCCGGCCTTCAGCTCGTCGGCGAGCGCCGCGTTGACGCGACGATGACGGTCGACGAGGCCGAGCCCCTCGAAGACATCGCTGACGACGACGACCTTGAAGTGCGTCTCGGAGCCCGCGGGGACGTTGTGCATCCGGCTCTCGTTCTCGACGTCGAGGTGGCTGGGATGGAGGGCGAGGGTGAGCTTTTCCTGGATCGATTGCTGGCGCGTCACCGCCCGACCTTACCCCCGCGGCGCCCGTGAAGCATCAGGCAGAGCCCGCGCGGCGGCGCGGCCCGCGCGCCCTGCGGAGCGCCGGGATGTGATTCTGCCTTTTGCTCCCGGCGCTTCGTGGGCTAAGAACGCGCGCAATGACCACGGCTCGACGCTCTCCTCTCGCCGCACTGCTCGCAGCCTTCGCCGTGACGGCGTGCGGCTGCACCAGCGAGACGACGACGACCACGACGGTCGACGCCGGGCGCACGACGGTGGCGTTCGACGCGACCATGCGAGTCGTCAGCCCGGCCAACGACGCCTGCTTCCCGGTGCCCGCCGGCACCGACGCGACGATCCCGCTCTCGGTCGATTTCCGGACCGCGAACGGCGCGCCCGCCCTGGTGTTCCTGCGGCCCGCCGGCTTCTGCAGCTCGGTCCCGAGCGGCATCTGCGGTCACCTCGTCGTCACCGTGAACGGCGTCCGCAACAACGACGGCGTCACCCACACGGTGAACGTGCTGCTGCGCAAGTTCGTGACGCCGTACCAGAAGTTCGCGATCACGGTCGCCCTCGTCGGCGACGCGGACAACACGCTCCTCGTGGCTCGCCCCGACGACGCGGGCGCCACCGATCTCGACGCCGGGATCACGCTGCAGGCGAGCCTCACCGTCGACGCGCAGCCGTCGTGCGGCAGCGCGACGTCGAGCAGCAGCGCGACGTCGGGCAGCAGCAGCAGCAGCGGCGCCGGCGGATCGAGCGCGACCAGCAGCGGGAGCAGCAGCGGCAGCGCCGGCGGCGCGGACGGCGGCTGAAGATCGCAGGCCGTCAGGCCGGTCAGGTGCCGCCGGCCGCCGCGAGGACCTTGCGCGCCAGCGTCGAGACGCCGATCTCGGCGTCGTCCGGGTGCAGCCACGCGGCCTTCTCGTAGGGCGCGCCGAGGACCGCGGGAGCCTTCGTTTTCCCGGGGATCGTGCCCGCCACGACGGCGACGCGCAGCTCCTTGTGCGAGAGCACGTGCTTGACGTTGCCCGCCTCGCGCAGCTCGATCGCGGGGCCGACGCCGACGGCCGCCAGCAGCGCGCGCGCCTCGTCGATCGACGCCGCCTCGACCATCGGCGGCTCCCACAGGCCGCCGAAGAGTCCGCCTTCTTCGCGGCGCGCGAGGAGCACCAGCGGGCCGCGGCGCAGCACGACGGCGACCATCTTCACGACGGGGACCTTCTTCTTCGCGTCGATCCGCGGCAGCTCCATCACGCGGCCCGACGCGCGCGCCACGCAGAGCGCCTCGAGCGGGCAGGCGCCGCACTGCGGATCGCGCGGCGTGCACACCGTCGCGCCGAGCTCCATCAGCGCCTCGTTGAAGCGGCCCGGTCGCTCCTCCGGCACGAGGCGCCAGGCGATCTCCCAGAGGCGCTTCACCGCGCCCGTGGTGCGGATCTCTTCGTCGATCCCGAAGAGCCGCGCGAACACCCGCGCCACGTTGCCGTCGACGAGCGGCTCGCGCTGGTCGAACGCCAGGCTGGCGATCGCGCCCGCGGTGTACGCGCCGATCCCCGGCAGCTCGCGTAGCGCCGCGGCCTCGCCGGGGAAATTGCCGCCGTAGCGCGCGGTCACCTCGCGCGCCGTGGCGTAGAGGACGCGCGCGCGCCGGTAGTACCCGAGGCCGCTCCACATCTTGAGCACCTCGTCGATCTCGGCTCCGGCGAGGGCCTCGACGTCGGGAAACCGCTCGAGAAAGCGGTTGAAGTAGGGGATCACGGTCTCGACGCGGGTCTGCTGGAGCATGATCTCGCTCAGCCACACGGCGTAGGGATCGCGCCTCCGTCGCCAGGGCAGATCGCGCGCGACGAGCTCGAACCACGCGACGAGCTGGCCGACGATGGCGTCGTCGCGCTGCGCGGGAGTGAGGGCCGCGATGGCGGCGGAGCGGCCGGGATCGGCCCGGGCGACGAGGAGATCGAGCTGCGCCTCGGGGCGCTTTCGCGGGGGCATCGCGGGAGCCTCGTACTACAGAGCCGCGTCGTGGCATAAGGGCGACGTGCGGACGCGCTGGTGGACACTCGGGCTCGTCGGGGCCTTCGCGATCGGGTGCGAGCAGCGCACGCGCCCGTGGGATCAAGGCGACGCCGAGGCGCCGCCGGTCGCGCCGACCAGCGCCCCGACGTCGATGCTCCCGCCGCCGCACGCCGCCGATCGGGCCGCCGCGGCCGACGATCCCGGCGGCGATCCCGCCCCGACCGACCCGGCGCGAGTCGAGACCACCGGCGACGCCGAGCCCGCGACGGCGACGCCGCTCGTGCGCATCGGCGGCCCCTGGGTGCGCTGCTACGGCGGCTTTCACCCCGCCGGCGATCCCGTGAAAGACGTGACGCGCCTCTCGCTCCTGTGCGGCCCCGAGAACGGGATGCGTCGGCTCTCGAAGGCGCCCTTCGAGGGCACCGTCACCGAGGGCGCCCCCGGGCTCACCACGACGTTCGAGGCGAAGCGGGGCGAGTGTTACCGCGTCTTCGCCGTCGCCGACGCGACCGTGGCGGACCTCGACGTCACCGTTCACAGCAGCCGCGGCGCGCCCGTCGCGGCCGACCACGGCGAGGACGCGTGGCCGATCGTCCAGCCCGATCGTCCATTCTGTCCGCTCGAAAAAGACGTCTACACGCTCGAAATCGCCGCCCACCGCGGACATGGTCGCTTCGCGGCCGAAGTCTGGGTTCTGCGCACGGTGAAGGCCGGATCTGCCGCGCGAACGCAGCACGCGAGCGAGCCTGTCGACGATTGAGTGAGCCGCCGCACCCCGGGCGCGCACCCGCCCGCATTGACAGGATCCTGTCCGGCGAGTAGTTGAGCCACGCGGTCGACGATGGGACGGGGGCAGGGCTGAAAAATGGGCGAAGAAGACGACGACCTGCCGCTCCGCGAGGACCCGCCCGAGAGCGACAAGCCGGACGCCGACAAGGGTCGCCTCTTCGAGCGCGTGTTCCCGGAGATCTTGAAGCGCGTTCTCGAGCGCGCGGTCGAGTCCGGCGCGAGCCGCCTCGCCGAGGGCCCGGAGAACCTCCGCCACTTCGTGCAGGACATGAAGCTCCCGAAGGAGGTCCTGCACTACCTCTACACGCAGATCGACGACACCAAGACGGGCCTCTACCGGGTCGTCGCCAAGGAAATCCGCGACGTCCTCGAGCACACCCAGTTCGCCGACGAGCTCACGAAGGTCCTCACCAAGCTTTCGTTCGAGATCAAGACCGAGATCCGCTTCATTCCGAACGACGCGGCTAAGAGCACCGAGAAAGACGGAGGCGACGAGAGCGAAGGCGTGAACACCCGCATGCCGAAGCCCGACATCACCTCTTCCGTTTCGGTGAAAGATCGAACCAGGGACGCGCGGCGCTGACGCCGACGGCGTGAGGATACGTGACGACGACGACCACGACTAAAAAGCCCAAAACGGGCGGCGAAATCGACGCCTATTGCACGAAGTGCAAGCTCGACCTCACCCACCGCATCATCGCGATGGTGGGCGACGCGGTGAAGAAGGTCGACTGCCAGACCTGTCACTCCCACCACCTCTACCGCCGCCCCAAGACGGAGCGCGACGCCGCGTCCGCGCGGATGGCCAAGCGCGCCGAGGACCGCAAGACGACGAGCGGCGGCGGCACCAAGGACCAGCGCGCTGCGCACACGTCCAAGGTCGAGCGCGATCAGACGGCGAGCTGGGAGAAGGCGATCGCGGGGCAACCCTCGGGAGCCTTCAAGCAGTTCCGGATCACCCTCGTGCTCAACCAGGGCGAGCTGATCCGGCACCCCAAGTTCGGCGACGGCGTCGTGGCTCGCGTGATCGATCGCGGCAAGGTCGAGATCCTGTTCAAGGACGGCCCGCGAACGATGGCGCACGGGCAAACCTAGCCTTTCTCTTCAACCCCACCGCGGGAAGAGGCCTCCTCCGCGCGGCGTTCCCGGCGGGCCCGCGCGCCCCGGTTGGCTGGGACGGGCGCGTTCCTCGGCTAACCTGGAGACGATTTGGCTAAGAAGACGTCACGCTGGCGCCGTCGGGGGCTCTACACGCTCGGCGCTTTCACGCTCGCGGTGCCGGCCCTGTGGATGGGCATCCACGAGATCCCCTGGCTCGGGCCGGCGCTGGCCGACGGCGTGCGAGCGGTGTTCGGTCCCAAGCCCATCGCGTGGGCCGAGGACGTCACGTACGGGATCCAGGATCGCTTCGATCGCTGGCGCTACAAGGACGACGCGCCGAAGACGTTCTGGGATGTCCCCTCGGGCACGCCCACGGCGCCGACGCTCCCGCCGGCCCCGGTCGCTTCGGCGGCGCAACCCGCCGCATCGGGCTCCGGCGCGCCCGTGGCGGCCCCCGCGGCCGCGGTCGGTGCCTTTCCCCCTCCGCCGTTCGCGCCGCCGTTCGAGGGCGTCTCGACGCCCGCGGATGGCCGGTGGATCCCGATGAAGGAGCCCGGCCTCGCCAAGGCCGTGGTGCACCCCGATCCGAAGCGCGGCTTCGCGGCCGTCGCCGTCGTCGCGATGGATCTGCGACGAACCACGCTCCACCTCGTCGCCGGCACGAGCGAGCCGCAGGGCAACGTGCCGCAGGAGCACCGCCCCGGCCTCGTGCCGAAGGACGCGGCGGGCGACCTCATCGCGGCCTTCAACGGCGGCTTCAAGGCCATGCACGGCCACTACGGGATGATGCTCGACGGCGAGACGTTCGTGGTCCCGCGCGACATCGCCTGCACCGTCGGCCTCTACCGCGACGGCGCGATCAAGATCGGCACCTGGCGCGATCTGAAGGCAGGCGAAGCGCAGATGGCGGGCTACCGCCAGACGCCGCCGTGCCTCGTCGAGGAGGGCAAGATCAACAGCGCGCTCGACCTCGAGTACAGCAAGAACTGGGGCGCGACCGTGAGCGGCGAGACGGTGATCCGCCGCAGCGCCATCGGCATCGACAAGGCGGGGACGACGCTGTTCTACGGCTTCGGCGAGGCCGTGACGGCGCAGGCCCTCGGCCACGCGATGGCGGCGATCGGGGCCGCGTCCGCCGCGCAGCTCGACGTGAACTACTCGTACCCGCGCTTCCTGCTCTACGAGCCGGGCGACGCGGGCCAGGCCCCTCACGTCGACTCGGCGCTGATCCCCGGGATCAAGTTCACCAGGGGCGAGTACGTGACCGAGCCCGCGCCGCGCGATTTTTTCTTCGTCACGCGCAAGCACGCCGCGCCCTGAGAGGCGCCGGCGTCGTCCGCGCCGCCGTCGCGCTGCAGGCGCTGACGATCGCGCAGCGCCTCGGCGGCTGACGCCGGGCTGGATCGGCCCGCGCCGATCCAGCGGCTACGAGAGCTGCTCGGCGATGCTGGTCTTCAAATCGACGGCCCAGCACGGGGCGCCCTGCGCGGGCTCGCCGCCGGGAGGTCCGACGCTGACCTCGACGCGCGACGGACCGACCGCGCGCACGTAGAGGCGTTGACCGACGGCGCCGGGCCCGAGCGGGCAGAGCGTCCGCATCACGCGCGGATCGTCGGCGGCGACCTCGCCGTCGTCCTCGGCGAGCATGAACAGCACCTCGACGTCGGGCTTCGGGCAGGCGCCCATCTCGCGCCAGGCGTCGTACTCGACCGTGGGATCGAGGACGTCGGCGAGCTGCCCGTGGCGAGCGCGGCCGACGCGGTAACGGAAGGTGTCGCGCATCTCGGCGCGGGCCACGGCGCCGATGCGATCGTGCTTCAAACCAAGCACGCCGAGGACGACGCTCGTCTTCACGGTCGGCGTCTGGAGGTTGGTCTTGTCCGGCTCCTTGAAGCGGTGGATCTGCACGTTCGGCGGGAGCGACTTCATCAGCTCCTGATCGAAGAACGGGTGCATGCCCATGCGGCCGCCGACGATGATCCGCAGGCCGTCGTAGGGGTCGGGATCGCGCCCGATTTTCTGCAGCGCCGAGCCGAGCGCCTGGCGGAAGGCCATCACGCCCTCGCTCAGCCACTCCTCGATCGACGTCTGCGCCGCGTCGCGGTTGATCTCGAGCGCGACGAGGACGGCCTCGCCCCGATCGTTGAAGAGGCGCAGCGTCGACGGCATTTTCACGTTAGTGCCTTCGAGGATCGGGCGCAGCGCCTCCTTGAAGACCGAGGCGTTGGCGCGGGCTTCCGGCGTCGTCACCAGCAGATCGGCGCCCTCCTCGAACAGCGGCTCTTCCGCCGGCCGTTCGAAGGGGACCCGCGCCTCCCGTACTGCGACACCGTTGCTCTGGTAGCAGCGATACGCGACGCGGTGGAGGAGCCGCTCGCCGCCAAGCCAGGTGATGCTCTGGGGCTCGAGGTGCTCGATCATCCGGTCGTAGCCGAGGGATCGCTCTTCCTGCTTGGGCGGGCGGATCAGGCCGAAGAGCATCCCGGTCTCGCTCGCGCCCGCGTCGATCGTCGCGAACACCGTGCTCGAGTCGCCCTTGATGTTGAAGGTGCGGAAGGCCTGCACGCTGAAGGGGATCGTCGACGGGCCGGCGTCGAGGACCTCGAGCCGCTCGGTGTCGTGGTACTCGACGAGGCCGGCGGGGAGGCTGCGATAGATGCCGCGGCGGAAGGCGATCAGCACACTCTGCCGGCGCTCGGGCGTCCACCCGGTAGGCATGGTGATCGAGTAGCGGAGGTGCACCCCGCGGTGACGATGGTTGATCGTCAGCCCCACGTAGTACGCGTAGAGCTCCATCGGATCGAAGGGATCGTGCGAGCCAATGCCGTCCTCGTCGATGATCGGCGGCGCGGGCTTGCGCAGCATCTCGTTGGTCTCGGGATCGCTCTGCCCGCGGAAGCGATACGGCTCGTGCCGCTCGATCCGCTCGCGCAGCAGCGGCACGGCCTCGACCGTGGCGGCGAGGCGCTGGAGCTGGTCGCTGCCCTCGCGCTTGCGCAGCTGCCGCGCGGCGTGGCCGACGACGACGTCGCCCCACTTCGTGATCGGGAGGATGACGCGATCGCGCCAGGCCTTGACGGTGCGCGCGAGGTTGTCGAACGCGATCTCGGTCGGCGTCTCGTTGTCGCTCGGCAGGAGGACCGGCGACGTGGCGCCGATGCGGATGATCTCCGCCGGCCCGCGATCACCGCGGAGCGCGACGACCGTGGTCGAGGCGCCGATGTCGACGCCGACCCACTCGCGCAGCTCGTCGAGGCGGGGATCGCGGCGCTTCACCTCGGCCGGCATCGGATCCTTGTCGGTGCGGCCGACGCGGCGGTGCAGCCCGACGACCTTGCCCTGACGGAGGATGGCGATGACGGTGACGCCGACGAAGCGCGCGCCGTTCCAGAAGCCGCGCGAAGCGTCCGTCAGCCACGAGCCCTTCACCGTCTCGAGGTTGGCGACCATCGTCCCGAAGAAGTCGGCGACGAGGTCGGCCGTGACGGCGCCGTCGTAGCGCTCCACCTTGATCGGAGGGCTGTAGTAGTCCTGCGGACCGTTGCCGTAGATGCGCGGCGTGGCCTGGATCAGCTTCAAATAAGGCAGCGGGCACGTCTGCTCTTCGAGGCGGAACTCCTGGTACTCCTTCGGGGGAGCGAGCGAGTTCTCCATCTCGGGGGCGACGCGTGGGACCGCGGAGCTCATCTCGGTGCCGAAGTAGAGGAATTTCGTCGCTGCGCCGCCGACGTACGCCGCGACCTTGACCTCGTTGAAGGTGGCCTGGCCGATCATCAGCGGTGGGAGCGCGATGAGGTAGTCGAGGACAATCGTGGTGTGCCAGGGCTGGTCGAAGATCCGCGTGTCCCACCGCATCACCAGCGTCGGGTAACCGCGACCTTCGAGCGACGCGACCTTTTCTGCTTCGCGAACGTGGCCTGCGTCGATCGAGAGCTCGTAGAGCGCCATACGCGCCCGACGTTACCACGAAGGAGGCGCGATCCGAGCACACCGGAATGACGATTCACCTCGCGACGAACGCGGGCGGCTCGCGCCGGTGTTCGCGGTAGGCCCGGGCCCTGGGGCCATGCTAGGCTCGGCCGCGGTGCACCCTTGACAGAGCGACCTTGCGTTCCAACCCGGCGCGGCCGGGGAATGAAGGGCGTCGCTGCCCGGGGAAGCGTCCGTGACCCGGTGGGGGCCACGACCAGCCGTTGCACCGACGGATCGTCATGACGGAGGAATGGGGTCAGATGAATCCGGGCACCGTCATCGACGGCAAGTACCGCATCACGCGGCTGCTCGGGACCGGCGGAATGGGCGCCGTCTACGAGGGTGAGAACGTCCGGATCCGCCGCAAGGTCGCGATCAAGATGCTCCACCTCAGCGTCTCGACGCAGGCCGACGTGGTCAAGCGCTTCGAGCGCGAGGCGCAAGCGTCGGCGCTCGTCGGATCGGAGCACATCTGCGAGGTGCTCGACCTCGGCGTCCTCGCCGACGGCACCCGCTACATGGTCATGGAGTACCTCGACGGCGAGACGTTGAGCGGCCGGATCAAGCGCCACGGCCGGCTGATGCCGTACCAGTCGATCCCCCTGCTGCTCCAGATCCTCGACGCCCTCGGCTCGGCCCACGCGGCGGGGATCATTCACCGCGATCTCAAGCCCGACAACGTCTTCATCCTCCCCCAGCGCAGCGGGATGAAGGACTTCATCAAGATCCTCGACTTCGGCGTCTCGAAGTTCGCCCAGACCGGCGGCGAGGAGATGAACGTCACCCGCGCCGGCGCCGTCGTCGGGACCCCGTATTACATGTCGCCGGAGCAGGCCAAAGGCAGCTCGGCGATCGACGCGCGCACCGACGTTTACGCCATCGGCGTGCTGCTCTACCAGGCCACGACGGGCCAGGTGCCTTATCAGGCCGAGACCTTCAACGAGCTGCTCTTCAAGATCGTGCTCGAGGTCCCGCCGCCCCCGCAAACGTACGTGCCCGACATCGATCCCGAGTTCGCGGGGATCATCCTGCGGGCGATGGCGCGCGAGCCGGACCAGCGCTTCCAGAGCTGCGCGGAGTTCGCGGCCGCGCTGCAGAGCTTTCACGCGGCGCGATCGAGCGGGATCCCCGCGGCGCCGGCCGCGCCTCCGCCGGTCCGCACCCCGGCGACGCAGGTGCTCGATCTCGCGAACATGCCGCCCCTCCCCGCGATGGCTCCGCAGCAGGTCGCCCTCAACTACCCGAGCGGCACGAGCTGGCCCGGCAACCCGCCGATGATCGATCCGACGATGCCCATGCAATCGTCGCCGATCCACGCCAGCGGGCCGACGTGGGCGCAAGGCGCGGGCGCGGGCGCGGGCGCGGCGCAACCGCCCGCTCCGGGGAGCCCGTCGGCCACCAGCGCCTCGTGGGGCAACGCCTCGACGGCGACGGCGCCGCGCTCGCGAACGCCGATGATCCTCGGCGCGATCGGCGTCGTCGTGGTCTTCGCGGGCCTGGCGATCGCGCTCGTGGTCGCCACGGGAAAGCCGAAGACCGGCGCGGCCCCGAGCGGCGGCGCCGAGACCGCAGCGCCGACGACGACCGCCGCTCCGACCGCGGCCCCGACGGCGATCGAGTCCGCGGCGCCGACCGCCTCGGCGAGCGCCGCGCCCAGCAGCGCGCCCACCGCTGCCCCGATCATGGCGCCGACGACGAAGGCCGCCGTCACCCCGCCGACGACCGCGAAGTCGAGCAAGCCCGCCGTCGTCAAGGCGCCCGGACCGACCCTGTCGCCGCGGCCGGGCAAGCCGACGAAGCCGGGCGATCTCGGGTACTGAGATCGGCTTCGTTTCCCGCGTGATCCCGCCCGAGCTCGATCCCGAGACGTTCCGCGAGCAGGGCCGCTCGCTCATCGATCACCTCGCCGATTACCTCCATCGCGCCCTCCGCGGCGAGCTCCCGGTGCTCCCGTGGCGGCCGCCCGCGGAGCTCTCCGCCGCCTGGGAAACACCTTTTTCTCAAGCCCCGGACCGCGATCCACGCGCGCTCGAGTCGCTCTTCGCCCGCGTCGTCGCCGAGGCCAATCACCTCCATCACCCGCGCTACGTCGGCCACCAAGTGACGGCGCCGCTGCCCGCGGCGGCGCTCGCCGATCTCGTCTCCGCGCGGCTCAACAACAGCATGGCCGTCTACGAGATGGGCCCGGGCGCCACGGCGATCGAGCGCGCCGTGATCCGCTTCCTCGCGTCGCGTCGCGCCTCGGCTCCGGCGACGGCGCCGACGGCGTGCTCACCCACGGTGGCTCGATTGGCAATCTCGCTGCGCTGCTCGCCGCGCGCCAGGCCAAAGCCGGCTTCGACGCGTGGACCGAAGGCAGCGCCGGGGGCCCGCCGCTCGCGGTGCTCGGCTCGGCGCAGGCTCACTATTGCGTCGCGCGCGCCGCGTAGATCATGGGCTGGGGCAAAGGGGGCTTCGTCCCCGTCCCCGTCGACGATCGGTTCCGGCTCCGCCCC
This sequence comes from Byssovorax sp., assembly GCA_025362495.1. GTDB lineage: Bacteria > Myxococcota_A > Polyangia > Polyangiales > Polyangiaceae > JANYGI01. The sequence continues at coordinate 18,492 of JANYGI010000221.1, read as the reverse complement.
GAGGCGCTCGACGCGGCCTTCACGCGCGCCGAGCGACGCCGATCTCGACGCGCTCGTCTACCGCCCGCGCGAGGCCGCGCAGATCGGTTGACGAGCATGTGAGTGAGAGTGGAGCGGGGGTGAGGAGCGGCCGAGAGAGCGTCTCGGTGCGGGAGGCCCGAGGAAGGTCCCGACAGCGTCAGGGCCTCTTGGCGGCCGGCTCGGCGCAGACCTTCGAGGCCGAGCAGATCTTGTGGAGATCGGCCGCGATGTCGTCGCCCTGCTTGAGCAGGCCCGGCGTCGGGTTCTGCGCATCGTCGGGGTTACCGTGGAGGCGCCCCTGCATCTTGTCGATCATGACGCTGAGCGCCCGGAGCGACTGATCGCTCGTGAGGCCGGCGATGCTCTTCGGCTCGACCGGGATGGCGACGGGATCGCTCCCGGTCAGGTCGCCCTTCACCCAGCGCGTGGCCTTCTTGTCGGCCGGTTTGCCGTTCTCCACCTTGACGATGGTGATGCTGGCCGGATACTCGCCCTTCCAGGCGAACGGCTCCTTGATCTGGACGAGCTCGGCCGCGACCTTCTTGTCGCCGCCGTTGAAGACGACGGCGAAATTCGCCACCGGGTCTTTCTCTTCCTTCCAGATCTTGGTGACGACGGGCAGCGCGCCCGGGAGCGTGTTCTTCAGCGTGTTCTTGTCGGCGTTGAGCGCCTCGACATCCGACGTGAAGGACAAGAGCGAGTGCAGCATCTTGCCGGACAGGCTGCCGACGTTCTTGCCATCGAGGTTCGTCGCGTCGAAGGGCACGTTGAGCCCGCCGAGAGCGGCCGCGAGGCCTTCCGGGAACGTCTTCGCGGCGAGCTGCCCCTTGGCCTCGGTGAGCTTGTCGTCGAGCTCCTTCATCTTGTCGTACGAGGTCTTCAGCTCGACCTCGAGCAGACCGGCGCCGCGCGCCGCCTCGGTGAGGCGACCGCCCTTCTCGCTCGATCCACCGGCGACCCAGCCGAGGACGCCGCCGACGGCCGCGGCGAACAGCGCGGCGATCGCCGCGTTGCGCTTGGCCTTCTTGCGCTCCTCGTGGATTTCCTCGCCGATCTCGACCTTGATCGTTTGCTGCGCGGCGGTCGCCTTCGCTTCCTTCGGCGCTGCGGGGCGCGATTGAGGAGCGAAGGGCGGAAGGATGCCGGGAGGCGGCGCGATGCCCATCGGCATCTGCGGGCGCACGCTCGGCATCGGCACGGGGATCGGTACCGGCGTACCCACCGCGCCGGGCGCCGACGAGGGCGCCGAGCCCGGGCCCGAGTCGGGCGGAGGGAGCCCCGATCCCGACGGGCCAGGCCCCGGAATCGGCAGCGCTGCCGGCGAAGTCATCCCTGTGAGGGTCGACTTGCCGAGGCGGGCTTTGAGATCGATCTTCTTCTTCGTCTTGTCGTCAGCCATCGGCTCCTCGGGAGGCCGGCCGCCTCGCTCCAGTGCTCGTCGACACCGGGCGGCGTCGGGCGCAGCAGGCGACCGGCCCGGCACGTTAGCGGCGCGCTCGGGCCATTGTCAACGCAGTGCCGCAGCTCGGCGCGGGAAACATTCCAGCGCCGCCGCTTTGGTGGACATCGCTCGCGTCGCGGGGTTACTGAGTCGCGAGCATGCTCCTCCCGCGGCTACCGCTCGCGATCGACACCCGCCGCGTCGCGAGCTTTGACGGGACGTCGATCGCCTACCATGTCACGCCCGCGCCATTCCCCGGCGCGCCGTGGGTGATCCTCGCCAACGGGCTCGGTGGGACGTACGTCGCATGGCGCGGCCTCATCGACTACCTCAAGCCGCGCTACCGCCTCCTCACGTGGGACTACCGCGGCCTCTACGCGTCGAGCCGCCCCGCGCGCGACGCGCAGCCGTCGTACGCGATCCCGCACCATGTCCATGATTTGCAGGCGATCCTCGCCGCGGAGAAGATCGACGCGGCCTCGTTCGTGGGCTGGAGCATGGGCGTGCAGGTGCTGCTCGAGGCCTACCGGCGCATGCCGGAGCGCGCGCGCAACTTCGTCCTGATCAACGGCACGTTCGGCCGCCCCCTCGACAGCCTGAGTCCCCTGCCCGGCGTCGCGGCGGTGCTCCCGTCGCTCGTCGAGGTCGCCCGCCGCGCTCACGCGATCGCCACGCAGCTCGCGCGCAAGGCGACGAGCCAGCCCGAGGCGGCCGCGTGGTTCAAGCGCCTCGGCCTCGTCGGTAAATCGATGGAGGACGCGGTCTTCGCCGAGCTGGTGCTGGCCTTCGGCGGCCTCGACATGGAGCCGTTCTTCCGTAATTTGCAGGCGATCGGCGAGCACGACGCCGGGGATGTGCTCGCCACGATCACGGCGCCGACGCTGGTGATCACCGGCGATCACGATCTGATGACGCCGCCTTCACTGGCGCAGCACATCGCGCGGAGCATCGCCGGCGCCGAGCTCCTGATCGTGCGCGGCGGCACGCACTACACGGTGGTGGAGCAGCCCGAGCTGGTGAGCCTTCGCGTGGAGCGCTTCTACCGCGAGCAGGGATTCTGAAGCCTTTTCGCTCTGGCGGCTACGCGGCGGTGGCGAGTCCGGCGATCAGCGCCTCGATGCGCGCGGTGTCGGTGGGCGACTGGCCGACGAAGCCGAGGGCTTCGAAGGGGCCGCTCGACCACACCGGGGTCGCGCAGAGCCACAGGCCTTCGCCCTCGGAGCCAGGGGCGATCTCGATCGCGTAGCAGGCGCGCGAGCCGTCGGGCTCGTGGACGCGACGGACGAGCATGCCGGTGGCAGAGAGCTCGATCGCCTCGCAGAGGTGCGGGTGGCCATCGATGTACTTGTTGAAGTAGATCGACGCGGGGCTTCGTGCGGCGGAGCGGCGCTCGGTTTCCATGGCGTCGACGGTAGGCCGCGGCGCGGGCGTGGGCCAAACGATGCGTCCCGTCTGGTAGAGTCGCGTCGTGAGGCGCGTGCTCGTCGTCGACAACTACGACTCGTTCACCTGGAACCTCGTGCAGTACCTGGAGATCCTGGGCGCGCGCTGCGAGGTCGTGATGAACGACGCGGTCGATGTCGCCGGGGCGCGCGCGCGCGACGCCGACGCCATCCTGATCTCGCCCGGCCCGTGCACGCCCGACGACGCCGGCGTCAGCCTCGCGCTGATCGAGGCGTTCGCGGGGCGCCTCCCGATCCTCGGCGTGTGCCTCGGCCACCAGGCGCTGGCGCAGGTGTTCGGCGGCAAGGTGGTGCGCGCCGCGCGGCCGATGCACGGCAAGACGTCGCCGATCGAGCACGACGGCGCGACGCTGTTCGCGGGGATCGAGCAGCCGTTCGAGGCCACGCGCTACCACTCGCTCGTCGTCGAGCGCGCGAGCTTGCCCGGCTGCCTCGCCGTCTCCGCGTGGACGGCCGAAGGCGAGATCATGGGGCTGCGGCACCGCGAGCACGCGATCGAGGGCGTGCAGTTCCACCCCGAGTCGATCCTCACCGTCGCGGGGATACGCGTGCTCGCGAACTGGGTGCGTTCGATCCCGGAGGCCGCGTGAGGATCGGCTTCCGTCACCGTCGGCGCGGGATGATCGATCGCGTCCTCATCCCCAAGCGCGCCCAGATCGCGCGGATGCTCGCGGGGCCGGCGATCCCGCCGCGCGCGTGGCCCGCGCACCCGATCGGGCTCGAGCGCCTGATCGAGCGTCGCTATGGCGATCCGCCGCGAAGGATCGCCGCGGTGATCCGCGGGCCTTTGCCCATCGTCGACGCCGAGTCGCCCCCTCCCCCGCCCGCCGCGGATCCCACGGCGCTGGCGATCGATCACGCGCGGCGCGGGGCGCGGGGGATCCTCGTCGCCACCGACACGCCGTTCCTCGGCGGCACGTTCGCCGAGCTCGCGGCGATCCGCGCCGCGCTGGGCGACATGTTCGGCGCGGCGCGCCCCGCGCTCGTGGCGATGGACTTCGTGCTCCACGCGATCCAGCTCGACCGCGCGGTCGACGCCGGCGCCGACGCCGTGCTCTTGATCGCGCGCATCCTCGCGCCCGAGGCGCTGCTCACGCTCGTCGGCGAGGCGCAGCGCCGTGGGCTCACGCCCATCGTGGAGATCGCGAGCGCCGACGATTTCGCCGCCGCGCAAGCCACGTCCGCGCGCGTGCTCGGAGTGAGCGCGCGCGATCTCAACACGGGAAAGAGCGACGCTGATCGAGGCCGCGCGCTGATCGAGGCCATCGATCGCCGCTTCATCGCGCTCGATCTCGGCGGCGTCGACTCGGACCGCGCCGACGCGACGCTCACGGAGTGACGACCAGGCCGCGCCCTACTTGCGGAAGTGATCCGCGAAGGGGTTGTTCTTGAAGCCGGGCCCCTGCTGCGCCGGCTTGCCCTGCGGCTGCTGACCGGGGCGATTGCCACCACCACCGCCGGGACGCCCACCGCCGCCACCGCCGCGGCTCTGCTGCTGCTGCCCGGGCTGGGGCTTCGTGAACGCGCCCTGCGTCGAGCCCGCAGGCGCGCCGCCCTTCTTCGCGGTGAGCGAGATCCGCTTGCGATCGAGGTCGATCTCGAGGACGCGCACGTGGATCTTCTCGCCGACCTTCACGGCCTCGGAGGGATCCTTGATGAAGCGATCCGAGAGCTGCGAGACGTGGACGAGGCCGTCCTGGTGGACGCCGATGTCGACGAACGCGCCGAAGGCGGTGACGTTGGTGACGACGCCCTCGAGCTCCATCCCGGGCTTGAGATCCTGCATCGTCCGCACGTCGTCGCGGAACTTCGGCGGCTCGAACGTGGCGCGCGGATCGCGGCCGGGCTTCTTCAGCTCGCCCATGATGTCGTTGAGGGTGAACGTGCCGACGTCGCCGGCGACGTAGCGAGAGGGATCGATCTTGTCGACGAGGCGCGCGTCGCCGATCAGCGATTTGACCGGGACGCCGAGGTCGGTCGCGATCTTCTCCACGAGCGGGTAGCGCTCGGGGTGCACGGCGCTCGAATCGAGCGGGTGCTCGCTGCCACGAATTCGCAGGAAGCCCGCGGCCTGCTCGAAGGTGCGCGGCCCGACGCCGGTCACGTCGAGGAGCGCCTTCCTCGTCTTGAAGGCGCCGTGCTGATCGCGGTGCTGGACGATGCGCTTCGCGAGGCCCGCGCCGATGCCGGCCACGCGCGCGAGGAGCGGCGCGCTCGCCGTGTTGAGCTCGACGCCGACCAGGTTGACGCAGCTCTCGACGACCTCGTCGAGCTTCTTGGCGAGCAGCCCCTGATACACGTCGTGCTGGTACTGCCCGACGCCGATGCTCTTGGGATCGACCTTCACCAGCTCGGCCAGCGGATCTTGCAGGCGACGCGCGATGCTGATCGCGCCGCGCACGGTGAGATCGAGATCGGGGAACTCTTCGCGGGCGATGTCGCTCGCCGAGTAAATGCTCGCGCCCGCCTCGCTCACCGGCACGCAGAGGACTTCTTTCAGCCCCTCGGCCGTGAGGACCTCGCGCACGAAATCCTCGGTCTCGCGGCCGTGGGTGCCGTTGCCGACGGCGACCGCCGCGGGCTTGAATTTCTGGCAGATCGAGCGGAGGGCCATGCGCGCGCGCTCGGTCGCGTCGCCGCCCTGCACCAGGTAGATCGTCTCGTGGTGGAGGAGCTTGCCGGTGTCGTCGGAGACGGCGCACTTGCAGCCGGTACGCTGCCCGGGATCGATGCCGAGCACCGTCTTGGTGCCGAACGGCGCCGCGAGGAGCAGCTCGCGCAGGTTCTGGGCGAAGACCTCGACCGCGGCTCGGTCGGCCGCCATTTTCAGATCGACGCGCACGTCGCTCTGCACCGTCGGGAGCAGCAACCGTTTGGTGGCATCCTGCGCTGCCTTGATCAGATCCGGCGCCCACGGCGACTTCGGGTTGACCTTCGCGGCGGCCTGGATCGAGGGCATCAGGCCCTCGGCGTCGAGATCGATCGCGGCGCGGAGCACGCCCTCGGTCTCGCCGCGGCGGATGGCGAGGTAGCGGTGCGAGGGGATGTTGGCGACCGGCTCCTCGTAGCTCGCGTACATGTCGAACTTGGTGGCCTTCTGCGCGAGCTCCTCGTTCTTCGTGACCTTGATCACGCCCTCTTTCATGTAGGCGCCGCGCACGTGCTTGCGGACGTCGGCGTCCTCGGCGATGCGCTCGGCGCAGATGTCGCGCGCGCCGGCCAGCGCGCCGATCACGTCGGGCACCTCCTTCGCGGCGTCGACGAAGGCCTCGGCCTCGGCGCTGGGGCTGCCGTCGAGCGGCTGGGCCCACATCCGATCGGCGAGCGGCTCGAGGCCGCGCTCGCGGGCGATGATGGCGCGGGTGCGCCGCTTGGGCTTGAACGGCAGGTAGAGATCCTCGAGGTCGGCCTTGGTCGTGCAGCCGAGGATCTTCTTCTGGAGCGCGTCCGTCAGCTTGCCCTGCTTGCCGATCTCGGCGAGCACCACGGCGCGGCGCTCTTCCAGCTCGAGCAGGTAGAGGCGGCGCTCCTCGATCGCGCGGATCTGCACCTCGTCGAAGCCGCCGGTCGCCTCCTTGCGGTACCGGGCGATGAACGGCACCGTCGCGCCCTCGGCCAGGAGCGCGACGACGGCGCTCACCCCCGACCGCGGGAGCGTGAGCTCGGCCGCGAGGAGCGGGACCGGATCGTACGTGGAGGCCACGCGCGTCGCGGACGGCTGCGAAGAGGAGAGATCGGACGGCGAATCGTGGACCGGATCGGACGACATCCGCGGTGCTTACGCGGCGGGTGCACGCGCGTCCAGGCTTGAACATGCAGAAAAGCCCCCGGCTTCGGGCGCCAATGCACTTTCCGACCCCTCGATCAAGGCCAGTCACGACCAGGCGCGTACACGTTCCCCGGAATGTGAGGAAGTAAACATCCCGGCTGCTCGCCATGCGATTCGCGAGGTAGGTAAGCGAGCATGCGAGATGAATCGATGGCTCCCGGCGCTGCCGGGAGGGGCCGTGTTCGCTTTCGCTGGCTCCTCGTCAGCGCGTTTGCAGCGCTGGTATCGGGGTGCGGTACGGGGGACGGAGGCCCGCCGCCCTCGTCCTCCAGCGGGCCTAGCAGCAAGTCACTCGGGCAGAGACCACGTGCCAGTCGGGGCGCGTTCGTGGGTGCGAGTGGAAGGGTGAAGAGCGCGAGGTACGTCATGGACTTCGTCCTCGGGCAATCCACGCAAAATCAGGATGAATCGACCTCTGCGAGCTACCTGGCGAGAGGTGGGCTCATCGGAGGAAATGGGAGAGCACGATGAAGACTCGAACTATTTTTCGCACGCTCCTGGCATCGCTCACGGTCGTCTCGGGCGTCGCCCTCGCCGCGGCCTCGACGGCGTCGGTGCCAGGCACTCTCACCCACCAGGGCCGCCTGTTCCAGGCCGCCAGCGGGAGGATGAACAAGCCTGTCGTCGGATCGCTGAACGTGACGTTCCGCCTCTACGCGCAGCCCAAAGGAGGAGATCCGGTGTGGATGGAGGCCCACGAGGTGGCCTTCGATGATGGCTATTACGCCGTCAACCTCGGCGATACGACCCCGATCGACGGGGCGATCGACGGCGCCGAGCCGCGGTATCTCGGGATCACCGTCGGGGACGACGACGAGATGAGCCCGCGCGCCGCGCTGGGGAGCGTGCCATTCGCGCTCGTGGCCCGGGACGCGACGGGGGACCTCCACGCCAAGTCCCTGACGATCGGCGGCAAGCAGGTGATCGACGCGGAGGGTGCCTGGGTGGGCGCGCAGATGGAGCTCGTCGGGCCGGCGGGGGCGCAAGGGCCGCAGGGGCCCGCCGGACCGCAAGGACCGATGGGGCCTCAAGGCCCGCAGGGGCCGATCGGCGAGACGGGCGTGGCCGGGCCACAGGGTCCGACTGGCGCTGTCGGGCCGGCCGGCGCCATGGGGCCTGCGGGGCCCATGGGCCCTTCGGGGATCAACCACTGTCAGTGGATCACCGGGACGCCGAAGACGCTCGGCGGGAACGTCGGTGACACGGTGTCGATGGCCGCGTATTGCCCGAGCGGGACGCAGATCGTCTCCGGCGCGTGCGACGGGGCGACGAGCATCGCCATCGGGCGGAGCACGCCTAGCACGCAGATGCAGACCTGGTCGTGCAGCCTGACGCGGATCCTCGGCGGCCCGACGACGGATTACGCGGCCAAAGCGTACTGCTGCAACTAGCGATCGGGGCCGCGTGACGTTCGACCTGGTCGCGGGCCAGGTCGAACGCGTGCTCGGTCATCCGCTCGGAGATGGCCTGTCGCGAGGCGCGGACCGGGCGCGAGCGCGCGGCCCCCGAGGAGCGGTGTGCGCCGGGCGGCGCGCCGTCACTTGCGATGAAACACGATATCGCCGGCGCCGAAGTGGCACGAGAAGGTGGTCGCGCCGTCGGGCCGCTGGCACGTCGCGCCGACCGACGCGTCGAATCCATCCCCGCCGCACACGGCCATCAGATCCGGGCGCTGCGCCGTGAGCATGATCTTCTCGCAGCTCACCGACAGATCGAACGACGTGTTGCCCTCGTACGCGGCCGAGCTCCAGGTCCCACCGTAGGTCGCGGCACCCACGTTCTCCGCGAGCGGCGTGCCCTGGGAATCCATCTTGGGATTGTCGACGCTGCCCTGGGGCGCAAACACCGTGGAGACCAGCGTCGCGTCGCCGACGTACTCGTTGGAAGACGTTTTGAGGGTGCCCGCCGCCAGCGTGATCTCGCCGAAGGGGTTCACCTCTTTGCCGGTGGTGGCGTCGCTGGTATTGACGAGGAAGTCCGCGGTCCACGTGCCTGCCACGTCGACGGGAGTGGACAGGGGGATTTCCCCCGAGGAGCAGCCGAGTACGGACATGCACCCCAGGAGGACCGGGAGCGCGGCGGCGAAGAACGGAACACGAGACGTCATGTCGGCGACGATACAGGTCGCAGTGTCACTGGACAATTACAAAACAGGCAGCAGAGGGCGCCCGCCGCGGAGGACGGCAATCGTCCGGCGCGTGCCCCAGGGCTGCACGATCGCGTTCTCGTGCGCGAAGTCCCAGCTCACGAGATCGGCGGCGAGGCCCGGGCGGAGCGCCCCGGTGACGTCGGCGAGGCCGAGCGACGCGGCCGCCTCGCGCGTGGCGCCGAGGAGCGCCTCGGCCGGCGTGAGGCCGTAGGAGCGCACGGCGAGGGCCAGCGCGAGCGGCAGGCTCTCGGTGGGCGCGGTGCCCGGGTTGGCGTCGCTCCCGACGACGAGGCGCACGCCGGCCGCGCGGAGGGCCGCGATCGGCGGCGGATCCTGGCGGAGCGTGAAGCTCGCGACGGGGAGGAGCACGGCGCGGACGCCCGCCGCCGCGAGCGCCGCGATGCCCTGCGGTCCCACGATTTCCAGATGATCCACCGAGCTCGCGTGGAGCGCGGACGCCAGCTCGGCGCCGCCGACATCGGCGAACTGGCCGACGTGGAGGCGCACGCCGAGGCCGAGATCGCGCGCCCGCAGCAGAACGGGGCGCGCCTGATCGGCCGAGAACGCCGCGCGATCGACGTACGCGTCGACGAAGCGCGCGAGCCCCGCCGCGGCGATCGCCGGGAGCCACTTCGCGGCGACCGTCGCGGCGTAGGCGTCGCGGTCGCCCGCGGCCTCGGGCGGGAGCGCGTGGAGGGCGAGGTACGTGGGGACGACGCGCGGCAGATCGGCTCGATTTGAAGCCTCGGCGATGGCCTCGAGCTGCTTGCGCTCCGAGGCCTCGTCGAGGCCGTAGCCGCTCTTGCACTCGACCGTGGTGACGCCGAGCGCCGCCATGCGGCCGAGGCGCGCCGCGAGCTCGGCCGCGATCGCCTCGACGCTGGCCGCGCGCACCGCCCGCATGCTCGCCACGATCCCACCGCCGGCCGCGGCGATCGCCTCGTAGCCCGCGCCCGCCATGCGCAGCGCGTACTCGCCGTCGCGCGAGCCCATCCACGGAGCGTGGGTGTGGGCGTCGACGAGGCCGGGCGTGATCACGCCTCCCGCTGGTTCCACAGGGAAATCGGCGTAACCGGCCAGGATCTCGGCGCGCGTCCCGACGGCGAGGACGAGGCCTTCGGCGATCACGATCGCCGCGTCGTCGATCACGCCGAGCGGATCGGCGAGCGTGGCGCGCGCCGGATCGCACGTGACGAGGCGGGGGGTCGTGAGGATGCGCGCCATGGCCGGACCTTCAGCTCATCGCCTGCTTGCGGGCGGCGATCGCGGCGGTGATCTCGGCGAGGATCGCCTTGCCCGGGGCGCCGCCGACGATCTCGCCGAGGGCGATGGGCGAGGTGATCGGGCGCGGCGGGCAGAGCCTCCGGATCTTGAGGCAGCGGGTCGCGGCCTCGACGCAGCGATCGCGAAATTTGCTGTCTTTCTCGGCTTTCTGGACCAGCGCGGCGTGCGCGCGCGAGGCGAGCTCCTCGCTCTTGCAGACCAGGAGCGCGTCGCAGCCGGCCCAGATCGCCTCGACCGCTGACTCTTCGATCGGGTAGCGCGCGGCGACGGCGGCCATCTCGAGATCGTCGGAGAAGAGCACGCCTTCGAAGCCGATCTCGGCGCGGAGGAGGCTCGCGCAGATGGCCCGCGAGAGCGTGGCGGGGACGCCGGGATCGAGCGCCTCGCAGACGACGTGCGCCGTCATGAACGAGGCGATCCCCGCGCCGGACGCCGCGCGGAACGGGGGGATCTCGATCTGCTCGAGCCGGGCGCGATCGTGGTGGATCACCGGCAGATCGAAGTGGCTGTCGACCGAGGTGTCGCCGTGCCCCGGGAAGTGCTTGCCGCACGCGAGGACGTTTTTATCCTGCAATCCCTGGAGGAACGCGACGGCGTTGCGCATCACGGTGCGCGGATCGCGGCCGAAAGATCGGTCGCCGATGATCGGGTTCGCCGGGTTGGAGTCGACGTCGAGCACGGGCGCGAAGTTGAGGTTGAAGCCCACGGCGGCGAGCTCGGTGGCGACCGCGCGCGCGGCGCGGCGGACGAGGTCGAGATCGTTGAGCCGTCCGAGCTCGCGCATCGGCGGCAGCGTGAGGAACGGCGCCGGCATGCGCGTGACGCGGCCGCCCTCCTGATCGACGCCGATGAAGGGCGGCAGATCCGCGGGAGAAGCCGAGCGGATCGCCTCGCACAGGCGCGACGCGGTGGCGATGTCGGGGAGGTTCCGGCGGAAGAGGATCGCCCCGCCCCGAAGGCCATCGCGCAGCGCCTTCTCGAACGTGGGCGTGAGCTCGGTGCCTTCAAAACCGGTGACGAGGAGCTGACCGCACAGCCGGGGGAGCTCGAGCTCGAGGGTTGCCATGCGGGCTATTTACACGCGGCGCGCGGCGGCGCGGAAGGCAATCGTCGCGCGGTCGGGGACCGGGCGAGGCCGGCGCTACGCCGCGGCGCTCTGCGCGTAGAGGGGCGCGATGTCGATGTAAACGTGGGTGGAGCGAATGCGCCCCTCCGCGAACACGAAGTGGGTCATGAACGGGATGGTCACGGTGCTCCGGTCGTGGCGCGTGTACGTCACCTCGCCGCGCGCCACGGTGGCGTCGTCGTCGATCCAGAGCCCGAGGCGCTGGTGGCGCATCCCGGCGACGCCGGCGAACACCGGGGCGATCATTGCGCGCACGCCCTCGAGCCCGTGCACGAGCGGATAGCTCCCGAAGCCCATCGTGCAGTCCGGCGCGAAAAAGCTCAGGAATCGGCCCATGTCGAGCGCGTCGATGCTGAGCCAGTAGTCACGCACGAAGTCGTCGATCTTCATCGGTATGTCCTCGGATGGATTGGAGTGCTCCGTCAACCCGGCGGAGCGGCCGGTGCCGCCGGCGCGGCCTCGATTGTCCGGGAGAAAATCGCGCCGCTTCATCGCTCCTTCCAAGGGTCGGCCAGGCGCCCGAGAAACAGGATGACACCGCTCTTCCGGTCGCGGATGGCGAACAGAAACGGGTGATCAGCGCGGAACACGGGGACCGGCGGCGGCTTCGAGGGTGCCATGGCGGCGCACATCGGCACGAGGACCGCGGTCGCGGCGGCGGCCTCCGTCCCCTCTTCGTTCATGTCGATGAAGGCCTCGTGGACGACTCCGGAGATGAACAGCGAATCCTCGCTCGGCGGCGCGCAACCGTCGATCCCGGAGAGGTCGGCCTGACCGCGCGTGAGCGCGAGCGGCATCCCCAGCTCGCGCAGGTGGTCGCGCAGCTCGACGGCTCCCCACGTGAGCTTGAACCTCGGCAGGAAGAGGTCGACCGCGCGCGAGAGCATCTGCGCCGTGCAGTCCTGGAGCATGGGCTCCGACAGCCGTTTTTCGAGGTCCGCCAGACCATTTCGATCGTCCGGGAGGAGCACGAGCATCGCGAGATCGCCTCCCTTGTAATCGAGCTCCACGGCCTGATAGCCGCGCGCCTGGACGTAGCGCACCGTCCTTTGCTGGTACATCAGCGGGGTCCGCACCTTGCGGCCGCCCTCCAGGTAAAACGCCTCGTCGCGGGTAGCTTCCCTGGAGAACTTCAACTCCCATGCTCCCTTGAGATGAACCGCGTTCACGAGGACGAGCCGGGTGTCCGCGTCGACGCCGCCCGGCGCGACGAGCTCGCGGATCCGCTGCTTCGTCGCGCCGTCGATCCATCGGTTGATGGTCCGGCGCGCGGCCTCGGCGTCGCCCCGGAAATCGACGTGGTTCGGGCCGCCGTCGCCGTACTGCGCGACGGTGTCGAGGAAGGGAGTCAGGAGCGGTGCGCCCTTCTGGATCCAGAGCGAGCTCGTCACCAGCAACTGGTGACCGCCGCCGGTCGCGCGCGTCAGATCGCGAATGATCCCGGCGAGATCGGCGTGCTGGCTCGCCTCGGAGGGCGCGAAGCGGAGTGCCCGGCTCATCTGCTCTGCGGTCTCGCCCCTCGCGCCGGCGTAGGCCATCGCGAGGGCGACCCGGACGCTGAGCGGAGAGAAGACCAGGTTGCCCGGCGCACGGAGGATCCGGCCGCCGAGCGCGAGCGCAAAGTCGTTGTGCGCCTCGGTGAACGTCATGGATGCGAGGCGACGCGGAGGCGCGTCCGGCCCCGAGGGCCCAATGGCCGCTCCTGACGTCGTGCTGAACCAGCTTCGAATCCACGCGCGGAGGTCGGTCATGGGGTTTGCTCACCTGCAGCGCCGGGCCGAGGTCTGCTGTCGAAGGAGTATACCCGCCACGGATGCGGCTCGCCGGGGCGCGTGAATTCGGTCGCCGTGCCGCCGGTGAAATCGGCGATGATCCGGGACCAGAAGGGCAGCGCGGCCGCGTTGCCTCCGGAGACGCGAACCGTCCACGGGCCGGGGAAACGGTTCCACAAGAGGATGGCCGCCCTGCGACCGATGTCGGAGCGGCGGTGACGCCGGAGCACGAAGAATTCGGCGACATCGTGGACGGCGGGATCATCGGACGCCGGTGAGCCGCGGGTGACGAGCGCGAACCCCGCGATCCGGGCGCCGGACCGGATGAGGAACGGAAACCGACTCTCGGGCTCCGACCAGTAGAGCGGGAGCTTCTTGTAGCCAAAGCGCCCGTCGGGACCGATCTCGACGTCCGGGAACGCCGCGCTGAGATCGTGACTGTAGAGCTCGAGGAGATTGGATAGCAGCAAGGCGTCGGCCGGCGTGGCGGCCTCGAGGACGACTTCAGCGGGCTCGACCGGATCCGTGTTCATGTTCGTCGGATGTCCTCGCTCGGAGCGACCGTGACGGCTCGTCACGGCCGAGAGGCCTCGGCCAGCAGGTAGGCGCGTCGACTCGGGTGCTCGACGTCGGGATACGGCTCCCTCTCCAGCGCCTGGGCGATCCGGAACCCCGCCTGCTCGAGCCGGATCTTGATGGCTTCAGGATCGAAGAACACGAAGTCGACCTCGACCTCGTGACCCCACCACTCGCGGAGATGAACCGTGTCGTTGCCAATGTGGAACGCGAGGAGAAGGGGAGCGCCGGGGGCGAGGACGCGGCGCAGCTCTCCGAGCGCGGCGACGAGCGACTCCGGGCCGAGGTGGACAATCGAGTAGAAGGCCACGATGCCGTGAAGGCTCGCGCTCGCCACGTCGAGCGCGCACATGTCGCCCTGCCGGAACGGGATCCCGGGGTTGAGCTCGCGGGCGCGCTCGACCATGCCATTCGAGAGATCGAGGCCAGTCACGTCGACGCCGAGCGCGTGCAGGAACCGCGCGACGTGGCCCGGGCCACAGCCCATGTCGACCACCGAGCCGCGCCCCCGGACCCGCTCGGCGAAGCGGGTCAGGATCTCGCGATCGAAGGGCTTGTCGTCGAGCTCGTGGAAGATGCGTCGCACGTACTCGTCGGCGACGCGATCGTAGGTGGCCTGGAGATCGGTGGGCCGGCTCATCGTCTCTCCCGGGGCGGCTGCCCGGAGGGCCTCGACCACATCAGGATGATCTCCCGCGCTTTGCCGCGGTAGTCGCAGGCGCCGGTAGCGGGATCGGGATCGGGATCGGGATCGGGGAGATCGTGCCCGCCGATGTCCCCGTCCACGTGCGCCGCCTTCCTCATTGGCCGAGGGGCGGTTGCCAGAGCTCTACCTTGTTGCCTTCTGGATCGATGACCCAGGCAAACTTTCCGTACTCGGAATCGTCGATCTTTTCGAGGACGTTGCAGCCTTCTTCGCGCAAGACGTTGACCAGGCCGTGGAGATCCTCGACCCGATAATTGACCATGAAGGGTGCGGTGCTGGGCGCAAATTGGTCGCTTTGTGCCGAACCAATGGACCAGACGGTGGATCCGGCCACCGGCTTGCCTTCGCCGTCGGCCCACGGGAAAGCCGTGCCGCCCCACTCCTGGACGTCGACTCCGAGGTGCCGCTTGTACCAGGCCTGTAGTGCCGGAGCGTCTTTGGCTTTGAAGAAGATGCCGCCAATGCCAGTGACTCGCTTCATGGAACCTCCGAGGTCGGGTGGTGGTGAGGGAGAGTGTGCTGCTGCGGCCCGACGCGCACGAGGACGACGGCGGGGCGGGCGCGCATGGCCGGGGGAAGATCGCCCGACGCTCGGGCCAAGACAAGCCAATTCTTCGCCGCGTGCGCGCCGCCGAGCCCTGTCGCGAGGCTCTTGCGCGAGGGCCCGGACCTGTGCGACGGATCGGCCATGGTCACTGTGCACCTGACCCGTCACCTGTTCAGCTTCTTCCCGCGGCTCGAGGGGAAGGAGATCGCGGTCGAGGCGTCCACGGCCTTCGAGGTGGTACAGGCCCTGGAGCGTACGGCGCCCGGCATCGGCTTCTATATCTGCGACGAGCGGGGCCGGTTGCGGACGCACGTCAACGTCTTCGTCGACAAGCAGATGATCCGCGACCGCCGCGGGCTCTCCGACGCGGTCGGCCCGGGCTCCGAGGTTCACATTTTTCAAGCATTGAGTGGAGGTTGACTCACATGGCATCTCGCATCCTCGTAGGCACCCGGAAGGGCACCTTCGTCGTCGACAAGACGGGCGGCTCGTGGCGCGCGCAGGCCGCTGGCCACGCCGGGATGGGCGTGAGCTTCGTCGCGCGCGACCCGTACACCGGGCGGCTCTGGGCCCTTCTCGGTCATGGTCACTGGGGCGCGAAGCTCTCGATCTCGGACGACGAGGGCGCCACGTGGGCCGACGCGCCGGCTCAGATCAAGTACCCAGAGGGCGCGCGCTACATCGGACAGGACATGTACGCGGACGACGCGTCGGATTTCGGGATCGGCTGGCGCATCTCGACCAGGCCGGCGACGCTGGCCAAGCTCTGGGTCATCGCCTTCGGTCCGGGAGGCCGCATCCACGTCGGGACCATCCCCGGCGGCCTCTTCGTGAGCCGCGACGCGGGCGCCTCGTTCGAGCTGAACCGACCCCTCTGGAACCACGAGTCGCGCGGCGGCGACCTGTTCGCGGGCGAGGGCAAGGGCGAGACGAAGTGGTTCGGCACGCCGGCCTCGGAGGGCGAGTTCGCGCCCGGTATCCACTCGATCGTGATCGATCCGCGGCATCCGAGCCGGATGCTCGTCGCCGTCTCGACCGCGGGAGTCATCGAGACCAGGGATGGCGGGCAGACGTGGCACAGCGCCAACAAAGGCATGCTCCTCGAGCACACGCCCGAGCCAGAGGCCGAGTGGGGCCACGACCCGCATTACATCGAGCAGTGCGAGGGCGATCCAGACCACGTCTGGCAGCAGAACCACACTGGCATCTACTACAGCGCGGACGCGGCGAGGTCCTGGCGCAAGGTGAGCGTGCCCGAGCAGGGCGTCCACTTCGGCTTCCCGATCACGGCGGACGCGAAGAACGGCCGCACGGCCTGGGTCGTCCCCGGCCGCTCCGATCAGCAGCGCACGGCCATCGACGGGAGGCTCTTCGTGGCGCGCACCGACGACGGCGGGCAGACCTGGAAGGCGCTCCGTCGCGGCCTCCCCCAGGAGTGCGCGTACGACGTGGTCTATCGTCACGCCCTCGCCAACAAGGAAGGTGTGGTGGCCTTCGGCAGCACCACGGGGAACCTCTACGTCAGCGACGACGGCGGCGAGAGCTGGACGACGGTGGGCAACAACCTCCCGCCCATCTACTCCGTGCGGTTTGCGTGACGTGAGAGGACGCCGGCGCCGGGCGCGGCGTCGAGCGATCTTCCGGAGGCGTCGGGCGCCACGAGGCCATGCCATCGTTTCTTGCCGCGGTGCCCGCCCGCAGAACGCCTCGCCGATGAGCCGCGGGCGCATAGCGCCCGTCGTGCACCAGCGCCCAGTTGGGCGGTTGCTTGGCTGTCGTGGGATCGCTGCCGAGATGTAGTGGCGGGGTTGCTCGCCATAGAGGGCCGGATTTGAACGCGAAGGCGCGGAGACGCAGAGGCGCAAAAAGGCGAAGAGGGAGATTGATGTTCACTCTTGGAGCCCGTTTACCACGCGATGGATACCCTGCCTCACCTGCCGTTCGCCGAAGTTGACCACGAGCGCGAGTCGGAGGTCGCACAGACGCAGGTAGGTGAGAGCCTGGGCCTCGAACAGGCTATTGTAGGTGGTCGTCGCCTTGCACTCCACGATGACGAGGTCGCTAATCAACAGGTCGAGGCGAAGGTCGGAGGCCAGCCGTTTGCTCTTGTACATGAGCGGGACGGCCTTCTGTCGGATCACCGTCAGTCCGCGCGATTCGAGCTCGAAGGCCAGCGCCTCCTCGTACACGACCTCGAGCAGTCCTGGCCCTCCGAGCGTGCGATGAACCTCGATCGCCGCAGCGACGACGATCGCAGCTATCTCATTCTCCTTCATTCAATCCCCGTCTTCTTGCGTCCCTGCGTCTCCGCGCCTTTGCGTTGAATTCCGAGATTCGAGGCGGTGCCCAACGGATGAGTGAGGATTTCGGATCTGCACGGAATGAGCTGCGCTCCCCGCCCGCCGAACGCCTTGGCGGTCTGCCGCGGGCGAGAAGCGCCCGTCGGAACCAGCGCCTTGTTGGGCCGCCCAGCGCGTTCGCGCTCACGACGAATTCAGCACATCCTCCACGGAGGATGAGGAGACCGCGAGGACGAGCCACCTATCGAGCGTCGCCACGTCCGAGCATCCAGTGATACGAGCGCGACTGCCTTCGTTCAATGAAATCCCGCGTGCTGCCAAGATAGCTACTATCGCTTCGGCCTTGCCTTCGGCCTTGCCTTCGGCCTTGCCGGACATATGCCCTCTGATAAAGCCTACGGCCTCTCCCTCGGCCAGCTTGGCTTCGGCGAGCTCACGCACTTGCTCGATCTCGTCCTTCACCTTCTGGTACGCGTCGAGCTCCTGTTGCGAAAAGGTCGCCTTGTTGGCAAGCTCCAGCGCATCCCGATAGGGACCTTCCGGGAGATCCGTCGGCATCTCGGTCAGCTCCGGCGCGTGCACGAACAGCCACGCCCAGTACGATGCTCCGGCATCGGGCTTGCTCTGGGGCAGATTGCGTAGCTTTGGCAGCTCCAGAAACGCATACTGCACCTGCAAGAGACCGTGATTGCCCGACTTGCTCTCCGTCATACTCCAGCGGCTGAGCATGGGTATGTGCTCCAGTTGTTGCTCGTCTTGCTCGGCGTCCGGCCATAGCTCGAAGTCACAGATGGAGATGGCCACCACGTCCGTCAGCTTCGTGTACTTCTCAGCGGACGCGAGCTGACTGACATAAGCCTTGCAGGCATTGTACACGACCCGGTTGATGAACCCCGGGACGTGGATGAGCTGCATCTCGACCACGAAGGTCGTCCCCGCCCGGTCTTTGCAGCGGACGTCCAGGATCGACAGCTTCGCCCCGATCACCAGCGGTAACTGCTCGCTCGGCAGGTATTCGATGACCTCGATGACGCGATCGTCCGTCCGCTCGAGCAGGTCGTTGAGCAAGCCTCGAAGAATGTCCGGATGCGTCGCGAAGATGCGCCGGAAAACGAAGTCATTCTTCAAATCGGCGAACGCCATGCCCAACGCTATCGGCGGGCGCCCGCGGACGCAAGCCGAACGCAAGTCACGGTGTAAAATCCGGCGGGCCCGGAGAGTCGCCTGATACCACGGTTGGGGCTGCGGTGCCTCCTTCCCGCGCCAGCGGACAGAGGT
>JANYGI010000208.1 GCA_025362495.1 Byssovorax sp. | reverse complement strand
GTTCGTGCCCGCGGGCGGCCTCTCGTTCGTCGACGCGCGCGACGCCGCCGCGGCGATGATCCTGGCGATGGAGCGCGGCCGCGCCGGCGAGCGCTACCTCGTCTCCGCGGCCAACCTGACGATCGAGGCCTTCTTTTCCCGTCTCGCGCGCATCTCGGGTGTGCCCGCGCCGCGCGTGAAGGTGCCGCGCAGCCTGACGCTCGCGCGCCTCGGCGCCGAGCTGATGGAGCGCGCGTCGAAGCACCTCCCGCAGATCGAGACGGTCGACCGGATCAGCGCCGAGATGTCGCAGTGCTTCTGGTACGTGAACGCCGCGAAGGCGCGGAGCGAGCTCGGCTGGGCGCCGCGCGATCCGGGCGACACGCTCGCCGACACGATCATCGATCTGGAGCAGCGCGGCGTCGTCTGGCCGCGCTGAGCGGCTGAATCAAAGGGCGGCAGGCCCCTTGAGCACCGTCGTCCCATCGGGCCCGCCGATGACGTCGTTGCGAACGCAATGATCGATCGCGCGGGACAGCTCGAGCACGTGCGGCTCGGCCGGGGCGCCGATCAGCGCGAGCTGACGCATCGTCGTCAGCTTGTCGCGCACGCAGAGCACGCCGACGAGATCGTTGCGGCCCGCCGCCTCGTCCATGTCGTTCGCGGCGCGGCAGAGCGCGCGCGGCGTGGGCAGGAGCGGGGCGCAGCGCTCGGCCTGGCTCACCGGTCCACCGGCGCCGAGCTCGGCCGCCATGTGGCCACCGCGCATCTGGAGATCGACGGCGATGCGCCCCTCGGCAGAGCCCTCGGGGCGGCTGCGCACCGCGATGCCGATCGAGGCCGCCGCCGCCGCGACGTGGAACGTCTGCGCCGCAGCCACGACCGCGCGATCGTCGCCCGCGCCGTGCGTCGCCACGCGGACCGAGATGGTGTGCGCCCCCGGCGCGAGCCGCAGCGCCGTGAGCGCCGACGGCACCTCGCCGCGCGGAGGCAGCGTGGACAGCGGCACCGTCGCGTCGTCGATCGTCACCAGCAACCGGTCGAGCTCGTCGGGCGAAGCGACCTGGTTTTCCACGAGGATCGTCGTCGTCCCGGGCTCCCCCGCCGAGGCGACCTGACGCCGCGCGCTGCACCCGGTCGCGACCATCCCGGCCGCGGCCACCAGCGCCCATGAAGACATTCTTACGCGCACGGAGCATCGGTTGCCGCGCGCTCCGGCGTCATTCACGCGGTGACACATCGGAGCGTCACGTCCAGGACCATCTCGCGATAGGCTGGCGCGTCTTCTCCACCTCCTCCCTGACTCCCTCTCTGGATGGCATGATGAAACCTCTTCTGATCGTGAACCCGCGGGCCGGCGGGGGCCGCACCGGCTCGCTGTTCGCCAGGATGCAGGACCCGATCGAGCGCAGCCTCGGCAGCTTCGACACGACCTTCACCGAGCGCGGTCGTCACGCCGTGGAGATCGCTCGCGACGCGGCGCTGGAAGGGCGCGAGACGGTGATCGCGGTCGGCGGCGACGGCTCGATCCACGAGGTCGTCGCGGGGCTGATGGCCGCGCGCGAAAAGGGCGCGAAGGGAACGCGCCTCGGGATCATCGGCCAGGGCACGGGCGGCGACTTTCGCAAGACGCTCGGCATCGACCACCGCCTTGACAAGTACTGCGCGGCGATCGCCGGCGGGAAGACGCGCGCCGTCGACGTGGGTCGCTTCTCGTACCTCGATCACAACGAAGAGCCGTCGCAGAGCTACTTCATCAACATCCTCTCGATCGGGATGGGCGGGCTCGTCGATCAGTACGTCGCCGATGGGAGCCGCGCGCTCGGCGGCACGGTCGCCTACTTCGCCGCGTCGCTGAAGGGCTTGATCAACAGCGAAATCGGCGTGCTCAACTGCACCATCCACGAGGGCGGGACCTCCCGTCAGGAAGAGATCCACTCGCGGATGCTCGCCATCTGCAACGGTCGCTACTTCGGCAGCGGCATGTTCGTCGCGCCGATGGCCGAGCTCGACGACGGCATGTTCGAGGTCGTCGACATGGGCTCCGCGTCGCGCCTCAACTTCGCGATGGGCTCGTCGAAGATCTACACGGGCGCGCACCTGAAGAGCCCCGAGACGAAGCACTTTCGCTGCGACAAGATCACGATCGAGCTCGTGAACAAAGGCATCGTGGACAAGTACCTGCTCGACGTCGACGGCGAGCCGCTCGGCAAGCTGCCGCTCGAGGTCGAGGTGATGCCGGGCGCGCTCGAGGTGTTCGCGCCCGCGGCATGACCTACCCGCCCAGGTAGGCCTTCTTGATCTCTTCGTTCTGAGCGAGCTCCTTCGAGGGGCCGCTCATGGCGATCTCGCCGGTGCGGAGGACGTACGCGCGCATCGAGTATTTGAGGGCGAGGCGCGTGTTCTGCTCGACGAGCAGGATCGTCGTCCCGGCCTCGGCGATGCGCGCGATGGCCTCGAAGATGTCGGCCACGAGGCGCGGCGCGATGCCGAGCGAGGGCTCGTCGAGGAGCAGCATCGCGGGGCGGCCCATCATCGCGCGGCCGATCGCCAGCATCTGCTGCTCGCCGCCGGAGAGCGTGCCGCCCTCTTGCTTCATCCGCTCGCCGATGCGCGGGAAGAGCTTGATCACGTCTTCCAGGGTCTCGGCCATCGTCGCCGCGTGCTTGTGATTCCACGCGCCGAGCTCG